>JABWCL010000049.1 GCA_013360295.1 Ignavibacteriaceae bacterium | reverse complement strand
GTATTAAATAATTAGTAACACATTTATAGCAACAAACCAAAATTAAACAAAATTCCTGTGACACGGGGTAATATTTTTTGAGCCTTGAACCATACCCCCTCCCTTCCGTATCTTATCCCCTGAATTTATGAAAGTTGCATTACTTATTTCCGGCGGTGTTGATAGTTCCGTGGCGCTCAGGCTGCTGCTTGAGCAGGGCTATGATGTTACCGCTTATTACCTTAAGATTTGGCTGCAGGATGATTTCTCTTTCCTCGGCGACTGCCCCTGGGAAGAGGATGTTGAATTTGCCTCCCGCGTTTGTGAGCAGGCCGGGGTTGAACTGGTTACCCTCCCTATGCAGGATGAGTACTGGGCCAGCGTGGTAAGTTATACCATCGCAGAAATTAAGGAAGGAAGGACTCCTAATCCCGATATGTTCTGCAACCGGCTGATAAAGTTCGGGGAGTTCAGCAAGAGAATCGGGGATAAGTATGATAAAATTGCATCGGGCCACTACGCGCGGGTCATTAATGATAACGGCATTTATAAACTTGGCGTTTCTCCTGACCCAGTAAAAGACCAGACCTATTTTCTCGCTTACGTTACACAGCAGCAGCTATCCAACCTCCTTTTCCCGATCGGCGAATATGATAAAGCGCAGATACGCTCCATCGCTGACAGATACGATCTCGCGAATAAAAAACGGAAAGACAGCCAGGGGATCTGCTTCCTCGGCCGCATCAGTTTCCGCGATTTTATAAAGCAGCACCTCGGCGAACTGAAGGGGGATATCATAAATACAGATACCGGAAAGAAAATGGGGGAACATAACGGTTTCTACTTTTATACCATCGGCCAGCGTTCCGGGCTTGGCCTTAGCGGCGGGCCCTGGTATGTGGTTCAGAAGGATACCGCCAACAACATTATCTATATTTCAAATAAAGACATGATAAGTGAAAAGGAACGGACTGAGTTTTTGGTTACAAAATTCAACTGGATCACCGGAACCCCTCCCCTTAATGACAGGCTGAGGGTCAAGATACGCCACGGCGCGAAATCCTACAACTGCCGGCTTAATCTCCAAGGAGAAACGGGGAGAGTGACAATAGACCAGCCCGAAAAAGGAATAGCCGCCGGGCAGTTCGCGGTCTTTTATGAAGATGATATTTGTATCGGGGGAAGCGTGATTATGTAGTTAAAAGTTATGAGTTAGAAGTTAAAACCACCTCTCACCCCTTCGCCCGCAAAATAATTTTATCTCACTTTTGGAATTAATATTTTTTGTTATATTGATTCCTGTTACTGTAATCTCTTCAATACCCGGGATAATTTGTGTGTTTTCCCCGATGGTAAATGCAGGTCTTTGATTAATTTAATAAAGAATTATTAAGCAATTTTTGCAAAGGCTTCACTATGAGAAAATTAGCAACCATACAAAGAATTAATGAAATAAAGCCGATAGAAGGCGCGGATGCAATTGAACTGGCTATCGTACTCGGATGGCAGGTGGTCACAAAAAAAGGTGAGTACAAGCCCGGCGACCTGTGCATCTACTGCGAGATTGATTCCTTTTTACCGGTAAAAGAGGAATATGAATTCCTCCGAAAATCGTCGTACAGAAAGATGTCGGACGGCACCGAGGGATTCAGGCTTAAAACGATTAAACTTCGCGGGCAGATAAGTCAGGGGCTGCTTCTGCCGCCGGGTGTTTTGGGAAAAGATTCGGAGAAATACGAAGTCGGTTCTGATGTTTCGGATGTACTCGGAATAGTAAAATATGAACCGCCAATTCCGGCGCAGTTAGCCGGCGAGGCAAAAGGGCCTTTTCCTTCGTTTGTCTCAAAGACTGACGAAGAACGTATTCAGAACCTGGTGGATGAACTTCCCAAATACAGGGACTCGCTTTTTTATATCACGGAGAAGATGGACGGGACGTCAGTTACGATTTATCTCAGAGACGGCGTGTTCGGCGTATGTTCCCGCAACCTTGAACTGATGGAAAATGAGGAAAACACTTACTGGAAGATCGTAAGGCAGCTTGATCTCGAAAACAAACTGAGGAGTTACGGAAAGAATCTGGCGCTTCAGGGGGAACTGATCGGCGAGGGGATACAAAAGAACATATATAAATTAAGAGGGCAGGCGATTACTTTTTTTGATGTGTTCGATATTGACAAGTTCAGGCATTACGATTACAATTCTTTCGTAACGATAATAAAAGAGTTCGGCTTAAGCACGGTGCCGGTCGCGCAGGAATCAGTTAAAATACCGGAAACAGTGGATGAGATTTTACAAATGGCAAACGGGAACTCCGCTCTAAACCCCAATGCAAACCGCGAGGGCCTGGTTTTCAGAACGGTCGGAGAAAAGAGGTTTTCCTTCAAAGCCATCAGCAACGCTTATTTGCTGAAGTATGAAGAATAATGTGTTACATCTATAAACCAAATAATATATAAGGAGAACCTATGTTCAGTTTCTACAAATCGCCCAAAAAGCAGCACATCGCCGTAATACTCTTCACGGTATTCGCGAGTTTTGTATTTCACGCCTATTCATCAGGCATAACCGGTGTCACTCTTAAAAACGGACAGGGGTGCACCTGTCACGGAGGAATGGCCTCCGGAGTGACGGTTACCATTAACGGGCCTGCATCACTTCAGGTTGGCGAAACCGGCAACTATACCGTAACCGTGACCGGCGGGCCGCTTGTTAAAGCAGGCACCAACATCGCGGCTTCATCCGGCACACTTACGGCAGGCACGGGACTTCAGTTAATGAGCGGAGAGCTTACACACACCGCCCCCAAAAGTCCGGATAACAACACCGTTACTTTTTCTTTTCAGTACACCGCTCCGGCAACAACAGGTAACGTTACACTCTATGCTAACGGAAACAGCGTAAATGATAACGGCGGCAGTGACGGCGACAGCTGGAATTTTGCTTCAAATAAAGTAATCAGCGTTACAAACATTATTCCGGTTGAACTCTCTTCATTCAGTTCATCAGTTACGGGATCCGATGTTACACTCACCTGGTCAACCGCGACAGAGACAAACAACAAAGGATTCATTATTGAAAAACTAAGAGTCAATCCCTTGGGGGATGAAGAGTTAAAAGAAGGAGAATGGGAAAACATCGGATTCGCTGCGGGCAGCGGAACTTCAACGGAGAAACGATCATACACCTTTACCGATAAAAATGTTTTGGCTGGAGTGTATAAGTATCGCCTGGTACAGACTGACTTTGACGGAAGTTCAAAAATTTACGTGTTGGCAGGCGAAGTTGACATTACAACTGTTTCAGGTTTTGAACTGGCGCAGAATTATCCTAATCCGTTTAATCCGGAAACAAAGATCTCTTTCTCACTCCCATCTCAGGAGAATGTCGTCATAAAATTATATAATATGGCAGGACAGGAAATCAGCACCCTGGTTAATTCGAGGATGGATGCGGGCAATCATTCATTAACCCTATGCGCCGATGGCCTGTCAAGCGGAGTTTATCTCTATAAGATGACCGCGGGCGGATTTACTTCAACAAAGAAACTTTCTATCCTCAAATAATATAATTTTTTGTAGTGCAGGTCGCGACCTGCACTACATTTTTAATTTTATATTATTTCTCGTCGCGGCCGGCACTACAGATTTTTATTTAATTCCAAATCGCGCTGTTAACCTCAACAGCAACATTACCCCGCTTGTGCCCCATTTCCACATATTTATGCGCCTCAGCAATTTGTTCAAAAGGATAAACTCTGTCTGTCACCGGCTTTACGGCTCCTGATTCAATTAAATCTTTTATTTCATTTAATCTGTCTGATTCCAATAACAGGCCGGCATCATCTATTGAGAGATATTTTCCGGAAGGCATCAGAGCTGATTTCGCCGCTGTTTTCAGTGCGGAGGTTTTTGCTATTCCAACGGTATCAAACACAACATCATATTTATCCAGAAGTTTAACCGAGCTGCTTTGAGTATAATCAAGGGCTCTATCAGCGCCGAGCGATTTAATAAATCCGAGATTTTCCGGCCCGCAGACAGCGGTTACATGAGCGCCAAGATATTTCGCGTACTGAACAGCAAATGTGCCCGATGTTCCGCAAGCGCCATAAATCAAAACTTTGCTGTGTATGCCGATTTTTACCTTCTCCAAAAACTGGAGCGCGAGCAGTCCGCCGTATGCTGCATAAGTACCGCCAATATAATCAATGTTGCGGGGCATAAGAGCAATACAGCCCCGCTTTGAATCACTTTCTTTAAGGCACAGGTAATCGGCATAAGCGCCAAGTGAGAATCCGGTCAATCCGTATACACGGTCGCCGGCCTTGAATCTTTTAGTCCTGCTCCCGGCATATTCGATCTCTCCCGAAAACACCTCTCCGATTATAGGATTTCGCGGGCCCCTTAAGCCCATCATTATACGAAATGGTATCAGTAATTTCAGTGATACTTTGGAGCTCCTTATAAAAATATCACTATTGGTTACCGATGTTGCATATACCTTAATTAATACTTCATCTTCTTTTGGTACAGGCTTTTCAATTTCCGCGACTCTCAGTATTTCGGGAGTGCCGTATTTATCACAAATTATTGCTTTCATTTATTCTCATTTATAATATTCAAATCGTTACTTATGCTTTGAATCTGCGGCAAGCTGATTTCAAATTAAATTCAACCGTTCCATATATTTTTATGAAATAAAATACCCGCTCTGTTTATCCGCCTTCAGAACCGGAAACCGAAATTCAATGAAGGCTCAAAAATATGTTTGGGTGCGCCTTGTTCAATTTCCGCAAAAGCGGCGGGGAAATTTGTATTTACGGGCCAGTATTTTAGGGCACAAGCCGGCTCAATAAAAATTCGCTCCTCATAAAACGCAAGCCGGTACCCTGCTATTAACTGCATATATAGCTGAAACCCGGACTGAATCTTACTGTCCTCCTCATTGAAGAACTGCTGTAAAAAGGAAGTCGCTGAAACCGCCATAAACCAATCCCCCGCAATAAACCGCTGATACCCCGTGCCGATGCCATAAGCGCGTACTTTCCCGGGATAAATTTTTTCAGATGATCCGTAAGTCCCCAATGGCTCCATGTACGTCCACGTAATAGCTTCTAAATACACAATATCATTTGGGGTCAACATGTATGAGTAACTAAGTTGGAAAAAGTAAGGCGGTTCGCCCGGCGCGAAATTACCCAGCATAAAAAGCGAACTGCCGACAGAGTGTCGTAAATTGTTATGTTTCATATTACCGGCGGTGGATATGGTGTCCGATTTGTTAAGTGCGACTTCATTATTGCCCTTGGCCGGAGACTTAAGGCATTGTTTATTATCCTTGTTCTGCTCCCATTCGGTATTGTTAGCAGCAAAAGATACAAACAAGCGCTGATTTTTCATAAAATCAGATATATTATCCTGCGCAGAAACCAGGGAGGCGATAAGAAGAAATACTAAAATTTTCATAGTGTCTCCTTTTTGTTAAACAGCATTTTAACTTCATACTTGTTTTCAAGAACCGCGGTCTGCTTCATAACTTTCGGCCCCAAAAACTCAAACACTATATTTATATAGGTGTCATCCGGGGCTGATGAAGTGATAACGCCGGTTGTGTCGGTAGTAAACCTGAGGGTTTTTATTTCCAGCTTAGAGGAAGTATTTACCAGCTCCACCAGCATTATAACATCCTTTTGCGCATCATATCCGAATAACTGTATCACAGAGTCTTGCACTTCCCCGCCGGCAGTAACCACAATTATGCCCGCCATTCCTGATCCGAAAATTTCGTATTGGTAATTCAGCACTGTATTTGTACCCAGCCTGCACTCCCAGACACCGTGAAATTTTTTTAACAACTCTGCCTGATTAAGCGGATTTTGCTGTGCTGCAACGTTCATTACAGCGAGCATAAAAGCAATCAGAAGAATTAGTTTTTTCATTTTATATCCTTATTGTTGAATTATAATTACAGCAGCCGATAAACTTCCTGAAGCGTAGTTTGGTTGTTGTGTGTCAGGGAACAAGCTTTTAGAGGCTTGAAAGTTCATGCGCTGTAAATCATCAGTAATTGAATCCAATAAATAAATTTGGTTCAAAGAGAAAATAGTTGTTCCATTTTCTTTCCTTCTCTTCAAAACCCTGCGGTCCCCTGGAATTTACCGGCCAGTAATTGCAATGTATTTGCGGCTCAATAAATAACCTGTTTTCAAAAAATGAAATATGATAACCAATGTGATATGATGTATATAGTTTAAAGCCGTCATCAATCTTAGTGTTATTTTTATCTAGATAAGTTTTCCACAGCGGCAGTATTTCAATCTGCGCGAACAAGCTCTTCCAGAGTAACCGCTGATATGTAATGCCTATGCCGCTTTCTCTGATCCTGCCAGGATACCATTCGCTTTCTTTTAGAAAAAGTGGATCCCAAAGCTGTATTCCCATCGGCCCAAACAGTTTCCAGGTAGCAACCTTAATACCTATTTTATCGTTTGGGGTAATTCTATAACCAATATGAAATTCGTACATATGAACATTAGTTTCTTCTTTTCCAAAATTGTCGAATGACAGATACGTAGTACTTATCGAAAACTTATATGAGGGCACTATAGCCTCGCTGTTATTCTCGGCCGCTAAATTATTGATAGAGATAGTGTCGCTATATGTGCCGTTTTCAGTGGCGTGCTGGTTTTGAGCCATGCTTATTGTTGAGCAGATAACAGTCAACATTATTATGTGGAATAGGTTTTTCATTTTATTTCTCCTTTCATTAAGAACGATATTTATAATTTCTCTCATTTGGTTCATCTTTTTCATATCTGTAATCCTGTCGTTAACTATAAGTAATAAAATCATTTTTTAGTTACACCGTAAAATTAAACCTTGGAATTGTTACTCTGGTGGTTTTTATTGTTAAGTGCATCAGGAGTGTGTAAAGTGCACCCTGTCGCAAAGAAGGTGTATAATAAATCATTAAAGCCTCTTGGCACAATGCTTTCAATTGATATTTCCCGGTTACCATAGAATAAACCACCCCTGAATTTGTCGAGAACCATATCTCATTTACTTCTCAGTAGATTCAACGCGTAATCAAGAACGGGATCTTTTCCGGCATTAACCTCGTTTAAATTCCATTCCACAATAACCTGTGGCGGGATACCCTGTGATTCCACAATATTTTTGTCCGTATCATAAATCAGTTGGTCAGAAATGGAATAGATGGTACCATCTTTCAAAGTAAATTGCCGACTATTACTTAGCCCTCCCCCGGTTGTATCGCCTATGGAAATGCAATTCGGGAGCTTTGTCATACCCGCGGCAAAAATCTCAGAAGTACTGTAACACCCTCTTCCCATTAGTAGAATAACCGGCTTCGTAAATTGCCAATCCCCTCGCTTAGGGTATTCTATCGGCGCCATCGGAGTTAAATCATCGTGCTTATCCCCGCTCCTTATCTGATAAAACCCGCACTGGAATTTTTCGGGAACGAAGCGGCCGCCGATGCTGCCGGCTAAGGGCCCATAACCGCCGCCATTCATGCGGATATCGAAAATAATTCCCTTGCAATTTCGCAAACTGTCCAATGTGGAGTCAAACTGCTGTAATAAAATCCCGTCTTTGTTCCAGGTTAATACAGCTATATACCCGATTGAATCTTTTATAAACCATCCCCACGAAGCGCTTGGCTGACGCCAGGAGTATTTCGACATATAACTCTGCCAAAGAACCTTATTCCAATTGACCGTATAAGCCGGAAAAAATGGCTGCACAAACTCTCCATTCTTACTCTTCAACCAGACGTGAACATCTTTTAATTCGGTCAGCATATTTCTAACACTGCTTATGAAATCATTATAGTTATTAACTTTGGCTATCTGTCCCGAATATTTATAATAGGCAGAATTCCATTCCACTTTCTTATGATCAAAAAACACATAATATCTGTCATATTTTTTCCATAGAGTATCAAAATCGGCACAATATATTCCCGCATTATCCGGTCCGGTAATTGCCGGTTCGTCATTTTTACCGCAACCAATCAGAAACATCAGCGATAAAACCAGCAATAAGCGAATTTTCATTTTGGTAACTTCTTGCTTTTGTTATTTGATTGTATTTTCAGGAAACAAACGGCTGGCTATCATTCCGGAGATCAGAAGCTCACCGAATCCCCATATAATTCCAATGACTGTGAGTTTAACGGGCATAAACCCATAAACAACATTTGCTATATTTGCCAGCAGATATCCCGGCAGCCAAATAATTAACACTGAAGCCATTAATGCTTTACAGCGCTTATTATATATTGGGAATAAAGTTGCGTATAGCCACATCAGCATCATCCCAATAAAAAGCGATACCGTGAAGAAGTATATCATATCGTTTAAGCTTAACGGGGGCAAGTTGAATTTTGCCAGGGCTAAGTCCATTTCGTTGCCAACGACCGGAACCATTGTTGCGGCGCTTATAATTATTATTAATCCGGCTATTAAACCGCGCTTAATTACACTTGAAACATTCATTTATATAATCCTTTATATTATTATTTGTTGTCTTTACATTACAATAAATTCTTATCCATAACACGGCACATCCAGGCGTCCGGTATTACACCGCGCTTTGTCATTATTAATCCACTCCTTAATAATATGGTTTGCCCCCAAGAGCGTACTTTTGCCGTGTGTCCCATTTGCCACCACAACATATTTCTTGTTCATATTCTTCCAGTTATCGTAAATCATATCACAGCCTTTTTTATCAACCAAATTATCCTTCCCGCCATAAATCAGCAGTAGGGGAAAATTGGATTTCCGGGCATAATAAATCATCGAGTCCATTACTTTTTTTGATTCCATCATCATATAGATGCTGAACTACTTCACCAATAAAGGATCTTTTATTCGGGCTTCAGATTCTTTTTTGTCTTCTTCATCTTCAATCCGGGAAGGGTCACCGGCCATGTTAACCACGGGAGTGTGAATTGAAAAAAGATAATAACCGGCATAACTGATGTATTCTGTTATTGTGGGTGACATTCCCTTAACTTTCTTTTGTAAGTATGGTGGATTAACGAGAATCACACCCGAGATATTTCTAAGGCTATCTGCCGCTGCCAAAAGAATTGCCGTTGCCATACTGTGCCCATACAAGTAAATTTTATGTTGCATCGAGCAATAATCCGAGTCCTTAGTTATTATTTCGATATAATCACCGATCAAATCATTAAAATCGGAAATGTCACCCCTTTCACCGTCAGAGTAACCTGTTCCACGGGGATGAATAACAACAATCCTGTTTTCATTATATGACAGAACCTCAATTAAATCCCTTTCCTGATTATGATTACTCCCCGTTATACCTGAAATAATGAAGATTGTTGATTTATAATTTTCGTTTGATTTGAAATCATATACAAACAGCTTAAGTCCGTCTCTGTTTTGGAAGTAACATCCTGCGTTAGCATCATCAGGCACGGGTTTATCAGAATTCCTCATACCTGCGCACGAATAAAAAAGCAGCATAGACAATAATGGTATTATGTTTTTCATGATAATAACGTATGCTTAGCCGGGGTCGTTCCTGGTTTATAACCCGTATTAAGTCTTCCCAATATTTCAGATAATTATGAAATGCTATAAGTAAAAAACTACTGAAGGACAACCAATTTCCGAGCCGGCCCTATCGCGCCCCCTGTAAGCCTGTAGATATATATTCCGCTCGTCAATCCGGTCGCGTCAAATTCTTCTTTGTGATGTCCTGCATCGTATTGATTATCGGCTATTACTTTAACAAGCTTTCCCAAAGAATTATATAAGTTCAGCGAGTACCTCCCTGCTCTTGAAACGATAAATTCAATTGAAGTAGTTGGATTGAAGGGATTGGGATAGTTTTGAAATAATTCAATCTCTCCGGGGAGATGCCCTATATTATCATCAACGCCTGTAACTGATATATTAATTGTAAAGGTAGCAGAAGCGCTTAAATTGTAATTATCGGTTGCCGATACTTTCACCGTAAGGTTGTCCGCGGCGGTTGGCGTACCTGTAAATGTACGAGTGCCGGGATCAAAGGACAGCCAGGAAGGCAGTGGGTTTCCATTGCTGAGGACTGCGGAAAAAGTTAAAGAATTATTTCCGTCATCATCAATGAATGTAGAATCCGGAATGGTATAAGTAAAGGATTGCCCTGTCAGCCCAGATTGATTTGGAATAAGATTGTTTAAATAGGGAGCAAAGTTAGAATGCCTCAGGCTATCTATAATATTGTCTATTTTAATCCAATAAGTATAGTATGAAGACCAGTTCAATCCTCCGGAAGTAAAGAATAAATATTTGCCGTCACTTGAAATAAACTGGCCGTACTCCCAATTATAATGCGGCTTGTTAACAGGCGCGCCTAAATTTTTCGGATTCGTCCAGCCACCGTTATTTTTGCGGAAGCTTATGAACATATCACTGGCTCCTTCGGTAGTTTTTCTTGAAAATAGCACGAAAGACTCGTCCGAGGCAATCAAAAAATCATTTTCTTCAGAAGAACTATTTAATGGTTTCCCTAAACTCTGAAGGACTGTATCATTTCCCGTGGTGATCAATTTACAAATATCTCCTGGTGCCGGCGCCCCTTCATAGTAGGATGATAAGTAATAATTATTCGGTGATGTCTTTTGTAAATAGTGAGACTTCATACCGCCCGGCAGAACCAGCGCCGGAACGCTCCATCCTGATTCTGTTCTTTTTGAATACCATGCGTAAAAATGATTGTCCTGCAGATAAATAGTACTGTCATTATCCGCTAATTTTGGCGCCATAAATCCTTCAAACACATTAAAAGGTCCTTCCCACTTGTCGTTTCGGTATCTTAACAAGCGTACCCTTAAGGCAGTAACCGGATATGTATTAATTTCCCCGTAATATATTTCATCACCGCCGGAGGAAACGGCGATCCTTTCTAACGCCCGAAAGCCACTGGTAACAGGGAGATTAAAAATTTTAGGAATATTGCCCGGAGGTGTTTGCCCTAAATAAAGGCTATCCGCGGGAACGGGCTGAGGAAATGAGGTCGTAAAAACCATAAATACGAACACTGGAATTAAAAAAGCAAATCTCTGCACAACAAAATCCTTTCACGGTTCTCAAATCAGACATAATTAAAATCAAAGTACGTTTCAAATTTATCTCCGCATGAAATTATATGCCTTTTATTCCTTGTGAAATGCACAAGAGGTTTGTGTGATGCACTGATTAAAGGGAAAGTAATGCTGCTGCTGCAGGAAGGCAGTATTCTGGAATGTATTTTTTATGAGAGAGGATTTTTCAACTGCCGTATCTTTTGACGGCTTACGGGAAGTTGATCCCCGCTTTTAAGCGTAACGGTGTATTTGCCTCCGCCCGGCATTTGTATTGTTTCTATTGTGTTAACATCAACAATATAGGATTTGTGAATCCTTTGATAATTGGAAGGAAGCAGCGGCGTAAGAGATTTGATTGGTTTGTCATACAGAACTTTATGCCCGTCTTTAAGGTGAAGTTCCACATAAATATTCGAGGATTTGAAAAACCGGACATCTTCTATGGGTATAACCCGGATTTCGCGACCGTTTTTTACAGAAAGATATTTTATCGCGTGACCGTCAGAGGCGTGACTTGAACTTAATCTGCTAAATGCCGCGCGTAATCTTTCTGTGTTATATGGCTTTGGAATAAAATCGAGAACGCCGTATTCAAACGCCTCAATGGCACGATTAATATTTGCCGAAATAACAATGGTATGAAAGGATCGGCTGACGACTTCTTTTAGAAGGGTGAAGCCATCCCTGGAATTCAGGTTTAAATCAAGCAGAAGCACGTCAATGGTTTTTTCTTTAAGAAAGATCAACGCGCTCTCAAGAGTAACCTCAATATGTACTGAAGGGTTTTCTTTATAGAGAATTACCTCCACGAGCATTTTTATATCTTCCGCGGTGGGGCGCTCATCTTCTACTATCAGTATCCGCATTATATATCTCTGATCTCAATTACAGATTCCCACCCTTTTTCAATTCGGTGAGAAACAAAATTCCATCTTCCCGCAAAACTTTCTTCTAACCGGCTGCGTATATACTTTGATCCAAACCCGCTCGAACCTTTTTGTTCCGCAGAATTAAAGTCTCCGTCATTATGAAGAAGATATTTGATTCCCCCGGCTGTTCTCTCCCAACCAAGAGTGAAAGTTCCGGTAGATTTATTTTCGTATCCGTGAGTCAACCCGTTTTCAACGAGAGTATGGAAAATCATCGGAGGAACAACCTCCCCTTCTTCCGAACCATAAGTTTCCATCTTGTAATCCGCTCCCTTTCGGAAACTCATTATCCTTAAATGAGCACGGCACAGATTTATCTCCTCAGAAAGCGGGATAAGTTTTTGTGATGAAACCACATTAATGGTCCTGAACTCTTCGGCAAGCGCTTCTATAAGAAGCATTGCGGAGCTGACATCCCGCCTCATCCACGCTAGGACTGATGTTAGTGTATTTAAAACAAAATGAGGGTTAATATTTTTTTTAAGCAATTCATTTTCGAGGCGTGCAGATTTTAGCAGCGCCTCTTTTTCCGCGACCTCCTTTATCGCGAATTGCCGCGCTGTTGAAAAACTTGTGCCGACAACTATAATCGTTGCCAGACCCGGAAAAGCAAAATCAAAAAAGTAAGCCGCCCAGGCAAATAACAGTCCCGCGGAAATTGCAATTCCCTCCCGGTGCTTTTTAATTACCGCCAAAATAGCCAGAAGAGTGCTTTGGATTAATACGCTCAGCGCCATTATCTGAAAAGTATTTGTGATATCCGTTAAAGTGAAATAAACAAACAGGTTTACAAAAACACTTGCGCCGATTAATGATTTGGAGAATGAAAAGATTTTGATAAAAAAAGCAGGGAAAAGTACTGCGAGCAATACTGTCAGAGCATTGTAAAAATAGTACTCAAAATGCGCGTAATTCGTGGTGAACTCAAAAAACATAGGCGCCTGCGTTACCAGGAAATCTGAAATCAGAAAAAAACATATTAAGCTGAGAAGAAAATGCTCTATCCTCCCGCGACGGTTAAAAAATAAAAACAGATTAAAAAGGAAAGCTATAAATAGAACACCTGAAATAAAAAATGCCTGATAACCCCTCCGTGTAAGTTTTAACAGGACAGTTTCATAATTCCCGACCACCAGGCTCCCATGATACCATTTCCAGGGTGAGTAATTTTGGTGGTTCGATATCCGTAAGACAATGGTGTGAATTCCGTATCCTGAGTATGCCGGCGGCAGGGCACGGCTGAATCCGAAGCCTCCCGCTTTCTCTTGTTCGGAATCAGTTGCCACGGTTCCGTTTGACGCGATCTTAATTCCGTCCCAGTAAATTTCATAAGCGGTTACTAAATACTGCGGGAAAAGGCCAAGTATATTGTTATTCGCTGTGTCTGCTATAAATAAGCTTGTCCTTAGCAGCCAGTTTCCTTCAGAGAGGTTTGTTAGATTACGATGTGGATCGAGCCTGTGCCAGGCGGAATCGGGAAGTGCAGTAAAAGGCTCTTGCGGCGATAGGTCCTTAGCGATTTGCCAGTTGCTTAAACGAACAGGCGCCCCGCTGAATAATGTATCCGGCTTCTCTTCACCTATAAGGCTGGAGACAAATAAAACCAGGAAAAGCAGAACAACCTTAACCGTTTTTCGAGGGATACTAAGTAACCTGTTCACTTCTTTAATGTAGAATTATTCTTCATTTATTATTTCAGAAGAAATAATGTTGTAAATAAATATTTTAATCACAATAAATATACACAGAAAAGAAATTTCGGCGACACCCACCATCAATATTTCGCATTGTCATAAGCCCAGCCTCGTGAATTTTCGTAATGGCAACATCACAAAGAGTAATGGTTTCCTTAAAATAAGTCGCTGCCGTATTATCCTCACTGCCTTATTAAATAAACCTCTTCAGTTGCGCCCACGCTTCTCTTACGTCTATCTTTGGCTTGCGGCAAATATAAATATCAACATTTTCGTAACCCATAGCATATTTATTTCTGTGCCGGGCGGCTACGGTTACCTCTTCAAAGAACTCCTGATTTCCCTCCAGATCACCCCCAACAACCACAAACACATCGGGTATTCTTTCCGGCAATCCCCAGTACCAGTAACTGTTATGATACGTGTATGCTTCTTTTAAATTATATTTTTCCCGGTAATAATTTATCGCGCCGGCCTCGCCATAGTTTTGCGCGAAGATAATATAGTCGTCCTTTTCTTTATCATCTAATTGCGCGACAGCCTCAGCCGTTTTCTGCGCCATCTCCTCCCAGCCAAATCTGTCCGCGTAAAACTGAGGAAGCAAACCGATTTCAACTCTTTCTCCAACACTTGGTTTTATCCCCATAAAATCCATAAAGCGGATCATATTATTAACCGAAAGCACCGGAACCGCGAAGGGAGTAATAATGAAAATGGAGATAAAGGCAAGCACAACAGAGACATGCCTGATCCATTTCAACCTGTCTGCTGACGAATATTTCTCAATCGCAACAACGCCTATTGCTAAAATGACCGGCTGAAAGACACCGAGATAATATGGCTTCCCTCCGGCAAAAGCAAAGAGGAGAAACACGAAAACAAATGTCAGGACTGGAATTAAATACTTCTTTCCTTCTTTATCAATTAATCCGAAATAGAGGGCGGGGAGTATAAAGATTACATTAACCGGATTAAATTCAAGAAGAACATTTAACAGGAATTCAAAAAGCCCGTAACTTATATTCTTTAACTGCGAAGCATTCCTCATAAATTCCAGCGTGGGTAACCCGTTGTATACCTGCCATAAAATAAAAGGTAAGGCGATCACAAAGGCAATCACAGCCGTAAAAACAATTTCACGATTTACAAAAAGCTTTCTCTCCCGGCTGATCAAAACCGCGGGTGCAAGTCCGGCAAGCACAAAAAGGATGGTAAGTTTATTTTGAATCGCCAAACCAATTATCACGCCAATCCAGAGGAGCAGTTTGCGGTTACCCGTATTCAGATATTTCAGCAGTAAGTAAAAAAAGTAACTTGCGATCAGTATATCGAACACATTCATAGAGTAATAACTGCTGGTACCGAGAGTCGTGCCCGCGAAGAAGACAACAAAAGCGGCGAACACCTGCGCGAACGATTTTCCGCCGGCTTCTTTTGCTATGAGTCCCGCAAGGAAGACAATTGCCGCTCCTGCCATATAAGCAAATACGCGGATCGCGATAAGGGATTCGCCAAAGAGAGTGCGGGACACAGCGAGTACAGCCATTGATAAAGGAGGATGATCCACAAAACCCCAGTCGAGGTGTTTGGAACACTCAAGGTAATAATACTCATCGCGGAATAAGCCGTAATTACCGGCGAATATTATTAGAAAGAGGAGCTTCGCGAGGGCGAGGGAAAATAGGAGATAAGAAATTTTTGATCTGGATTGCACTGAAAATACAACTTTGTAAATTTAAGATAAATGTTTATTTGTCTGGTCTGTCAAATCTTGGCTTCATTAATTCAATCACTTGATTTCCGGGAAGTCAGCGCTCATATTTCATTTTGTCATTTATACAGGCAACTTCAGAACTTTTCATTTCCACGGTCAGTGAGATATAACTTATCCGGTTATCATAAAATGCCCGGCTATTTGATAGCTATTTTGCAAGAAGCTCAAAGTCTATAGGAGATTCTTTTTTACCTTCTGATGAGCCGGTATTTTCTCTTCAGCATTGATATGTTTCTGCCATTGGTATATGGTTGATCTTATTGTTAATTTTCTTATCTGAAATATAGTTATTAGGGCAATAGCAACAAATCCAACTTAATCCAATGGTCAATCACTAAGATTTTTGCTGCTGAGATTTGAGGGCAGACTAATTCTCCGGTTGAACTATTTATCCCTGAACTGATGTTATATCTAAAAAAGAGAGAATTTTATGAGCAAAAAAACAATAATTATCACCGGCGCTAATTCCGGTATAGGATACGAAACCGCGCTCCACTTCGCAAAAAGGGGCGACATAATCGCTATGGTTTGCAGGAGTAAGCAGAAGGGGGAAACAGCCAAAACCGAAATAGAGCGGCTTTCCGGAAATAAAGACATCTCACTTATTATCGCGGATCTAAGTTCGGTAAATCAGTCCCGCCAGCTCGCCAAAACCCTGGCCGAAAAGTACCCCGTTATTGACGTGCTGGTTAACAACGCGGGTTCTATAATCTATGACTATATCGAGACGGAAGACGGATATGAGTCAACATTCGCGGCTAACCATCTCGCTTATTTTATTCTGGCAAACGGGCTGCTCGAAAATCTCAAACGCGCGCCGGAGGGGAGAATAATCAATGTGGCATCCGAAGCGCAAAGAGCAGGCGGACTTAATTTTGATAATATCAACCTGAAGGGAAAGTACGACCCGATAAAGGCTTATTGCCAGTCCAAACTCGCGAATATTGTATTTACATACGAGCTTGCCAAAAGGCTTGAAGGCACAAACGTTACAACAAACTGTATGCACCCGGGAACGGTTCGTACCGGATTCGGAATGCAGTATAAGGGAATCATCGGTTCACTTTTCAGAATGGTCCGCCCGTTTATGCGCGGATCCAAAAAGGGGGCAGAGACGATCATCTGGCTCGCGGAGTCACCTGAACTAAAAGGCGTTAACGGTAAGTATTATTACGATAAAAAAGCGATCAAGTCAATCCCCACTTCTTATGATCCGGCGGTGCAGAAAAGGCTTTGGGATTTGAGTGAAGAGATGATCAAATTCAAAGTTAAGGGGGACTTCAAATAATTATGAAGAACTAATAGATATTACCTGTTTATTTACTGTGATGGGCCACAGATAACACAGATGCAACGGATGATCGCAGATTTACAATAGTTGGAGAGCGGGCTTGCCCATTCCTCCGGTGTTTAAGGAATATATGATTGATTAATCCCGGGAATTGAAGTTTTCCATTAAATGGCTCTTTAAGTTTCGAGCTATATTGGTGGTTGAAAGATAAACTTAACTTCGCTTCTGTGCTGTGCTTCTTTGCGTTGTCTTCGCATCTTTGCGTTTCCGGGGACTTTAGCGACTACTGGGACGAAACTTCAGCCTTGTGTTTTCCCTCCTGATCTTGTGCCAACAAATTTAGAATTAGAAAGTCATTCTATATTTCCATAATTTACCGTAATGACTTTTAGGTTTTAGTTTTGAAAGTACGAAATTTACTATTACTCCTTCTCTTCATATCTGCCCAAACACTCGGGCAATCGTATCGCGTCACCTTCCGGGTGGAAGCGCATAATCTGGCTGATAGTGAACGTGTCTATGTGGCGGGGAATCAGTCTGCCCTGGGAAACTGGGCACCGGATGAAGTTGCTCTTGAACGCATAGGAGAAAGCTACCGGGAAAAATCATTCTCGTTTTCCGCCGGGACTGAACTGCGGTTCAAGTTCACCAAAGGAAGCTGGGACCAGGAAGCGCTGTATGAAAAGGGGGTCCGTCCTGAAGATTTTGTATTACTTGTTCAGCGCGATACGGTCTTCTTTGTCCGGATAGATATGTGGCGGGACGACACCACCGGAATGGCGCCGGTTGATTCTGTTACCGGATTAGTTGAGTATATCCGCGCGCTTAAGGGAGAGGGTATTCGTCCGAGGGATGTCACGGTGTGGCTGCCGCCTGATTATGCTGCAGATACTACACTGCGTTGCCCGGTACTTTATATGCACGACGGACAGAATCTTTTTAATCCCGCGCTTGCCTCTTTCGGGCGGGACTGGCAGCTCGATGAAACATCCGACAGCCTGATCAGAAACGGGATAACTGTCCCCTATATTATTGTCGGGATTTACAACACCCCCGCCCGTTATGCTGAATACCGTGATAACGATACCGGACAAAAATATATGAACTGGCTCGTGAAAGATCTGAAACCGTATATTGATTCTAGATACCGTACTCTGCCGGACAGAGAGAATACCGCAACCGGCGGCTCATCGCTGGGTGGACTGATCTCATTAATGCTGCTCTGGGAGTATAATGATGTGTTTTCAAAGGCGATGTGTATGTCTCCCGCTTTTTCTATCCGCGAAATAGATTACACACAAAAGATCAGCAGTACCTCCGCTGAAAAGCGGAATATGTTACTATATATAGATAACGGGGGCATTGACCTTGAATCTCTTTTGCAACCCGGAATTGACAAAACTATGGCTTTACTCGTTCAGCTAGGTTATGAAAAGGAAAAGGATTTTTACTGGCGCCATTTCCCGGAGGCGGAACACAATGAACCTGCCTGGGCAAAGCGCGCGCATATTCCACTAACTCTATTCTTTGGAAAGTGATATTATGAACTGGATAAAATACTTATCAAAAGTCAGGCTCGGACGCGAAATGGAGATCCCGCCGCAGTTTGACGGCAGGAACGAATTTCAGAAGGATTTTGACCGGATTGTTTTCTCCGGCGCGTTCCGCAGGCTGCAGAATAAAACGCAGGTTATCCCTCTGCCCGAAACCGACTTTGTACATACAAGGCTTACCCACTCCATTGAATCGTCCTGCGTGGGGCGCTCCGTCGGGCACCTGGCAGGAATGAAGATCATCGGGCAAAAACTTGGCAATACCGAGGGTCTCTCCCCTTATGACTTTGAGGCCGTGGTAGCCGCCGCGTGCCTCGCGCACGATATCGGCAATCCCCCCTTCGGCCACGCAGGCGAGGCGGCGATCTCGGAGTTCTTCCGCGCCCCCGGTAACGCTCACCTTCTGGAAGGTTTAACTGAGGGAGAAATGGAGGACCTGAAGAACTTTGAGGGAAACGCGGCGGGATTCAGGATACTTACTCACTCTTATCCAAAACTATCGGAGCGCTCAGGCGGCATCGGGCTGACCTATGCCACCCTCTCTATCTATACAAAATACCCCAAGCAGTCGCTGCCTGACCTGTCTTCTTCAGGGAAGGCAAGCGAAAAGAAGTACGGCATACTTCAGGCGGATAAAGAGAATTTTATTAAGATCGCTGATGTTATCGGGTTAAGACAAAAAGAGCATTTCCCCGGCGGGTATCTCCGCCATCCTCTTTCTTTCCTCGTTGAGGCAGCAGACGATATTACATATAAGATAGTTGACTTTGAAGACGGTTATAAACTGAAACTTGTACCGTTTGAAACCATTAAAAAACTCTTTATGGAGATTGCTTCCTCAAAAGGGGCGACGGGGCTCACAAACCTAACCCGCATCAAAGGAAACGAAGAACAAATAGGTTATCTGCGCGCTAACGCTATTAACTCGCTGATCAACCAGGCAGTAGATATCTTTATTGAAAACCTTGAAGCGATATTAAACGGTGAGTTTGATAAGAACCTGCTTTCACAGACTTTCTCCTCTGATGTGCTTAAAGAAATACAGGCGATCTCAGTAGATGACATTTACCGTTCCCGTCCGGTAGTGGAAATTGAGACTGCAGGATTTGAAATAATCTACGGTTTGCTGGAGGCATACCTTAACGCGGCACTTGTAAACAACACAGGCAGGCACCAGCGCATCAAGATGCTTCTGCCTGATTACCTGATTGATGAAGATATGCTGAAACAGGGCTTACGCTATTCAACGATCTTAAACATAGTCCTCTACGTTTCCGGAATGACCGATAATCTGGCAATAGATACTTACAGGAAGATAAAGGGGATATCGCTGCCAAGATTGTAACAAGCCATTTAGCTTTTTAACTTATAATTCTATGAATAGATTTTTCCACTACCTTTTATTATCTTGCTTCAGAGTAAAATGTGATTATTACATTACCACAAATAATATGTTTTTGCCGGGCACCGACTTATTACATTTTAATATAACCAGTGCAGTTATTAATAAAAAGAAGTATAAATAAACCAATAATGAAAATTAAAGAGCCATTATTCGAATATATAAACAAAGACATTTCCTATAGAATAGTAAACGACGATTGTTTAAATGCATTAAAGAGTATTGAGGATGAGAAATTTGATCTTATCATCTCTTCACCACCTTACAATATCGGGAAATCATATGAAGTAAAAACAACCATAGAGAACTATTTAGAAACCCAGCAGAATATCATTGCAGAATTAGTACGGACATTATCAAAAGAGGGAAATCTATGCTGGCAGGTCGGCAATTATGTTGAAAGAGGAGAAGTTTTCCCGCTAGATATATTCTATTATCAACTATTTAAGAAACATGGGTTAAAACTAAGAAATAGAATTATCTGGCATTTCGGCCACGGCCTGCACACTCGTCGCCGGTTCTCGGGTCGCTATGAGGTCGTGCTCTGGTACACCAAGACGGACGGATATTTCTTCGACCTCGACGCCGTGCGCGTTCCGTCGAAGTATCCGGGCAAGAAGCACTTTAAGGGACCGAGGCGAGGCGAGTTCTCCGGCAACCCCTTAGGCAAGAATCCCGAGGACGTTTGGAACATACCGAACGTCAAGAGCAATCACGTCGAGAAGACCGGACACCCCTGCCAATTCCCGGTCGGTCTCATTGAGAGGCTCGTCCTGTCGATGACGAGGCCCGGCGGCCTTGTGTTCGATCCGTTCGCGGGCGTCGCCTCCGCAGGCGTGGCCGCTGCCTTGCATGGTCGCCGCTTCTGGGGCTGCGAGATATTGCCCGAATACGCCTCGGAGGGCTTGCGACGCATCGAGGACGCTCTGGCCGGAAAAGCCAGATACCGGCCCCACGACAAGCCGCTTTACGACCACACGCAAAGCAGCCTCTCTAAAGTGCCCGGCGCCGACGAGGAGGGATCATGAAGCACTCGATTCACAGCCATTGCGCGGGTGAGGAGGCTGTTTCCTCGCATGTGAAAGATGAGATCGCGCAGTCCATCAAGGGTGTCGCGATCAAGCCGGCCCGCGGGGCTGCACCGAAGATTCGTGACGCGATCCTCGGGAACCTGAGAGCATTGGGCTGGTCCGGCAAAGTCCCCGTCGCGAAAGGCTCCGACATCACGATCACCGCCATGCGCGAGGACGTCGGACTCTGCCTGCAAACCGGCAACATGGCCCGCATGTATGCCGACCTCGTCAAGTTGCAAACGCTCTATCTAGACAACGCTATAAAGGCGGCCATTCTCATTGTCCCTTCCGAGCCCGTCGCACTTCTTCTTGGCAGCAACATCGCGCAAGCCAAGCGGCTGGAGCGCGAGTTGGACATCTTCAAGAAGGCCTACCACGTCCCGACACTTGTCTACGCACTGGAATGACGCCATGACGACAGCCGCCTTCTTCCCCGACTCCCCGACCGGCTCCCGGTTCGGCTGGCCCAAGCCCGCCCGCGTGGAGGAGTTCCTGAAATTGATCCCGGGGTCGGCTGAAACCCATCGCCAAGTGTTCCAGGACAGATTGCAATCCTTCCCCATCGTTCTCGTGAGCATCGACCTCCCCAAATACCGATTGGCGAACGGCCGCACGGCCTCGCTCCAATCGGAGCACTTGGCCAAGAACGCCCAAGCGCGCCGCGACCTGTTCTCCGGGGACCCCGAAATGTGGGACGCGCAGGAAGCCCAGCATGGGCTCCTGCTGCAATTGGCCAAGCAAGCGGATCTGCGCAAGTACTTCGAGGATCCGGTTAACAAG
>JABWCL010000023.1 GCA_013360295.1 Ignavibacteriaceae bacterium | reverse complement strand
TAAAGTACGCCAGAGAAAATGATATACCGTTTTTTGGAATATGCCTTGGTCTGCAGTGCGCAGTGATTGAATATGCCCGCAATGTTTGCGGTATTAACAAGGCTAACAGCGCGGAATTCAAAAAAGGGAAGTATAGTGTCATTGATATTATGCCTGACCAAAAGTCAGTGACTCATAAAGGCGGGACTATGAGGTTGGGATCATATCCGTGTGTAATTAAACCGGGAACTAAGGCGCATAAATCTTATAAATCAGAATTTATTGCAGAGAGGCACCGGCATCGTTTTGAGGTTAACAATCATTTCCGCCCTTTACTGGCGAAAAACGGATTGGTATTCAGCGGGGTCTCTCCGGACAATGAACTGGTTGAGATGATAGAACTAGATAATCATCGCTGGTTTGTCGGATGTCAGTTTCACCCTGAATTAAAGTCAAGGGCAACTAAGGCACATCCTCTGTTCCGTGAGTTTGTTAAGCAGGCTATTATATATAAATCAGATAAAGAAGGTACAAAATAGATTCTAATGAGTAAATTACCCACCGTATTTTTATTCTCTGCTCTGATACTCATTTTACCGATCAGTAATACTTACTCCCAGGATCATTCCGCGATTTCTAACGGGATCCGGGATATATACTCTTTTAGGATCATTGAAGCAGAATCCTTTTTTAATTCATTTATCAAGTCTAATCCAAATGATCCGAGAGGTTATTACTTTCTTGCATCACTCTACTTATGGAAATATCTTGGTAATTCAAAGGCGGATGATTTCGAAAAGTTTATTGATCTCGCTGATAGGTCAATTGCAAAATGTGATAAATTAATTGCGGAAGAAAACACTCTCGCTGATGCTCTCTATTTCAGGGGAAGTATGTACGGCTATAAATCGATTGCATATAATAAAGCTGAAAAATACCTTGAAATGATCTGGGCGAGTAAGAACTGTACCTCGGATCTGAACGATGCGTTGAAAATTAACCCAGGTTACTATGACGCATACCTCGGTTTAGGTTTATTCAAGTTTGCCCTTAGCCAGGTGCCGTCAACATTTAAGTGGGCGCTGAATATGATAGGGTTCGAAGGTGATCTTAATCAGGGCCTTAATTATATTCGGTTAGCCGCAACCAAAGGGAAATGGGCTAAGGTCGAAGCTCAGTATTACCTTGCGCAGATATTGACAGATTACTTTCAATCATATAAGGAGAGCGATGCTCTTCTGAAGGAGTTAAGCCTTAAGTATCCAGGGAATCTGCTTTTTCAATACTCTCTTGCTGTTACAAATATGAAGAAGAGGGAATTAAAAACCGCCGAGAAGACACTTAAAAACATAATCAGCAAGAAGAACGTGAATTTTGATCAGATTCAGTCGTTCTCATACTTTCTTTTAGGTGACATTAACTTTTTCAGGAATAATGCTGAGACTGCGATTCAGTTTTACAACAGGTTCCTCCTTTCGACCACATCAAAAGAGTATACCGGTATAGCGACATACCGGATGGCTCTGTGCTTTGAATTTATGGGGGATACCGTTGTCGCGGATGGATATTATGACAAAATCAGAAAGAGTAACTGGTCGAATGAAGAGGACCTTTACGCCTTTCGCAAGTCGGTCGCTTTTAACAGATCCAGGCCTTCTGAAGACGAATTAAATGTAATTAAATATCAAAATCTTCTTGAAACAGAACAATATAAAGTTATAGCAGATTCTCTTAAAGATAAGTATGAGAGTCTTAAAGATGGTTACGTCAAGGGTATTGCAAGTCTAACCTTAAGTGATGCTCTTTACAATCTCGGTAAGTTTGAAGAATCATTGAATTATGCCATCCTTGCAACACAGTTTAACACTTCTGAGGAGAGATGGATTGTACCATTTGGTAATTATTATGCTGCCAAAGCAATCTTCAAACTCGGAAATAAAATTAAATCGTATGAGTTCCTGGAAAAAGCCGAATCCGCTAAAGATTACGATTTTATTAATAAACTGCGGCCAATGCTGATCAATTTCAGAAATAAATTTAACGAAGGATAAACCAATGTCCTATATCCGTATGGCTGTCTTTGTATCGGGCAGAGGGTCAAATATGGAGGCGTTGATAAAAAGTGAAGAGCTAAGGGAAGTTGCTGAAGTAAAGCTTGTTGTTAGTGATAAATCTGAATGCAAAGCTTTTGAAATTGCCCGGAAATACAAAATAAAGTATGTTTCAGTCTTTGATGGTGACAAATCAGGTTTTATCAGTTATGAGAAATTGCTTGAAATCATGGCCGAGGCTGGAATAAATCTGGTGATTTTGGCTGGTTTCCTGAAAATGATTCCCAAAAAACTTATTCAAGAATATCCCTGGAAGATAATTAATATTCATCCCGCCCTTTTACCGCTATTCGGAGGTAAAGGTATGTATGGGATGAATGTCCATTCCGCGGTTTATGCGTCGGGGATGAAAATTAGCGGAGCGACAGTCCATTATGTAAACGAAAAATATGATGATGGACTAATAATATTACAAAGGGCAGTTAATATCAGTGACGTTATAAGTCCTGAACAAATTGCCGAAAGGGTGTTGAGGCTGGAGCACGAGTTGTTGCCCGAAGTAGTGTCACTAATAGTCCGTGACAAAATTAAAATTGTTGATAACAGAGTAATGATCAGTTGAGTAGTAAAAATTGAAACTAAAAAAATATGCACTTATAAGTGTATCTGACAAAAATAGAATTGAAGTATTAGCTGATTTCCTTTCAGAAAACGGTTATACGATTCTGGCTACCGGTAAAACGTATTCACTGCTTCAAACGAACAATATACCTGTAACGGAGGTTTCGGGATTCACAGGTTTTCCTGAAATATTTGGAGGACGTGTTAAAACACTGAACCCATTAGTTATGGGGAGTATTTTATTCAGGCGCTTTCATCACGAGGACCCGGCAGAAGCCGAGAAGCAAAATATGGTAGACTTAGATGTAGTGTGTGTTAATCTTTATTCTTTTCAAAAGGTTGCAGCGAATCCGGACTCGACGACGGATGAATTGATTGAAAATATTGATATTGGCGGTCCAAGTCTGATTAGGGCTGCCGCGAAGAATCATCATTCAGTATCCGTACTGACCTCCCCTGATCAATATGATGATTTTATCAGCAGATTTATGGATAAAAGAGTTGACACGGTTTACAGGCAGGAATTGGCTGTGAGAGCGTTTGAGATGACAGCAAATTATGATGTCGCTATAAGTAACACGCTTGCCGGAAAGTTAAGAGTCGAGAAGTCTTATATTAGTTATTCTTCCCCGATAGTATCGCGTTTGCGGTATGGTGAGAATCCTCATCAGAATGCTTACCTGTCGGGAGATTTTTATAAATATTTCGAAAAAATACACGGCAAAGAATTATCCTTCAATAATATACTTGATATTAATGCTGCTTTTGAGATTTGTAGGGAATTTGAGAGACCATCCGCGGTGATCATAAAACATAATAACCCGTCGGGAGCAGCCGTTTCCGATTCATTAAAGGCTGCTTATCTAGGTGCCCTTGCCTGTGATCCTGTCGCGGCATTCGGAGGTATTGTCGCGTTTAATGCAGAGGTAAATGACGAACTTGCTGTTGTCCTGAATGAAATATTCCTGGAAGTAATATTAGCACCTTCATTTTCTGAGAAGGCTCTTGAGATCCTGAAAAAGAAGAAAGACCGCAGATTACTGATTATTAATAACATGGACTACAAAACTGAATCAAATATAAGGAGTATACCCGGAGGATTCCTGACACAGGACGAAGACAGCATAGAGGATGATTTTGTCAATTTAAAAGTTGTCACAAGCAAAGCGCCTTCAACAGATGAAGAAAATGACTTAAAATTTGCCTGGGCAATAGCCAGGTATGCGAAATCCAATTCAATAGTTTTTGTTAAAGAGGGAAGAACGATTGGAATCGGAGCCGGACAAGTTTCACGGGTTGACGCGGTTAAAGTAGCTGTGATGAAAGCGAAGCAACTGGGATTATCTCTTGAGGGTTCTGTTGTTGCATCAGATGCTTTCTTTCCGTTTTCAGACGGGTTGGTTGAATGTGTAAACGCCGGCGCGGCGGCTTTTATTCAGCCGGGAGGATCGGTAAGAGATGACGAAGTTATCAGAACTGCGAACGAATTAAAGGTGAGCATGGTGTTCACCGGTAAAAGACATTTTAAACATTAAGAGGAACAATGGGATTTTTTGATTTATTATCTTCAGACATAGCGATGGATCTGGGTACTGCCAATACCCTTATCTATGTAAAGGGAAAGGGAATAGTTTTAAACGAACCCTCCATCGTCGCGTATGATAAAAATACGAAGAAGATAATTGCATTAGGCAATAAAGCAAAGGAGATGCTCGGACGGGAACATAAAGAGATTAAAGTAACCCGCCCGATGCGCGATGGCGTTATCGCTGACTTCGAAATTGCCGAGGGGATGATGAGAGCGTTCATAAAACAGGCAAGTTCAAATTCGTTTACTTCCAAACGGGTGATAGTGGCTGTCCCAAGCGGAATAACGGAAGTTGAAAAACGGGCAGTTCGCGACAGTGCAGAGCATGCTGGCGCTAAGGAGGTCCATCTGATCGCTGAACCGATGGCTGCTGCTATCGGAATTGGGTTGGATGTTGACGCTGCTCTCGGTAATATGATAATTGATATCGGAGGTGGTACTACTGAAATTGCAGTTATAGCTCTCTCGGGTATCGTAACCGAAGAATCTATAAGGATCGCCGGTGATGAAATGAACTATGCGATCATGAAATTTTTCAAGAACAATCACAATATTCTAATCGGTGAGAAAACAGCCGAAGCCATTAAATGCGAAGTTGGATCTGCAATGCCTTTACGCGAAGAATTGACAATTCAGGTTAAGGGAAGAGATCTGGTCGCGGGTGTACCTAAAACGACTGAAGTATCTTCAGTGGAGATTCGTGAAGCTCTCAATGAGTCAGTCACACAGATTATCGACGCGGTCAGGCAATCACTTGAAAGAACACCGCCGGAGTTATCGGCTGATATTCTCGATCACGGAGTGATGCTTTCCGGTGGCGGTGCACTTCTAAAAGGCCTGGATGAAAGAATTAAAATGGAAACAAACTTGCCTGTACACGTTTCCGAAGATCCGCTCACTGCGGTGGTACGTGGTGCTGGTAAGGTTCTGGAAAATATGAATCATTTCTCAAGGGTACTGATCCGTAATCGCAGATATTGATGTTTAATATTTTAAGATATTTCTGGTATAACTACAAGAATTACTTAATACTGATATTATTCGTAACACTAAGTGTTAGTCTTCTGACTTTAAATGACAATCCGCGTGTGAAGAACTTCAGGTCTTTCTCGTTTGGCCTTTTTTCAGCTACTACAAGTTTCTTTCAGCCTTTTTTCACTTTTAATAATATCCAATCTGAGAACGAAGAACTCCGGGATAAGAACGCTTTATTAATGCTTGAACTGAACAGGCTAAGAGAATACCGGAGAATTGCAGATGATATTGATTCAATGAAAATGCAGGCAGATACTTTTTCAACTCAAACCGTCTTCTCCAAAATTATTTTCAGAGCTTATTCGGGAAATCAGCTGAATCTGAATATTGACGCTGGCAGGAATGAAGGTATCGAAGCAGGAATGCCCGTTATTACGCCTGATGGCTTAGCAGGTATAGTTTATGAAAGCAGTAATGAATACTCGATCGTCAGGACAATAAAAAACTCCAACCTCAGGCTTGTGGTTAGAAATTCAGGTGATGGTTCACAGGGGATTCTGCGCTGGAACGGCAGAGACCTGCTGATAACCAACCTTCCAAAGACCGCGGTGGTTAATGTAGGAGACGTATTTGTTACAAGTGACGTCAGTTCATTAGTCAATCTGCCGGTTAATATAGGTAAGGTTAAAAGAGTATTGAATCCTGAAGAAGGTATTTTCAATGATATACTTTTACAGGCGGCTGTGGATGTTGATCAGATAGACTATGTCTTTGTAGTTAAGGAAATTCCCTCGAAGATCAAACGCAATGTTGAATTAAATTTCTACCGATATAAATGATAGTCAGGTCACTTATACCAATACTGATTTTTATTCCCATTTTGCTTCTTCAGATATATGTAGTCCCTGTAATAGAGATATCCGGAGCGGTTCCTGACTTGATCCTCATCGTTTTGATTTACTTTACTCTCCGCGAAGGGCAGCTCTACGCGATGATACTGGCTATGGCTTATGGTTTTATTTATGACATATCCACAGGGAATCTTATAGGAGCCTCTATGTTGTCAAGAGTAATTACAGCTTTTATTGTCGGGTATTTTTACAATGAAAATAAATCAGAGACGTATCTTGGTAATCCTATTTTCCCTCTCATTGTTTTATTGGGTGGTTTTTTGAATTCGGCGATGTACAACCTGATTGTTAATTTTGATATTAATCTGAACATTGCAGGAATTATCCTGTTCAGTGCATTGTTTCCGGCCCTTTATTCAGCCTTTGTCGGAGCAGTCGGCAGCATGTTGTTTGATACGTTTGGTATGAGGAAAAGTAATGGTTAATTTCGCTTCCATCTCACGCCAGAGAATTTTTATTTTTATAATCTCAATTACTATATCTTTATTCATTCTGAGGCTCTTTCAGCTTCAGATAGTAAATTTTAATGAGAATGCTGAACGCTCTTCGGGAAATAGCGTAAAAGCAATAGAGCAGATCCCGCTGAGAGGAGTATTTTATGACAGGAATATGCAACTTCTTGTTCAGAATTCTCCTGCATACACAATCAGGATAACCCCATCAGAATATGATACCACCAAGAATAACATACTCGAAGCAGCACTGGAACTTGATCGGGGCACGATTAAAAGTATAATATATAAAAACCGCATATATTCTAAGCATATTCCCATAAGGATCAAACGCGGTGTTGATATTGACGCGATTTCGTGGATTGAGGAAAATCAGGAGAACCTAGACGGTGTTGATTACATTATCGAAATGCAAAGAACTTACCCGGCGGGGGTTAATGGGGCACACCTTTTTGGTTATTCAAAAGAGATTACACCCTCGCAACTAAAAAAGGATTCTTTTTATGTACCCGGTGATCTGGTTGGTTATACTGGTATAGAAAGGACTTATGAAAAAGAACTGAGAGGGATTAAGGGTTATAAGTACATTGTGGTTGACTCTAAACGCCGGGAGGTCGGCAGATTTAAAGATGGCGAGAAAGATGTCTCTTCGGTTAAGGGAGAAGACCTCGTTTTGGGAATAGACGCGGAAATTCAGAGAATTGCGGAAACTGAACTTGTTGGAAAGAGCGGGGCAGTTGTTGCGATTGAGCCTGAGTCGGGAGAAGTGTTGGCTTTAGCCAGTGCGCCAGCCTTTGATTTGAATATGTTTTCATACCGTACACCGAGGGAATATCTTGAACTTCTTTCAAGGGACAAACTGAAACCGCAGTATAACCGCGCTACAATGTCGGCGCATCCGCCCGGTTCAACCTACAAAATATTATGTGCTCTTGCAGCACTAGATTTGGGAGTAATAACAGAGAACACTACTTTATATTGCGGCGGGGGATACACATTTGGACGGTTCTTTAAGTGCCACGGTGCCCATGGCGCGGTGAATGTAACTCATGCAATTGAAAAATCCTGTAACTCCTTTTTCTATCAGTTGATATTTAAAATCGGTTTAGAGAAACTTCAGGAATACTCGAATATTTTTTTTATGGGGAGGAAATTTGGCAGCGATTTCCGGGAAGAGGTTGCCGGTCTGATCCCAAATTCAAAGTATTACGAGAGATTCTACGGAGAAAACTGGCCTCGGGGAATTCTTGTTAGCCTCGGAATTGGTCAGGGTGAAATAAGTGCAACTCCTATGCAGCTTGCGTACTTTACTGCGTTGGTGGCGAACAATGGTAAATCCCATCAGCCCCACCTGGTACGTGGTTTTTTAGATGAAAACAAAAAACTTGCTATTAAAAAGACAGAATCTGTATATGTTAATATCTCACCTGAAGCCCTACGTATAGTAAGAGAAGGAATGGATCTGGTAGTGAATGGAGCCGGGACCGCGACGAACGTGAGGATTCCAGGAATCAGAGTCGCGGGTAAAACCGGGACAGCTCAGAATCCGCATGGGAATGACCATGCCTGGTTTATTGGTTTTGCGCCTTATGAAAATCCGAAAATTGCCATTTGTGTCCTGGTGGAAAACTCTGGGTTTGGTTCGTCAAACGCGGCGCCCATAGCCAAGAAAATGATAGAAGCTTACCTTAAGCCAGCAGCAGAGAAGAAGAAGGATATTCCTCAAATTTTAGCGACTGCCCGTTAATGAGAGCACAATACGATACCCGTGACAAGTTCGATTTTATTATGTTCACCGCAATCGTACTGCTGGTGCTGATCGGATTTGTCGCAATTTACTCTTCGACTCAGAATACAGTTACAGAACAGAACAACATTTATAAGCAGGTCACCTTCTGGTTTGTTTCACTCGCAGTTTTTTCATTCATCTATTCCATACCATTACAGACCATCAGGACATATATTATTCCTCTCTATTCGGCATCGGTATTTTTTCTGATCCTTGTTCTGTTTTTGGGTAAAGTGGTCGGAGGTGCAAAGAGCTGGATACCGATCGGGCCTTTCTCATTCCAGCCCTCTGAAATGGCGAAAGTGACCACAATTCTCGCTTTAGCTACATTTATGAGCAGGCCGACAGTGAATATCGACAATTTTAAGGATCTTGGATATGCACTGGGAATCGGACTGTTACCTGTTGCACTCATTCTGCTGGAACCGGATATGGGAAGTTCACTTGTTTTCTTCAGCCTGATCCTGTTTATGATTTTTTGGAAAGGAATATCTCTCTTCTCGCTCTTTGTTGTTCTTAGCCCGGGGATAGTTGCTCTTGCATCATTATTTGGTTTACCATACATGTTAGGCTCACTCACTATAGTTCTTGCCGTTCTGGTCCTGGTCAGGAAAGATATTTTTTTTAGCGGCTCTATTTTTGCGCTAAATCTTTCAGCAGCCTATTTTGTTGATGAAATATATTCTTTGTTAAGTCCTCACCAGCAGAAGAGGATAATGACATTTATTGACCCCACTGCTGATCCGCTCGGCAGCGGTTATAATTCTCTTCAGGCAATCATTGCGGTGGGGAGCGGTGGACTGTTAGGCCAAGGCTTTTTGGAAGGGAACCAGACACAGCTGCAATTTATTCCCGAGCAATGGACGGATTTTATCTTTTGCGTGATTGGGGAAGAGTTTGGATTTATTGGGGCAATTATTGTGATTTTGCTTTATTCCATTCTCTTTATCCGGCTGATTAGAATCGCACGTATCACGAAAGATGAATTCTCGAGTCTTGTAACAGTTGGAATATTGATTGTAATGTTTACGCATTTCTTTATTAATGTTGGGATGGTGATTGGGGTGCTTCCGGTTATTGGTATTCCTCTCCCATTTTTGAGTTACGGAGGAAGTTCGCTTCTTTCCAACATGATTATGATGGGGTTAGTTATGAATATTTACAGAAACCTAAAGGTGTAGAAATGACAGCACAGGAAAAAATTTCGTTATCAATTGAGAATCATAAACATATTTGTGTTGGACTTGATACAGATATTAAAAAGATTCCGAGTTACCTTCATAAATGTTCGGACCCGATTTTTGAATTTAATTCAGCGATTATTGAGGCAACTAAAGAGCATGCAGGAGCTTATAAAATTAACCTGGCATTCTATGAGAGATACGGTATATCAGGCTTAGAGAGTCTGATGAAAACTGTAGAGGCTATTCCGAACGATATTCTGGTCATCGGAGACGGGAAAAGAAATGATATTGGAAATACCGCTGAACAATACGCAATCTCTCTCTTTGATCAGTTCTCTTTTGATTGTGCAACGGTGAATCCGTATATGGGGGAGGATTCTGTCATGCCATTCCTTAAGTATGAAGACAAAATCAGTTTCATCCTCGCACTTACTTCAAATCCCGGAGCTAAAGATTTTGAAAAACTTGAATTAAAGAATGGGGAGTTATTATATCAGCATGTCCTTAAATACGTCAACAAATGGAATAAAAATGGTAATTGCGGTATTGTTTTCGGCGCAACACAAATATCTGAACTGGAAACTTCGATCGGTTCACTGGATACGTTGTATACTTTAATACCTGGAGTCGGAGCGCAGGGAGGAGACTTGGACGCGGTTGTCAGAACGTTTACCGGGGCACAGAATAATAATTTTCTGATCAACATGAGCCGGAACCTTATATACGCTGACAATTCAGAAGATTTTGCGCTAACAGCGAGTGAGGTTATTACAGGTCTTAATCAGCAAATTTTGGCTCACTTTGCAGGGTAAGCTAGACCACTTTAAGCGAAGTTAGTAGATAAAAAGGTCAGCCTGGATTTAAGGTTTATTTTTGACAGAAAATATTGTATTTTTGTAAAGGATTTTTTTATTTATGGCAACTCAAGTTAAAAATACAAACTCCGATTGGTTATTTTTTGAAAATATACAACCCATTGCAGTTTACCACCAAGACCCCTCCCTACTGGAGGATGACTTTTCTCTTCACTTACCCATCATAAAAAATCTTGTCAGGTCAGGTACATTAGCAGATATAGCTGTAGAGCTTCCTGATGCAGGTCGTTCATGTAATCTTTACATGTATGTCGATGGTAGAAAGAGTGATTTATATTATAATGTGGGTCCGGGCGTGTATACATTCAAAAATGTGTCATATCTAAGCGGGAAGGTTGAATTCTTTTACGTTACCGGAGTCAGAAAATCCAGGACAATAACATTAGAATGATATAATTAGGCAAAAAATGAAAAATACCGGAGAAATACCCGAGAAATATCTTGCAGAAATCTGGAGAGAGCAAAAGTTTAGTAAAGAGATTACAACACTTGAAGGTGAGGCTGTTAATGTAATTTATGTGGGGGATGAAAACCTCGATCTTGGAGGGCCAGACTTTAAAAACGCCAGGATAAAGATCGGAAACGTAACTTATGTTGGGGATATTGAGATTGATAATCGCCATAGCGACTGGAGGTCTCACGGGCACAATCTCAATAAAAGGTTTAACCGGGTTGTCCTTCACGCAATTTACCATCATGATCCCGACCACCACGCGGTTTACTCTCAGGACGGCAGACGTATTCCCAGTTTCAGCATCGAAGATTTTATCGATCAGAACCTAGTCGAAAGATTAAAGGGGAGGGAAGTAGTTGATCAGAATGAGGAATACCGGACACACAAAATACACTGTAATCATCTTGCCCAGCTTCTCAGCGATTCGGAAAAGTATGAATTTCTTTTTGAGCTTGGCCTTAACAGATTCAAGCACAAAAGCGATAAAGTAATAGCCCGCCTTAAAGAATTGCTCTATATTGACAGCCTTAAAATCAAAGAACCGGTTATAAAGTATGAAGTTCCTGAAGAGTATTTAAATAAAAGTTTTACTTATTCTGAACTGAATAACAGAAAGGTGTGGGAACAACTTTTTTATGAAGGCTTGTTTGAGGCTTTGGGATATTCCCAGAATAAAACAATCATGAAGAGGCTCGCCGAAGCGGTTGACATCAATTTCCTCTATCTTATTAAGCAAGATAACAATCTTATTAATACCATCGAAAGTCTATATTTCAATGTTGCCGGCCTGATGCCTAATTTCAATTTTGATTCAAAACCGGATATTTCTAATTATGTCCGCCTGCTTTATGAAAAATGGCTTAATTTAAGGAAGTTATATTCAGGTAGAACTTTTGATGCTGAAGACTGGCACTTCTTTAAATTACGCCCACAGAATTTTCCTACCATCCGTCTTGCCGGTGGTGCACGCATTGTAGGAAAAATTTTAAAGAATAACCTAATCGGACAGATCATTAAAAAAATCGAGGAGATCTACAACATTGATGTCCTAACACATTCCATAAAGTCCCTTCTCATTGTTCACGCTGAAGATTACTGGGCGAAGCACTATGTTTTCGAAAAGCCAAGTGAGGTTGAAATAAAATATTTTATCGGTAACTCCCGTGTGGATGAAATATTAATTAATGTTGTGCTGCCGTACGCGTATGTCTATTTCGAGATTTTCGGAAAAACCAAGAATGCTCAAAAAGTACTAAAAGTTTATTCTGAGATGAGCCTGGATACCGAGAACAGCCTTGTAAAAGAAATTTCGGATTCTTTAAATATTGATCTGAGAAGTAAAAAGGGAATCATCTATCAGGGAATGATAGAGCTATTTCGCAATTATTGTGCCAAGGAAAAATGTACTGAATGTAAAATAGGGGATGCTGTCTTCAATTATTAGAAGACAGCTTTTTGATTTCATCTCTCAGTTTTGCTGCACGTTCATAATCCTCTTTTTCAAGAGCCTCTCTGAGTTTTGTCTGCAGAGCAGATAATTTCGCTTCCTTCGATGTATTCTCACCCTTTTGTTCTGAGAAAGATGGCTGTTCTGCTTCAGGCTGGAAACCTTCTTCCGGAGAACTGATAAATCCTGCCGCTTCAAGTACGGCCTCTTCCACATAAATCGGAACATTTGACCTTAAAGCAAGAGCTATCGCATCACTCGGCCTGGCATCAATCTCATTGGTCAGGGAAGACATTTCCACAATAATTTTTGAAAAAAAAGTATTATCCCTTAATTCACTTATAACAACCTCAATAAGGCTGGCGTTAAGATTTTCGATAAGCGACTTCAACAGATCGTGGGTGAGGGGACGCGGAGGTTTCATCCCCTCAAGTTCAAGTGCAATGGCCTGGGCTTCAAATTGCCCGATAATTATTGGTAATCTCCGGTTGCCAAAAACCTCCTTCAGCAAAAGGGCATACGCTCCTCCGGTCGAGGCGCTTGAAGAAATCCCAATAATTTCACATTCAATTTTGCTCAAAATAGCCTCTAAGATTTAACTCTTTTAATTTCTTCGGTTAGCAATGGAAGGATTTCAAAGACATCTCCGACAACACCATAATCAGCGACTGTAAATATCGGTGCATCTTTATCCTTATTTACGGCAACAATATTCTTTGAGGAGGACATCCCTGCCATATGCTGGATCGCACCGGAAATACCACAAGCAATATAGAGTGAGGGAGACACTGTTTTACCTGTCTGCCCGACCTGTTCATTGTGAGGCCTCCAACCAGCATCAACAACCGCTCTTGATGCGCCTACCGCACCGCCTAATACTTCCGCGAGTGACTCAATCAGAATGAAATGTTCAGGACCTTTCATCCCTCTACCGCCCGAAACTATAATATCAGCCTCGGAAACATCAAGTTTGCCTTCAGATTTCTTTATTTCTGTAACACGAACTGAAAAATCAGGCGCATCGGCACTTTTCTTCTCAATGACCAGACCTGAGTCAGGTCCCGGTGTAATAAACGGAAAAACGTTTGGACGGAGAGTAAATACCTTTTTCTCAGTTGTCACAGACATTTGTTGATAAGCTTTTCCGGCAAAAATTGGCCTGTTGACAACCAGTTCAGTGTCCTGGTAATCCAGGTTAATACAATCCATGGCGATGCCGGCATCCAGACGTGCAGCAACACGCGGGGCAAGATCTTTTCCCATCTGCGAATTTGCGAAAAGAAGGCAATCCGAACCGTTTTCTTTGGCGGTATCGGCTAATAATTTTGCGAAAGCAGAAGGGGAGTAAATATTCAGGTCAGGATTCTGGAAATGAATTATTTGATTTACTCCTGTCGATGATACTCTATCAAAAGATTCAAACTCACCCCCTGCGATCAAAGCCGTGGTTTTCGCAGCTGTAACAGATGCAAGTTTTACCGCATGCGATAAGGCTTCAAGCGAGGATTTTTTTATCTGGTTATCACGCTGTTCAATAAAAACTAATATTGATTTAATCATCTTAGAATACCTTTGCCTCTTCTTTTAATAATCTTACTAATTCTTTGACTCCGTCGGAATCAGCGGACAATACTTTGCCGGCAGATTTTCCCTTAGGCAACGAGAACCCAATTACTTTGGTCTTACACTCTGTGTATGCGGCATTTTTCTCTACAATATTCTTCTTCTTGGCTGCCATAATTCCCTTAAGGGAAGCATACCTTGGTTCATTCAAACCTTTTTGGGCAGTGATTATGACCGGGAGAGTAGTTTCTAAAACTTCACGTCCGCCTTCAATTTCTCTTTCCGCTCTGACGTTCCGACCATCCAAGCTGAAACTTACGCAATTAGTGATACAGTTAAAACCGAGTAACTCTGATAGAATCTGACCTGTTGCGGAACTGTCGAAATCGACTGACTGCTTACCCATAAATACTAATTCAAGATTAAGAGATTTGATTTCGTCGCAAAGATTTTTTGCAACCGCCGAGGAATCAAGTTCTAGTTCTGTTTTAATATGGATGGCTTCGTCTATCCCTGTAGCAAGCGCTTTACGGAGTGATTCTTTTACGCCGTCCTTTCCCAGGGAGATAGCATAAGTGGTACCGCCGGACTTTTCTTTTATACGGATTGCCTCTTCCATGGCAAATTCATCATACGGATTGATAATAAACGGCACCGAGGTGTAGTCAATTTGACTTAAATCCTCTTTGATTTTAATTTTTGCCGCGGTATCAGGAACGTGGCTGATACATACGCCTATATTCATCAGTTCTCCAAAAAATTATAATTAATAAAACGAATTATAAATATACAAGCCGCATAATTCAAAATAAACAAGATGCTATTTTTTTAGTATATTTTGGGTATGGAGATAAGGAATTTAGCGATTCAAAAACCTGAACACAGGCCTGAATATGAGGAAGATCTTCAGGTAACTCTTGCCTGCAGGGTAGTCCTTTACAATGATGACTGGCATACCTTTGACGAAGTTATTAATCAGATAATCAAGGCCACAAAATGCAATTTCGAGACTGCGCGCGGCCTCACTTTTGAGGTGCACGTAAAAGGGAAGGCGATAGTTTTCTCCGGTGAGATGAAATCCTGTCTTGAGGTTTCGTCTGTTTTGCAGGAGATTGGGTTACATACACAGATAATTACCGAATAAATTGATTTAATTTTCTATTGCTTGGTAATAAAAAAAGATTTAAATTAAGGTTTTGTTATTTGCGGAAGTGGCGAAACTGGTAGACGCGCACGTTTGAGGGGCGTGTGAGGAGACTCGTGTGGGTTCAAGTCCCATCTTCCGCACTAATCATACCTTAATTGGAGTTCTCAATAAATGAAAAATTTCTTTGTTGCTATCTTTATTTTTTCATTCCTGCCTGTAGCAGCCCAGAGCATGGACCCCCAGGCCCAGGCCTACTACAAAGCCGGTAATGAAAACTTTAAAGCAAATGACCTGCTTAAGGCAATTTCCTACTATGATTCTGCCTTAATAACCTCTCAGGATTACAAGATACATTTCCAGAAAGGGATTTGTCTCAGGAAACTCGAAAGAAATGATGAGGCCATCTCATCTTTCAATGAGTCCATAAAAAGTAATCAGAAGTTTGACCTCGCTTATAATGCTTTGGGCGGCACTTATTTTGCCCTAAATAATATGAATGAAGCTATCAGCAACTTCACTAAAGTTCTTGAGTATTCTTCAAACCAGGGCCTTATCGATAAGGTCAAGGAATATCTAGCCAGGGCTTACAATAAACAAGCTAATGAGTTTATTAATGATAATCATGTCGATACGGCTGTTGTTCTTCTTAATAACGGTTTGGAATATTTTAAGCTTGATCTGGTTTATCTCTCATTAGCGAGAGCGTACAGTAAAGTTGAGAACTGGGACGCGGTAATTTCTAATTCTGAACTTGCTCTTAAGGTAAAATCTAATATAACTCCCGGTGGACCCAATTATTATCTTGGAATGGCTTACCGGGTAAAAGGTGAAAATGACAAAGCACGTCAGTTTCTTGAGGTGGCTGTAACCGACAATGATTATCAAAAACTGGCTGAAGCCGAGTTGCAAAAGATTAAGTAAAGTAAAGCCCTCGGTTAATGAGGGCTTTTTCATATTATAGTATTATGAATAATTGCAAAATCATAACATTCTTTTTAAGTGCAGGAATATTCCTTCAGGTAACCTATGCTCAGCTACTCCCCTCGGCGGGGCACTTAAAGATTCCAACTACCGCTGACTATTCATATCTCTTTAAGAAGACCGAAAATAAGAACATATCACAACTCAGCAGGAATAATTCGGACTTCGCTCTTGCATCAGGGTTTTACCAGGAAAAGAATTACTCCTTTGCCAAAAAGTATTACCAGCTATTTTTATACAATTCCACATTCTCTTTGTACAGGCCTGAGGCATTATACAGGCTTGCATTCTGTGACTTTTTTCTTGGCAACTACTCTGAGAGCAGAGAAATTTTTGGTCAGTTAGTTGCACAGTACCCTTCATATTATATTCTTGGAGAAATTCATCACAACATCGCAGAATCATACAGGATTGAAAAAAACTATAGATCGGCAATTGAATGGTATCAGGCTGCCATTCAGAATAAAACTACTAATCCGGTTATAGATAAATCATATTTTGCTCTTGGTATTTGTTTTGAAGAAGTATCAGAATACCAGAAGGCTATTGACAGTTACGAGAAAATACTATCCTATTATTCGGACAGTGAAGTTTACGCGGACGCCCAGATCAGGCTCGGATTCAATTTCTATAAGATCAACGAGTATGAAAGAAGTATCATTGAGCTATCGAATCCTTCCCTGAAAAACATCGAACTCGGAAAAAAAGCAGAGTATTTATTTTTTCTGGGAGATTCTTATTTCCACTCCCGTGAATATGAAAGTGCCGCACGTTATTTTGAGGAGATAGTCGAAACTTATCCGGACTTTGAGTTTATCCGGGACGTTCGTTATGCACTTGCCTGGACTCATCTTGAGAAAAAAGACTACACTCAGGCTTTTAAGGAATTCAGCCTTCTTGCGCAGGGAAGCGATAGTATTGCGCTCCTGTCCACTTATTGGAAAGGAGAGTCAATCAGAAACCTCGGAAACTTGAGGGAAGCGATTAAAATTTTTGAAGATTTTCAAAAAAGGTTTCCGTCCTCCTCCTATATTGACGGCGTCCTTTTCCAGATCGGTAAAATATATTTTGAGCTTAAGCAGAATGAAAATGCCACGAAGTATCTCCTGAATCTTCTTAATCAGACCAGGAACCAGGAATTGATTGCCCACACGAATCTTCTTCTTGGTGATATGGAGTTCAGTAATCGCAATTACCAGATTGCCCTGAAATATTATGATAACGCACGAAATAATATAAAGGAGCGTTTTTCAGTATTTAAGGCTTTACTTGGCTATGGTATCTCCCTGCATCATCTGAAACAATACGATCAGTCAATTGCTATTCTCTCAGTTATCGATTCTTTGGCTCCGAACTTTGAAAGCGGATTAACAAATTTTTACCTCGCCGAAAACTATTTCAAGAAAGAGAATTATCTGGTCGCCCACAGGTATTACGGCAGGGTTAGTTCTGATGATGAGACCATCTATTCAACCGCTCTCTACTCCAAGGCTTACTGTCTCTTCAATATGAGGGATTATAACAATGCCTCGTATGTTTTTCAGGATTTCTTAAAAATGTTTCCTAAAGATTCCCGCGGTACGGATGTCAGGCTGAGACTTGCTGATGCATTATTCTCGAATAAGGGTTACGAAGAAGCTTTACGGAATTATGACATTCTCCTAAGTTCAAAGGATTCTAAGAACCAGGATTACATTTTATACCAGACGGCGCAGGTATTTTACAAACTTAACAGGATGGACCGCGCTCAGGCACAGCTGAATACCCTTATTCGCAGCTATTCGAGATCACAGTACCTCGAAAACGCTTATTACTTATCCGGCTGGATCTATTTTCAGGAGAGGAATTATGAGCGCGCGATAGAAAAGTATCGAGAATTGATATACCGTGTCCCCAAATCAAAGCTCGTTCCAACAGCCTATTATTCTATCGGAGACTCATATTATAATGCCGGGAACTTCACGGAGGCGATCTCTGCATATGAAAAAGTGATAAGAGATTATCGTAATTCCCCGAATTGGTTCGATGCCGTAAATGGTTTGCAATATTGCTACGTAGCGCTTGGGGATATCGAGAGTGCTGCAAAGATACTTAATGATTACGCTTTAAGAAATAAACAATCAGGTTTTTCTGATCAGTTATTTATTAAAAAAGGTGAGCTGTACTACAGCAATAGGGATTACGCTAATGCGAGAGCAAGCTACTATGACTTCATCAATATCTATTCCGGAAGTAAACTGGTCCCTGAAGCATATTATTGGGCAGGTAAGAGCAGCCAGAATCTGGGAGAATTTGAAGAGGCAAAACAGAACTTTAATCTCATTATAAGCAGGTATCCCGGTTCAGACTTTACCATTTCAGCCGTGATAGACCTGGCTTCCATTTATGAATCTGAAGGGAGCAGCGATAAAGCGATCAGCCTTTTTAACCGGATAATCAAGAGTAACGAGACTTCTAAGCGACTTTCAGAATTAATGTTCCTAAAGGCTAAACTTTTGCAGAGAATAGGTGATATGAGCGGTGCTTATGACCTTTTTGAAGAAATAACACAAAGTTTTGAAGATAACGTTTTCTCGGAAAAGTCAAAACTTGAACTTGGACGTATCGAGTTTCAATCCGGACGTTTTGAGAACGCGATTCGATTGCTACAAAAGTTGGCAAATACCAGGAATGATGATATTGGTGCTGAAGCCCAGTTTATTCTTGGGAACACTTTCCTGGTTCAGAAGAAAACAGAGGATGCAATCACCGCATTTGTCCGTGTGATAAATATTTTCTTCCGTTATGAGGAGTGGGTGAAGCAATCATATCTGGCTTTAGGCAGTATCTACGAACAGAAAAAAGATACTAAGAAGGCAAAGGAAATGTATCAGGTCTTGGTGAACAGGAAAGGCACGGATGATTATACGAATGAAGCAAAGAACAGGTTGAAGCGTATAAGATGAAATATATTGTATCATTTATTTTATTGGCTACTCATTTTTTATTCGCGCAGGAAGGTGAACGCCCAGGCGGTGTTGAGCTCCCGACTTTTGTCATAACAGGCAAAGATGTTGTCGAACTTCCCGTAGTTCAAAAGCTTGATATTCAACTTACACCAGTCTTACCTGCAAGCAATTTCAATCCGGTCTTCAAGCCGATCAAGTTTTCCCGGAGGGAGTTCAAGCCTGCATTCAAAGAGCTTGAATTGCCCGTTTATAGTTTTAATCCTCAGTTTAAGGGTGAAGTGGAATTAGGATTTGGAAATATTAAGACTCCAACTTTGAATGCTGACCTGATGTACATAACCAGGGAACTCACTGCTAACGCGGGTGTTAACGGATACAATTCGAAAGCTTTTATTGAGAACAGTGAACAATTCTTTACCGGTACATTTGCCAGGTTGAATTACTATCCGTATGATGCAAAAGGTTTCTTTTCCGATATTTTCATGTCTTCAGGATTAAACACTCACTATAGCAAGTACAAGCTTTACGGCTATTCAAATCCACTGACAGAAAGAAACTTAAAGTTCTATGATATTGACGTAAAATTTCAGAAAGGGAAGCATTCTCCTTTCTTTTTAAGTGTTTCGGCGGAGAACAGAAGCACTATTATAAAAGAGGAAAGCTTTAACAGTAATGTTACTTTGCTGAATTCGCAGTTTGGGCTTCATTTTGCTAATTTTAGGATGGACGTAGATGGTGAGTTTTACGTAAATAAAGAGACCATTACTTCGAGTATTATCCAGAATCAGTTTCTATTGCTAAAAGGCAGTCTCACCGGAATGGCTAGCGATCTGTTATCTGTTTCCGGAGGAGCGATCCTCAGTAGGAACTCGACGGATACAAAAATATCTCCTTTATCCTCAATCCGGTTCAGGGTCTTCAAAGAGTTTGAAATAGGAGCGGATTACTCCAGTCAGCACAATTTCCGTAATAATGCTCAACTCATCCGGAACAATAAGTACATGAATCTTTTTCTTCCTGCTGATCTTACTTCACTGACCGAGAAGAACATTTCAGTGTTCCTGAAGTATGAGTTGCCCCGCACGTTATGCGCACTTCTTACTCTTAGCGATATAGAGGAAAAGGGATATGTGTTTATTGATTATAATGACAGCACCTCTGCATTCTTTCCCGGAAGGGATGATATAACGGGGAAGAAGGTGAGTTTTGATTTTTCACTTCATTTGGGCTCTCTTGGATCGATTCATACTGATGTTGAAGTGAACTCGTTCCAGACTGTGTCCGGCGGCGAAGTGAGGGGGGTATATCCGTTTAGTTCGACAATCAGTTACACAATCAACCCCTTGAGCGGTTTTGAGACTTCAATTGCTCTCTTGTATAAGGCGCCTTATTTTTATACAACCAGAGATCTAAGCAAAATTGATCCGTCTTATAACCTTTCTCTGGGAGCAAATTATTCCATTTCAGATATCTTTACTTTAAACATAAATGTATCTAACTTATTAGATCAAAAATATTATTATTTTTACAACTACCTGGAGCCAGGAAGAAGTGTTGAAGCCGGATTTACATTTAATTGGTAATCGCTCTTAACAATGTTAAGAATTGACGTCATAAGAAGCCTTGCCAGTAACGTCGGAGTACCGGAGTTAAATCTTAAAGATTTTGCCGAGGTATTCCTGAGGAAGCTTACGGAGGTTCTCATCGAGAACGATGTATTTTACCTAAAAAATCTGGGATATTTTAAGCTACAGACTCTTAAGGGTAAAGTTCAACCTTCCGTCCAAAAGGGATTTAAAGCCATATTATTTTCGGAGAAGAATGACTTCACCAGGGATGTCCTTGTATTCGGAGTTCCAGAAACTCCGTTCAGAAAAAAAGATGAAATTGATTCTCTCCTGAGCCTCAGTATCAGCAAACCGGTTATACCGCTCAATCCTGTTCAGTTCAGTGAAAAGTCACTTCTACACCAGCCTGAAGAACTGGAGAAATTATTTGATTTTAAAACTGAAGAAATTCTGGGGAACGGTGAATTTCTGCGTGATAATAAAGTGATCGAGATTTCGCGCAGAAATACCAAACTTGAAATTCAAACTCCCAATATTATACCGGATGTGAAGGAGGAAGAGGGTACTTCTGTAAATAACTGGAAATTTGGTGATGACTGGACCAAGGAATTGGATGAAAACCGAATACTCAGTGCGATCGAAAATGACAGATCATTCTGGGAGGCAAGTCCGGATAATTTTGAAGAACCAAATGATGTACTCCACGTAGCGCAGGATAAACTAGTCGAGGATAATATTACTTTCGAAGATCTGGTTGAGGAAGAATTCAGTGCCTGGAAAGTTACTGACTCTCCGTCTCAGCAGACCAAAGAACTTAAAATCGACCTGAGCGAACTCACAGAAGAAGATACTCCTTCAGGTTTTGCCAATACGAATGAGATTCCTGTCTCAGAGGATGCACAAAACTTCGATATGATTTTTAAAAAATCATTAGCCCAAAATGTATTAACGGCGACGCTTATCACTCCGCCAACGGAAAAAAAGGCAGAAGAAGATAGTCCGGAAGATTCTTCTGAACAATCAGGTTTATTCCCCGAAGAGGGTGAAGAAGATAATTCTGGTCTTGAAGGGGCAGCTTTTACCGTTAACGCCCAGGTGCAGGAGTTGCCGCGTAAAAGACGCGGAGTTGATCTCTTAACATCTCCTTTCAAGAGCGCGGATAAGAAGAAATACTACTCCGGCGGAGAAGTACAGAAAAGCGGGAAAACCGGTTACGTCTTATTCGCCATTCTTTGCGTCGCTGTCGCATCGTTTGTATATTACAATAATTACGGAATACCCTCCTTTCTCAAACCTTATTTTGAAACAAAAGAAAAAGAAATTGTTTATGAGATTAAGGTCGTTCCGACAGTTATTGAAAGAGATTATGATATCCCTGTGAGTTACCCATATCCCGGTGCAGGAAGCGTGGAGAAAGAAGAGGATGGATCTAAATTACCTCCTCCGTCTGTCTCCGAGTCCGAACCGCCTGAGCAGACAACAAAGGAAGTTCAGCCTATTGCTTTGGATGTGAATAAAGAAAAACCTGAAATGCGTTCGGAGATAAAAAATACTCCGCCTGTTGCTGAAAAGAAGAGTGTTTCAACGGAACAAAATTCATCTTACTTAGTAAAAGGGAATATATTCCGAGAAGGTAATTTTTATGTTATACAATTATTTGCCACCAAAAGAAAATCTGAAGCTGATAATGAGGTCGCGAGATTAAAAGAAAAAGGAATTGCGGCTTATGTTATGGAAGCGGATATCCCCAACAGAGGAACTTGGTACCGCGTAAGGATAGGTACGTTCAACACGTTCGAAGAAGCCAGTGATTTTTCAAAGACGATAAAATAAACCGGTACTAACTTGAGTCTTAGGATAAATCATTTTTATACCATATCCATTCTGTTACACGCGCTTGTTTTCCTTGCGCTGTATTATTACACTCCATCGGCAAATAATCCCCAGGCGGAGTATATCGAGATCGGTTTTGGATTTGGCGAGGGTGCCGGAGGAGGTGACTTTAACCCGTTTTATCCCGAACCCGGAGGTGGAGAGAACTCTGCGGAAAAAAGTGAGGAAACTGTTAATCCGGAACTGACCGAAAAAGTCAGCTCTGCTGATGCAACCGAACAAGCGAGTAAAAATAAGAGTTCATCCAGAGAAAACCCGAGTGACGGAACGGGCGAAGGACTTGGCGATGGCTATGGTATTGGTGGCGGAGGCGGCGGAGGCTATGATATTGACTGGGGAGGAGGGGGGAGAAGAAAGATTTATAATTACAATCTTCCGGAATACCCCGGCGGAGTAAGTAAAAACATCGATATACGGCTTCGTTTTTCAATATTGCCAGATGGTTCCGTTGGGACAATTATTCCCCTTACTAAAGCTGATACACGATTGGAAAATTCAGCAATGAATTCACTAAGAAGATGGAGATTCGAACCATTGCCTCAGGGCTTTATTCAGCGGGAGCAATTTGCTGTGATTGTTTTCCCTTATCGCGTCCAGTAAAGATATCATCGTAATAAATTCTGTAGAATATCAGCTCGCCGATAGTCAGTAAGGTTAAACTGAATGCATCCCGGTCGAAATAAATTCCAAATCCCTTAGGGGGGAGTATTGCTTTGGCTATCATGGAACTGATTGACCATCCGACTGAAAACAGAATTCCGATAAGCGCCATATTTATAAACCCGGAACCCGCCGATTCCGACTGCCATCTTTTCGTGAAAACAATCAGAACAAAGAAGAAATGGAAAAAAAAGATCAGAGCAACAATCATATACCTAAATCCTGCCTCTTGTTTAAAATGTTTCTGGCGAATAAACCACCCGGGATCGCAAAGATAATATCAAGGATAAGATTTCCCGCTATCGAAAAGAATGAATAAAGGAAAGAAAAACCCGAATTCTCAATATCACTTGCCATAACCCTGAGCAACTTAATAGCCTCTTCAACCGTATTTCCTAACGCCATCTCCCTGAGTACCTTCTCCATTTCCGGCAAAGTTACAGTAAAATCATTGCTCCTAAAAATGAATGAAAGAACTATATCGATAAGGCTTCGTGTAATTGCAACCAGCGAGCCGGTCAGAAGAGAAAATTTCAGGGCATCCTTGAGAGTAAAAGAATTGAATCCCGGATTGAGTCTTTTGTAAAAATACATTGCTCCCGCTACTGTCGCCGGAACAATAAGACAACATCCGAAATTCTTGAGACCCGGAACTGTTATTAGTACTGCCCCTGCGTAGGCGGCGACCATTGATGGTAAAAATATTGATTTTTTATTCACATTATTCTGTTTTTATGTCTTCTCAAAAATAATAAATTGCACGATTAGTCCCCATATCAAACCGATAATAAATGAAAAGAAATGCGAGTATCCGTAAAGTCCGAAATCATCAGCAAAGACATCAAAAATCATGACTGAAGTAACGATCCAGAAGGCATTCCGGAAGTATTTTGATTTAATTTTAATCGCTGAGGAGAGGATAAGGGCTGTAAGTGCAGCGGCGAAAACACCTGTATAAATACCTGTGCACCTGGCGCATACTAGGGTTGACCCGCTTCCGTCGGAAATGAGCTTACCCGGAGAAGCATGACAGACTGATTTTGCGGTAAAACGGAACAGATTGTTCTGGAATCCCGGCAGTATGGATGGGAGTAAAAAATCTGAAAAGACGATCAGAAGCCAAATCGCGCTTCCAATGAAAAATATTTTCACAAGGTGATTCTTGAGGAAGGTAAGGCTACTCGAGATTATAAACTTCAATTTCCTTTTTATTCAGAATAAATAATTTATTACTGAACACAGTGGATGATATTCGTGCATCCTCTGGATCTGGAACCTGCAACCGGAAGGATTTCATCTGTTCTGCCTCGAATGAGAGAATCAGTATCGAATTATTTTTGGTAAGAGTGACCCCCGATTTTGATAAATTAATTCGATATCCCTTTTCATCAAGATCATATAATGATAAACCTGTGCCGAACTCATCAAAGATTTTCATCGTTTTGCCGTCCAGACAGTATATGAGATTGTTCCTGTCAATTTCAAAACCGTCAGGTGCATTAAGTGAAAACACGCCTGATCCGAGGTCTCCGAATCCCGTAATATCCGAGTTTAACACATTAAGTTTAAGAATTCTCTTCTCACCCCTGTCGAGGATATAAACATCACCTTTCAGGTTTGTTGTCGCTGCTATGGGGTCATTAAAAGTGAATTCCTGATTATTATATTTTCCCCCTTTTATTTCTGAAATAAAATTCAGGTCTTTATCGAATAGTTTAATCGATTTGTTGTATCTGTCGGTTATCAGTACGTTAATGCCGGATAAAGATATATCGGAGATTTCGGCGAAAGAATATGCACCCCAGCCATATCCACCAACCCTTTTTACCTCATTATTTCCAGGATCGAAGAGAATGACTTCATTGGTTCCTCCGTCTGCAACATATATCAATCCAATATCGTTGATTACAAAATCCACAGCCTCGCTGAAATTACCCATCCGCTGAACGGGTCCGATGGACTGCGCGGCAGTATAAAAGGATATCAGACAGAAAAAAAGTAATTTTCTAAAGGTCAATCAAAGATCCTTAAACCTGTGTTTAATAAATGCAATAATCTGGTCAGCAGATTCCTCATAATTAAGCTTACCGGTGTTAATGGTCAGGTCATAAAATATCGGATCTTCGGAGTCCTTATTGAAATATGTCTGAAAATATTTCTTTTTCTCTGCATCGCTTTGTCTGATTATCTCCGCCGCCTGTTTGTGATCGTATCCGTAGTTGTCCATAAAATGTTTTATCCGTTTCTCCAGTGGTGCAATTAAACGGATGCTCATTGAGTTCTTCAAATGCGAAGTTACGTAATTCGCACCCCGGCCTATAATGATACAATAACCAATCTGTGCGATATGCATTATGCATTCGGATGTTTTATGCTTGAGTTCAACAAGAGAAGGGTGCAGGCCAAACATCTCATTCATCATGGTTTGCAGAGCGGGGAAAGTCTTTTCCTGAAGGTATTCCTTAAGCTTAGGAGGCAGGTTGTAAGCTGCTATTACCTCATCAATTAGGTTTTTATCAAATACCGTCCAGGGATAATTTTTATCTGTATATTCCCTGGATAATTTCTCGACAATTATTGAAGAGATTTTACCACTGCCAGAGCCGGTCTGGCGCGAGATGGTGATGCAGGGTCCGCCGCGGAAAGTTCTGTTATCCTGATCATACAAGCGGGCGCTTGATTCAAAATAACGCTTAGCTTTTTCATAGGAACCAATTTGTGTCATGATGGGGCTCCGGACTATGTGACTAAAAAATATTTAAATCATCTGCAGTTAATATCCGTATCATTTATTAAACAATCAAGGATTAATAATTTGCAGTGATGGCAGAAGTGCGGGGAGGAGAAAGTAGAATAATTTAAAGTATTCTATTTAGGTGATTTTTTATTTTCGGAATAAAACTTATATTTGTTATTCAGATTGCCCTGTGGTGTAATTGGCAACACGCCTGACTCTGGATCAGGAAAGTCTAGGTTCGACCCCTAGCAGGGCAGCGGTTAAAGCCGGATTTCTAGCGATTTTCGGCTTTTTTATTTTTAAACTCCTACTCTGTTCCGTGAATGTTTGTTTGAGAATTTGTTATTTTTGTGTATGGATAAAGCTCAGGATGTATTAAAAAAAACTTTTGGTTTTAATGAATTCCGCCCTCTCCAGAAAAGGATAATTGAGAATGTTCTGGCGAAAAAAGATAGCCTCGTCGTTATGCCTACAGGCGGTGGAAAATCTCTGTGCTATCAGCTGCCGGCTCTCATCTTTGAGGGACTGACTATTGTTATTTCGCCCCTTATCTCTCTTATGAAGGATCAGGTCTGGCAATTGAAACAGAATGGCGTTGAGGCTGCCCTTCTGAATAGCTCGCTTTCAAAAGAGGAATATAAGGATAATTTTACCCGAATCGTTTCCGGAAAAAGTAAAATCCTATATATCGCGCCGGAGTCTCTGGCGAAACGTGAGATCCTTTTGCTGCTTGAGAATAGCAGGATCGATTGCCTTACTATAGATGAGGCACATTGTATCTCTGAATGGGGTCACGACTTCCGCCCGGATTATAGGCAATTGGGTACACTTAGGAATCGACTCTCTTCTGCAGTCTGCCTTGCACTTACTGCTACCGCTACTCCGCGTGTTCAAAATGATATTATTCAGAATCTGAATCTGAAATTCCCTGAGAAGTTCCTCGCCGGCTTTGACCGCCCAAATCTGTTTCTTTCTGTCATCCCTAAAACGGATCCGCTGAAACAAACTCTGGATTTTTTGAGGGAACATAAAAATCAACCCGGAATTATTTATTGCTTTTCACGAAAACAGGTCGAAAGCCTTTCCAATGAATTGTCTTCTTTTGGCTATTCCTGTAAACCCTATCACGCCGGTCTTGAGGATGAGGAAAGACATAAAAACCAGGATGAGTTTATTAAAGATCAGACTCAAATTATTATTGCTACAATTGCCTTTGGTATGGGGATTAATAAATCAAATGTCAGGTTTGTGATTCATTACGACCTCCCTAAAAATATTGAATCGTATTACCAGGAAATTGGACGGTCAGGCAGGGATGGGCTTAAAGCTGATTGTTTGCTTTTGTACTCTTATTCGGATGTTAATAAAATCGGATACTTCATTGATCAAAAGGAGAATGAGACGGAACGCCTCGTCGCTGAAGAACACCTGAAACAGATGGTGAAGTATGCGGAGTGGACGTCGTGCCGTCGAAAACCACTTATTAGGTATTTCGGGGAAAACTATAACCTTGATTCCTGTGATGCCTGTGACCACTGCGTAAGAGATAAGGGTTCGCTGGAGGATGTGACGATCCCTGCTCAAAAATTTCTCTCCGCAATCAAAAGAACCGGGGAGAAATTTGGAGCTGTGTATCTCGCGGAAATTCTGACGGGATCTAAAAATGCTAAAATCCTGAATAACGGTCACGATAAATTGAGTGTATATGGGGTTGGAAAAGAATATCCGATAAAAACGTGGCAGCATCTTTGTCAGCAGTTTGTGAATATGGGTTTGATTTCCAGAAAAGAGGAAACAGGAGGTTTGTTATGCAATGAAACAGGCAACAGGGTGTTGTTTAAGGGTGAGAAAGTGTTTACGTACCTGAATCAAAAAGCTGTGTTTAGTCAGGGTACGGGAGATGTCGCTGTGGGTGACCTGGTTTTGTTTGACAAACTGAAAGAGAGGCGAAAGGAAATCGCTTCCAAAGCAGGTGTCCCTCCTTATATCATCTTCTCAGATGCTACACTAGCGCTGATCGCTGCCAGTACACCTCTATCCATAGAGAAATTTTCAAAAATCAGCGGCGTCGGACAGATAAAATTATATAAATATGGTCCGGAGTTTATAAAAGTAATCCGTAAACATCTTCACGCTGATGCCGCGGGTTCAAATAACATTAAATCTGAAGCTAAAGATACCGCAGGGACAAAGACAATGATAATCGGGGAGAAATATAACGGAGGCTGCGGGATAGATGACCTGGTCAAGGAGTTTAATATTAAGCAACAGACTGTAATGTCACATCTCCTGAAGTATACACTTATGGGGAACAGGCTTAGAGGAGACGGTTTACCCGGTATAAGTAAAGCGGCTTCCCGGCTAAAGGAAAAAGCTTATGAAATATTCCGCCGGCACCCTGACCTGATGCTCTCTCCGGTGTATGAGGCACTGGATAAAGAATTGAATTACGATGAACTCCAGGTCCTCAGGCTTCACTACCTGGCAGAGAATCCGGTGTCACCCTTATCGTGACAGGGATTCACACTTCAGACGAAATCAAATCGCTCCCTTTTCCTTCAGCGCCTTAAGAAGGATGTGATCTTTTTCGTACACGTCAGGTCTGAACTGAAGTTCCCCTTTTTGATCGACCCACGCGGTGAGGTAATCTACAAAAACCGGAATGGGGCTTGATAGGTAATTCATCTTAGTAGCTGCCTTTTTACGGGAATTCGCATAATATTTATCGAGTAATTCCTTATCCTCGGGCTTAACGCCTATCTCAACTTTAATATCATCAATCTGTAATTTTTCGTCTCCATTAAGGATGAACTCAGCCAGCTGAAGCGGCTTCTCAACTCTAACACAGCCGTGGCTTACTGCACGTGGGAGAGTGGCGAACGGGGGACGCGTTGGCGTATCGTGCAGGTAGATGGCATATTTATTATTGAACATAAATTTTAATCTGCCGAGTGCATTGGCTCCTCCAGGATCCTGAACAAAATTAAAAGGAAGATTATTGGGGGAGTACTCATTCCAGTTTACTGTTGAATGGTCAATCTGCTCATTTCCCTTAAAAACTTTAAACCCAAGCCGTTTGAGATAAGTTGAGTCTTTCATTATCTCATAATAGGTTTCATTCTTAGCTATGCTTGTGGGAACAACCCAAGGGGGATTCGTGATAATCATATCAATGCGGCTATAGACCTGCGGGGTTTCAAAATTTTTCGGACGATGGTGCCAGTTATTAGTCTTTTTGTAAAGTTTTTTTCGTTCCTCGTAATATCTCTCGCGCTTCTGTCCGACGCACACTTTTATTTTTGTTTTGACTTCACCGTTTTCAATTCCGTATACGTGGAAATCTGGGATATTAACAAGGATATATCTTTGTGAATCCGAATAAGTAGTCCACCTCATCCGTTCCAGATTAATTTTAATAATTTCAATCCTTTCGGACGGGGAGATATTCAACTGGTCAATTGTATTTTTTCCGATCACCCCGTCATCAGCCAGTCCGTAGCGGCTCTGGAAGCGCTTTACGATCTGAAAGAGCAGAGAGTCATAATGATTTCCGGGATCAGGGATATAGAGTGAATCGAGAAATCCTAACTCTCTAAGGTTATGTACGATAGAAGGAAGGCTCCCGGAGTGTTTGCCTGCTTCAAGTTTTTTCTCATTGAATGTAATTTTTACCGGACGGATGCTATCCTGTCTGGATACGAGTGAGTCTAATTCTTTTTGCAGCAAAACATAAGCAGGATTAACGGGCTGAATTTCTTCAAGCAATTCAAGTCTGTCCGAGTCGAGGAGGTTACCAATGGGATCCCACTTACGTTTTGGAAGGGGAATGGAGTAATTCTCGGAATCAAGTTCTGTGGGATTTACGATGCCGTATAAAATATCGCTATTGTAGCGGAGGTATGAGTCCGACAGGAGGAAGTCAAGTTTCGCGATCTGTTCATAGTCGAGGGTATGTTTAGATGTATCCAGGATAGAGTCGGCTATAGAACTGAGGATCTTAATGTTATATCTTTCAGGATTTATTCCGTGGCGTGAAGAATGTTTAAGATATTCCAAAAGCGTTCCGGGTGAAGCAAAACCCTCTTCCTCAATGAAGAACGGTTTATATCCCCTGTATTTGTAAAGTTCGATGAGGGTATCAGCGAAAGTCATTTTATAGTTTCCGATGAAAGCAGTATCAATTTCAGTGCAAACCTTGGTAATACCCAGGATAACGAGGTTTTCATCGAATTCAATCTCAATGGCATTATTGGTCGCGGGATGACGCTGACAGGAATGCCAGAACAGCGACATAAAAAGGAGTAAAAGATATGATTTTCTCACCGGGATATACGAATCAACTATTTCTTAAATTTTTGAGACAATATAATTAAGGAAACAGAGGAGGGCAATAGTTAAAAAAATGAATGGGGAGAATCATTGGTTCATCCGGAAAAATTGCGGCTGCTAACATACCTTTCCTATGGAACGGGGGGCGATACTTTTTTTTAATATCGGGTTAGATTTATACCTTTAGAAATAAATATGAAATTGTTATATTTATGATTCGTTTAAACACTGGCGCGTTCGTCTAGAGGCTTAGGACGCCGCCCTCTCAAGGCGGAGATCACGGGTTCGAATCCCGTACGCGCTACATCCATACTTTCCACATTTTCCCGGTAACTTTGAAATGAAGAGATTTGATAAACATATTTTTGTATGTGAGAATAAAAGACCTGAAGGTCATCCACGCGGCTGCTGCCACGATAAAAACAGTGTTAACCTCAGAGAGGAACTGAAAGCCAAAATAAAAAGCGCGGGTCTCAATACTACAGTCAGAGTTAACAGCGCCGGATGCCTCGATGCCTGTGAATTTGGTCCGGTAATGGTGGTTTATCCGGAACAGACCTGGTACGGAAACTTCAGTGAGGCGGATTTGGATCAGATAGTCAGCGAACACATAATCGAAGGTAAAGTTGTTGAACGGCTGACAATAAAAGACCCCAAATTTAACCGTTAAATTATGTCCAAACTAACCAAGAGAACGACAGCAATAATAGAACTGCTGAAGCAGCACTATCCGGAAGCTAAGATCGCCCTCAATTTCGGCTCTCCGTTTCAGCTTCTTATAGCCACAATTCTCGCGGCACAGTGTACGGATGAAAGAGTAAACAAACTAACTGTCACATTATTTAAGAAGTACAAAGAGCCAAATGACTTTTTAATTGTGAGTACGGATGAATTGGAAAAAGACATTTTTTCTACCGGCTTTTACAGGCAGAAGGCGAAGAGCATTAAAAATTGTTGTATGGATCTTGTCGGGAAGTATGAGGGGAGAGTACCAGAGGACTTTGACCTGCTGACAGCATTACCCGGCGTGGGGAGAAAGACCGCATCAGTCATTATGGGAAATGCTTTTGGTGTACCGGCAATCGCGGTTGACACTCACGTTAAAAGAATTTCAAATTTACTTGAGCTGGTGAATGAGGAGAATCCTGAAAAAATCGAATCTGAGCTGAAAAAAATTGTGCCGGTCGAAGACTGGACGATTTTTTCACATCTGATCGCTACGCACGGACGCAATCTTTGTATTGCCCGGCGCCCTAAATGTAACGATTGTTTTTTACTGAATCATTGTCCGTACGGAAAGAGAAATAATGAATAATCTGCCTGACTTAGACCGTGAACTATGCGAGAATCTCCTGAGGGAGTATACAAAAAGTGAGAGCCTTCTGCTCCACGCTTTCAGTGTTGAGGCTTGCGTTGCAGCCTATGCAACTAAATTTAATAAAGACCCTTTGTATTGGGGTAACGTCGCAATGCTGCACGACTTCGACTATGAGATGTATCCGTCACCGGAGGAACATCCTTACAAAGGAGCTGAAATCCTGAGAGCAAAAGGTTTTTCAGAGGATTTTATTGATTCCATTATGTCTCACACGCCCTATACCGGAGTTCCCCGAACCACGCTATTAAGAAAAGTTTTATTTGCCTGTGATGAACTCGCAGGGTTCATTACCGCTGTAAGTTATGTAATGCCTGATAAAAAAGTTGATCAGGTAGAGGCCAGGTCGGTACTGAAAAAGATGAAAGACAAAGCCTTTGCGAGGAGTGTCAGCAGGGAGGATATTAGAGGCGGAGCGGAAATTCTGGAGATTCCGCTTGAGGAGCATATCGGTTTTTGTATTCAGGCACTCAGGCAGCTGCACACAAAGCTTGCGCCAAATCCTGAAAAATATTAATTTTGACTTGACAGAAATCACTTAATTGTGATATATTCGTTAATAAATTTACCACAAAATTATAAGGATACTTTTAAAATAGATTTTGCTACATTAATTAATTGATTTTTTTTCAGGAACAAATGTCCGGCAAAGTCTTTTTATTTTTAGTATTCTTAAGTTCTGCGATCTTTGGATATAATCCAAACGATATCAAAGTTTTGCACTCCGATGCCGCATCGATAGTACTCGAATACACCCCGATTATTACGGATTCATCCCTGTTTAGTATTGAGGGGAGGGATTTTCTGCGTCTCGCCATATATAACGGAATTTCAAGAAATACGAAGAGAGGCTTCCCTGGCATCCAATCCAGGGCTGTAAAACTCGGATTACCTGAATCCAATGGGAACAAGGTTACGATAATCTCCCTTGAGAAAAAAGCAATTAAAAATATGCCGGCACCTGTCCTATTCCTTGATAAAGAGAGCCGCTTATTTGTTCCATTCTTTGATGAAAATTCCTACGCTTCAACGCAAGAACAGCCATTGGCAGAATTAATCAACATCGGTAACCTTCGTGATCTAATCACGGGTGACCTGGTCATTAATCCAATACAGTACAATCATTCTTTGCGGGAATTAACGCTATACACAAAGGTAATTATTAAAATTGATTATGCCGGTTCATCCGGGAGGCTTAATGCTACAAGGGATGATATACTTGAGACTCTCATATTAAATTATCCCGTGGCTAAAAACTGGGTAACCAGGAATAAGTTCAGAGCAAACAAAGTAAAGAACACCGGGAGTGTTCTGAGCAGCGGAAAGTGGTACAGGTTCCCGGTCACTGATGAAGGGATTTATAAAATTACGAGGGGGCAGCTCAGTCAGTTTGGAATTGATGCCGCGACGGTAAACCCCAGAAAAATCCAAATATACAGCAACGGCGGGAAGGTTGTCTCTGAATCGCTCTCTTCTCCGAGGATTGATGATCTTCAGGAAATATCAATCAGGATTATCGGAGAGGAGGATAATACTTTTGATGAAGCCGACTATATACTTTTTTATGGAAGAGGAGTAAACTTTTTTGAATACGATTCTTCAAACGGTAGGGTAGTCCGTCGAAGTAATCCTTACTCAAATGAAAATTATTATTGGATCACAGCCGGGCAAGCAGACGGTAAAAGGATGACGAACGTGACATCCGCATCATCCGCTGATGAAGCTGTTAATAAAACACAATCTTTTGTTTACTGGGACGAAGACAAAATAAATATTGGAAAAACCGGAAGGATATTTTTAGGAGATCAATTCCAGGAATCATTTAAATCCAGGACATACACTAAAAAGCTTGAGGGATTGATCCCGGATTCCCGGATCAATTACTCGTATCGTTTTGTTAACAGCAGTTCTCCGTCAGTAATTTTACAGGTCTACGAGACCGACACGCTGCTTTTCTCGAGAAACATCGGAGGGTATGGTTCCAATAATTATTCCTATGGCACACCTGACATAGCATCCACATCAGCGGTCAGATACCTCAATGATGAAAGGAGCCAGTTAAAGTTCACATTCAATGCTAACAACGCATCAACCATCGGTTATCTGGATTATTTTGAGATCAGTTACGAAAGATATCTAAAAGCTGTTAATGACCAGCTTGCGATATTCACTCCAGTTAGCGGGAGCGCAAGAAATTACAGTTACACTGTTAATGACTTTTCCAATACTGACATACATTTTTTTGATGTCAGCGACCATAGCAATGTAAAAAAAATTATCCCTTCAGAGACTCCCTCCGGCGGTACATTTAATTTTATCTATCCCGGGCGGGGAGGATTCTCTTCGAAAATATACGGGGTTTGTAATACCAAAATGCTCTCAGTGAGCTCCCCCATTGAGGTGCCAAATCAGAACCTCAGAGGAGAGATGCAGGGGGGAGAATTCGTTATTATCACTCCTAAAGAGTTCAGAACACAGGCTGAAAGGTTAGCTAATTACAGGACCAACGAAAGCAAGGCAAAGATAAAATCTTATGTTGTAAATATAGACGAGATATTCAATGAGTTTTCGGGCGGGTTAAAAGATCCAACTGCCATCAGGGATTATCTGCGCCACGCCTACCTTAACTGGAGTGAGTCTCTCTCATACGTGCTTTTGTTTGGTGATGGTGATTACGACTACAGGAATATTGAGAGAGGGAATTCGAACTGGGTTATTCCCTATGAGACCAATGAGAGCCTTGATGAAATATTCTCTTACGCCACTGATGACTTTTACGGAAGAATAGTCGGGGTTTCAGGCGGTGTAAACGATCAACTGGTTGATCTGGCGATTGGGCGGATCACCGCGCAAAGTATTAATGAAGCAAGGATTGCAGTAGATAAAATTATTGAATACGAGAATTCATCCGATAAAAACCTATGGCGGAATTCAATAACACTCGTTGCTGATGACGGTTATGTATCTACGGGTTTTGAAGGAGATCTTCACACGAGGCAGTCGGAGACTCTGGCACGATTTTATATTCCAGGTTCATTCGATGTGAAAAAAGTTTATGCAGCCGTTTATCCCACAGTTTTTACTTCACTTGGGAGGAGGAAACCATCGCTGAATCAGGCAATAATTGACCTTGTTAATTCAGGGACGCTGATCCTCAACTATATAGGTCACGGCAGCCCCGAGTTATGGGCACACGAACAAATATTCATCAAGGATGTTACTGTGCCTCAGTTCCGAAACAAAGATTACTTTTTCCTTACCGCTGCGACCTGTGATTTTGCTTACTTTGATAAGACATCAGGAAAAAGCTCTGCTGAAGAAATTCTGCTAAAGGAGAAAGCAGGAGCGATCGGAATATTTTCTTCAGTACGTCCGGTTTATTCATTTTCAAACGCCGAGTTAACCTACAAATTGTTTTCGCAGATGCTTTTTTCAAGCAGGGACAGTTTAAATCTGCCGGTACCGGTAGGAATCGCGTATATGAATGCCAAGACAACAGGTAATCTGGATATTGATAACGATTCAAAATTTTTCCTTTTAGCTGATCCAACGCTGAGACTGGTTATGCCGCAGTATAACGCTTCCATTGATACAATAAACGGGAGCACCGGCACTGCCCAGGTTCAGGTAAGAGCGTTAAGTGATCTGCGAATTTCCGGGACCATCCGGGATGAACAAAACAACATCTGGACAGGTTTTGACGGTGAAGGGTTATTAACCGTGTATGATTCAGAGAGAAATTTACCTGTATCAGAGTTTGGCGCCAATTATTCTGTCTCAATCCAGGGGGGGATAATTTTTAAGGGGAGAGTTAGTGTAAACAACGGCAGGTTTGACGCATCTATTAAGGTACCAAAAGATATTTCTTATGAAAACAAGCGGGGAAAAATCACTTTTTATTTCCAGAATGATGACGGAGACGGTATAGCTTATGCAGATAATATTGTTGTGGGAGGCTCAGATACCCTCGCGGTTAATGATAATGATGGACCTGAAATAAGCATCTTTTTTGATTCAAAAAAATCAGAGTATGCAGAATTAATTAATCCTAACTCGCTCCTGATTGTTGAACTCAAGGACGAAACAGGGATTAATACCACGGGATTGGGTGTCGGGCACAAACTTGAGGGAGTATTAAATGACGATGAACTCAATTCAATAGACTTATCGGAATACTATGTGGGAGATATTGATTCAGGAGGAAAGACAGGGGAAGTAAGGTACAGGTTCTCAAACCTCAATTCCGGGGAATACAAGATCAAGATAAAGGTTTGGGATGTATATAATAATCCTTCGGAGAAAATATCATTTTTTACTGTAGTTTCAGGGGATATTCTGGAAGTAAAGAATGTATGGAATTATCCAAATCCGTTCAGTTCGGGGACTACCTTTTTACTGGATCACAATGAAGGAGAGCCGGTGGATGTGAGTATTAAAATCTACACAATAGCCGGGCGCCTTGTTAACGAACTTTCGGGGAAAAATCTTGCAGAAAAATATATAAAAATTGACTGGGACGGGCGTGACAAGGATGGTTCGCTCCTGGCTAATGGCACATATTTATACAAACTGACGGTAAGTAAAACCGGTGATAACCGGAAAAAATCAGTAACAGGGAAGCTCTCTGTTATCAGGTAGTACTTTATTTTTTGATAGTAAATCAACATAAAACTTATTATAATTAAAATTCTTTCTTTTTATAAATTGGAGAAATCTAGATGACTTATTTCCTAAGGATTAGCTTAGTATGTCTTATGCTTTTGCCCCTAAGTAGGAATGTTTTTGCTCAAGGCGAGGCAGCCGTTCCGTTCCTGTTACTCGCACCGGACTCAAGGTTTTCGGCACTCGGGGAGTCAGGTACAGGACTGGCTGACAACTCATCCGCCATATTCTGGAACCCTGCGGGTATTGCCTTTTTAACTGGTCAGGAATTTACATTCACACACAGTAACTGGCTGCCGCAGTTTAAGCTCGACCTTTTTTACGACTACGCAACATACAGAAATTATATTGAAGATATTGACGGAAGTGTTACCGCCAGTATAACGTATATGAATTACGGCGAATTTGTCCGCACGGGCGAGGGAGGTCCTGAGCCTTTAGGAACCTTCAGATCGTTTGATGCCGCGGTTACCCTCGGATATGCAACAAAAATCTCATCAGACTGGGGGTTAGGTTTCAATTTCAGGTTGATCCATAGCAATCTTTCTGATCAGCCAACGGCAGAGGAGCAGGGAACCGGAGTTGCTACCACTGTCAGTTTTGACGTCGGCTGTATGTGGAGACCAGAAAGGTTAAGCATTCCATTTACGGATCTGGATATCGGCGGGCAGCTGAGCATTGGGTTAAATGTGTCAAACCTGGGTCCTAAAATATTTTACATTGATAAAGATCAGGCTGACCCGATCCCAACAAACTTCAGGCTTGGTTTTGCTTACAGGATCTATAGCGATGAGTATAATAGCCTCACTTATACGCTCGACTTCAGCAAACTGCTCGTGAAGAAGGATACAACCGGGAAGAGTGATGAATTCTATCAGGCATTATTCACATCGTGGTTAGATAAGCCATTTAAAACAGAATTACGTGATATCGTTACCTCTACCGGTCTTGAGTACTGGTACGGACAGCCGGGAGATTTTCTTTTTGCGCTCAGAGGCGGATTCTTTTACGAAGATCCTTCATACGGAAACAGAAAGTTTATGACACTCGGAGCAGGAATCAGGTATGATATATACGGATTTGACTTCAGTTATATTTCTACCGCCGTCTTCAAAAACGGTGAAAATCATCCATTGTCGAATACTCTCAGGTTCACATTCGTAGTTGGATGGGATGCAATAATTGAAAGCAGTAAGGGACTGCCAAGGGGTCTCTAAGATCATTTTTGTTTATGATACTCTTCAGCGGTATTCAGATTCCGTTGAAGAGTATTTTTATTTATGAATTTCCGGAATTTACCGAATGAGAATTTTTTTTAAGCCTTTATTTTTTCTACTCTTATTTCTGCTGAACATTACTGTCGTCAGTCAGGTTGTGCCTTCCAGGAGCCAAAACTTTCCGTCCTCCGGAGTGCCTGATACACTAAGAATTCTGGCAATATTGGTTGAATTCCAGACAGATAATGACCGAACGACCTATGGGGACGGAAAATTCAATTCCATTTACAGTACGAATTACGGAAATACTATTCTAGATCCACTGCCGCACGATAGCGCGTACTTTGCCAGTCATTTAGAGTTTGCTAAGAACTATTACCATAAAAATTCCCGCGGAAAAATGGCTGTTGAGTATACGATCCTTCCGGAAATAATCACAGTATCCAACACAATGAGGAATTATTCACCTCCGGTCAAATCAAATGATTTCAAACCCATAGTTGATTTTAGTATTGAATCGTGGCAGAAGGCTGACACACTGTATCCAAACTTTGATTTTTCAGGTTATGATCTGTATGTAATTTTCCACGCCGGAGTAGGGAGGGATATTTCGGTTCCGGGTTCGTTGGGGAATGAAAGGGATCTACCGTCAATTTATATGGGGCTGGACTTATACCGTAAATACTATGGCACGTCGTATCAGGGAATTCAACTGCGTAATGGAAGCCAGCGGGTGACAAATTCCGCGATACTGCCACAGACACAGAACCGGGAAGTAGATTTATTAACCGGTAAGTCGTTATTCGAAATAACTATCAACGGACTATTGGTTGCTACTATCGGCAGCAGGTTAGGTCTTCCAGATCTGTTTAATACCGAGACCGGACTGAGCGCTATCGGACGATTTGGTTTAATGGACGGTCAGTCAATTTTCGCATATAATGGATTGTTCCCACCGGAATTAAGCGCCTGGGAGAAGATATATTTAGGGTGGGCGACGCCGGTTGAACTAAATACCGTAGCCGGGGCTGCGTCTTTAGCAGCGTCAGGTGTGGCAAACGCGTCGGATACGGTAATATTAAAAATCCCGATTAATTCGAGTGAATATTTTTTAGTCGAGAACAGGCAGAGGGATTCGAAGGGAGACGGTGCCAGGCTGCTAATTAAGAACGGCAATAGTGTTTCCACAAAAGTTTTTACGAGTGACACCTCAGGTTTTTACAGCTATTCTACAGAGCAGATTGACGGAGTCGTCATAGATGTTGATGAGTTTGACTGGAGTCTGCCGGGGAGCGGGGTTCTGATATGGCACATCAATGAGGAAGTTATTGCCTCGAAGAAGAGCAGTAATACTATAAATAACGATAAAAATAATAAGGGAGTAGATCTGGAAGAGGCTGATGGCATCCAGGATATCGGAGAGCAGTTTACCACGATATTCGGTGATATTATTACCGCGGAAGGCTCGGAGGATGATTTTTGGTTTAAAGGGAATGAGTCGGAGTTATTTAAAAATACTTTTAATTCGAAGAGCCGTCCCGATTCCCGATCTTCAAGCGGTGCAGGATCTTTAATATCCCTCTCAGATTTCTCGGAAAATGCTAACAGAATATATTTTCGTTTCAAAACGGGAGATGATAACATAATCCCTATGGCGGACAGGAAGATTAATTCTGTAACGAAGACTTCGGATTTAACAGGGGTTGTGTATTCAGGAGAAAACCTGTTTTATTTTACTTCTTCAGATACACTTTATATATTGGATGAAAACGGGAACGTGAAATTCACCACTCCCGGATTCAGCGAGTTTCCGGTTGCTTCATCCGAGTATAACTCATCTCTGTATTTATCCGGTGTGAAGAGCGGGCGGTTGAATCTTCTGGAATATAGCTCTAATGCTACTTTAATGAATGTCCAATTGACTTCACCGATAACTGCTTCTGCCGTGATGCGTCATACAGCCACAGAGATGAATAAAGTACTTGTGGGTGCAGCAGGGAAAGTATACACACTGGAATTACCCGCTTCACCGGGTTCGAGTCCGGTTATAAGAGACAGCATATTAATTGGTGGCAGCGAATCAGTTCTGCAGATAGCTTCAGCAGAGACTTATTTTTCTTTTGCGGCAGCTGCACCTGGTAATGATTACTTTAATGTTTATGATAATCTTGGTAATTCGGTCAGGGTATCAGGCACTTTTAATAAATTATCGATTTATAAGCAGACAGATACCGATTACAGGATCGTTATACTATCTGATAAAAATATGGTTACGGTAATTGAAAAGGGAAAGATTGAAAGTCAGTTTTCTTTAGGAAATATGCAGTCAGAAGATTTTTATTTATCACCTTCCGGTTCCGACGGGATGGTATATATTCACTACTTATCCGGTAAGAAACTGCATAAGGTCAATATCTATGGTGCCTCTGCACAAAATTTCCCTTATTACGATTCAAAAGATACTGATCTTAATGGTCATATTTTGTCAGCTGATTTCAGCAGCGCGGGCGGGTCTGAATTGTTTTTTATGACGGGAGAAGGAGAACTGTCAGGGATTAATTCTCTTACCGGCGGGATTTTTTCTCCGTTCCCACTCAGTTTCAATAAAAGCAAATCATACGGGTTAGGCATTTCGCAATCAACTACAAAGACCGTGCTCGCAGTATCTGACTCCGCAGGTTATTTCAGATCATACGAACTAAAATATCCAATAATGAAAATAATCTGGACTGGAAAATACGGTGACCACAGAAATTCATCATTTGCAGGTTCCGGAAACGCCGTCAGTCCTGCATCGCAATTGCTTTCTGAAAAATTAACGTATAATTATCCGAATCCTGTATATACCGGAACGACATACATAAGGTATGTGGTAAATGAGGATTCCAGAATTAATATTAAAATATTCGATATGGCTGGAGACCTTGTAGCAGATTTATCTGACTTTGCACCAGCAAATTATGAGAAAGAACATCCGTGGAATATTGACAATATTCAGAGCGGTATATACATTGCTAAGGTAACTGCCACATCCGGTTCAGGTAAAACAGGCAGCCAAACCATTAAAATTGCTGTGATTAAATAAAATATGAGATTTTTCTTATTTCTTTTTTTGTTTCAGGGGATATTATTCTCCCAGTTTACTGCATTTCATCCGGAACTCAACTGGTTTACTCTGAGAGGTGAAAAGTTTGATGTCCATTATCACGAGGGGGCAGAGAGAACGGCAAATGTTACAAAACGAATAATGGATGATATATGGGGTCCTGTAACAGCGTTCTATAATTATGAACCGGAAAAAGTCCATTTTGTTATTAAAGATATTGATGATTACTCAAACGGTGCCACTTATTTTTTTGACAATAAAATTGAGATATGGACCAGTGCGCTTGACTTCGATCTGAGGGGCTCGCACAACTGGCTTAGGAATGTAATAGCTCACGAATTTACACATATGGTGCAGATACAGGCATCGCTGAAAGCCTCAAGATCTATTCCGGCTGTTTATCTGCAATGGCTGAATTATGAGGATGAAAGAAGACCGGATATTTTGTATGGTTTCCCGAATGTAATTGTGTCATACCCCCTTGCATCGCTAAATATACCCGCCTGGTTTGCCGAGGGTACAGCGCAGTATATGAGAAAAGAGTTTGACTACGATAACTGGGATGCTCACAGGGATATGATCCTGAGAAGTTATATACTCGATGGTAATCTGCTCACCTGGAATCAAATGGGAGTTTTTGAAAAGTCTAGTCTTGGAAATGAGTCGGTCTATAATTCAGGGTTTGCTCTTGTCAAATATATCGCGCAGAAATATGGGGAGGATAAACTGCGGCTGATCTCCGAAAGACTGGGTAAATTGTCAAATTTTACGATTGATGCCGCAATAAAGGATGTTCTGGGAATAAGCGGAGTGGATTTGTATCAGGAGTGGATTGCCTATCTTAAAGATGAGTATTCAAAGCGTATTGAAAAAGTAGAAGATAATATTATTCGCGGGAGAATAATCGAGAACGATGGCTTCGGGAACTTTTATCCATTCTTCTCAGCCGACGGAAGTAGACTTTACTTCATTTCGAATCAGGGTAAAGACTATCTTTCGCAAACTTCTCTCTATGAATATGATCTTAATTCAAATAAGAAAAAAATGATCGTGAGCGGAACGCGCTCGACTGTTGACTGGCTTGTACCGGGGAAAAAAATTGTCTATTCGAAGTTGGGTGATGATAATCCAAATTCATACAATGTTCACGACCTTTTCGTTTACGATATTGAAAAGGAAAAGGAAGATCGCCTGACATATAATTTAAGAGCGAATAATCCTTCTGTGTCACCCGATAAAAGTATGATTGCTTTTGTCTTTCAGAAAGACGGAACAACCAACCTCGGCTTAGTGGATTCACTGGGGAAAAATTTCCGACAATTAACCTTCTTTACGGAGGGAGAGCAGGTGTATAATCCCAGATTTTCACCAGACGGAAGGGTAATAGTATTTGATTACACTTACCATCACGGCAGGGATATAGCCACAGTAACCATCGAAGGATCGGATCTGACATTCATTCTTTCCACGAAAGATGATGAACGAAATGCTGTATATGATTCGAACGGGGATTTGATTTATTCCTCTGATGAAACAGGAATATTTAATTTATATAGGTATTCATTTTCAGACAAGAAGGCGGTAAGGATAACCAACGTATTAGGAGGTGCCTTTATGCCTATGGTAGCCTCTGACGGTAGAATTGCCTACTCAGAATATACTTCCACGGGATATAAGATCGCTTTATTAGAGTCGATGACTCCGGTACCCGAAGGGAATAAGTATAATCGTTTTGTTAACTATCCGCTTGGCTCCGACATTCCGAATGGCGACAGCTTTGATGTAAATAGATTAAAAAACTTTACTGACAAAAATATTGAAAGAGAGAAGGGAACAAAATACCGTGGTGCATTTTCTAAATTAACGTTTTTCCCGTTTATCAGACTCGATAATTACAGTGCCCAGAATGCTCTTGTGAATAAATTCAAACCGGGGGTGTACCTTACATCAAGTGATATTCTCAACCGATACGCTATCTTTGCTGGCGGGGCAACAAATGCAAAACTTGAGTATGACCTCTTTATGATTTTCGAATATAAAGAACGCCTGCCAGTACTGTTCCAACTCGGTCTGAAGCCGGAGCTTTCAGTTGAACTATATAATGTAGTGAGAAAAGTTGATACAGAATTATTGATTGATGAATATGACCCCATTATTACTGATGTAAGTTATAACCTATTTGAAGTCAATTTTGTGGCGAATCACAGGCTCTTCTCGAAAGAGGACAATCTGGAATTCAGATATATTTACAGCAGTTATACAGCCGGGATTGGTTCATTCACAACAAATATTGAAAGTCTTCCCTTTTCACAGAAATTCTATGACACCTATCTAATTGGAAGCAACTTTCAGTTAAAATATGATTTTCACATACCAAAGATCTATATCGATAGTGATATAAATCCGCTCGGGTTTAATTCCACTCTTAAGTACAATTATGAGATGAATGAATTTAACCCCGATGGCGAATATACAGTTGAGGATGGCGTACTTAAACCCGATTACAAGGACTTTAATTTCCATAAACTGGAGGCTGATTTTGAGTATGGTTTCCAGATATACAAAAAAAGTGCACTCAATTTTAAGATTAAGGGAGGTACGATCTTTGGCCCACAGGTTCCTGATTTTTTTGATTTTTATATTGGCGGACTTACCGGGATCAGGGCATATTCATTTTATTCATTAAGCGGTAATGAGTATGTGCACTCACAGGTAAGTTTGCGCGTTCCGCTATGGAGAGAGATTGACGCGAAAACCGGACACCTTTATATTGATAAGATTTATCTTGTGCTTTCCGGTGATGCCGCAAATGCCTGGACTGGGCCTCTTGAGAACTTTAAGGGGGTTAAAAAGGGGATTGGCGCTGAACTAAGAATGTCATTGACTTCGTTTTATCTTTTTCCTACCGCGGTATTTTTCAGCGCATCTTACGGACTGGATGAATTCAGGAGAAAGATAAGAGATCAGGAGATTGTTTACGGTAAGGAACTACGTATCTATGGCGGTATTCTTTTTGGTTTCGATATTTAGTTTGATAAAGAATTCAATAATCAATGGAAATACTTTAAATTATTAGAGTTATGAAGATTCTTTTCACATTTTTGCTATACAGTTTTGTTGTTTTCGCGCAGACCGAAGGTTTTTATTCCAGCGGTGCGGTTAAACTTGATTATAAACAAATTAAATTATCCGAACAGAAAGAGTCTCAGATTAGTCCTTTGCTGCCTGAGAAGAAATCGCCCGTAATTGCAGGCCTATTATCCCTCGTCTTTCCGGGTGCGGGAGAGTATTACGCTGAGGATTATCTTAAAGCGGGAATATTTGCAGGAATTGAAATAGCCGTTATTTCAGTAGCCCTCATTTATGAGAATAAGGGAGATGATCAGACAGCTTCTTTCCAGAAAGTTGCCGATTCACGCTGGAGTGTTGTTAAATATGCTGAATGGCTAAACAGATTCAAAGGTACTAATATACCCATTGATCCAAATCCATCTTTACCGGCTTGGGAAAGAGTAAACTGGGATTCGCTGAACAGTGCTGAATCAATATTTTCACACCGGCTGCCACGTCACGGTGAGCAACAATATTACGAACTTATAGGAAAGTATCATCAGTACACAGCTGGTTGGGACTCATTTGACCCAAATAATGTTGACAACAGCGATTTACCTCCCATCTTCACTGAATATTCACAGATGCGAGGTAAGGCTAATGATTATTATAACATCTCCTCGAAAGCAATTATTGGTTTATACATTAATCATTTCCTTAGCACGCTTGATGGTTTCTGGAGCGCGGTTTCTTACAATAAAAATCTTCAGGTATCAGTAAGAATGGATGAAGCTAATTATGCTTATAAAAATATTTTTGTTCCGCGCTTTTCCGCGAAGTATTATTTTTAGTATCTGATTTAATGTTCTCTGAACTTTTTACACAAAAAAATAGAAATTGAATCTCTTTTTATGAAAATATCATTAGTAGCAATCGTCGGGAGGCCGAATGTCGGCAAATCAACCTTATTTAATCGTTTGGTTGGCAAGCGTGAAGCTATTGTTGATGATATAAGCGGGGTTACCCGTGACCGAAATTATGGCGAAGTAGAATGGTCGGGTAAAATGTTCCGGCTTATAGATACCGGGGGATATGTCCCCGAATCCGACGAGATTTTTGAAAAGGCAATCAGAGAACAGGTAGAGCATGCGCTTTCTGAGGCAGATAAGATATTGTTCGTCGTTGACGCGCGTACAGGCCTTATGCCGCTTGATTATCATATAGCTGAATTGATCAGACGCTCAGGAAAAAAATGTTTCCTCCTGGTCAACAAAATTGATTCTGAGTTCCAGGAACACCTTTCCTCGGACTTTTACCCGATAGGATTGGGCGATCCGATTGCAGTTTCCGCTCTTTCCGGCAGGAGCATCGGGGATTTTCTGGATGATCTCACAAGCGATATGATTCCTTTATCGGAACTAACCGCAGATTCAAACCTTAAGCTCTCGATCGTTGGAAGGCCGAATGTTGGAAAATCAACACTGACAAATGCTCTTCTCGGAGAAGAGCGAAGCATCGTAACGGATATCCCGGGGACAACGAGGGATAGTATTCATTCGCACTTAAAATACTATGGCGAAGAAATTATTCTTATTGATACTGCCGGCCTCAGGAAACGTTCCAGAATTAATGATAATATCGAATATTTCTCAATGGCACGTACTCTGAAGGCAATTGCTGATTCGGATGTAACGATCGTTTTGCTCGATGCGGAAAAAGGAATGGAAAGCCAGGATCACTACATTATCGACGAGGCTATCAGAAGAAAAAGAGGCATTATAATCGGTGTTAATAAATGGGATTTGATCGAAAAGGATTCAAAAACTGCCGATCACTACAGGAAATCCCTTATCAGGAAACTGGGAATGAACGATTATCTTCCCGTAGTTTTTATCTCCGCGTTAGAAAAACAACGAATATTTAAATTGATTGAACTCGCGAAAGAGATCCACTCTGAAAGAAAAAAGGTCATTGCTACTGAGACACTCAATGATGATCTTCTTCCGGAGATAGAAAAAATGCCTCCGCCAGCAAGTCCTACAGGCAGGGAAATAAAGATAAAGTATATCACACAGGGAGGTTTGCACTATCCGGTTTTCTTGTTCTTTACGAATTACCCCAAAAATATCCCTGATAATTATAAGAGATACCTTGAGAAACTGATCCGAAAACTTTACGGCTTCAAAGGTGTTCCGCTTACTCTCGTCTTCAAGCAAAAATGAAAAAGCGACAAGTAATCATCATTATTGGAGGAAATGCAGCCGGTGCCGCTGCCGCTGCCAAAGCAAAACGAACTGAGCCTCTCGCTGATGTCTGGTTACTTGAAAAAAGCGAATTTATTTCTACTGGTACCTGTGAACTGCCGTACGTTATAAGCGGAGAGATCACGGATTACCAAAAACTTGTTTTCTTTACTCCCGAAAAGTTTCAAGATGAAAAGAAAGTTAATGTACGGGTGGCTCACAGCGTTGATTTTGTTGATCGGAAAAAGAAGACGATTGAAGTAACAGATGTATATTCGGGTAAAACTCATCAGGTAAGTTATGATAAGTTGATTTTCGCGACGGGATCGCAGGTAAATCCACTGAATGGATTGACTGGTGAGTATGATAACTTATTTAAGCTTAAGTCAGTCGCCGATCTTAAACTAATCTCAGATTATTTTAGCTCTAATGTGATAAAGGACGCGGTTATTTTAGGTGCGGGTTATGTCGGTCTTGAACTCGCGGAGTCGCTTTTGTCGCGAGGAATTAAAGTCAGACTGATAGAAAAAGCGCCATATCCTTTTCCCACGGCTGAGCCGGAAATACGCGGTATTCTTTCCAAAGTTATTGAAAAAGGTGGTATAGACTTCATTCCAAATGTTCAGAAATATTCATTTCGTATGGCAGAGAATAAGATCAGTGCAATCGTTGAAGGAAGCCGTGTACTTGAATCCGACGTCTTCTTTAACTGCACAGGTTTTGTGCCAAACGTCTCTGCAGCCCAGGCTTCAGGTTTAAAAATCGGTGCTGCGGGTGGTATTTCAGTTAATTATTATCTTCAAACGTCTGATCCTGATATCTTTGCGGCGGGTGACTGTTCTGAGTCCGTTGAATTTATTACGGGGAATAAGATGATCAGCAATCTTGCCACGATTGCCCACGAGCAGGGACATCTCGCGGGAAACAATGCGGTATCTATAAATAAAAATATCACGGCCAAAATTATTCTTAATACTTCAGTGCGATTATTTGGCAGTTACCTGGCACAGTGCGGACTCAGTGAGGAAGATGCTGAAAAAAACGGATTCAAGGTTAATACAGTTACTGAAATATTACCAAATTTAGTTCCGATTATGCCGGACTCGGGGAATACATTCATCAAACTGAACTATGATAAATCATCAAAACGTGTATTAGGTGCTTCGATCTGGGGAGGGAAGGAGGTCTCCGGTTATGCAGACATAATACAGCTATTCATAAGATTAAAAATCCCCGCGACGGAATTATCCGGTAACTATTACAATTATACACCGACGCTTTCCCCGTTCAGGAATATTTTATCAGCAATCGGAAGGAAGATTAAATAAATGGTAACAGAGCTTATAAAGAGTTCATCAGTAATCAAAAGAGATATCAGCCTTCTGCGGGATAAGAATACTTCCGTAACTGCATTCAGTCAGACGATGCACAGACTTTCTCTTGCGATGGCATTTTATGCCGGTGAAAAATTATCTACTTCTGAGTATCAGGTTGAGACACCGCTTGAAACTACAGAGGGTTTCAGAATAATAAAAGTACCGGTGCTTTCTCCAGTCTTACGTGCGGGATTGGGGATGCTTTCCGGATTCAGAGAAATTTTTCCTGAATCACCGGTTGCGATGATTGGAACGAGGAGGAATGAAGAGACGCTTCAGCCTGAGAATTATTATGTTAACGTTCCCGCAAATGATGTCAATGAACCGGTTTTCATTTTGGATCCTATGCTTGCGACGGGAGGTACGGTAAGTCACGCGCTTAGTTATATCAAGGGGTTGGGTTTCCGTGAAATGATATATTTCAGTATCATATCTTCCCCGGAAGGAATTGAAAAGATTGCCGGCGATCACCCTGAGGTGAGACTGATAACTTGCGTCATTGACCGTGAGCTAAATAACAGAGGGTATATACTACCCGGATTAGGGGACGCGGGGGACAGGTATTTTGGAACATAAGCGGTATCTTTTTTTACTTCTACTGCTCTTCTTTTCACAGAAAATTGTACCGCAGCAGCTTCCTGATGAGCGGCTTCACAAGATTTTTGCAGAGGGAGTATCAGCCATGGCGAATGGTGATTACGAAAAATCCCTCAATAGCTTTCAGATCTTATCCTCTGAATACAATAATCTCCCCCTTGGCAAGATAATGCTGGCAGCAAATGAAATATTTTATTCATACGACTATCAGGTTCCCTATAATGAAAAAAAGATTTTAAGACTTCTGGAGGAGGCGGAAGAACACAGTAACAGACTTCTTAAAAATGAAAGAAAGAATAAGTGGAACAGATATTACCTCTCACTTGCTGAGGGTTATAAAACATTGTATGAGGGGCTGACAAAAGACTGGCTCAATATGATCTCTGACGGAATATCCTGTATATCTAACTACAATTCTATACTGGAAATTGACCCTGCTTTTTATGAAGCATATATTGCAATTGGTGCGTTTAAGTTCTGGAGAAGTGAAAACATTAAATATCTTCAATGGCTTCCTTTCATCAACGATGAAAGAGAAGAAGGAATCAGGCTATTAAAACTTTCAGTTAACCAAAACTCTTATCACGATTTTCTTGGAATGGATGTCCTATTCTGGATTAATATGAGAAGGGGAGAAACCGAAAAAGCCAGAATGATTGCGGAGGAATCCCTGAGGAAGTATCCCGATAACAGGTTGTTCAAAATGAATCTTGCCAGATATTATGAAACAACTGACAGAAGAAAAGCAATCAGACTCTATGAGGAGGTACTTAATGCTTATGAAAGGAATAAACCGCTTAACAGGATTAATGAAGTTACTATCAAAACAAAAATAGCGATATCATATTTTGAGTTGGGCGAGGTAAAGAAGGTGGTGGAGATTACGCAACCTATTCTCAAAATAAAAGACTTTTCCAAACATGAATCTTTATCATTAGCCGGCAGACTCGAGCGTCTTAGTAAACTGAATACTGATGCAAAAGCAGCAGTTTCAAAAAAGTAATGTATTTTTTACTTGCATTTGTGTGAAAATAATTTAAATTTCAGAAATGTAAATCAAACTGAAAAATGCCTGTAGTTACGAATAAATATTACCTTGATACCGAATTAGCGGCTCTTTTACAGCTATGCGAGAAAAACCTTCCCGGATTCAACCGCGAGCTGATTAAATCTGCTTTTGAATATGCATCTATCGCGCACGGAGGTGATGTCCGTGCTTCGCAGGAATTATATTTCTCCCACCCAATTGCTGTTGCCCGAATTTTAGCGACAGAAATCCCTTTTGATGATGTATCAGTAGCCTGTGGTTTACTCCATGATGTTGTTGAGGATAATGAAAATTACACGATCGAGATGATTAAAAAATCATTTGGGTCTGAAATTGCCACAATCGTGGAGGGTCTGACAAAAATCAAGAATATTTATCGGGGGTCGGAAATAGAACAGTCTGAACATTACAGGCGGCTGCTGATTTCAATCACTAAGGATATCAGGGTAATAATTGTGAAGTTCGCCGACAGATTGAATAATATGCGAACTCTGGAATTCCTTAAACCGGATAAGCGAAAAAGGATCGCTAAAGAAACACTTGAGATTTATGCCCCGCTTGCACATCGTTTTGGTTTGGGAAAACTAAAATGGGAACTGGAAGATCTCTCCTTTAAAGAGCTTAACCTGCAGGCTTATGAAGAAATTAAAAAGAAAATAAATAGTAAAAGGCAGGAACGGGAACAATACATCGAAAAATTTACCAAGCCTATTACTGAGAAGCTTAAAGAGAGAAATTATAAGTATGAGATCAGCGGAAGAGTAAAACATCTTTACAGTATTTACAGAAAAATGATTCGACGCAATAAACCGTTTGAGGAGATTTACGATCTTTTTGCCGTCAGAATTATTCTAGATTCTGATTACAGTGATGACTGTTATCACATTTTTGGTCTTGTAAATAATATTTATCTCCCTGTTCCCGGCAGATTCAAAGATTATATCTCAATCCCAAAAACAAACAACTACCGTTCGCTTCACACGACTGTTGTCGGCCCAGAGGGAAATCTCGTTGAAGTTCAGATCAGAACCAAGAAAATGCACGATATAGCAGAACAGGGGGTTGCCGCTCACTGGAAATATAAGGAGGGTACAAATGAGAATAATCCTGATCTGAACCGGTATATCAGCTGGATCAGGGGGATACTTGAAAATACCATCGAAGATGACATGAAAAAGAATGTTGTTGAAACATTCAAGCTTGATCTTTATTCCGATGAGATATATGTTTTTACACCACAGGGCGATCTGAAGCGGCTCCCGTTAAACTCAACCCCGGTCGATTTTGCATTCGAAGTTCACTCCAATATTGGGCACCATTGTATTGGCGCTAAAGTAAACCAGCGGATCGTTCCACTGGATACCATACTCCAGAGTGGAGACCAGGTCGAAATTATTACTTCAAAAAATCAACATCCGAACAAAAACTGGCTAAAATTTGTAAAGACTCATAAAGCCAAAACAGAAATAAAACGCTGGCTAAATAAGGCTGATGAGGCTGTAATTAATGCCGGAAAAGAAGCAGTGGAGAAAAAACTTAAAAAGAGTAAACTCCCTTACACACAGCAAGACCTGAATAGAATTGCCATCTCCCTTAAATTCGACAATCTGAAGAAGTTTTATAAAGCTATAGGAGAAGGTAAACTTACTCTCGATGAAGTCATCGAAAGCCAGATGCCGAAGAAAAAAGAAGTCAAAATGAGTACGGATATGGTGGAGATCTTCACGAATTCTGCCCGTGCCTCTGGGGGGCAATTCGTCGTAGACGGCGAGAAAATCGGCATGAAACTTTCTTACTCTAAATGCTGTAATCCGATTCCGGGCGATTTTGTTGTAGGCTATGTGACGATCGGAGAAGGTATAAAGGTTCACAGGGTCAATTGTAAAAATCTCCTTGAGATATCCAAAAAGGAGCCCGAAAAGTTGGTCTCCATCAGGTGGCCTGAACTTGAAGGCGCCTCCTTTATTGTTGGTTTGAAAGTGAAGGGGGAGGATTCGCCGGGGCTTCTGAGTGAGATCTCAAACGTTATAGTCACATATAAGAACACGAATATTAAATCAATCAATATTGATACTACCGATTCTCTCTTTGAAGGTGTGGTTACTTTATATGTTCAGAGCCTGGATCATCTGTCAAGAATCATTGAGAGACTAAAGAAAATAAAGGGAATGTATACGGTAACCCGGTTAGAGGTAACTTAGGGATGAGTATATTAAAAGGCAGGGTCTTAAGCATTGACTACGGCATTAAGCGTGTAGGTATTGCACTCTCAGATCCGCTGCAGATTATAGCCTCGCCCTTGGTCACTCTTCAGAATTCACCAAATCTGTTGGCTGAGGTCGTAAAACTTGCGGAAAGTAATGAAGTAGTCGAAATCATCATCGGATTACCCCTGAAGGAAGATGGTACTCCTTCGGAGATTCATCATCTTGTTCTGGACTTTATCGGATTATTAAAGGAGAAAGTCAGGATCCCAGTTATTACCGTTGACGAGCGATATTCTTCCTCAGTTGCCTGGAGCAAGATAATTAATTCCGTAACCCGCAAAAGCAAACGGCGGGATAAGTCTTTAATGGACATGATGAGTGCCCAAAGTATACTTGAGGATTATCTCTCACAAAAGAAATGAGCATTTTCTTTAATTTTTAGTTTGAATATTTAGTTTTTAACTCCTATTTTTCACCTTATAATGTTTTTTAATGGAGAATCATAAAATGACCCTTGATGCACTCGGAATGATCGAAACAAAAGGTCTCGTCGGAGCAATTGAAGCTGCAGATGCTATGGTAAAAGCAGCAAAAGTTGAATTAATCGGAAAAGAAACCATCGGTGGCGGTTATGTTACCGTAATGGTTCGCGGCGATGTCGGAGCTGTTAAAGCTGCTACTGATGCTGGTGCAGCCGCCGCCCAGAGAGTTGGTGAACTTATATCCGTTCACGTTATTCCAAGACCTCATTCCGACGTTGAACTAATTCTGCCAAAACGTAATAAATAGTCCGGTTTTAAATGTCTAAAGCTTTAGGTCTCGTAGAGACGAGAGGTTTAGTGGCTGCAATTGAGGCTGCCGATGCGATGGCAAAGGCAGCCAATGTTTTGCTCGTCGGAAAAGAAAAAACTAACCCTGCTCTGATTACCATTAAAGTGGTCGGCGATGTCGCGGCTGTTAAATCATCCGTTGATGCCGGAGCTGCAGCGGCGGCACGGGTTGGGGACCTCGTATCCACTCACGTTATTCCTCAACCGGATGATGAGCTCGCAATTCTTTTTCCTGAAATAAGGGAAGTTCCTCAATCAGCAAAAATACCTAAGCCAAAAACTCAAAAATCCACTGAACCTCCTCTGGTGGCAGAAGTGGCTGCTGCTCCACCGGATGAAAAAGTGGATACCCCGTATCTGCCTGAATCGGAATCGATTGAAGAAGAGGCGAATGATTTGCCGCTATTCCAGGTTGATACTAAAGATTTAAGTAATATGAACGTTCATGAATTAAGGCGTGAAGCGAGGCACACTCCCGGCTTTCCAATTCAGGGCAGGGATATCTCTAAAGCAGGCAGGAAAGAACTTTTAGATTACTTCGATAAAATATCCAAGGGATAGGATTTCCGCCTCTATCCTGTCAGAGAATAATATCCTTTGATGAAAACAAAAATAACTGTACTGATTTCTTGTTTGGGAATCTCAGGTATTATTTGGCTGGCCACAACACTAAATGAATTCCATGAGTACAGTTTTGTTACTACTCCTCATTTAGTTTATATTCCCGAAGGGCTCGCACCGACAAATAACCTTCCTGAGGAAATTAACATCAAGTTTAAGGCTCAGGGATGGAAATTATTATCTCTAATCACCGGGGAGAAGCCCTCTCTTGATATCAGAGTGCTTAATGCTTCCACATACCAGAAACTCTATACAAAAAATATTGTTAGAGAAAACAAATGGTTCTCACCCGAATTTTCACTGGTCAGCGTTATGCCTGAGGAAATTGAACTGATACTTGATAAGAGAATTACCAAGCGTGTTCCGGTTGCTCTGAAAGGCAATATTTCATATAAGCAGGGGTACGGACTTGCTAATAAAATTTACTTTTCACCTGATTCGGTTACGATCTCCGGTTCGTACCGCGCGCTTCTGAAAATAGACTCAGTGTACACAAAGCCTGTCGAAATGACTAATCTGTGGGAACTTCAGGAATTAGAATTGGAACTAGATAATAAGAACTTTCTTTTGGACCCCGGAATTGTGAATGCGACTCTTGATGTCCAGCAAATAGTAGAAAGAGAGTTTAAGTTCAGGTCGATTGAAGTGAAAGATCTTCCTCCAGACCGCACAGTACTTTTAATGCCACCGGCAATTGATGTCATCATCAGCGGGGGAATAAAAGAACTAGCGGAATTAGACACATCCCTGATAAGGATTTATTTATATTATAGTGATATTATTGCCTCACCGGGTGAGTTGGCAAAAGTTAAAGTTGAAATCCCTGAGAACCTGAAGTTGGTTTCTGCGTTACCCGAGAAAATTAAGTTTATTATAAAGAAATTTTAAGATGTTTATTACTTTTGAAGGAATTGACCACTGCGGGAAATCAACGCAGGTAAAATTACTTGAGAATTATTTCATTAATGAAAAAGGGCTGGATGTGATTAATATCCGCGAACCGGGCGGAACAGGAATTTCGGAAAAGATTCGTACTATTCTGCTCGATAAAAAAATTTCAGATATGAAAATCGAGACTGAAATATTATTATTCTCTGCTTCAAGAGCACAGTTAGTAAGGGAGGTAATCAAGCCAGGTCTTGAGCAGGGGAAAGTAGTTATATCCGACCGCTTCCACGATTCCACAACTGCTTACCAGGGATATGGGCGTGGCATTCCTCTTGAGTATATTAACACTATAAACAGTTTTGCAATTGCAGGCTGTGTCCCCGATATCACATTTATAATAGATATCGATCTTGAGACCGCAGAGGAGAGGAAAAAAAGCAAAAATTCCGTCCCGGACAGAATGGAAATTGCAGGCAGGGAATTTTTTGAAAGAGTAAGAAATGGATATCGTGAAATTGCCCGTACACATAAAAGATTTGTTCTCATAGATGGCAAGGATGAAATTGGAATAATAAAAAATAGAATCATTGAAGAGGTTAAGAAAAGATTTTGAAGGAATTGAATAGTCGTCGTAAGTACATTGTTGTACTTTTACTGGTTTTGTTTGTTGGTGCATTCTCTGTACCTGGTTCGGACAGATATCTTGAGATCGCAAAAAATATTGACATCTTCACCAGAGTCTTTAAGGAAATTTCATTTAACTATGTTGATGAAATCAACGTGTCCGAATTCCTGAGAGCAGGAATAAGGGGAATGCTCGGAACCCTGGATCCTTACACAGTTTTCATTGATGAAAAAAGACAGGATGAAATTGATCTGCTTACAACAGGAAAGTACGGCGGGATTGGTGTATCTATAGGATTAAGAGATAACAAAATTACCATCCTCGAAATAATGGATGGATATTCCGCTCAGAAACAGGGAATTAATGTCGGGGATATTATTTACCAGGTCGGAGATAAGGTGTTAGCTCCGGATGATTACGAAAATATTTCCAGTTATGTAAAGGGAGAGCCAGGAACTTTCGTTAAACTCAGGATACTAAGGACAGGTGTAAATGATACTTTATATTTCGAATTGCTGCGTGAGGAAATCACGATCAAGAATATTACCTTTGCCGCTTTTTATCCTGCAGAAAGCAATAATGCGTACATTAAATTATCAGGATTCAGCAGATCAGCTGGAGATGAACTTAAAAAGGTGCTTATCGAACTTCAGCGCGAAAAGAAAATTGAAAGCATTGTTTTTGATCTTCGTAGTAATCCCGGTGGATTACTTGATGCTGCTGTTGAAGTATCCAATACATTCTTAAAAAAGGGACAGCTAATTGTCTCAACCCGAGGCAGAGATTCATCATCGCTGAAAGAATACTTCGCGGTACAGGAACCGCTGATGCCTGATGTTCCGGTCATTGTGCTGGTGAACGAAGGGAGCGCTTCAGCTTCGGAGATTGTGGCAGGCGCGATTCAGGATCACGACAGGGGAGTGATTGTAGGTGAAAAAACTTTTGGTAAAGGACTTGTCCAGACTATTAGTCCGTTATCCTACAATACTTCTCTTAAGATAACGACTTCGAAATATTATACTCCCAGCGGAAGGTGCATCCAGAAAATTGATTATTCTTCTAAAAATAAAGTCCTGGCAGGTGGTCTCACTGAAAAAGATACTATATACAATACTGACAACAAGCGTATTGTGTATTCCGCGGGAGGTATCGCTCCTGATTCAAGTGTCAGCAATGCAAAGAAGGTTGAAATTGTCAGTGACCTCCTGGCAAAAGGGATGTTCTTTAAATTTGCAAATCAGTATTCTGCCAAAAATAATTCTGGTGCCTCGAAACCTGCTTTGCCTGATATGAACAACGTATATAAAGAATTTAAGGAATTCATAAATAAAAGCGACTACCGGTTCGAATCTGATTTTTACAAAAAACTCGGCGTCTTCATAAAAGAAAATGAGATGAACCAGGTCTATAGCGATAATGTATCAAAAATGAAGTCTATCAGGGAAGAAATTAAAAAATCCGACCAGTCGAATCTGGACTTCTACACAGATGAAATCAAGCACGAACTAAAAATGGAACTCGTTTCCAGGATTTCGAACACAAAAGGGCGAATAATGGAGTCGCTAGAAAAAGATAACCAATTTCTTTCGGCTTTGGGGCTTTTGAAAAATTCACAGGCTTATAATAAATTACTAAACAAGATTAATTAGAATATGTCATCGAAAAAGAAAATTCAGAGTGCGTCGGTATTCAGATATGATCCCTCATTCGGCAGGTGCCCCGCGTGTAATGAGTATAACACTCTCAGAAGGTCACGAAGCCGCAGCATAATTGAGACTACAATTAAAGCGACCTCTTTCTATAAGATTTACCGTTGCAATAAATGCGGATGGAGAGGGTATCGTTCAACAATTAAGTTCACTGTGAGAACTGCGAAATATCTGGCTTCCTACTTGCTGCTCGTGATCGTTGTCATTCTAATACTGCGCCAGGTGTTGGCAAGGTTAGGATAGTTGTGCAATACCACTTAGTAGACGAATTAAAAAGAATCTGCGGCGAAAAAAATGTTTATGATTCGCCCGAAGACAAAATTGCATATTCCTATGATGGTACACCTCTATATTATAAAGAACCTTTAGCGATTGTTTTTCCGCAGGATGCTGATCAGATTTCACGAATAATGAAGTTTGCTAACGAGAGCGAATTTGCCGTCGTTCCCAGAGGTGCAGGGACAGGACTCAGCGGAGGATCAGTGCCGGTAGATAACTCAATAGTTATGGTAATGACTAAATGGAATAAAATATTAGAAATTGATCAGTCGAACTTAACTGCGTGGGTTGAACCGGGAGTGATCACTGGAAATTTCCAGAGGGAAGTCGAAAAAATTGGTTTGTTCTATCCACCGGATCCGGGAAGTCTAAATGTCTGTACCATTGGTGGGAATGTTGCGGAAAATGCAGGTGGTTTACGAGGGTTGAAATATGGCGTAACGAAGAATTATGTAATGGGCTACGAAATGGTATTGCCCACAGGTGATGTTCTGAAGTTTGGGGGAAAGAATTATAAGGATGTTGCCGGCTATAATCTTCGTGATATAGCTATCGGAAGTGAAGGTACGCTTGGTATTTTTACGAAAATATTACTCAGATTAATCCCTCTTCCGCAACGGTCAATCACAATGAAAGCACATTTTAATTCCCTCCTGGACAGCGGTAGAAGTGTTGCTGAGATAATCGCTTCTCATATTGTGCCCTCAATGATTGAGTTTCTTGATAATACTACGATTAATTGTATCGAGGATTACACAAAAATAGGCCTTCCAAGAAATGCTGCAGCAATGCTTATCCTGGAGGTTGACGGTAGGGGAGATATCGTGGATTTTGAAGCGAACAAAATACTTGAAATTCTGAAAACAAATAACGGCCAGGGAATTCAGCATACTTCGAATGCAGATGAAGCGAATATACTTAAGACTGCCCGGCGGAGTGCGTTTAGTGCTCTGGCACGAAGAGCTCCTACGGTGATACTTGAAGACGCGACTGTACCGAGAAGTGAACTCCCGGTAATGATAGAGAAAGTACAGGAGGCTGCACGCAAATTCGATCTGATGATTGGGAATTTTGGGCACGCCGGAGATGGTAATCTGCACCCGACTTGCCTCATTGATGAGCGAAATCAGAGCGAACTTGACCGGGCGATGAAAGCTTTTGATTTTATTTTTGAGGAAGCGATCAAACTTGGTGGTACAATAACAGGAGAACACGGCACTGGATTAGCGAAAAAACAATTCTTTGAAAAATCTGCGGAGATTCCGGCTCTCGATCTGATGCGAAAGATAAAATCATCTGTCGATCCCAATAATGTCCTGAATCCGGGAAAGATTTTTTCACGATCTCCTAAATGCGAATCTTATAAATTTTAAGAATGTCGTTCAATAACAAAAGTTTTATATTAGCATTTTTATATCTTTTGCTTGGGTCGTGTACCTTTTCTCAGTCCATAAACGAACCGATTGATAGTTTGTATGCTGGTTTACTTCGGTCACTTGGATGGGAAAAGCCACAAAACATAAATTCCGTCCTTGTAGCAAACCTGAATGAAATGTATCCGGCAGAGCCTCGACTTGATACTGTCGGGTGTTCAGTATATCCTGTCTATATCCCCGGAGACGGTCTGAGTTTTGAAGAAATTGAACTCGAAGACTTCCTTCGCAGGGAGAACGAACCTGCAGATTATATGGCTTTTCTCATTGATCACGATATCCGTCATTCATTCCACAGGGTTTATCTGATTGATACCGGCAAAGTTACGAAAATTGAACAACTAGATATGGAATTGAATTCCGATTTTTCCCGTGTATTATCAACATCATATTATGTAAATGACCGGTTGGTTCTAATTGTTGATAATTATTGTAAGAGAGCCAAAAATAAACTTGTTATTTATACGTTTAACTGGTCTGAAGACAGAAAAGAATTATTAAATACTGAAGTAAGAATATACTGATTCAAAAACTGTGCAAACTCCGGGCTTAGAAATACTTAAAAGGACTTTACCAGGTGATGATATACTGACGAAATGTATTCACTGTGGAATGTGCCTTACTACTTGTCCAACCTATGATCTCACGAAGTTTGAGAGATCCTCTCCTCGCGGAAGAATCCAGCTAATTAGAGCGGTTGCCGATGGCAGACTTGGCATAACCCCTGCGTTCGTTGATGAAATGAACTTTTGTCTTGATTGTCAGGCTTGTGAGACGGCGTGCCCCGCAGGTGTAAAGTATGGCAGAATGGTTGAATCCGCACGTGTTCTTATAGAGAAAACGAAAACCCGGCACACTATTTCTGACCGGATCAAAAAAATCGGTCTGAATTTCATTTTAACAAGCAGAATAAGATTACGTATAGCTGGTTTTTTATTGTGGTTTGTCCAGGCAAGCGGAATCCAAAAAGCACTAATAAAAACCGGGTTGCTGGATTTGTTTGGAAAAAATCTGACGGAATATCTCAAGTTACTCCCTCAAATGAAATTCCGGAACACAGAAGGTATGCTGAAAGGAATAAACCTAAAGCCCCGGAATCCCTCATACAAAGTAGCGTTTCTGTCAGGGTGTATAATGGATATTGCATTCTCGGATGTAAATTATGATACCGTCAAGTTCCTATTAAAGAACAATTGTGAAGTATTTATTCCGCGAGGTCAGGTCTGCTGTGGTTCATTGCACGCACATAACGGCGAGATGGATACGGCTGTAAAATTGATGAAGAAGAACATAGATATTTTCAGTTCTGAAGGCTATGATTTTTTGGTATCAAATTCTGCCGGATGCGGAGCGTTTATGAAAGAATACGGGCATTTGATGGAAGACGATGCAGAGTACAAAGAGAGGGCAGGGGTTTTTTCTGAGAAAGTAAAGGATTTTTCTGAGTTTGCATTACTTCTTGACTATTCTCAAAAGATGAAAAGTCCTGAGGGAGTGGTCACCTACCACGATGCTTGCCACCTGGTACATTCACAGAAAATTTCCAGCCAGCCGAGGGAAATGCTCAGCCGAATACCCGGAATGAAGTTAGTCAACCTGCATGAATCAACCTGGTGTTGCGGAAGTGCAGGGATTTACAATGTCACGCGGTACGAGGATTCAATGAAGTTCCTTGAGAAAAAAATGGGAAATATCCGTGAGACTAAGGCAGATTTAATAATAACAGCAAATCCGGGATGTATGCTTCAGATCCAGTATGGTCTCCAAAAAGATGGTTCTCAGGCTAAAGTGGAGCATCCAGCTACCCTTATGAACCGATTAATGCGGGAAGAATAAAATTGTTTTGGCTTAATTTTTGTTTTTAGAGAAGTCTTTTATAAATTTAAGTTTAGTTTTCTAAGTATCTTGTTACTAAAATCCTTCGTTTCATTCCAAGGTACACATTTACTATAATAATTTTTTTACAGGAAATTAATGTCTAATAGTTTTATTGATTATATCCTGAGAGTGCGACTGCCAATAACTATCTTTGTGATAGTTTCGTCCTTCGCTCTCACATATTTCCTCTCACGGGGTGAGAGGGATGGCATTGGGTATCAGCCTGACCAACCTATCGATTTTTCTCATGCTCTTCATGCCGGTCAGATGGGGATAGATTGTCAGTATTGTCATACAAGCGTTGAGAAGTCAAGGCATGCCGGAATACCGCCGGTTGAGACCTGTATGAATTGTCACTCTGTTGCCCGCAAGGATAAACCTCAGATCATAAAACTTACCACTCATTATAAAGAAGGAAAACCCCTGGAATGGAATCGTATTCACAAGGTTCCGGAATATGCTTACTTTAATCACTCTGTTCACGTAAATAAGGGGATTGATTGTGCATCCTGCCATGGGGAAGTGAAACAGATGGAAAAGGTTGCCCAGGTTAACAGGTTTACAATGGGTGCCTGCCTTGATTGTCACAGAAATCCTGCTGAAAAAATGCCGTATTTAAAAAATGTTAAAAATGGCCCTGATTATTGCTGGGCATGTCACCGATAAAAGCGGAGTTTTAATGAACAGTTTTTTACAATCACCTGCAAAAAGAAAAAGTTTTCTGCTTGTTTTCCCCGCCGCGGTCCTATCTTTTTTGTTTCCGCGTCTGAGCAAATCTGTGAATCCGGCTTCGGCCCCTAACAAGGGGATTAAAGCTGTGATTCATCCAAGTGCAGTTCAAAGACAGAAAAAGGCTTAAAAAAATGTCAGAATTGAAAAATCAAGAAGAAAATAACTTACAGAATACAAATTATTGGAAAAGCTTTGAGGAACTTTATCGGGATCAAAAAACCATCACTGCTTCTCATCATGAATTCCAGGAAGGGGTTACTGATGATTTTGATCCGGATAAAAATCTGACTGGTATTTCCAGGCGCAGATTTTTAGCGCTTTTGGGAGCATCTGCCGCATTTGCCGGAGCAGGTTGCTCTGAATATCCTGATAAAGGCGCTATTATCCCATATAACAAGAAACCTGAAGAAGTAGTGTTAGGTAAGGCGAATTATTATGCTTCAACTTGCACCGGCTGTTCAAGTGCATGCGGAATACTTATTAAAACCAGGGAAGGAAGACCGATTAAGGTTGACGGAAATCCTGACCACCCGGTAAGTCAAGGCAAGATTTGCAGTCAGGGGCAGGCGAGTATTCTCAATTTATATGATCCCTCGAGACTTAAAGATCCGATGGTTTACAAAGATGGTTTTTGGAATAAGGAACCCTGGGGAAAGATTGATCAGGATATTTTAGCAATATTAAAATCAGCCCAGGGAAAAGAAATTTCTATCATAACCCGGAATGTCACATCTCCAACATTCAAGAAACTCCTATCTGAATTTTCTGGTAAATTCGGAAATACGAAAGTCTATTCGTATGAAATTTTTAATAATCTTTCGAAGGAATCCGCCTGGCAAAAGTGTTATCCTGGAACATCAATACCTGCCATTAACTGGGAGGGTGCCAAAGTAATAGTATCATTTGAGGGTGATTTCCTCGGAGTTGAGGGGAATAAGATTGAGCAAAGCCGTATGTTTGCCGCTAACAGGGACGTGAATAATCCTTCAGGGTTCAACCGGCTTTATGTAGCTGAATCCAATATGTCACTCACCGGGACAAATGCTGACCACAGGATCCGGATACCATTAGCAGGACAATCTGAGCTGTTACTCGCAGTAGTTAATGAATTAGCGTTGGATCAGACTGTAGGTAGCAAATTAAATGCGACACTCAAAAATTTAGCTTCAGGATACTCCTTAAGCAATATTGCTCAGAAATATAAACTAAATATTTCCGTTCTGAAAGCTATGATTACTGACCTGGTCAAAAACCAGGGGAAATCAGTTGTTTTCGGAGGAAGGTTGCTTACTGAGTCTGAACATATTGTTATAAATGGTATTAATGACGCCTTAGGTAACAACTCGTTGTTCATAGAGCCACACGTTCAGCAAATTAACCCTGCAACGCTTCAGGAGTTAAAAGAACTGACTGACCGGATGAAACAGGGAAGTATTCATGCCGCTATTGTGGTTGATTGTAACCCTGTTTATGAATTCCCTTCTGATCTTAAGGTAATGGATGCTCTGAAGAAAGTTGATTATGTCATTTCACTTTCTGAGTTTTCGAATGAAACGACTTCGGTTAGCAAGATTGTTTTGCCTATTAGTCATACCTTTGAATCCTGGGGGGATCATCAGACCCGGCACGGTCATTACAGTCTCCAACAACCAGTAATCGCACCACTTTATGGTACCAGGCAGAAGGAAGCAATTATTCTTAATTTTCTGAATGAAAAACCTTCAGCATATACCGGGGAAGATTACCACAAATATCTAATGGAGAACTGGCGGACAAACGTTTATCCTTTATCCAACTCTATATTTGGATTTGAGAAATACTGGCTGGGAGTTCTGCACGACGGGGTATTAACTCTCAGGATTAAATCAAATGCCAGTTATTCGTTGTCTGATTCCGCCTTCACTGGAATTCAATTGAGGAAAGAATCATCCGGTTATGCACTCGTTCTTGCTGAGAGCCCCCATATAAAAGACGGAAGATTTGCCCATAATGGATGGCTGCAGGAGTTACCTCATCCGGTTACAAAGGTAACCTGGGACAATTACGCTGCTGTGTCTTATGATACTGCTGTTAAACTTGGTGTTAAGACGAACGATTTAGTGAAAATTTCAGGAGGCGGTGACAGCCTTGAAGTTCCCGTTCTTGTTCAACCCGGTTTGGCGGATAATCACGTCATCATCGAATTGGGATATGGGAGAACAAATTCTCACATCGTTGCTGATGGTGCAGGTTTTAACGCTAACATATTCCTGAAGTCGTCAGGCAGTACACCGTTTACTTTATCGGAAATATCTGTTAGTAAGGCCGGCGGAAAATACAGTATAGTCTCAACTCAGGATCATCACACTTATGATGAGGATCTGATCAAGGATATTCATGAAAAACGCGGAATAATCAGGGAAGGAACACTTTCTCAGTTCGTTGCGGATCCAGATTTCCTCCACCACGGTAAGACTCATGCACACGTAAATATGTATGAGGATCATGAGTATGACCATGTTAAATGGGGTATGGCGATTGATCTGAATAAATGTATTGGCTGCGGAGATTGTACCGTTGCCTGTAACGTTGAAAATAATATACCTGTTGTCGGAAAAGATCAGGTTGAGCGCGGCAGAGATATGCTATGGCTCCGGATTGATCGGTACTACTCAGGTCCTCCTGAAGAACCAAAAGTTAGTTTCCAACCGATGCTTTGTCAGCACTGTGACCAGGCTCCATGTGAGAATGTTTGCCCGGTTGTCGCGACAACGCACAGCCCTGATGGACTTAATCAGATGGTTTATAACAGGTGCGTTGGAACGAGGTATTGCTCAAATAACTGTCCTTACAAAGTAAGGAGATTTAATTATTATAACTTCCGTGATCACTTTGCGGAAGGTCATTACCTTGCAGATTCACTGGAATTACTCCATAACCCTGAGGTCACAGTACGTTCAAGGGGTGTTATGGAAAAATGTACGTTCTGTATCCAGAGGATCTCAGACGCGCGTGCTGAGGCGATTGAAAAGGGAGTTGCGCTTACCGGTGAAGAAGTTAAAACAGCCTGCCAGGAAGCCTGTGTCACGAATGCGATAAAATTCGGAAGTGTTAACAATACAAATTCAGAACTTTATAAATACAGAAATCATAAACTGGGTTATCACGTCCTTGAAGAACTTAATACAAGGCCAAACGTAACCTATGTGGCAAAATTAAAAAATACGTTTTCGGAGGAAGCCTAAGTGAAAATTGACTACTCAATTGAGGCACCTGCAATAGAAGGACGGCTCTCTCTCTCTCAGATAGAGGAGTTGATTGCAAAACCTTTAGACAGTAAACCAGATAAAAAATTTCTTCTTGCTCTTTCAATCAGCGGGTCTGCTCTTGCTCTTGGAGCCCTCTGCGTACTCCTTACCTTTTATTATGGTATAGGTTTGTGGGGGAATAATCAACCCGTTGGTTGGGGTTTTGATATCGTTAACTTCGTATTCTGGGTTGGTATTGGACACGCAGGTACTCTGATATCCGCGATATTATTCCTCCTAAGACAGAAATGGAGAACCGGTATCGCGAGGTTTGCTGAAGCTATGACAATATTCGCGGTTATGACGGCCGGGCTCTTCCCGGCTCTGCACACCGGTCGTCCATGGCTTGACGGATACCTTTTACCTTATCCTAATCAGCACAATCTGTGGGTGAATTTTACTTCTCCCTTGCTATGGGACGTATTCGCGGTTTCAACATATTTTACCGTTTCATTGGTTTTCTGGTACGTCGGACTTATTCCTGATTTCGCTTCTTTGAGAGATCGTACCACTTCAAAAATCAAGAAAGTAATTTATTCAATTTTTTCACTGGGCTGGCGTCATTCTCATAGGAACTGGCAGCACTATGAAAAAGCGTATATGCTCCTGGCAGGTTTCGCAACCCCGCTGGTTCTTTCGGTCCATACTATAGTTAGTTTTGACTTTGCGGTTTCAATAATGCCGGGATGGCATGCTACAATCTTCCCGCCATATTTTGTTGCAGGTGCGATTTTCTCCGGTTTTGCTATGGTTGTGACGGTGTTGATATTTGTAAGAAAGATATTTGATCTCGAACACATTATTACCGTGAATCACCTGGAAAAAATGAATAAGGTTATTCTTGCGACCGGAATGATGGTTGGCTATGCCTATGCGATGGAATTCTTCATAGCCTGGTATAGCGGTAACCCTATAGAACAGTTTGTCTTTATAAACCGCGCCTTTGGACCTTATTACTGGGCTTACTGGATTATGGTTAGTTGTAACGTTATTTTCCCTCAACTTTTCTGGATCAGGAAATTCAGGCGCAATATTCCGCTTATGTTTGTTATTTCAATTTTTGTGAATATAGGCATGTGGTTTGAGCGTTTTGTAATTACAGTTACATCTCTTCACCGCGATTTTCTCCCTTCAAGTTGGGGGTACTATACTCCTACACTTTATGATATTGGTATTCTCATTGGCAGTTTTGGTTTGTTCTTTACACTTGTTATTTTATTTACCAAGGCTCTCCCTGTAGTTTCAATTTCCGAAATAAAGGCTGTTGCTGACGGTGCACAACCATCGCATCACGGAGAAGGAGGCCATTAATGGAAAAGAAACTTTTTGGCGTCGCAGCAATTTTTACGACTCCCGATGATATAATTAATGCCGCTTCCTCTACCGTTAAGAAAGGGTATACAAAATATGATGTATATACTCCTTACCCCGTCCACGGTATGGATAACGCAATGAAATTGAAGCCTTCAAAACTCGGGTATCTGACACTTGGATTCGGGCTCACTGGTACGTTCATCGCGCTGTTTTTTATGTGGTGGATGATGGCGATGGATTACCCGATGATTATCGGAGGAAAACCGTTTTTTGCGCTTCCCGCATTTATTCCGGTTACATTCGAAGTTACAGTATTACTTGCTACTCTCGCCACCGTAATTGGAATGCTAACTTTTTTCTTTTATTTCCCGAATAACAGCCATCCAGTGCATGACACTTCTTTCATGAAGAAGGTCTCAAGTGATAAATACGGAGTGTGTATTGAATGTGCTGATCCGAAATTTGAACTTGAAGGCGTGAAAGAGTTTCTAACGTCTGTCGGTGGTATCGAGATTGAGGAGATTTACTACGCGGTTAAAACTGAACAACGGATTTTTGATCCTAAATTTATCACTTTCCTTATCGGAGTCGCGATTGCTACTTCCGGAGGAATCTACTTCGCTTTGAATAAGCTAATGTATATGGAACCTTTCACTTGGATGCAGACACAACAGAAGTTGAGTGCACAGGCAGAGACTAAATTTTTTACCGATAAATTCAGTATGCGTCCTAAGATTGCCGGTACCGTGGCGAGAGGGTTTATCCCGTATGAATATAAAGGGTTAGCCTTACCTCCTGTGGAGATTGTAAATCCGTCGGTTCCGGACGAAAAAAATCTTGCTCTCGGAAAAAAGAAATATCTTACGTTTTGTTCTCCTTGTCACGGTAATCACGGAGATGGCGATAGCAGGCTCAGGGGGCAATTCCCAAATCCGCCTAGCCTTCATTCTCTAAAAGTCAGGGAATGGAACGATGGTAATCTTTACCACATCATTGTAAACGGACAAAATGTCATGCCTTCTTATGAATCGCAGATTAATGTTGCTGAAAGATGGGCAATAGTTAACTACATTAGGGTTCTTCAGAAAGCAAAAAATGCTTCGCCCGAGGAAATTGAAATTGCCAGGAAGGAGGGTAAGTGATGTCTGAAGTAAATTATGACTATAAGACAAAAGAACTCCCAAAATCTGTTTTTACAACGGGTATTGCATTATTAATTATTGGTACCGTTTTTGGTGTGATAGGTCTGTACCTAGATACCCAGAGATTTCTTTTGAACTACCTTCTGGCCTTTGCTCTACTGATTAGTGTAGGCGTGGGTGCTTTGTTCCTGGTAACACTTGAGTATGTGGCGGGAGCAGACTGGAGCGTGCCGATACGAAGAGTCACTGAATTCTTCTCGTCGACAGTGCCATATCTGCTCATCATCGGAATTCCGCTTCTTTTTAATATTGGAAGTTTATTTCACTGGTCACACCCTGAAGCTGTTGCCGAAGATAAGATATTGCAAAGTAAAGCCCCTTATCTTAATACTACATTTTTCATAATTCGGTTTTTTGTTGTTGGCTTGTTATGGACACTCTTTTGGTTTTTAATTACCAGAAATTCCAGGAAACAAGATATTACAAAAGATCAGGTGTTGACGAAGATTAATATCAGATACTCTGCAATCTTCATCCCGGTATTCGCGATTACTATCTCGGTAGCGTCGATTGACTGGATAATGAGTCTTGATCCGCACTGGTTTTCCACCATTTTTGGTGTCTATTTCTTCGCGGGTACTGTTCTCGCGTCATTGTCAGCTGTTACATATGCTGTTGTAAAATTGTTTGAGAACGGTTATTTACATCCAAAAATTACTAAGGACCATTTATATAGTCTGGGTGCTCTGCTTTTCGCGTTTATTAACTTCTGGGGGTATATAGCCTTTTCTCAGTACATGCTGATCTGGTATGCAAATCTTCCTGAAGAGACCTTCTGGTATCTTAACAGATGGGAAGGGATGTGGATTTACGTTTCACTGATCCTGATCATTGTTCATTTTGTAGTTCCTTATTCGGTTCTTCTTTCGCAGCCGGCAAAAATGGATCCGAAACGTCTGAAGTTTGCAGCTCTCTGGATAATTTTCGCTCATCTCATAGATCTGTACTGGCTTATAATGCCTAACTACCATGCTGAAAATTCAAATCCATGGGTTTATCTCCTTGAATTTGCCTTCCCTATGGCAGCGATTGGCGTTCTGTGCATTGTGTTTTATTTGAGTTACAAGAAGAGTAATCTGCTTCCGCTCGGTGACCCGAAACTGGAACGCGGATTGAAATTTAAATTATAAAAGATAATGGCAATGGAAAGTAAAGAGAGTAAATTCAGACAAATTATTAACAATCCATTACTATTGATATCAGTAGCTTATCCGTACTTACTGGTATTTATAATATTATTTGGATTCCTATATATAAACAATCTGCCCAGCATTACACAGAATAAGATACCGCCCATACTGAACGATTCGATGTCTGTTATTAAAGATATACCTTTGCAGGAACCAAGGATTACCTCTGCGGTAGATATAACAACGTTAACCAAACCAACCCCTGAAATGCTAGATAAGGGGAAACAGCTATTTACCACAACTTGCTCTTCCTGCCATGGTAATGAAGGAAAGGGAGACGGCCCGGCTGGAACTGCTCTAAACCCAAAACCGAGGAATTTTTCACAGGTAGACGGTTGGAAAAACGGTAAAACAGTCAGCGCCCTTTATAAAACACTCCAGGAAGGGATTGCCGGAAGTGGAATGCCTGGATACGATTATATGTCTGCTGAAGACAGAATAGCCATTATCAGTCATGTAAGAACTCTGATACCGGAATCGCCTGTTGATATACCGGCTGATATTACTAAACTTGATGAAACCTATAAGTTATCACAAGGGACTGAACTTCCGGGAACAATTCCGGTACAAGCTTCACAAAAAATTTTATTGGCGGCGAATTCTGTGAAGAAGAGTAAGATTGAAGATGTAGCGAAAAAGATCAGTGCTCTTAAGTCAGAAAATGGTCTGGTTAGTATCGCAATAAGTGACTGTGGGAAAGCGGCAGCTTCCCTGGTCAATAATAATTACTGGGTGAATGATGTAATGGCTTTCCAGACTTTCCTGAACAGCTATCTCGGAAAGAATGGTTTTAATCCGTCTGTGGTCTCTCTTTCAAAAGAAGAGTTTTCACAGTTGCATTCATCACTAAAAAATCTGATGTAATAGATTAGAAAAATGAAAAAATTCTTTTTGTTTATCATTTTAGCAGGCACTTTTCTTAAGGCTGATGTTAACGAGATAAAGGTCGGTATAGATGAAAAACTTGGCCGTACTCTGCCATTGCAATCAGTATTAGTTACTGAAAATGGCGAATATGTTAAACTTGGAACAATCTTAAATAAACCTACGATATTGTTATTTGTTTATTATGAGTGTCCCGGACTGTGTACTCCCCTGATGTCTGAAGTGGCTGCAAAAATTAATGAACTTGATATGATTCCCGGGAAAGATTACCAGGTCGTGTCTGTTTCTATCGACCATGAAGAAGATTATAAACTTGCGGCTAAGAAAAAGGTTAATTACATGAACCTTGTTAAGAAGCCAATGACTGACTCTTCATGGTATTTTCTCACAGGTGATAGCGTGACTGTGAATAGCCTTGCTGACGCTGCAGGTTTCAAATTTATAAAGGAGGAAGACGAGTTTATTCATGCCGGGACTCTTATAATGGTCTCCCCCAAAGGAGTTATTACCAGGTATTTGCTGGGTACTTCGTTTCTTCCGTTTGACGTAAAAATGGGGTTGCTTGAAGCCTCCGAAGGGAGGATCACCCCCACGGTTGCGAAAATGTTAAAGTTTTGTTTCTCGTACGACCGTGAATCAAAGACTTATGTGCTGAATGTTACAAGGATCGCGGGAACCGGTATAATTTTTCTCGCGGTAGTTTTTGTGATTATTATTTCTGTAAAATCGAAGAAAAGAAAGGATGCGATAGGTTAAGTTTATGACAGCCCATCCAACTGGTGTTAATGACGTAAGCTATCTGGAATATAAAGGCAAGCATAAAGGCCTAATGAGCTGGATTTTTTCAACTGACCACAAGAGAATTGGGGTACTCTACCTCATCTCAATGTTAACATTTTTTGCGGTTGGTGTTACTTTTGGTTTTCTGATGAGGCTCGAACTGATTGCCCCGGGACCCACAATTATGGATCCCCAGACTTATAACTCCATCTTTACTCTGCATGGAGTTATAATGATTTTCCTATTTATTATTCCCGGATTACCTGCTGTCTTTGGTAACTTCTTTCTGCCGATAATGATCGGAGCAAAAGATGTTTCGTTTCCACGATTGAATTTATTATCATGGTGGTTGTTCCTGATTGGCGGTCTGCTGGCAATTGTTTCTGTATTCCTTCCAGGTGGCCCTGCTGATACAGGGTGGACGTTCTACATCCCTTATAGCGTCAGGTCTGGTACAAATGTTATGCCAGCTCTTATGGCTGCATTTATTCTCGGTTTTTCTTCGATTTTAACCGGTTTGAATTTCGTAACCACTGTTCACAGACTCAGGACAAAGGGGATGGGCTGGTTCAAATTACCTCTTTTTATCTGGTCGCTTTATTCGACTGCCTGGATTCAGGTGCTCGCGACTCCCATAATTGGTATAACTCTTCTTCTTGTGGTATTTGAGCGCTGGATGGGATTTGGTATTTTCGATCCCGCTCTTGGCGGAGATCCGGTTCTTTACCAGCATCTCTTCTGGATATATTCTCACCCGGCGGTTTATATTATGATATTACCCGCGATGGGTGTAATCTCTGAAATCATTCCGGTATTTGCAAGACGGACGATCTTTGGATATAAATTTATTGCCTTCTCGAGTGTCGCGATTGCTCTTTTAGGTTCACTCGTCTGGGCACATCATATGTTCACAGTCGGGATGAGTGGTACTGCAATGTTCATTTTCTCGCTGCTGACTTTTATTGTGGCAATTCCCAGCGCGATTAAGGTATTTAACTGGGTAGCAACCTTGTATAAAGGATCGATTTATACTGATCCTCCAATGTTATATGCACTGGCTTTTATATTCCTTTTCTCGATTGGTGGATTTACTGGTCTGATGCAGGGCGCTCTCTCGGTGAATCTGCACATACATGATACCTCATTCATTGTAGCCCATTTTCACTATGTTATGTTTGGCGGGACCGGATTTGGAATTTTCGCTGCAATGCATTACTGGTGGCCGAAAATGTTCGGACGTAAGTACAAGATGAGACCGGCAAAGGTCGCTTTCTGGCTTCTCTTTGTTGGCTTTAACGTCCTCTATTTCCCAATGTTCGTGATGGGATGGTTAGGAATGCCGAGAAGATATTATGATTATCTGCCGGAATATACACCTTATCACAGGCTTTCAACAATTGGTTCCTGGATACTTATCACCGGTTTGATAATTATGTTTTATAACCTTTACTCCGCGCTGAGAAAAGGTGAAAAGACTACCGAAGAAAATATCTGGGGTGGTGAAACCCTTGAATGGAGGGCAAAAACCCCGCCGCCTCTCGAGAACTTTGAGGATCTGCCTGAAGTGTCAGAGGCACCGTATGAGTACAAAGAAAACGATTTAGTAAATGAGAAAGAGTTGGAGGAGGTACATTGAGTACTGCAGAACACGCTGCCGGACATCACGTCCACAGGGATGATGAAGGCGCCAGACTTGGAATGTGGTTGTTTCTATTTACAGAATTACTCCTTTTTGGGGGTATGTTCATAATTTATTCTGTATATCGTTACGTTCACCAGGCTGAATTTCACCTCGCGGCGAAAGAACTAAATACCCTCTTCGGGACTTTTAATACGATAATTCTATTGACAAGCAGCCTCACGATGGCACTTTCAATCGCGGCGATTCAAAAAGATAAAAAGGCGTTATCAGTATTTATGCAGCTGATTACGATTCTGTTTGCCGCCTTTTTTATGGTGAATAAGTACTTTGAGTGGTCTGCCAAGATACATCACGGTATTTATCCCGGATCTGATGAACTGCTGATGAAGAGTAACGGTGAGATTCTTTTCTTTGGCCTTTATTACATTATGACCGGTTTGCACGGACTTCACGTTATTATCGGCGTGGCGGTTATCGCTTATATGACTGTCGGGACAGTAAAGGGAAAGATTAATTCAGGAAGTTTTGTCAGGCTGGAAGCCGCAGGATTATACTGGCATCTTGTGGATATAATCTGGATATTCTTATTCCCATTATTCTATCTTATAACCTAAGGATTTTTAATGACTCAAGATCATCATAATCACGAGACACAACATAACCATCCTGGTTATGGAATTTATTTTTTAGTATGGTTTGCCCTGCTTGTTTTAACAGGAATTACTGTTACGGTTGCAGGGATTGATTTTGGAAACCTTACAGTGGCTACAGCATTAACAGTCGCCTGTATAAAGAGTTATCTTGTACTGACTATTTTCATGCATCTCAAGGTAGAAAATCCTGTTTTCAAGGTATTCGTTTGGGTAGCTTTGTTCTTCCTGATTGTGTCGCTCGTATTGTTATTCACGGATTATAGCTTTATTTAAGGTATTGATATGTTTCCCAGTTCTACATACATAGAAAAAGTTGACTTTGCTTTTCTTTTTATAACTGCTATTTCTGCAGCGTTGCTTCTTTTAGTAACAGTTCTGATGATATATTTTGTTTTTAAGTATAATCATAAGAAAAATAAAAAAGCAGTTAACATACACGGCAGCGTGCCTCTTGAAATCTTCTGGACTGTTGTTCCGATAATCCTGGTTTTAGGAATGTTTTACTTTGGCTGGATGGGTTATAGTGAAGCTAGTAATCCACCTGCTAACTCGATGGAGGTAAAAGTAACAGGGCAGATGTGGAAGTGGACTTTTGATTATCCGGAAGGTTTTTCAACAGATACACTTTATGTACCTCAGGGCGTTCCTGTAAAGCTTAATCTTAATTCTGCAGATGTTAACCATAGTTTTTATATACCGGCTTTCAGAATTAAACGCGATGTTTTACCCAACAGGGAAAATTTCCTCTGGTTCAATGCTGAAAAAACCGGTTCGTTTGATGTTGCATGCGCTGAATATTGTGGTCTGCGCCATTCATATATGTATACCAAAGTGATTGTACTAACGGATTCGGATTATGAGTCCTGGAAAAAGCAAAAAATTGAAAAATCATCCGCGGGACAGGCGATATAATAAAAAGTATGCAATCTCTTAAAGCAATACTGGAATTATCAAAGATTCGTATCACTTTCTTTGTGATGCTTACGACTACATTTGGTTATTTGTGTTACGAGGGAAACTTTGGTATTGCCGCGATAATTGCTTCATTGGGTATTTTCCTGATGGCTTGCGGTTCTGCTGCACTGAACCATATACAGGAATACCAAATTGATTCCAAAATGAACCGGACAAAGAACCGCCCACTTCCATCAGGCAAGATTAGTCTGAGGACTGCGGTGCTGTTGAGTGTTGTTCTTTCTATAAGCGGGTTTCTTGTCTTATTTATTTTTATTAACCTTACGGTTGCACTACTGGGACTAGCAGCCCTTCTCGTGTATAATGGTATATACACGCCAATGAAGAGATTTAACTCTTTAGCCATATTCCCTGGCTCTCTGATAGGAGCTATTCCTCCGGTTGTGGGCTGGGTTGCAGCGGGGGGGAGTATCCTCGATTATCAGGCTTTTAGTTTAGCTTTCTTCTTTTTTATTTGGCAAATCCCGCATTTTTGGCTTCTGCTCCTGCTATTTGGCAATGAATACAAGGATGCCGGTTTCCCAACGCTTCTGAACCGTTTCACCAGACAGCAGTTATCAAGGATTACTTTTATGTGGATAATAGCGACGATCGCGATGGGGTTATTATTGCCCCTGTTCTTACTCTTACAATTTTCGTTTTCAATGATCCTCGTCCTTGGTATAGCATTATTACTTCTTGTGGATTCATTTAAATTATTATCCAACGTTGAGAACAACAAAAGTTATTCTTTTGCCTTCAGGCATATTAATTTTTTTGTTCTTGCGGTAGTAATCAGTATTTCAATCGATAAATTAAGATAAATCATCAGGATATTTACAGATGGAGTTTTTAGATAAATTAGTTTTACCACAATCCTTAGAGCACTTAAAACTATTGCACTATCTCTCAGGAATGGTACTGTTTATGTTTGTACCTTTTATGGGTATGCTCATTGGCGGATTATGGATGTCTCTTTACTATAAATCCAAGGCTGTCAGGTCCAACAACCCAATATACCTTATGTATGCTAACGATATTATTGAGCATGCATCTCTCACTAAAAGTGCCGGAGTAATTCTTGGTTTGGTTCCTGTGTTAGGTGTAATTATGACTTATACTCAGATACTGCACACGGTTCAAAACTCAATCATTTTATACTTCTTTTTATCTCTGGTTATGTTCATCCCCGGAGTTATTTTTACTTATACTTACAGATACAGTTTCGCCTTTGCAAGTTTATTTGACAATCTAAAAGATTCTATCCATATCAGTGAGGATGATTCCAAAAAAACTGCGCTTGAAAAATATAATACACTTGGACAAAAAACTTTTAAGATGAAGAACAAAGCAGGAAAGTGGGGACTTTTCTTCTTGTTATCAGGATTGTTCTTTTTCTCTGCCGGTATAACTCTATTAACAAGCCAGGAAGCTTGGGGCAGCCATACCGGTCTTCTGAGTGTCTTTACAAATATTCATATCTGGGTACGCTGGTTCTTATTTCTGGTGTTGTCATTTGTTGTTTCCGGTGGTTACTTACTATTCATCTATTTTTATTGGGAGGGTGGCATTGAAATTACTGATCCGACCTATAAGACCATCGTATCTAAAAGTCTTCCAAAGATAACGCTTGTTTTTAGCCTGCTATTACCGCTTTTTATTTTCCTTTCTGTCACGAGGTACTCTGGACAGGCATATAATTCTAATGTATTTCTGTTTCTTTTTATTTCAGTTTCAGTTCTTTTTGCAGTTTACCACTTTCTCTATGATATGCTTAAGTATGAGCATGTAAAGACTTCTTTGTGGGTCTTCGTCCTGGTGCTTGCCTCCACTTTTTCGTTGATTGTTGCGGAAGAATCTGCTTTGTCTGGTTTCAGTCACAAGCATGCTATGATTCTGGGACAGAATTTTGATTTATCCGTTGCCGAGTTAAAAAAGACTACTGGTGCCGCAGGAGCAGTTGATCCTGTCGCAATATTTAATACAAAATGTTTGGCATGTCACGCTTTTGATAGAAAAGTCGTTGGACCGCCCTATAAAGAAACTTTACCCAAATATGAGGGAGATGTTACCAAACTTGTTGAATTTATCAAGAACCCGTATAAGATAGATCCGGCATATCCTATAATGCCTAATCAGGGCCTAAAACCACAGGAAGCCGTGGCAATTGCCAAATATATCATGGAAGAATACAAAAAGAAATAATTATTTCAGTATTTCATTTGAAAGCCACCTGAACTCTGGGTGGCTTTTTTTGTTTAGAACTTGCTGAATCTTTGATCAACGCATCCATAATGGAGGTCGGAAGTCTGAACGTAATGATACTTGTAGAATTTAGCAGAGAATAAAATGTAAGCGAAAAACGTCGGCATAGATGGCGGAGAGGGAGGCGGCCGAGCCATGTGCCAGATTCGAATGGCACAGGCCATAGAGGTTAACCCCCTACGACGGTTTAGTCCCTTGGGGGATTGGTTTCAGCCAAGGGTTTGATAATATTGTTTTCTCTTAACCATTTGTACCCTGTTGATGACTTAAAGAATTTTTCTCTTTTCATTGCGTCTGAACGGGAGTTGAATTTTTCAAAATAGATCAGTTCCCATGGTAAAAACTTTCTGGTG
>JABWCL010000022.1 GCA_013360295.1 Ignavibacteriaceae bacterium | reverse complement strand
TGGCGCAGCAGCGCGCGCAGCAACTTCCTGCGTCGCGCCAGGAGTTGCTGGAGCAAAAGAAAGCCCGGACGATCCGTTTGCCGGCGTTGGCTCAACACTAATAGCGGCTGTAAAAAATAACCGACATGCATTTGGTGTTGAGAAGGAATTTGAATACTGTAAAATTACAGCAAAACGAATTGAAGATTTTAAAAATGGCAAATTAAAGATCAGACCGATTGGGAAGCCTATCCACACGCCCTCTGAAAACGACAAAATCGCGAAAATACCAAAAGAATGGAATGACTTGGGACTTAATAAACTTAATGGCCAATATTTAAAAGTTGGAGTGAAAAAATGAAAATTTCTCAGCGTTATTCTCATCTTAATGGTGAAGAATATCTAATTGTTCACCACAAAGCCCTTTATAAAGAGATTATCACAACTATTAAAAGCATTAATGCTTCACAGTTTATGACAAAAATTAGTGAAGAAAAAACTATGCCGGGCAAAAGGCTTTATAGTCCAATAGAGCTTAACCGGGCGTATAACAAGAAGTTTAACGCTCTCGGTTGGAAGGAAAGTCGTTATCAGTATTATATAACCACTAATCAAAAAGTGTTACCGGAATTAATCACCCTTCCCTATAACCAGCAAAAAGACTTTCTTGTTTCAAAAGGAATTCGCAATCCAATATCTTCCTATAAACAAACTGATTTTGTCAAAGACCAAATTGCCGTAGAAATTCAATTTGGAAAATATGCTTTCGTGGCTTTTGATTTGTTTGTTAAACATTTATTATTCTATTCCGGTGGTGTGATTAATTTGGGAATAGAAGTACTACCAACAAAAATAATGCAGTCCAATATGAGTAGTGGTGTTGCCTATTTTGAAGGTGAAGTTTACAATATTCTTAGGCACGGAAGAAATAATCCGCCTGTTCCTCTGCTAATTTTGGGAATTGAGCCATAAGCAAATCTCGCTGATTTACGAACGTAAATACGACGCGCCATTCACATCTATTATCGCGCCGGTAGTATATTCGCTTCCATCTGAGGCGAGATATAAAATTGCGCCGGCGACTTCTTCAATCGTGCCCGCGCGTTTAAGCGGACTTTGGTTTTTTATTTCTTCTCCGTTAGGCCCGTTAAGGTAGGGTTCTGCAAGGTCTGTCTCAATCCATCCCGGCGCCACAACCCCAACTGATATATTATACGGCGCGAGAGCGCGTGCCATTGACTGGCTTAATGAGTTTAATCCCGCTTTACTTGCTCCGTATGCAGGTTCATCAGGCTCACCTCGGAAGGCGCCTCTTGAAGATACGGTCACTATCTTCCCGCCACCGGTTTTCATCATCGCTCTTGCGGAAAGGTAGAGTGTGTTTGCGGGACCTATCAGGTTTACTCCCAGCACTTTTTTCCAGGTATCCTGCCATTCGTTGTAATCTATCTCTGCTATTTTATGCGTGATCGCGATGCCGGCATTGATGACAACAACATCAATTCTATCGTAAGCGCTTAAAACGGTATTTATCATCTTTTCGGTTTCTATGGGATCTGCAGCGTCGCATTTTATGGCGGTATGTTTTCCCGTGGGTTTCAGCTGACTGAGGGTTTCGTCAGCAGCGCTTTTATTATTGTTAAAAGTGATCGCGACATTACCACCTTCATCTGCAAAAGCAATTGCGGCGGCTTTCCCTATACCGCGCGATCCGCCGGTAACAATGATGTTTTTATTCGTAAATTTCAATGTGAAGCTCCTGTGTGATCAATGATGGAATTTGAGAGAAAGATTATAATTAAAAATTAAAAGTTAAGAGTTAAAAACAATCATACTTTATTAAAGTACTCTTATCTCTTTATACGATAACTTAATAAAACAGGAATAGACAATGATATCCGGTACTGTTGCAGCCCTGCCTCAGGAACGCAGCAATGAAAAACAAGAACCGCTTTTAGCAAAGCGGCCTTATTTAATTTCCTTAGCCAGCTTATCTAAAATTGTGCTCCAGTGTTTTTTCATTTCCGTGCGCTGACGAACATCCGCAAGTTTTTCCTGGTGGAAAGAAACTGTGGTTTTCTTCTTTCCTGCAATCACCCTCATCTGTAATGTGGAATGGTTTTTCCAGTCGGCTTTCTTCCAGGTAAGCCGGATATGAGAGTATGGCCTCAGTATCCTCACCGTCCCCTCGACTCCGTCAACCGTCTTGTAATTATTATTCTCGATCAGCCGTCCTTTCACCAGTTCTCCCAGCCAGAATGTAATTCCTTCATCCGACGAGAGATAGTTCCACACTTCAGTCTGGTCAACAGGATAAATCTTCCTCACCCCGACCTCAAATCCCACATTCTTCGTTTTGCCGGTTATGGATTTAGCGCTCATTGCTTTAACCAGCTTTGCCGCTTTATTCGCGGTAGCCTTCCGGCTATTCGCGCTCGCGGCCTGAACGAAATCCATAAGGGATTTTAACTTCCTGACCTCATCTTTGAATGGAACAAGAGTATCTATAACTTTCCCTATCGCAATATTTTTACATTCCTCGGTTTCAAATTCATCTTTGCGTATAGAAATAAGCTGTTTAAGAATTTTGTTCCGGTGAACCGGCTTATGAAGGGCAATCAGCCCCAGCGCGAATATCGCGTGATTGGCGGAAATAAGGGTTCCGCCGTGGAGGAATTTGAGCAGGTGAAGGATATACCTGTCCGTCCTGTTTTCATCATCTATCGCGGCATAGTACCCGATAAGGTCAATGCCTGTCCACTTAATAACATTATTTTCATTAAACAGCATTCCCGCGATTTCATCAAAGTGGCTTCGCAATGCCTCCGGATCCTTTGCTCCAATGGCAAGCAGCTGCTTTGTGAATCCATACTTTACCTTTGGATCCCTGGTTTTTAGTAATTCGAAATCTAATGCAACGGACATACTTCTCCTGTGAGTAAAAATTACTTAAGTGCGATATTTAAGAAAGCAAAACTAAACTGATAAATCAATCAATCTTGACGAAACGTCAGGAATAACCGCAACCTTGCGCGCGAGTTCATCCTGCTGCTCCTTGGTTCCGACAAGTTCGCAGATAACTAATCCTTCGTCGCTGCAGTTATCCATTACTCCGTCATGTATACCGAGCCTGGTTTTAATGATACAGCCCCAGGCAGTTAATACCTGCTGAACCTTTACGGCTGATTCTTTTCTTTTTCCGATAAGGATTAAAAGAATATGCTTGCCCATGGATACTCCTAAAAATTGATGCTTTAAAAATAGCAAAGATTTTTATCAGAGACATTAAAACCCGGCATATTTCTTAATTTTGTTATTAGCCCGGGTGTAATGAATAATGGATATATCGCAATTAATCCCCTCATCCACGGTGACGCTCGTCACAATTCCAGGTATTTTGACCCCTGTACTATTCCCAGGCTCCGGAAATGGGGAGTGCACGGTCCAGACACCCGGCTACAGCCCGTTTATGTCAGAAAGTTTCTGCAACAATGCGGATTTTTATTGCATTATTTGTATAGGTATGTGCGCAAATATTAATAAATTTCCTCAATAAAAATGATATTATATTTAATTATCCAGGTATCGTATGGATTCGTTTTTAATTGAACTCTTTGAATACCATCATCATTATAATTCTATATACATCAAATTGCTTGAAGCAAATAAGAATTCCCTTCCTCCGGAGTTGTATAATATGATGTGCCACGTGGTCAATGCCCACAATATCTGGAACTGCCGAATACTTCACTCCCCGCATGGGAAACCGGATGATCTTCATACACCGGAAGCGCTGGGCAAACTGGATATGGATAATTATTTCAATTCACTCGATATTATCCGTTCGAAGGATATGGGGAACAGAGTCGCTTATAAGAACCTTAAGGGGGATGATTTTTCAAACACCATACAGGACATCTTATTCCACATCATTAACCACACAACGCATCATAAAGCACAGATCTCATACGGACTAAGGCAGAACGGAATCGCCCCGCCCGTTACTGATTATATTGCCTACAAGCGTTCGAAGGGCACCCGTGCTTAGTGGTTTGGTGGTTCGCCGGGGCGGATTATATTATATTTTAATTGACAATAAGTAAAATATTAACTAAGTTTTCCTGAAAAAACAAATAATTGCCGGGGATATATTTAATGCGTCTGAATCAACCAGCCGCGTTCCGCGGAGCGGAAATGAAGCGGCTGAATTTTTTATTGTATATTCAATTTTATAGTCGTATTGAGGCCCGATATGAAAATGAATCAAACCCGCGAAGTTCTTCAAGAGGGTTCGAAAAACCTGCCCGGTAAAGAGGGCAAGTCCGGCAAAGAAAATATTACCGGTGATATTTTTGGCGGCACTGCCGCAATGCTTGTTGCGTTACCATCGGCTATCGCTTTCGGATTAATAATCTACGCCCCCCTGGGTCAGGAGTTCGCGGGCAGGGCGGCGCTCAGCGGAATTCTCGGAACCATAGCGCTCGCCATTATAGCATCCCTGTTCGGAGGGACACAGCGTCTCGTTACAGCGCCGTGCGCTCCCGCCGCGGCTGTGCTTGGTGTGTTCGTGCTTGAAGCTACCAAGAGCGGCCATATCTCCGCGGAATTTATCCCCATTTATATCACCTTCATAGCTCTTGTATCAGGGGGCATCCAGCTTGTTATAGGAAAAGTTGGCGGCGGTAAGTTTATAAAATATATTCCTTACCCGGTTGTAGCGGGATATCTTAGCGGCGTCGGAGTTTTGATTTTTATCGGTCAGCTTCCGAAGTTTTTAGGTATAACCGAAAAGGTCAACTTCTGGGGCGCCCTGTATGGTTTTCATCTCTGGTCTTGGGAGAGTATCGTTGTAGGAGCTGTAACGATTCTGGTAATGGTCTACTCTCCGAAACTTACAAAAAAAATACCGGCTGCCATTATAGCCCTGACGTCCGGAATAGTTTCCTACTTTGTGCTTGCATTTTTTAATCCCGCACTCGGAACACTCGAAAAAAATCCTTACGTCATCGGAGCAATAAATGCTTCAGCGGGAGACATTCTCGGTTTGTTTTCCATGCAGTGGTCTATGATACCCAAAATGGATTTCGGACAACTGGGGCTCGCGATCTTCCCGGCTTTAACGCTCTCGGTACTTCTTTCGATTGACACATTAAAAACCTGTGTTGTACTTGACGCGCTTACATATTCCCGGCACAATTCTAATAAGGAACTGATCGGGCAGGGACTTGGAAACCTTGCTGCCGGAATAGCCTGCGGAATCCCCGGCGCGGGAACAATGGGCGCCACCTTGGTTAACATGAACAGCGGCGCAAGAACCAGCAGGTCGGGTTTATTCGTTGGGATCTCCGCGCTGCTTGTTTTGCTTCTCCTCGGTTCATTCGTTGCGTGGATCCCTTTCTCGGCACTTGCCGGTATACTTCTTGTCGTTGCGGTGCGAATGGTTGACAAAAAGAGCCTGGCGTTATTAAAGAACAAAACTACCCGTTTTGATTTTGTCTGCATTCTTGCGGTTGTAATCTCCGCTATTGTTCTTAACCTTATCGCTGCGGCAGGAGTTGGTATCGCTCTGGCAATCCTTCTCTTTTTAAGGGAACAGATCCGTTCTTCAGTGGTCAGACGCAAGGTTTTTGGCAATCAGACATTTTCAAAGAAGATCCGCACGCAGAGCCAGATTGAAGTCCTTCACGCAAAGGGGGACAGAACTATCATCGTGGAACTGCAGGGACAGTTATTCTTCGGCACCACCGACCAATTGTTCATCGAAATTGAACCGTATTTTTCTAAGTGCAAATTTGTTATTATGGATATGAAACGGGTGCAGTCGGTTGACTTTACCGCCGTAAATATGCTTAAGCAGATCCAGGCGCGCATTAAGAGTTCCGGCGGGCACCTGATATTCACCTCGTTGCCACTCAGCCTTCCGACCGGGCAAAACGTAAAATCCTATCTCGAAGACCTGGGCTTGTGGGAAACTGAAAGCCTTAAATTCTTCGACAGCATAGATACCGCGCTCGGCTGGGCTGAAGACGAGATAATAAAAGAGGAAATAAAAGAAGAGGTAAAACCAGACCAGGCGCTTAACATAGATGATTTTGAATTTTTCAAGGGGCTTTCCGCTGCCGCTATAAATACACTCCGCTCAACCCTGCGCGAAGCTGAATTTAAATCAGGGGAAACAATATTCGAAGCGGGCGAGGAAAGTGATGAGATTTATTTTATCCGCAAGGGAATGGTGAAGATTGTACTGCCTCTTGCAGGCGGCGCGCATTATCACATCGCTTCTTTCACAAGGGGAATCTTTTTCGGGGATATGTCTTTTCTCGATAAAGGCACCCGTTCGGCAAACGCGATGGCTGACGGCGATGTAGAGCTATACATCCTTTCAAGAACAAAATTTGATGAGGCAGTCTCCGAAAGCCCCGAGATCGGCGTTCTCTTCTTTGAACGTATGGCAAAAACCATCTCTTCAAGGCTGAGGAATTAAAAATTAAGAATTAAGAATAAAACTGAAAGTTAAACTAATTAATCCCCTCCCCTTTTTATAAAGGGGAGGCCGGGAGGGGTTATCGTAACAAATATTTTTAATCATCAGTCATAGTACTGGCGCCGCCGGTTTATGAATTAAGAAAAAACCAAAACTTAAATCAAATTACCATCCTCCCTTTTTTATAAAGGGGAGGTCGGGAGGGGTTATCGTAACATGAAGGTCTCAACGCATAACTATTATTGCCGGTTTTCCACATCAATTATCTCTAATTTAAGTCCTTGCCCCGGTAACAAAAGGATAGTATATTATCATTTGAAGATTTACGCCTTGCCTTTCATATATTATAGGTAGGGTTAACTCCTATTGTGTTTGTTTTTATTATCACCCGGTGTTTTCCCCAATCTCCGTTTCGGGCGCAACTTATGGTGTCCTCTCCGGAAAACAGGATTGTTTATTTTCAAACCAGTTTTTAAACAGAAAGTTTAGTTTATTTCATCACAGCCGGATTTCTCCTTCATCGGGGACTCCCGCACTTACACTTCAGAGGGTCAATTCTCTGAAATCGGAGATTTTTATGGACTGGAAAGTCATTTCAGGCGGAATGGGTGTCGGGGTTTCAACTCACTCTCTTGCCAATTTAGTTTCAAAAACCGGCGGATTGGGTACACTCTCCGGTGTGGCTGCCGACAGATGGCTCGCCAGGATGCTGCAGCACGGTGACCCGGACGGCAGGATACGGAATGCGCTAAGCAATTTCCCCTTCAGAGAAACCGCTAAAAGGATACTCGATTCCTTTTTCGTAGAAGGAGGAGTCACTAATGGTTTTGAACACAAAACACTCCCTGTTTTTACTTTCAGAACTCCCAAAATACTTATTGATCTTACGGTTTGCGCTAACTTCGTGCTCGTATTCCTGGCTAAAGAGGCAATCGCCGCTCCGGTTAATATGAACTACCTGGAAAAAATTCAAATGCCTCACGTTTACAGTTTCACCGGGGCAATGCTGGCAGGCGTTGACTATATCACTATGGGTGCCGGGATCCCTCTCCAGGTGCCGGCCATTCTTGATAATCTCTCTGAAGGGAAGGCCGCTACATACAGAATTTCAGTCGACGGCAAAAAGGAAACGGCTCCCCTTACATTTGATCCCGCGAAACATTTTGGAGAAGAACTACCTAAGCTTAAAAGACCCGGATTTTTTCCGATTATTTCCTCAAATCTTCTCGCCGATCTCTTTATTAATAAAGCCTCCGGCAGCATTGAGGGATTTATTGTAGAACTTCCGACGGCCGGGGGACATAATGCCGCGCCCCGCGGAAAATATCCGCTTAACAAAAAAGGTGAACCGATTTACGGAATAAAGGACGAAATAGCGTTTAATAAAATCGTACAGCTTAATAAGCCGTTTTGGATCGGAGGCAGCTATGCTTCGCCCGAAGGCATTAAAATGGCACAGGGGCTTGGAGCGCGAGGGATACAGGCAGGCAGTATATTCGCGCTATCGGAAGAATCTGGAATACAAAAAGTGTATAAAGATCAGATCAGGAAACTTGCATTTAATAATCAGCTTGAAATAAAAACTGATCTTATTGCTTCTCCGACAGGATTCCCCTTTAAAGTCGTGCAGCTGCCGGGCACCGTATCCCGGGCTGAAGTATATGATTCCCGTCCCAGAATCTGCAACCACGGTTATCTTACGACTCCGTATGAACGCAGCGACGGCGGTATAGGATTCAGATGCGCTTCAGAGAAGGAGGATCAGTATGTGCGCAAAGGAGGGAAGATAGAAGACTCTGAAGGAAGGCGCTGTTTATGCAACGGATTAATCGCCGCTTCGGAAATCACCAATCCGGGAGAGCCCCCGATTCTCACTCTCGGTGATGACACTGGTTTTCTTAAACACCTTATGAAACACGAAGATGATTCCTACTCCGCGGCGGATGCAATGAGGTATCTGTTGAGTGCCCCCCCGGGTAAACACCTAAACGATTATCTTAACAACGCGGGAAACAAAACACACACATTATAAAAAAGGCGCGATATCACCGCGCCTTTAATCATAATAATTTAATAATCAATTATTTAAGCAGGGTCATCTTTCGAGTTATTCTGTTTGATCCAGCGTTCATTTCATAATAGTAAACACCGCCTGATAATTTAGCTGCGTTAAAATCTATCTTATAAGATCCCGCCTGCTTATACTCGTTAACGAGCAGATCAACCTCATTACCGAGAACGTCGAATACCTTTATCTTCACGTGACCGTCAACTGGCAACTGGTAACTGATTACTGTTCCGGGATTAAAAGGATTCGGGTAATTCTGTTCAAGCACATATCCCGCCGGTAAGGCTGAGTTTACCTCAACCACATTGCTGAAACTATACTTTCCGTCAAGATCAATCTGCTGCAAACGATATTGTGTTACGCCTGCTTCAAGATTCCTGTCAACAAAAGAGTAATTGTGCGTTTCAGTTGTAGTTCCGTGTCCCGACACGAACCCTATGTTTTCCCATTCGCCTGATTCAGCCCCGGTCCGCGTTGTGATTAACTCTGAACTTTCAACTTTTAACTTGAAAACATTAAACCCTTTGTTATTCACTTCCGTCGCCGTTGACCATCTGAGCTGCGTCGTTCCGCCCACCGCTTCCGCGCTGAATGAAGAAAGCTCAACAGGTATCGGGTTATCAACTATCGTAAAGTTCACATTTGATATGTCAAAATAAACGTTGCCAACCGCGGCGATTTTTATTCTTCCCTGTGTGGTCGGGAAACTTGGGATAACGATCTCTTCGCTTCCGTCATTCGGGGTGCTTTCCGCAAGAACTATCGGGAATGTCAGTCCGCCGTTGGTTGAGAGCATTATCTTCACATTCGCGGTGTTAACCGGCGATAAATTTGTATTTGCAACATTCCAGGTAATCGTTCTGGTTGTGTTCCCGAGAATCGAATCCGCCGCGTTGGGATAAGTCACCGTGAATGGGCCCGCATTAGCCGTAACGCTGAAAGACATTGTTGCTTTACCTGTGCCGCCGCCCGTGGAGCGGTTGTCCCTGGCCGTGAGCCTGAATGTCATCGTCCTGGCATAGGTAGGCAAGATCTCGCCAATCAGCGTAGTATTGTTCAGCAGGTTCGTAAGCCGCGGAAATATTCTTGTTGGTGATGTTACAGGATTAAAACTTCTGAAAATAGGCGCGTTCCCGGAAGGTGATCCGGGTGCTCCTGTAGGGCCGAGGTCGAATTGTTCCCAGCAATAAGTGAGGGTATCATTATTTCCGTCCGTAGCAGACCCCGTGAGTTCAAACGGAGTGCTGATTGGAATAGAAAACCCACCCGCCGGAACACTGACGACCGGCGCCAGGTTGCCTGTTGGAGTTACTACAGCGCAGCCGTTTCCGCTCCCTGTAGTTGAGTATGCAATTATCTCATCAAGATTCACGCCGTGAAAATAGGCGTCGCTGTTATTCTGAAGGTTCTGCGGAGAGCAGATGCCGGCATAAGCCATAATGGTGCTGCCGCTCCCGGGCTCGTATGCGGTTGAGGCATTCCTGTTGCCGCCGGTGCAGCTTCCTGAGCTCCCGTTAAAGGAGTGGTTACCGCCCCACTGATGACCCATCTCGTGAGCCACATAATCAATATAAAAAGGGTCGCCGATAGGAGAGCCAAGCCCGGTAACACCGCGTGCTTTATTTCCCGCACGGCAAACAACCCCGAGGCCTGCTATTCCGCCGCCGCCGGTACTGAAGACGTGGCCGATATCATAGTTCGCGGATCCAATTAAATTATCAAGCGTCGTTTGATTCTGGCTCAACATCGTGCTGCCGTTATTGTTGGTGTAGGGATCCGTGCTGGCGTTGGTATAAATAATAATATCGTTATTCGCCACCAGTATCATTCGCAGTGATACTTCTTTTTCATATACTCCGTTGACGCGGTTCATTGCTGTTACAACAGCAGCCAGGCCTAATGTGACCGTTCCGCCGTGGAAAGTCGTGTACTCGCCGGTTGTGGCAACGGCAATCCTGTAGGTCCTCAATTGCTCGCCCGCAGTAACGCCAAGTGTCTGTGCTAAATACCTGATCTCTTCTTCAATTTCCTCTTCGCTTAGCACGGTACAGTCAACTACTTTATCACGGGTAAGTGACGCGTAAAAATCCGCTTTATAATAACTTATATAATATTCGGTTCCCTCGCTGAAATACGGATCAATGAACCAATTTCCGTTCGGGGAAAGAACCATCGCGTGGAAACCTTTTGGGGTAATGTCAAACCTGATAGTCGCGCTTGGGTCGTCTATCCCCTGACCGTTAAAGGTCATAATTTCCGGGTATCTTGATGCCAAACCTTCTTCCATAATTGGGGAGTTGGTAACGGAAAATCGCTCTATCCTCCCTGACGGTGATGGAAGTTCCAGAACAGGGGCTAAAGCCCTGCCGGCAAGAACATCCTTCTCCAGCGGTAAAGTCGAAAGAAGCTCCTGCGCGAGCTGGTAATTGATGAAAATTGTCCTGTAATTCACGGGGAGAATATCTCTTTTTCCCGTTTGGCGGATTGATGATTCCGCGGCGTCTTTCCAGAAAACGCGGACCGGCTCGTCGGCATATACCGTAGAGCTGAAAATGGTGAAAATTGTGGCATAAATCGCCAGTGATACTGAACCCCGGAACAAATTACGGGTTAAAGCGTAAAATATTTTGGTCATTAAGGCGCCCGTTATAATATTTAAATAGTTGATTAAAAATAATCGGTCATAATACTAAAAACTATTAAAATAACCAGAACAATTATTAATAACACTCAGCAGGACATTCAGTATATCATATGAAATATTCCGTTATTATTTCGTTATCAGGGCTTCTCTTTATTCTTGCCGGATGCCAGGCATCAAATACGGTTAAAGAGGAAAAGACCTATACGATCAGCGGGACAATGATCCACTTCCCTCCGCAGTGCAGCGGCACTTTAACGGAAGACTACCTGATCTCAACCAAAGCCCAGCCCCTGGCGAATACAATTTTCTATGTCAAGAAGGGTGATCATAACACCATTACGGATACTGCGTTCGCGGAATTCAAAACAGATCAGAATGGTTATTTCTTTGTAACCCTGCCACCGGGAGATTATTGCCTCCTGCACCAGTTCCAGAAAGATACTATAGCAATAAACGCGGTACGAATCCAGAGCGAATACTATGAAGTGGACGATGAAGGAACGATCTGGCAGGCTTATAAAACCCCGATAGCTTTAGTTAAGATTGAAGATAAAAACATTGATTCACTCGCTTATAAAATAAATGTGCAGTGCTTCTTCCCTCCGGGGATGCAGGGCTTCAGGTACATTGGTCCGATGCCGGAATGAAATTCAATTAAGAATTAAGAATATTTTTAGTTAAAAGTTAAGAGTTAAAATATTAGCGGCACTTAGCCATAGTGCTTTAGTTTATAAATATAATTCTCTGCGGTCTCTGCGTCAACTTCGCGTCTTTGCGTGAGACTCACCGATGAACATCCCGACACATTTTTTATCCCACGAAAAAATAAAAGCCTGGGAATAATTACAACTCTCGTAAATGCAGCATAATTGCTTCGTTGTTATGGAACACAGATTCCACGGATGTAACAACGGATGACCGCAGTTTTGCAAAAGTAGGGGAGCGGGCTTGCCCCTCCCGGCTAAAGTGTTTAATTTATATTTATTATTCTCCGCGGTCTCTGCGTCAGCTTTGCGTCTTTGCGTGAGACTCCCGGTTGAACATCCCAATTCATTTCAGTCTCCAACAAAGGATATGCCCGGAAATTGCCATAGAACAGACTGACCAGATAGAGCATTGAGAATCCAAATCCTGTTACCCGGTTGACCACGAAATGATGCTTAATTATCCGGAAAACCTTTGTTATTCTTCCAAAATCCCACATTTTTATCCAAACAGGGCGCTAAGATTTTTGCCTATAGGCAAAATTTTTCGAATGCGGTTAACAGGACGATCCGGGTCTGAGTACGCGAAAATGAGTGGTGAAATGGTTGGTGTTATTTCTTTTTAAGTTTCTGAATCTCGTCCCTGATCCGTGCGGCTTTTTCGAATTCGAGGTCTTTAGCGGCGTTATACATTTCATCGGTGAGCTGTTTGATCAGGTCTTCTTTCTGCTCGGGGGTCATATATCTTACAACGGGTTCAGCGACCATCGAGTAACTGAAGCTTTCTTCCTTGTCGTCTTTCTTTCTCAGCTCGGCAATGGAGGTGGATGCGAGAATCTCATCAACACTTTTATAGATGGTTTGCGGGGTTATCCCCATCTGCTCATTGTATTCGATCTGAAGTTTGCGTCGGCGGGTAGTTTCGTCAATCATTTTCTGCATACTGTCTGTTATTTTATCCGCGTACATAATAACTTTTCCGTTTACGTTACGCGCGGTTCTGCCGGCGGTCTGCATCAGTGATTTCTCACTCCGCAGGAATCCTTCTTTGTCAGCGTCAATAATTGCAACCAGTGAAACTTCCGGCAGGTCGAGCCCCTCCCTGAGAAGGTTAACACCTACAAGCACATCAAAATCACCAAGCCGAAGATCGCGCAGTATCTCAACACGTTCAAGCGCGTCTATGTCGCTGTGTATATAACGAACGTTTATATCCAGCTTATCAAGATAATCCGCCAGGTCTTCCGCCATTTTCTTGGTAAGGGTGGTTACAAGAGTCCTCTCCTTTTTGGCGATCCTGTCCCTGATTTCTCCTATCAGGTCATCAATCTGTGTCTTCACGGGGCGCACCAGAACTTCCGGGTCGAGCAGTCCGGTGGGACGAATGATCTGCTCCACTATCACCCCGCCTGACATCTTTAATTCATAATCACCGGGTGTTGCGCTTACAAATATTGTCTGGTTGAGCATAGACATAAATTCATCATAGGTCATAGGGCGGTTATCAAGAGCGGAGGGGAGGCGGAACCCGTAATCAACAAGTGTCGTTTTGCGCGCGCGGTCGCCGTTATACATACCGCGTATCTGGGGGATGGTAACGTGCGACTCATCTATAATCAGCAGATAATCTTTCGGGAAATAATCGAAGAGGCAGGCGGGGCGGGTGCCCGGCTTTCTGCCGTCCATATGCCGGCTGTAGTTTTCTATACCGGAGCAGTAACCAACTTCGCGGATCATTTCGAGATCGAATTTCGTCCGCTGTTCAAGCCGCTGCGCTTCAACATATTTCTCCATTGTTTTAAGTTCGCGAAGCCGAAGTTCAAGTTCCCGCTCAATATCCACAAGCGCGCGTGCCGTCTTTTCTTCATTGGAGACAAAATACTTGGCGGGATAAACGGGCGCGGATTCAACTTCCTTAACGACTTTCCCTGTATGCGGATCAATCAGCGATATCTTTTCTATCATATCATCAAAAAACTCGTAGCGGTATGCTTCATCGTTTTCATAAGCGGGTATGACTTCAACCACATCACCCCTCGCGCGGAATGTCCCGCGTGAGAATTCAATATCGTTCCGCACATAATATATATCAATAAGTCGCCGCATCAGCTCCTTTTTTGTTATTGAGTCCCCCTTATGCACAAAAAGGATCTGCCTTGCGTATTCTTCCGGCGCGCCGATACCGTATATGCAGCTTACGCTCGCGATTACAATAACATCTTTCCGCCCTTCAATCAATGATGTTGTCGCTTTAAGCCTCAGCCTGTCAATCTCCTGGTTGATTGACATATCTTTTTCAATGTATAGATCGCTCGAAACGACATACGCTTCCGGCTGATAATAATCGTAGTAGCTGATAAAAAACTCTACCGCGTTATCCGGGAAGAATGATTTGAATTCCGAATAAAGTTGAGCGGCTAAAGTTTTATTGTGTGAAATAATGAGTGTGGGTTTATTAACCTGCTGAATTACATTCGAGATTGTGAAAGTCTTTCCGCTGCCTGTAACCCCCAGCAGCGTCTGGAATTTATCCCCGTTGTTTAACCCCCTTACAAGGCTCTCTATCGCCGCGGGCTGATCGCCCGACGGCTGATAGTTAGAGACTAAACTAAAGGTTTTCATTTTGCCAGTATTTCGGTGGCGTGGAAGTAATCCTTATGGAGATGGCCTTTCAAAGTAAATACATCATTCATTTCAAAGGTCGGGGGAAGCTCAATCGGACCCTGAACCATCACTTCCACTCCGTTTTTATCCTTTACGTAGAAAATAGAAGAGCCACTGGCCATATCCTTCCGGACTCCCTTGTCTCTCACTATTTCCACCCTGATATCCTTATTTGCGTTATTGTTCGGATCGAAAGTGGAGAAGTCGCCAAGTTCATCTCCCGGCGCGAAGTAAGAGGTGTAAATAACCAGAATAAAAAGGAGGATAAGCCCGGGAACGATAAATTTCTTAAGGTTTTTCATTTTTCCTAAGGTTTATTATTAAATAGACATTTAAGATAATAAGGAGAGGAATAATAAAGGAATACCAAATTTTATCAATGGTTCCGTTTTAATGAATAATGGAGGGGGGGTAATGGGTAATGGATAATTGACGATTGACAAGCCGGCGCAGGCGGAATCAACTCCCCGCTCCGTTAATAAAGAGAAAAACTGTTCCCCCCTCTCCATTAAAAAGGCGCTGCAGTGAGTCAACCAAAACGAAAGTGACCGGGGGTAAGGTGTAATTTGGCGGAAGCTACTTAAAGCGCGGTCTTGATTTTCAGCGCATTGCCCACAAATTATTTTCCAAAAAAAGTTAAAAGATAATTATAATGGAGCCGTGCGGGAGGAGTAACTTTTTCCTGATTCCCGCGGGGTATTTTTATTAGTATTTATTTGAGGTTTGAGCGGTTATGCTTTATAATTCAGGATCATTTTTTAACTATTCCGGTGATATCAATAAGTATGAACAAAAAAGCAGATAAAAATTGGATAATCATTTCAGCAGTCCTTGGCTTCCTGGGTGTGGCCTTCGGGGCTTTTGGCGCACATGCTTTAAAGAAAATTCTTACCCCTGAAGTCCTGACTTCATTTGAAACGGGTGTAAGATACCATCTTATCCATACAGTTGTTTTATTATTCCTTGCCTCCCGCGAGAATCAGAAAATTTCCAGGATACTGTTTTTAACCGGGATCATTTTATTTTCATTTTCAATATATATCTACGCGCTAACAGGTATCCGCTCAATCGTAATGATAACTCCCATCGGCGGATTTTTCCTTCTATCAGGCTGGTTGATGATAATATGGGGAGAATTTAAGAAGAATTGATAATTGACAATTGATAATTGATAATGGATAATTCATTATTAACTTGCGCTAGTAATTTGTCGTATACTTATACTTTTACTTTTGAAAATTTCGTATAAAAGACAATATAATCAAGCAAAAAACTTTTGATTTTGCGCTCAGAATTGTAAAGTTAAATCAGTATTTGAGAATGCAGAAGTCGGAGTATGTCTTAAGTAAGCAGGTATTGAGATCGGGAACTGCGATCGGAGCGCTGATCAGGGAATCGGAACAATCCGAATCCTGACAGGATTTTATACACAAAATGTCAATTGCGTTAAAGGAGGCTAACGAGCCCGAATATTGGCTGTTGCTCCTATATAAAAGTTATTATTTAACAGAAAAAGAGTATGATAATGTCAATCAAATGATAACGGAAATATTAAAACTTCTAACGTCTATTATCAAGACCTCAAAATCCCAAAGATGATCTTAATTATCCATTATCAATTGTCAATTATCAATTAGTTGTTGTATTTCTTTTTGTGCTTCCACAATTCAGCTAATCGGTCGCGGATGGCTTTTTCCTGTCCGGATGTTGAGGGAAAATAATACTGCTTCCCTTTCATTTCTTCAGGAAGGTAGTTTTCATCAATAAAATGTTTATCGAATTCGTGAGGGTATTTATAACCTTTTGAGTAGCCAAGGTTTTTCATCAGTTTTGTCGGGGCGTTTCTCAGGTGTAACGGAACCGGATAGGCGGGATTGTTCCTTACATCGCCAATCGCTTTTTCGATTCCCATATAAGAGGAGTTGGATTTCGGAGAACCGGCAAGATACGTGGCGCACTGCGCGAGGATTATCCTTCCTTCAGGCATACCCACTTTATCAACGGCAGAAAAACACGCCTCTGCGAGGACAAGTGCGTTTGGTGACGCGTTGCCGATATCCTCAGAAGCAAATACAAGCATTCTTCGTGCTATGAAGAGCGGGTCCTCCCCCCCTTCGATCATTCGCGCCATCCAGTAAAGCGCCGCGTCGGGATCACTGCCGCGAAGGCTTTTAATGAACGCCGATATTATATTATAGTGTTCTTCTCCCCCTTTATCATACTGCAATACTTTCTGCTGTATGCAGTTCTCAATAACACCCTTATCTATGTTTATCTCATCCTTATCGCTTTCGAGAATAAGTGCCGCTTCAAGCAGGTTCAATAGTATCCTCGCGTCGCCGCCGGAAGCATATATAAGATATTCGGTATCAATATTTTTTACTTTGAATGTGCGTAAAAACTCATCCTCGGTCAAAGCAAATTTAATGATCTCTTCGAGCTCCTCCTTCTCAAGTGAATTAAGTACAAATATCCTGGCTCTTGAACGGAGCGCGGGGATGACTTCGAATGAAGGATTTTCGGTTGTTGCGCCGATGAGTGTTACGAGTCCCGATTCAACGGCGCCGAGCAAAGCATCCTGCTGCATCTTGTTAAAGCGGTGGACTTCATCAATAAAAAGTATAGTCTTCTCACCGTTAAGTTTTGCTTCAGCCGCCAGTTCAAATATAGCGCGAAGGTCGCGAACTCCTCCCGATACCGCGTTTAACTGGTGGAAATTTGAACCGGTTTTCTTCGCGATCAGCCGTGCAATTGTCGTTTTGCCCGAACCCGGCGGTCCCCACATAATGAAGGAACCTATCGCGTCTTTATCCATCATTACCCTGATCGGTTTTCCTTCACCAAGCAGATGCTGCTGCCCGCGGAATTCATCAAGGCTGCGCGGCCTCACTCTTTCTGCTAAAGGAACCGGAGGGAACTCGATGTTTTTATTGCGGGGTTTACTGTTCTTCACGGGCATAAGCAGATTAATTTGCCCTTACAAGCAACGCAACATTTTCAATGTGATATGTCTGCGGGAACATATCCACGGGGCGGACTTTGATAAGATCATACCCATCACCGACAAACTGCTTTATGTCGTTCGCCTGTGTCGCTGGATTGCAGCTTACATATACAATCTTCTGCGGCTTTATCTGCAAAACATCGGATACCGTAACGGGGTGTAGACCGCTTCTGGGTGGATCTAGAATTATAACATCCGGTTTTTCAATCTGCTTTTCTTCAATAACCGGTAAAAAAGATTTATAAAGATCAGCGGTTATAAACTCCGCGTGGCTGCATCCGTTTAATTCTTTATTTATATTCGCGTCGGCAACTGCAGGTTGCACCGCTTCAAAGCCGTATATCTTTTTTACGTGTCCCGAAACGTATAGAGCGATAGTCCCCGCGCCGGAGTACATATCGTAAACGATCTCATCACCCTTAAAGGCCGCGAATTCGAGCGCGGTTTTATACAGGTTCTCCGCCTGTAATGTGTTTGTCTGGAAAAACGAATTAGCGCTTATCCTGAATTTAAGTCCGCCGATAGTATCATAGATCACTCCTTCGCCATAGAGGACTTTTTCGTATTCTCCCTGCGCGACCATCGCCCTGCGGGAATTTACATTGTTAAGTATCGTGGTAATCTCGGGAAAAGCCTTAAGCAGATCCGCGGCATACTGATTTACCACCTCATCCTCTCGGGAAGTAACGAGGTTAACCATCAGTCCGTTAGTATTATAAGCCTGCCTGATAACAAGGTTGCGCAGCAGACCCTCTTCATCCTTGTTACTGTATATTGAAACGTTGTGCTTCTTAAAGTAATCCCTGCTGAAATTCAGTATCCTGTTACTTATCTCTGACTGCAGGAAACACTCTTCTATATCTATTACTTTATCAAAGAAGCGCGGCACGTGCAGGCCGAGTCCGAAGATATTAGATAAGTTTTCATCCGCCTCTTTTTCACCCGGCATCAGCCATCGTTTGCGTGTAAATGAAAACTCCATTTTATTGCGGTAAAAAAATAGATTTTCCGATGGAATTATGGGAAGGAGTTCATAACCGGAGAGCCCGCCGATTTTTTCAAGAGCGTCAGCAACGTGCTTTTGCTTATACTCTATCTGCCTTTCATAAGAAAGGTATTGCTGTTTACAGCCGCCGCAAAATCCAAAATAGGTGCATCTGGGGTTAATTCTGTCCGCGCTTGCCTTTACAATTTCAACCGCAACCGCTTCAGCATAATTCTTCTTTTTCTTGGTTATCCTCGCGTTTACAATATCACCTGGAACCGCGCCGGCAATAAAAATGACAAAACCTCTTTCCTCCCCTTCAAAGACCGGTTTGGCTATCCCGCCGGCGTTAAAGGCATAATCTTCTATCAGTAAATTATTTACAATTTCGTTTTTTTTGATCATATCACTTGTGGAAAAGGTGCGCGATAAAACCAATATGTTTATTCCCGCCCTGTTTGAGGTAGATGTTTATTTCGTGGCTTATGCGGGGCAGTAGTTTTTTATACTCTTTCTTTTCTTCGGCTGACATTGACTTGACTCTTTCTTCAAGAACAGCGCGGCTGTCGTTATAGAATTGAGTCAGTGTGCCCGAGAGGTTTTTGATGGTATCTATTACAAATCCCCTATCCTGGTAATAACTAAGGAGGGCATCACGCGTAAGCACGGACATCTCCGCGCTTTTCCACAGGTCCTGAATAAATACGGGCGTTACAGTACTGAGCGCGACTGTTTCACCAAGACAAAAGAAGCCCTTGGGTGTGAGCACCCTGTATACCTGAGTGGATATAAAGTTCCGGATTGCCATCGCGAGAGTCCCCTGTGCATATACAAGATCAAAGAAGGCGTCTTCGTATGGAAGTTGATGAAACTCGATAAAGCGGGCGCTTATACGGCTGTGATTAAAGTTTATCCTTGACTGAAGAAGCAGTTCCCCGGAAGGTATCGCGATCTCCACCGAAGCGGCTCCGTCGCGCATCATCATTTCCGCGATAAGTTCTGCTCCAAACCCGAGTATAAGTACCTTTGCTCCCTCAATCTTAAAATGTTTGCTCAGGAAAGCATACTGCTCGTACCCGCCCGGCAGGAATAATTGTTTCTGTTTACCTTTTGCCAGGGCGAATCGTCCTTCCCGATAAAATCTCGGGGCTTATCATACCGGCCGTAAGATCAGAGAATATATTTACTGAGGTCACGATCCTTAACAACCTTATCGAGTTTGTCTTTAACCATTTCAGCCGTTATGGTGATATCTGTTGCCGCCATCATATCCGGCAGATTGAAAAGAATATCGTCAAGAAGATTAGTCAGAATGGTATGAAGCCGTCGAGCCCCTATATTCTCAACCTGTTCATTGACCTGAAAAGCAATCTTGGCGATCTCTCTTATCGCGTCTTCTTTAAATGTTATGTTCACTCCCTCGGTAGCCAGAAGCGCCGCGTACTGCTTTAGCAACGCGTTTCGGGGAAGAGTTAATATTTTTATAAAATCATCTTCAGTCAGGCTCTTAAGTTCAACGCGTATCGGAAATCTTCCCTGCAATTCAGGAATGAGGTCGGATGGTTTGGAAACGTGAAACGCCCCCGATGCCACAAACAGCACGTGGTCAGTCCTGACCGAACCATATTTTGTATTTACAGTTGATCCTTCCACAATAGGCAGCAGGTCGCGCTGTACCCCCTCGCGGGATACATCCGGGCCCTGCCCCTTACTGCTTCCTGCGATTTTGTCAATTTCATCTATAAATATGATCCCTGAGTTTTCAACTTTTTCAATGGCTTCACGCTGAACGGAATCGTTATCAATAAGTTTTTGAGCCTCTTCCTGCGCGAGGATCTCGCGGGCTTCTTTGATCTTTGTTTTACGGCGCTTCTTCTTTTTGGGGATCATACTCGACATCATCTCCTGGATATTAATTCCAAGGTCATCCGCACCCAGCGGGCCAAGCACCTGCATCCCGATAGCGGGCTGCTGCGCGTCAAACTCAATCAGCCTGTCATCAAGGTCGCCTCTTTTAAGTTTCTCCCTCATCCACTCACGTGTTTTCTGATTCTGGTACGGATCCTCATTACCGTTCTCTTCCGGGTTTTGTTCACCCGCAACGGCGCGGACCGGGGGGATAAGCAAATCAAGAATTCGCTCATCAGCCATTTCCATTGCACGCGGTTTTACTTCTGCTGTCTTCTCCGATCTTATCATATTAACCGCGGTCTCAACGAGATCACGGACCATCGATTCCACATCCCTGCCCACGTAACCGACTTCGGTATATTTCGACGCTTCGACTTTAACAAAAGGGGCATTCGCCAGTTTTGCCAGCCTTCTCGCTATTTCCGTTTTTCCTACACCGGTAGGCCCGATCATAATAATATTGTTCGGCATTATCTCCTCTTTCAGAGAGTCCTGCACCTGCTGACGCCTCCACCTGTTTCTCAGGGCTATTGCAACAGCGCGTTTGGCTTCATCCTGGCCAATAATAAAATTGTTAAGTTCTTTTACTATCTGGGTGGGAGTTAATTGATGGTTTTTCCCGTTTGACATATAATATCCGGATCCTGTTCCTTTAGTTCTCTATGGTTTCTACGTTAATCTTATCATTTGTGTAAATGCAAATATCCGCGGCCACCTTCAGCGCTTCCCTGACTATCTCTTCCGCGGGAAGGTCACTGTATTTAATCAGCATCTTCGCGGCCGCTAGCGCGTACATTCCCCCCGAACCGATCGCGACGATCTTGTTGTCCGGTTCAATTACGTCCCCGTTGCCCGAAATAATCAGAGCGCTTTCCGGAGAGATAACCGCAAGCATCGCCTCCAGCCTGCGAAGGTACTTATCCGTGCGCCATTCCTTGGCAAGCTCCACCGCGGCACGGTTTACATTACCCCTGTATTGTTCAAGCTTATCTTCAAATTTTTCGGTCAGTGTAAAGGCATCCGCAGAGCTTCCGGCGAAACCGCAAATCACCTTCCCGCCGGAAAGCTTTCGTATTTTCATTGAATTCTGCTTCATAACGGTATTGCCAAGCGTCACCTGCCCATCCCCGCCGAGTGCCGCCTTGCCGTTGTGTACCAAACCTAAAATTGTTGTGGCTCTTATCTTTTCCATCGAATATTCTCTTTTAAATGACCTTAAATTTACGTCAAAATAAGTTCTAATAAAATTCTAATATACAGGGCATATTTGCGGGTCGAGCTGTAAGTGTTTGAATGATAATGGTTTAGGGTTTTGTTTATTCGAAGGGTATTAAATAATGCGTCGTACCATATAGACGATTAGCCCAACACATTACTTTTTTGCAATGGAACAGTATTTACCGTTCACGGGTAAATTCTCCCCGGCGTGACCGTGAGGGGGCGGGACAAGAATCTCGCCCCGCATACCATATTTTGAAGTTTGCCGGGTGAATTAATTCATTGCTATTTAATAATTACTATTTTCCTGACGCCACCGTGAAATGAATTCATTCGCAGAAAATAAACTCCTGAGGAAAGGCTCTTTGTGTCAAGGGTGTGTTCATAATATCCTTTTTCACAATATCCGCTGAAAACCGGCATAACTTCCCGGCCTAGTATGTCGTGAAGGGTTATGCTAACAAAGTAAGGATGCGAAACATAGAATGATACTCTTGCGTCTCCCCTCGTCGGATTGGGATATATTCCGATTAAATTGTCTTTAGTTAAATCCTTTACCGCAGCAGGTATTGGGATTCTATTATTTACAATCTTATACCCTTTTGCGGTAATATCCATTCCTCTCCCCGTGTTTCGTGGGTCTGCATAACAGACAAAAAGTAAACTGTCATTAGCTGCAGACGCAAATTTGGTCAAATCCCCTCCCGCACCATAGTTAGACAGCGCAGGCCACCGGATTGGCGGGGTTAAAAATTCCATCCACCACGCATCTAATTCGGCATCATAATAATTGAGAACATATTTGTCTATATTGGGGCTGGCCGTGTATAAGAGAAAATTATCCTTCATTGAAACGACAACGGGATCAATTTGGGAATTGAGAACACCGGTTGTATATAATTTCCTTTTATTTGTTTCGGTGTCGCCATAATTTATATTCATCATCGTTCCATTTTCAATCCACAAGGCGAAGTAATTGTTCCCATCAGGAGAAAGGTACAAGCCCCTGTAATATGCCTGTGAATTCGACTCAACAGCCGTATCGGGGGTGATAAATTCCGAAAGTTGTTCTCCCAGGTAATTAAATTTTCCAATTATAACTCCCCTTCCGGGCCCGCTATAATCAGAATTAAGCCTGGTATCTGCCATCAGCAGAAAACTGCCGTTATTTCCGAACGTCAGAAAATAGTTTGAAAATCTGTTGGGACCGTTTCCTCTGAAGAGAGTATATTCAGTACCCAAAGGCGTTAAAGAAGCCGAATACTTGCGGAATGTTATCCCTTCAATAACTGACTTATAGGCAATTATGATTGTATCACCGTTTTTCCCCAAACCAACGTTGCAATATCCAATAGACGTCCCGGTTATCGCCTCGGGATTATCAGGAAATGAATATCCCGGAATAACTTTCCTTAGTGACAGGGAAAAATAAGAAGATCCTAACGGACGAATTACTTTCGCCAGGTAACAAACAATAAACGATCCGTCGCCCATAGGCAAAGCCTGAACAAACAAATAATCTGAAGTAAAGGCAACAGAGTCATCTATTCTGAAATTCGAGCCGACCGGATCAAATGAGGAGTTAAATATTTGACCATACAAAGCCTTATCCCCGTCCCGCATATCCTGCCACATACATAACACCTCCCCACTGTCATTCATCTTTGCAACCGGCCTGAATTGCCAGGCGCTGGTTCTTGGTTTTGGAATATCGGGCATCGTTTTCGGGGAAGGAGAAAAATCCGTATTAAATATCCGTGTTGCGATCCATCGCGAGTATGAATAGGCAGAGGTATATCCCAGAACAAATTCTTCACTGTTTAAGGATAACAGAGCCAGCTGACTGTTCCGGATATCTGCCGCGGTTCCCAGGTTTAATTGTCCTGACCTCCCCGGGACAGCACCCGTTTTTGTAAACACAAAGTAATTGCAGTTATTGTAACTTGAAACGAGAATTACGGCGCACGTGTCTCCGCCAAGGCTAAGCAAGACAAAACTGTTGCCGGTAAATGAGCTGTCGACAGCTACTACGGGGTTCCCTAACGGCATACCATCAGCCGTATAATACTGGGCACGCAGATATGCCGGGTAGTTGTCCAGCGGATCACCATACATCGCGACGAATCCCCCGTCAGGAAGAGATAACAGCTGCGGAGGCGTGCTCAAATCAATTCCTATCGGTGTTTGCAACATTACCTCGGGCGTTGTAATCGAGCCATCGTCATTCACAATACGATAGCACAAACTGCCGCCATCCGCATAATTTACCCAAAAAACATAGAAAGCGCTATTAACCGGCAAAACAGTTGCCGTGATTTTAACGGGTGAAATGGACGAGTAGTTGATTCGTGTGGTTATTAATATAGAATCAGCAATCAATTCGAGATCCGAATTAAAGATCTCAGCATACAGCATCTGCCTATATCGGGAATGAACCGCGATAATATTATTATTGCTGCTGACAGAAAGACCGTAAAACTGATCCTGCTCTTCATAAAATGCTTTTCCGCACTCGGCTTGCTTTAACACCTCTCCGTTTTTATTAACTGTAATAAGCAATGTTCTGTATTCTTCAGAACAGCCGATCACCACTTTTTCCGTGTCAATCCACCGGAGAATAATCTTGTCATAATCCACATATTCTGATGAGATAACCGGCGCACCCTGGGTTCTGAGGGATCCGTCCGGATTTATTATGGTTATAACCAATTCCGAAACAACGTTTGCTCTGTCAACATATACCGCGGCTATTGTTCCGTCAGGACCTTTAGCCATTTTCAGGTATGTCTGATTTGCCGGAAATTTTTCCGAATAATCATTTACCGCAAACTCATTCTTATAAGCTTCGAGTTTAATCGGTACCCGCCAGGAACTTCCGTTATCTTGCCCGAAAGATTTTTCCTGTCCGTAAACTGAAATGATAAACAGAGCTAATAACGCAGAACATATACTGGTTTGTTTCATACCGTCTCCCCCCGTTAAAAGTAAAAGTTTACACCCAGCCCCACATCCGTACTCCAGCCCCCACGACTGATACTCTCGTTAATAACTTGTGAAAGAGTGCTTGAAACTATGCTTGTATTCAGAACAGCGGACACGCGATAATATTCAAACCGTACGGTTCCGTTAATTGAAAAATTATCATTAAAGAAGTATTCTCCGCCCGCACCAAACCTTACGAAGAAAGGCGAATTCATTTTTTTGACAAATTCATCCCTGTTGTCGGTTGTTACAAGATCAGTAGAATCAAGGAATAAGCCTTTATAACTGTGGGTTCCGCCCGCAAACTGTTTACCTAAACCAACAATACAGTAAATGCTTGACCCTCCGGCCGTTGGTTTCATAATATAGTATTGTGCACCGATAAACAATCTCGTCAATTGCAGTTCTGACGATTGATCCTTTCCTTCCTCTGAAGCCGTTGATAAGGGATTGGATGGACGATAATACTGCTCAATCCTCTGTGACCGGATGTTGCTGATATAACTGAAAGATACAGTAAACTTAACCGGCATTTTTACCGGTTCCAAACCTATTTCGAAATCCATCCGGGATACAAACTGATCGTTTTCCAGTATGGCTGTTTGGAGATAGGAAGGCAAAGCATATAAATTATTTTCAACTGTCAGAGAATACGCTTTAGTATACGGGAAATAAATAAATCCCATAGACCATCGTATCCCCTTTTCGTGTACACACTCTTCTTTTGAATCGATTTCAGAAAAAATTTCCTCACTTTTAACCGGGGCAGGTAAAATATCGCCGCCCGGAATTAAAACCAGTGCAGCCTTGCCGCTGCTTTCGGCAATCGAACAAGAGTGGATTTTCGGGTCTTGAAGCGCAATTTTATCGGGGCGATGTGTAACGCCAGGCAGGAGTGAGGTGAGCAGGATAAGAACACTAATAACTCTTTTCATATCAGTATTTCCTAATTATTTTGGTTTATTTCAAGCCGCCATAAAACGAGGCTTTAGTATTACAAATTTAAAGAAATTGTATACAAGATTCCTACAGAATTAAAAAGAATTTTAGGAAGAATAATTGATGTTCAAATCGGTTTGATAAAGCAGGAACTAAGCAAAAGCGCTTGTTTGGGTGAAACTACTCACGGTTTGGCATACTTTCCGAAAGTGGACCCAATATTTATCATTTGGGTGAAGGGCGAGACAGGCGTCTCGCCCCGCATATCATATATTAAAAATCGTCGTAAACAGCTTCGTCGGTGGGGAGGCCGTAATAGTATTCCTGTGTTTTGATATCGGTTACGGCGGATTTGTACTTCTTGTCAATTGGTTCATCAACGAGAAATATAGCGCGTATGCTTTCTTCTTTTGGCAGCAATTTTAAGAGTTCGTCAGGCACAACTATCTTGCCTGCTTTTGTGAGATGAATGTTTCCTTCGTATGCTTTCATGGTCTTTCCTTTGTTTAATTAATTCTTTAACCCCATCAATTCTCTCGCGCCTTTAAGGCTCGCATCGGTGATGTTCTCACCGCTCATTAATTTGGCTACTTCCTTAATCTGTTCATCTGTACTGAGTTTCCTGATTGAGCTTACCACACGCTCATCCTGCTTCCCCTTTTCAACCACAAAGTGGTGATCCGCGAGTCCTGCTATCTGCGGCAGGTGTGTAATTGCAATTATCTGGTGATAACCCGCAAGGTCTTTAAGAGCGTTTCCGACTTTCTGGGCTATCCTTCCGCTTACTCCCGTATCAATTTCATCAAAGATCAGCAGCGGCAGTTTATCGCTTTTCGCCAGAATGGATTTTATCGAAAGCATTATTCTCGATATTTCTCCGCCGCTGGCTACCTTTATCAGCGGTTTAACATCTTCTCCGGCGTTAGTTGATACGTAAAATTCCACTTCGTCTATGCCGTCGGAACCGTATTTTAATTTTTTACCGTGTACATAGAGATAATCGGCCGCGGATTCGGTGTTCGTGATCCTGACTTCAAACGCCGCGTTATCTATCCCCAAAGAGGAAAGCGTTTTGATCAGTTCGCCGGCAATTTTTTTGGATACGGTTTTTCTCTTCTCGGAAATAAGCGCGGCTTTATCACCGCACTTCTTACGCAGCACCTCTATTTCTCCTTCAATACGGGCGATCTCAAGATCGTAATTTCCCGCGAGGAGCAGTTCACCTCGAATCATTTCAAGATGCTGCAATACCGCGCTGACGCTCCCGCCGAACTTCTTCTTCAGCATATTTATCGAGGAGAGCCTCAGCCTCTTCGCGTCAATTTCAGAGGGATCAACGTCAAGCTTTGTGTTATAATCGCGGACAGAAGCCGTAACGTCATCAATCAGCGCAATGGCCTGGGTCAGTTCTTCAATTAATCCGTTAAAATACTCATCATACTGCGCGACGGAGGCAAGTTCGTTCTTAACTTTTGTCAGCTGATCGTGAATGGAGAGTTCATTATCATACAAAAGATTGTAGACAGACCCGGTGGTTTCAAAAAGCTTCTCAGAGTTTTCCAGTACCTTCAGCGTGTTTGATAGTTTCTCGTCCTCTCCCTCTTCAGGCATAACCGCTTCAATTTCTTTTAACTGAAACGAGTAAAGGTCTTTTCTTTCGTGAAGAGTTTTTTCTTTCCCTTTTATCTCTCCAAGCTCTCTTACAGCCGAGTTAAGCTGCTTAAACAGTTCATAGTATTCATCTTTTTCTTTCGTATAACTGCCAAAACCGTCAAGCATTTCGATGTGCGTTTCGGGACGCAGAAGGCTCTGGTGTTCGTGCTGCCCGTGAAGGTCCACGAGCAGGTCGCCGATTTCCTTTATAAGGTTAAGAGTTACGGGGGTATCATTTATAAAGCAACGGTTGCTTCCTTTGGACGAGATTTCCCGCCTGACAATAAGTTCATCATCCGCGTCAATGTCATTTTCAGATAGAATTTTTCTGACTTTCTTGTTACCGTCGAGGCTGAATATCCCCTCAACTATACTCTTCGGCGCGCCCTTACGAATAACCTCAACCGACGCGCGTTCTCCGAGGAGAAGCCCCATCGCGTCAATAAGAATAGATTTACCGGCTCCGGTTTCCCCGGTGATAATATTAAGCCCGTGGCCGAATTCAACATTTATGCTTTCAATAAGCGCGTAATCTTTAATCTGAAGAGACTTCAGCATTCAGCGGCTAGTCCTTTCAAAAAAGAGCCGCGCCATAAATAATCCTGACAATGTTTTCCCGTCATAAATTTCTTCCTCGGAGATCATTGTGTTTATCTCATCAAAGGTGAATTCGTGAATTTCCATACCGTACTCCCCTTCTTCACGGTTGTGATCGCCGGGAGTCAGAAACTCGGCCAGATAAATATGGAGTACTTCGCTGCAAAAACCGGGTGTTGTGCAGATCGCGCCCAATTTAATAATACTGCCGGCTTTATATCCGGTCTCTTCTTCAAGCTCCCGTTCAGCGCAGTGGAGTGGATTTTCATCCAGATTAAGTTTTCCGGCGGGAAGTTCGTAAACAAATTTATTGAGCGGATAACGGTATTGCTTAATCAATATAATTTTGCCGTCATCTTTAACCGGCACTACCACCGCGCCGCCGGGGTGGAGTATTGTTTCGCGCACCCCCTTGTTTCCGCTGTCATATTCAATTTCATCCACCCTGATATCGAATACCTTGCCGCGGAAAATTATGTCGCTCTTTGTAACCTTAAAATTTATTTTACTCATTTATCTTTTTTGTACAGCCAAATTAATAGTAAGCGCGAATCTCGTTACCAAGGTATTTGATCAGCGCGGTTATAACGCCGAGATCGTCAAGATACCCGATCAGAGGCGCGAGATCGGGTATAGTATCTATCGGGGAAATGAAATAGACCAGCGCTCCCACGACAATGCTTTTCCTGTACCAGGGGACGTACTTATCTTTCATATAATTATAAAGAGCGATAACATCTTTGGCAAAAGATATCTTCTTTCCGTATTTTTCCAGTTTATCCCACAGGCCCGATTCAACAAAATTCTCTTTTTCGGCTTGCGTCATATTTTCCGTGTCTTCGTACCGGATGTTTCTCCATTCAAGTTCTGAACTCATACTCTCTGTCCTTCCGTCAAATTACTTTTTATAATTCTCATTAAACCATTCAAACACTGTTTTCCACCAGAGGCGCGCGTTCTGGGGCTTGGCAACAAAATGCGTCTCATCCGGGAAATAGAGGAATTTGCTTTTGACTCCCAGCCTCTGAAGGGAGGTGAATAACTGGAAGGCCTGTTCTTCCGGCACCCTGAAATCATAAGCACCGTGCACAACCAGCACCGGTGTTTTGCAATTGTGAATGTACCTGTGCGGCGAAAACTTTTCGTAAAGCTTTCTGTTCGTCCACGGCGTACCCTTGAACTCCCATTCCGTGAACCAGAGTTCTTCCGTAGTACCATACATGCTTTCGAGATTAAAGACACCCGCGTGCGATACAAGCGCGTTAAATCTGTCGGTATGTCCGGCAATCCAGTTTATCATATATCCGCCGTAAGAAGCGCCCGCGGCAAAAGTATTTCTGCCGTCAATGAATTTGTAATTCTTTACCGCATAATCATAAGCATTCATCAGGTCGGTGTAAACTTTACCGCCCCAGTCGCCCGAAATTTCATCGGTGAATTTTTGTCCGTAACCAGTACTTCCACGGGGATTTGGCGCAACAACAACATACCCGTCAGATGCGAACATCTGAATATTCCACCGGAAATGGAAATCATCATTCCACGCGCCCTGCGGCCCGCCGTGAATGAGGAATATCATCGGATATTTTTTATTCGGATCAAAGAACGGCGGTTTTACAATTATTGACTGTACCGGTGTTCCGCCCGCGCCCTTACTTGTAAAGGTCTCTATTTCGTTCATTTCAATTTGTGACAAACGTTCGGCGTTCAGGAATGTAAGCTGCTTAAGATTCTTGCCGTCAGTTCCCATTGAAAATATTTCATAAGGAAGCGTGCTGCGCTGCTGTTTGAAATAAAGCGTGTTTCCGTCGGGTGATAATTTCAGAGAAGTGTTGATTCTTTCTTTAAGAACCGGAGTGACTTCTCTCGACATCAGGTTAATTTTATAAATTGATTCATATACTTCATTTGCCGCGTTAAAGAAAATCGAGGTGCCGTCTTTAGCCCAGACAATTTCAGCTACCGACCGGTCAAACTTATCTGTCAGGCTGGTCAGTGTTCCTTTTTCGCGGTCATAGATCATTAATCGCTGTTTATCCGCTTCAAACCCAGCTCTTTCCATCGAGGAGAATGCTATGTACCTGCCGTCGGGGGAGTAAACGGGCTGGTTGTCATTTCCTTTGCTTATACTGATTTTTTTGTGCCTGGTAACTTTGCCTGTGCTGATATCGCTGATGTTTATCAGGAAGATATCGTTGTTTGTGCTGGTCGCGGGAAAGCTGTCGGTATTCATTGTAAAAGCTATTTCTTTGCCATCGGGGGAAAAGGAATAATCATTAGCGCTTCCCAGGGCTATCGGCGGAACATCATACTTGCCGTAAAGGTTAAGGTCAATTGCTTCTTTTGATGAAACATCAAGAATGAATAGATGGCTTCTTTTATCGCCGCGCCAGTCGTTCCAATGCCTGTAAAGCAATTCGGTAAATATACTTGCTTTAACTTTACTTCTTTCCTGAGCTTCGTCGCGGTTCTTATTGCATTCCTGGTCTTGACAATCGGGATAAACAGAAGAAACGAATAGCATTTTCGAGCCGTCCTTTGACCAGACAATACCCGAGGCGCCGGTATATAGTGAAGTCAGTTGTTCATCAGAAGATCCATCCGTATTGCAGACGCGTATTTGCCCGTCGAGTGTATACGCAATCTTCCTGCCGTCCGGTGAAAACCTTGGATTCCCTTCGCTCTTTTCCGAGTTCTTAAGAGCGCGCAGGTTCTTCCCGTCAGAGTCTATCAGGAATATATCAGAATTTCCTCTGTTAAGGTCAATACTGAATGAGCTGGCAGTAAACACAATAGTTCTTCCGTCGGGGGAAAGGTCCATTTCTCCGATCCTTTGCATTGCGAAGAGGTCGTCAAAATTAAGGTTTCTTTTCTGAGGAAAAGCAAGGGAAGATAAAATGAAAACGATTATTAGCAGTTTGCGATACATAAAACCTCGGGAAATTTATAATTAACAAATTTAGGGAATTTAGCGTAAATCTTGAGGGGAAATTTTTATGGTTGGCACCGGTTTTTGCGTATAAACCATTACCGTAGAGGCGGTCAGGGGAATAACCCTGGCACCCGCAGTTAAGCCGAATTGCCGAAGCGTGAGAAATCAACCACCCAACCCGCCGGGAGGCAGGTTTTGTAATCCCCGGCCGCGGATCAGCTCCGCAGCCGGGGAGGGTAAATTGTGCGTAAATCCGGGATTACCGGAACATTACCCGGTTATCAGGGCTTTTTAACTTCTTTCAGCGCGTCTTCGAGTTTCTTTACGAGGTCGTCATACTCGATCCCCTGAATTTTAACTTTAGCGTTCTTAACCATTATCTTCGGTTCGTCGCCTTCTCCCATAACAAATTTATACAGGTTAAAACCGAGGCGGTTCCTGTCGTTGGCTATGGGTAAATATTCCTGCAGATTCTCTACTATTCCGTAAACCTGTTTCTCAACAGAATCTATCGGAAATTGATTAACCGAAGGAGGAGGTAAAGTTGTCATACTTAGAGCCTGTAATATTTATTTAAGTAATAGTTGCTTCTTAATTAGTAAATAGTTTATGGGGCAAGCCCCGCCGTTCCATACGGCTATAAATCAGTTTAAATATTTCGAGACGATCCCGTTAAATGCCGATAGCATATCATCAATTTTGCTGACATCTTTAGCGCCTGCCGTGGCGATATTCGGTCTGCCCCCCCCGCCGCCTCCGAGCATTTTCGCGGCATCGCCGACAAGTTTTCCGGCGCTTAGTTTACCGGACTTTATTAGATCGTCAGTCACAATACAGATCAGTGAGGCTTTTTCCTCCACCACACCGACAAGCAGCACGACTCCCGACTTAACCCTCGACTGCATTTCATTTCCAAATGATTTCATTTCGTCCTGATTTTCCGCGGGAACTACTCCCTTGTAAACAGGAACATCGTTAACTTTATCGGGGGCCGCAAGTATCTTCGGGATAATATCGAGTTTTTGTTTAAACTTCAGCTCTGCCATCTCTTTTTCAAGCTTCTTCTTCTGTTCGAGCAGTTCCTGGTATTTTTCTTCCTGCTCGTGGAGTTTGTGCATTTGCGACTCGATATACCGCTCTACTCCCAGCCCGGTTGTAGCTTCAATCCTTCTCACGCCGCTTGATATGGACGCTTCACTAAGGATCTTAAACAATCCGATCTCCGAGGAGTTGCGGACGTGCGTACCGCCGCAGAACTCCATCGTAAAATCACCAAACTGAACCACATTGACTTTATCACCGTACTTATCGCCGAAGAACATCAGCGCGCCCATTTTCTTTGCCTGTTCAAACGGTATATTCCTGTGATGTATTTTGGGAAGGTTACGCCTCAATTGTTCATTTACAATAATTTCAACTTCTTTAATTTCTTCAGCGGTCATTTTACCGAAGTGTGAGAAGTCGAAACGCAGCCTTTCGGGACCCACATAAGAGCCAGCCTGCTGAACGTGTGTGCCAAGCACCTTGCGGAGCGCCGCGTGCATAAAGTGCGTGCAGGAGTGGTTACGCATTATGTCCCATCTTCTGCCGGAGTCAACATCGGCAATTGCTTCAAGCCCTTTTTCTATCGCCACGCCGTTTTCATTTTTAATAACGTGAGCTATACGGTTATTAACCTTCACAAGGTCAATCACTTCGAGGGAGTTATCCGCAATCAGTATGTTTCCCGTATCATCAATCTGTCCGCCTGCTTCCACATAAAACGGCGTGCGGTCAAGTATAATAAATTCCGTGTCCTGCTGTTTCTTCGAAGAGAGTATGTGGGCCGGAGTGCGAAGATCATCATAGCCGGTGAATTCTGTTTCGGGAAGATCATCTATTCCGTCAAACGAAATATCATTAACATTAATATTCACTGATGAAAATTTATCCTTCGATGACTCGCGCGCGCGGGTCTTCTGTTCATTCATCAGTTCGTTAAAGCCGTCTTCATCAACGCCGTAGCCAAGCTCCCTTGCCATAACATTTGTAAGATCAACGGGGAATCCGTATGTGTCGTACAGCTTAAAGATATCCGCGCCGGGGATAACCGTCCCGCCGGATGATTTAAGCCCCTTAATGATCTCGTCAAAGAGTTCAATGCCGCGGTCGAGAGTCCTGTTGAAACTTTCTTCTTCGCTTTTGATCACTCTTTCAACAAATTCTTTTTTGTGAATGATCTCTGGGAAGACATCTCCCATCGTTTCGGTTAAGATGTGTACGAGTTTATGCAGGAAAGGTTCTTTAAGATTGAGTTTTCTTCCGTAACGCGATGCTCTTCTCAGAAGCCTGCGAAGCACATAACCTCTTCCGTCGTTACTCGGAACAGCGCCGTCGGTTATCGCGAAGGTAAGTGTGCGGATATGATCGGCGATCACGCGCATCGGTATTTTTTCCTCTTCGCTGCCATACTTAAATCCGGAAAGTTTTTCCACTTCCCTGATCAGCGGCATAAAAATATCCGTGTCATAGTTGCTGCTCTTCCCCTGCAGAACCGCGCAGAGCCTCTCAAAACCCATACCGGTGTCCACGTGTTTCGCCGGGAGGTCGTGAAGAGTTCCGTTCTCATCACGGTTATACTGTATGAAAACCAGGTTCCAAATTTCTATGCATCCCGCGGTGCCGGCATTTACCAGCGAGGGGTCATCATAATCATCGGTTAAATTAATATGTATTTCCGAGCAGGGGCCGCAGGGACCCGTATCGCCCATTTCCCAGAAGTTATCCTTTTCGTCAAAACGAAGGATATGGGAGGGTTTAATATCGGTTTTGGTTTTCCATAGTTCAAAGGCTTCGTCGTCTGTCCTGTAAACCGTCACAAAAAGGCGTTCTTTCGGCAGTCCCCAAACCTTTGACAGTAATTCCCACGCCCACTCAATAGCTTCAGCTTTATAATAGTCCCCGAACGACCAGTTGCCGAGCATCTCAAAAAAGGTATGGTGATAGGTATCGTGCCCTACTTCCTCAAGATCGTTGTGCTTTCCGCTAACCCGGATACATTTCTGGGTATCGGCTGCGCGTTTATATTCCCTTGTTCCCGTACCGAGGAAAACATCCTTGAACTGGTTCATTCCCGCGTTGGTAAAAAGCAGGGTCGGGTCCTCAAAAGGAATAACCGGGGCGCTATGCACAATCTTATGCTGCCTCCCCTCAAAATAGTCTAAAAACTGTTTCCTGATCTCTCTAGAAGTCATAAAAGCGAGGGTAAAATCCTAAAAAAAATAACGTAAACTTATAATATAGCAATAAAAATCTGGGGAGAAAATGCAGGGAAAAGTGTCAGTGTCAGTGTTGGGGTTGATGTTGAGGTTGAGGAGATGGGAAATATCGGGGGAAGATTTGGGACTCCGGGAAGAGAATTTTGGCATCCCCTTTTACGACCGTTAGACAGAGTAAAAGGGGAGGAGCCAATATTAAAAAATTTTACTATTCCCCGGGGTGGTTATCAATACGAGAAGTAGTCTATTGATAATAAAACAATTTTTAATTTTTAATTCTTAATTTTTAATTACAACGCTTCAAACTCTTTTTCCCCTTTTACCGTCTGTCCCGTGCGGTCGTCTTTGATCGCGTAGACTATTTTGTATTTGCCGGGCCCACGGGATTTGTCGAGTTCATACTGCACTTCTATGCCAAGATCCTGAAGTTTTTCTTTGGAGGATTCGTTAAGAGTCCCTGACGCGATCCCGGGAATCGATTCACCAGAAGGAGTAATTATCGAGGCTTCGTAATTAACTGAGTGCTTGAATACCCCCCCTTCTTCCGACTGGGCAAACCCTTTTACCCGTATGGAAGAATTGATTTCCCACGAGGTTTCAATATCATACGCGAATGCCTCAGCGCTGAATGCTTCGAGTTTAACTTCTTCTGTTTTATCACAGGCGGCAAATAATAAGGCAAAGAATAAAAATAAATATTGTGTTTTTTTCATTGTGTGTTTTGTTATTTGTTTAATGAATCAATTATGTAATCCGCGCACTCGCCGATGCCGTCAAACGCTTTTAACAAACCGCTTCTCCTTTTTTCGTAAGCAATTTGTATCTCCATTACAGCGGCTATTTCTTTCCACATTGACGAGTGACACGCAAATGGTTTTATACCGATGAACCCTTTGTTGAACATTTCCCACACTGTGGCAAGTTCAAACATCGTTCCCGTACCTCCTTTAAGCACAACATAGGCGTCACCTAAATCAATTAACTTCTGCATCCGCTCAAACATTGTGCCGCAGGATATATGTTCCGAAAGATAATTATTATGACTGACCTTAAAAACGCTTAAAGTCACACCCGTAACTTTACCTCCGTTTTCAAATGCGCCTTTTGCCGAGGCTTCCATAATACCGCTGTTTCCGCCGTTGCATACGTTCAATCCGGCAAGTGCAAACCTCCTGCCAATTTCATACGCATCTTCGTACTCCCTTTCACCGGGTTTGGGGAGTGAACTTCCAAAAATAGTTACTGTTTTTTTCACAGATAGTAATTCCTGGTCCAGCGGTGTGTTTTGAGTTTCTCCAGTGTTTCCTGAGAAAGCTTTCCTTTGTTTACGCTCTGTACATTACTTAATAAATTTTTCCTGCTTCTCATTCCCGGTATAACCGAGGTAACCGCGTTAAAACTTATGGTATATCTGAGAGCGGCTTCGGCGAGAGTATCGCACTCGATTTTCACGTCTTGAAATACTTTATTCGCGCGCTCAAAAACTTCCTGCTTTCTCTTTCCTCTGAAATAATAGTTTCGCCAGTCCTTTTCCGGGAAGGTGGTTTCGGGTTTAATTGTTCCCGTAAGCCCGCCTTCATCCAGCGGAACCCTGGCAAGCACACTAATTTTATTCTCTTCGCAAAACGGAAGCAGTTCGTCTAGCGGCGACTGGTCATATATATTGAATATAACCTGGAAGCAGTCAATTAGTCCGGTCTTTCCGGCGGCTATGCCATTTGATGCCTGGTGGTCATTAATCGAAATGCCCCAGTAACGCACTTTGCCCGATTGTTTTAATTTCATTACCGCTTCTTTCCACTCATCACGCTCGGCCCAGGTATCGCTCCATACGTGGAACTGCTGAAGGTCTAGATAATCCCGTCCGAGATTCCGAAGGCTTTCTTCAGTTTTCTGAATGAGATAATCTTCAGGGAAAGAGTCGGCAAGCGCGGATGTATCCTTCGCCGGCCACTCCATAAGTTTGGATGGTACTTTAGAGGCTATAAATAACTTCTGCCCGCTTTCCTTTTCCACTTCACCCACGAGCTTTTCGCTGTGGCCGTTACCGTAGACAAGCGCGGTATCAAAAAAATTGATCCCCTGCTCTATCGCGAGGTGGAGCGCCTGTTTTGACTCGTTATCCTCCGCGCCTATCCACATTGATTTACCGATGCCCCAGCATCCGAATCCAAGCCTCGAAACATCTTCGTTACTTTTAGCGAATTTTACTTTTTCCATATTACCTTTCTTAATCTGTTTACCAGGAAATTATTTTTTTGTCACGAATAAATTTACCTGTTATTTCTTTATCCTCAAGCGCAAGCCACACAGGAGTTTCAGCTCCTTTTTCCACAGTCCTTGTGGCACCGGCTCCCCCCATTTCCGTTTTCACCCAGCCGGGACAAACAGCATTTGCCCGCACACCGCTGCCTCTTAGTTCATTAGCAAGCAGGATAGTGTATGCATTAAGGTGGGCCTTGGAAAGGCGGTAGGGTCCGTAACCTCCGGTCAGATCACCCAGGGCGCCCATACCGCTTGATATATTTATAATGGACCCCTGCGATTGTTTTAATAAAGGGAGGCAGGCTTTGGTTAGTCTGACCGCACCAAAATAATTCACCTCAAATACTTCCTTCAGGTCATCAACGGCGCATTCGGCCAGCGGTTTTTTCCCGATAATGCCGGCATTATTTATCAGTACGTCAAGCCGCCCGAATTCATTTTTAATTGTATTAACAACATTTTCCGCGCTTTCCGGCGAGGTTACATCCAGCTGAACGGGAGTAACGCGCCCTTTCATCTCCGAAGCGGCGCCTTTGGCTTTGATAAAGTCCCGCGCCGAAAGGAGCACGGACGCGTCGCTCTCCGCAAGCTGACGGCATATCTCTTTTCCTATCCCTCTGTTGGCGCCCGTCACAAGTATTATTTTCTTTTGCATCCGCTGTTTATTTCTTCAGTAATTTGAACGCGTGGGTCCAATGGTTATTAGCGGCGCCGAATTTGATCCACAGCATCGCGAAAGTCTCGAGCCAGTAAGACTCTTCTATTCCGCCAAGATCAATGCAGGAATTCCAGCCCCAGTCGAGTGCTAGCTTGCCAACCCAGTCCTTGGCATCTTTATCGTTTCCGGCGATAAACATATCGGGCTGACCCTCCTGCATCTTCGCGTTGATCATAATATTACAATTCACGATATTAAACGCCTTCACCACTTTAGCCTCCGGGATGGCGTTTTGTATCTGTTCGCCAAGTGAATTGCCTAAAGCCGCCGCGAACACCGGTTTGCCTGTTGAAAAATCGAGCGGATTGGTAACGTCAATTACCGTTTTTCCGGTGAAGTTTTCCTTTCCGGATTGATTTAACACATCGACGGTTGCGGTGCCGTGGGTCGCCAACACAACCACCCCGCCGAATGAAGCGGTTTCGGCAAACGTCCCGACAGATAATTTGGGGTTATTCATCTCTTTATGCCATTGCTCCAGTTTAGAGGGATTCCGGGATCCCGTCATAACTTCATACCCAAGGCCTAAAAAGCCTTTTGATAAAACTTTGCCTACCATACCCGAGCCGAGTATTCCGATTTTCATAGTAACACCTTTCTGATAAAATATAAATGGGGGCTTTAATATATCTAATAATGAACAAATTTCGTAAATTTCACCGCATTAGATTTAATTATATTTTTCAGCTATATACCCAAATAAATTAAACGGCGTAAAATGAAGATACTTATCGCGGATGATATGCCGGAAACCATCGTGATGCTCGAAAGCCTGTTGAGCCGTTCGGGCCACGAAGTGATTGCCGCCTCAAACGGCAAAGAAGCACTTGATATACTAACTTCTTCGGATGTAAGTTTTGTACTTACAGACTGGGAAATGCCAGTTATGAACGGCAAGGAACTTGTAAAGGCAATCCGGTCACTGAATCTTGACCGTTATATTTACATTATTATACTGACGGCGAAGAGCGGAAAGAATGAGATGATCGAAGGGCTCGAGGCAGGCGCTGATGATTACGTGGTAAAACCATTTAATACCCACGAACTGCGCGTAAGGATACGAGCGGGAGAAAGAATTCTGGACCTCGAAAAGAAACTCGCAGAGCAAAACCTGCATCTTTCCGACGCCAAGAAACAACTTGAACACGCCCTCTCAATCATTCAAAAGGATATAGACACAGCCGCGGCGCTGCAAAACGAACTTCTCCCTCCCAATAACGTGCAGTACGGCAGCTATAAATTCAACTGGTTCCTTATCCCCACCAAACAACTGGCGGGTGATATTTTTAACTACTACCTGCTTGATGACGGCAAGATAGTTTTCTTTCTGCTTGATGTAGCCGGGCACGGCGTTTCTTCTTCAATGCTTTCCTTTACTCTTAACAACATACTCGCTCCGTACTCAACCGAGAATGCAATTTTTACCCGTTTCGATTCAGGTGAGTCCTCGCTGCTTGTTTCATCTCCCGCGATGCTCTTCAAAAAACTGAATGAGCATTTCTTCAAGAGTCACGATTCGATGCAATACTTCACCATTATATATGGCATCATTGATCCGGAGACTGATAAAATTAAGCTCTCACGGGCAGGACACACTATGCCGATAATATTAAAAAACGACGGCAATGTTGAGTTCATTGATATCAAGGGTTCCGCGATAGCACTTCTTTCGGAAACAAACTTTGAAGAGGCAGAGTTCACGCTGTCAGCGGGTGACAGGCTTATTCTTTATTCGGATGGCATTACTGAATGTATAAGGGAAAATGATGAAGTCTTTGGATTCGACCGCTTTAAGGATTTTCTTAGAGATAAAAGAAATATTAATTCTCCGGCGCTTCTTGACGAAATCAAAAATGCAGTGATAGGCTTCAAACACGCATCGGAATTTGAAGATGATATTTCCGCGCTGATAATAGAAAAAGTATGAGTGCCCGGAGGATTGTCCCGGCAGAATAATTTACTCTGTCAGCTCCTTATCCTTTAACCCCCTCCGTAAAAACATCTTCAGATGCTCAACGCCTGCAGATCATAATGTTTCAAATTTCAGCCAGTTGACCCGTGATTTCTCCGAATAAGGCGCGCCTGCGGTAAAGATAACAAGGTCACCTTCCTTAACGTTTTCAGACTGGAGAATCAGTTTCTTTGCCTCATCAACCCCCTCCGTTCCGTGGGCGATATCCTTAAAGAACACTGACGTTACCCCCCACTTCAGGCAAAGGTGGTTCATTGTTTCAAAACTGTCTGAGAGGGCGATTATCCTCGCGGCAGGGCGGAACTTAGAGAGGCTTATCGCGGTTCTTCCCTTGCTTGTAAACACAACTATTGCCTTCGCGTTTACCTGCCTGCTCATCTGGCATATTGCCGAGCTGAAAGAATCAAAAAGGTTTTCGCTCAGTGCATCGGGTATTTCGTACCGCACCTCCTGCCTTGACTGCAGGTTTCTCTCCGCATTTTTTATTATATTATTCATTATCTCCGCCGCGCGGACAGGATACTTCCCAACGGAAGTTTCCCCGCTGAGCATCACTACATCAGTCCCGTCCCAGACTGCGTTAGCAACATCGGATGCCTCTGCCCTGGTGGGGATCGGGTTGCTTATCATTGATTCAAGCATCTGGGTCGCTGTTATTACCATCTTACCCACTTCATTGCATCTGCGAATAATATTCTTCTGCACTATCGGCACTTCGTGCGCTTCCATTTCAACGCCAAGGTCACCGCGCGCGACCATTATTCCGTCAGCCACTTTAAGTATCTCTTCAAAATTTTCAACTGCTTCCGGTTTTTCTATCTTCGCGATAATCGGTATGGAGTGACCGCGCTCTTTAAGCCAGTCTCTTAGTCCCGTAATATCTTTTTCACGCCTCACAAATGATAAGGCTATAAAATCAACACGATGCTGCAGAGCGAATTCAAGATCGCGGAGGTCCTTTTCCGTAACAGACGCTGTTGAAAGCTTCATACCGGGAAGGTTCATTCCTTTTTTGGGTTTTAGTTTCCCCCCGTTTTCGACTACGCAGAACACCGAGGCTTCACTCTTACCAGTAATTTTTAGTTTGATCAGGCCGTCATCTATCAGTATTATATCCCCTACCTGAGCATCCTTCGGAAGCGGAAGATAAGAGGTGGATACTTTCTCTTTCGTGCCGGGAATTTTTTCCGTGGTGATCTCAATTTTATCGCCGTTATTTATTTCGATTTCCGGTTCCGCCAGTTCTCCGATTCTTATCTTTGGCCCCTGCAGGTCCAGAAGCACTGCCAGCGGCGCGTGTTCTTCCACGCACGCCTGATTAATTTCAAGGAAGAGGTTCTCAAAAAATTTATAATCACCGTGAGAAAAGTTCAGGCGCACTCCGTCCACGCCCGCTTCCATCAGTTTTTTGATTTCTGATTTTGTAGATGTTGCCGGACCGAGCGTGCATAATATCTTAGTCTTCGCGAAAATGTTCTTAATATCGTGGATCATACTCTTCCTGTGTTGAAAGGTGAAAAGTTATTTATAATACAACTGCAAGTAAATTTACTAAATTATTAACACAAAAAATTTTACCGGACGTTAAATTAATATTAACAAACGGGATCAATCAGAAGCCACCGGTTAAGAAGGGCCTCCCGACTATTTCTTTTTCTTAACCGGTTTTGCGGCCGGTTTCTTTTTTGCGGGCTGTTTTGCCTTCTCCGTAGTTTTCGCCGGTTCTTTCTCCTTATGCGGAAATGGATGTTTGCTCCTGTGATACATATGAATAAGGTTTGACTCAACTTTACCAAAAACCGTATTCTTCGCGTATTCTCCGGTTGACTGACGAATTCCGGCTTTAAAGCCTGTAAGTATCTCTATTCCTTCAGATATTGTGGTAATGGCATAGACGCTGAACTTCCTTTTCTTAACCGCAGAAATAATTTCGTCTTTCAGCATTAGATCGTTAATGTTCTGAACAGGTATTATTACCCCCTGGTCCCCCGTCAGACCGCGCTCTCTGCACACGCTGAAGAATCCCTCTATCTTTTCATTTACTCCACCGATTGGCTGAACAAACCCTTTCTGGTTTACGGAACCGGTAACGGCTATGTTTTGCTTTAAGGGGATGCCCGAAAGAGCTGAGAGAAGCGCGAATATTTCCGCGCAGGAAGCGCTGTCGCCGTCAATTGGGCCGTATGATTGTTCGAATACTATGTTCGCGGTAAACGAAAGCGGGAAGTTTTTTCCGAAACTGTCGCGAAAGTAACCGCTTATAATATGAATTCCTTTATCGTGAGATTTTCCGCTCAAACCAGATTCACGCTCAACGTTTACAATATTGCCGCCGCCCAGCGCCGCCGAGGCTGTTATGCGTGCAGGTTTACCAAAACCGTAAATATCACCGCCATAAACCGCGAGCCCGTTTACCTGTCCGACCTTCGCTCCGGTTGTATCTATCAATATGGTGTTCTCTTTAATCAGGTCTCCGTACTTATCCTCCATCAGGGAGTGCCGTTCTCTCGCCCTGTCATAAGCGGTTTCCACGTGCTTTGCCGTTACAACTTTTGCTTCTTCGCTTTTCGCCCAGAAGTCCGCCTCGCGCGCGAAATCCGCGAGAATGGAAAACCTGGCGGTAAGTTTATTCTTTCTTCCGGCGAATCTGGCTGCAAGCTCAAGCAGGTACGCGATCGCTGTTTTGTCAAACTCAAGAAGGTTCTCCTGCGCGATCATTTTTTTAATAACTCTTGCATACTCAACCATCACGTCGCCGGTGTTCTCAATTTCATAATCGAAATCGGCTTTCACCTTAAATATCTTTTTAAAGTCATCTTCATAACCCGCGAGAAGCTGATAAACGTAAGCGCTTCCGGTCAGAATAACTTTCGCGTCAATATCAATCGCTTCAGGTTTTAAAATGGACGGAGAGAACTGGAAGTAATTATAATAATCCTGAATTTCCAGTTTCCTGTAAGTCAGCACCCGTTTGAGTGTTTTCCAGACGCCGGGTTCTTCAAAGAGGTGATTCACGTTAATGACGATGTATCCGCCGTTAGCTTTAAGGAGAGATCCGGCTTTTATTCTGGTAAAGTCCGCGTACCATCCGCCCCTGCCGTCACTTACTTTCTCAATTGTCCCGAAGAGATTGGTGTAGGATGGTGATATCTCGATAATTACCGGGTGTTCCGCGGCGTTCGAGTTATCCAGTATTATATTCACGTCATAGTCACGGAAGTAGTCGATAATAAAACCCTCAGCTGTCTGCTCTCCTTCCGGTTTTGCACCCGTGAAAACAGAAAGGTTTTCGAGAATGGAGTTTTCAACTCCGTTAAAATACTCTTCCACCTTCGGCACGTCATACTTATCCCTCACCTGTGCTATTGTTGATTTGATCAGCAGTTCAACTTCTGCCCGTTCAAGTTCTGCGAGTGTTTGTTGCATTTCCTGGCTGAGTTTCATCCCCTGTTTGAAAACCTTAACCAGCTCACTCTGAAAACTGTTATATTTATCAATAAATTCCTGCGCGTTCTCTTCGGTTAATTTCCCCTCACCGACGAACTTTTGCAGTTCGTAAATCGGGACTCTCTCTTCACCAATGACCGGAAAGATTTCGGGGCGGGGCACTCCTTCAACCTGTATCTGCCCGAGCGAAAAATTGTTTTCCGCCAGCTGTTTTTCAAATGTACCGACCAGTTTACTCTGTTTGTTGGAATAAGTTTGAATTACCTGTTTTCTTTTATCGGTATACGTCTCTGACTCCAGCACCTGCGGCACTTTTTCCCGGAGGTATTTTATCAGCGAGCCTATATCTTTTTTAAACTCTTTTGCTAAACCCGCGGGAAAAGTAAGAAGTGTGGGGCGGTCGGGATCACTGAAATTATTCACATACGCGTAATCACTTAACTGAACCGGTTTACCGCTGATCTTTTCCAGCATTTTTTTGACCGTTGTAGCCTTGCCGGTGCCTGAAAGTCCTGAGATATAAATATTGTACCCGGGCGCCTGCAAATCTACTCCGAGCTTAATCGCCCTGAGAGCCCTGTCCTGACCGACAATCCCCTCCACGGGATCAAGTTCAAGTGTGGACTCGAATTCAAATATCTGGGGATTGCACTTCCAGCGCAAGTCTGCCGGTTTTAACGGGGCGGGGAGTTCAGCTTTTTGCAGTGTCATATTGGTTGCCGGTAAATTATAAAAAATGATACGATAATTTAAGTATTTAGCTGAATATTTGGGGGATTTTCTGTATAAGTGAGTGAGGAAATTCTCGGCGTATTTTCAGATCCGCGGTGAGCATTATGAATTTAGCAGATTGGGTTCCGGGTACTCTCGCCGCCCAGAAGAGATAAAAGCACTTTTACTCCCCTGATAATCTTTTGAGTATACTTAAAATTCTTTACAAAAACCCGGATGTTTTAAGTAGACTTAAAACAGAAAGATAATTTAGTAACGGATACAAATCAAATATTTACAGGACACCTGAGGAATGTAACATTGGTCGGAGTTTGATTCACCAGAAGGTCAATCTGATAATAGATATTATCGGCTGCTTCTCGGAAATCCGCTGTGTTTAAATATCTTCCCTGACAATGTTTATATAATTTATTCGCATTCCTCCCGTCGGGAACAATTTTATTTCTTCCTTCCGGAGAGTACAAAATAAATTATCAGCATGATCGTTGTAATTCCCATAAACCCCGGAATAAACCACCCGCCGAAACCGCCGCTCTCTCCCCTCGCGGTACTGATGGTAATGTATGTTATATAGGTAAACAGCAGACAAATAATCACGCTCGTCCATCTTACAAGATTAACCCCGAGCCTGTACTGATAAGGCGCGTTCTCTTCGGTGATCTTTACCGCGTAATTAAATGTATGCGGATAGAAACTTATCGCCCATAAGAGTATGCTCATACCCAGCGCAATGGCGGGCAGAAGAAAAAGCGTCGACCTGGGCCCGGTAGCATCCGCCTTGCCGTCAAAGCCGAAGTGTGTGGGGATGTTTTGACTTAATTCGTTGTAAACAAAGACGATATACGTCCAGACAAATATCAGGGTCAGGATATTAACCGCCAGAAGGATAATATCCATTGTGGTAAAATCGGTTTTTATGACCGGACGTTTTTCCTTGGCTTTAATCGGCATAAGTCTGGACTAATATTTTCTATAATAATATTAATTACTACATTAGTATAATTAATCGGAGTGTTTTATGAAAATCTTTATACTTTTTCTCTCTTCCCTTCTCACAATTATGAACGCGCAGACAGTTCAGTTTATTGAAGATACTGTCGCTCGTAATGACATTTTTAATAACAGACAATATGGAGTAATTGATAACAGCGGATTCCTGCACGTTGTTTACAGCGGATCTCAGGGAACCAACAGCGCCACTACTGAAATTTACTACGCAAAGGAATCAACTTCCGGGTTCCAGACTATAAATGTAACCAACAATGCCGTTACCGACAACTATCCCACTATTTCAATGGACGGCAACGGGAAAATGCATATCGGCTTCACCGGGAGGGACGCGGGTAACCTTTTCCAGATAAAGTATACAAATAATATTTCCGGTAATTTCACCGAGCCAATTTGGATTACTACCGGCGGGCTGAATAAAGCAACACCGTTCAGCAAGATCGGCCCGGACAGCGTGATGCATTTTGTCTATTTCACTTACGTTACCGGCACGGATTATGTTTATTACCGCTATTATGATCTGCGGACATCCACCCTTTCCCCGGAATATCAGTTAACAACAGCCGAAGCCGGGGGTGACTTTGAAGCCGCGCTTGACGTGGATGCATCGGGCGTTGTTCATCTTGCAACAAGATCGGGCACAAGCAGCCTTTCGGGTGCATTAAAGTATTATAATAATTCCACCGGAACTATGACCGAATACCCGACGGGGGTCACCGCTGCAATTTCATACGCGAAACTTACTATTGATAAGAACGGTGTTCCATACATTCTGTTCAGGAACGAAAGCGATCTTAAACTGTACCTGACCAATCGTACGGGCAATACATTCACAACTCCGGTCGCCATAACACCAAACGCTCAGCGTCCTGCGGGTTATCAAAACTTCGCCTTCGACGACAGCAACCGTGTATATATCGTTTATCAGTCCAGCCAGGCTGCCTCGGGCAGGGGTTTTTATTTAATTCACGGCAAGGATTATGTTTTTTCTGATACTATTCTTGTTTACAATCTCACCTCCGAATATGTAACGAGAAACTCCTCATTTGTGGTTGCAGGCGGAAACGGCGATGTCACAGTGCTTTACGCGCCGGGGGGAGTAAGAAACACGCTTGTTGTCTGTGATATTTTCCGGAAGCGCGCTAACCTGTTCGGCGTAGTGCCGGTAGAGTTTACATCTTTCTCCGGGCAATATATTGACGGAGCGGTTGAACTGAGATGGTCAACGGGGACGGAGAGGAATAACAGGGGGTTTGAGGTTGAAAAATTTGTTCCGCGGGGGATCAAGAATGAAGAACCAAGAAATGAGGATTGGGAAAGCCTGGGAAAAGTAAAAGGGGCGGGAAATTCTTTGACCCCTAACAACTATTTTTTCACGGATGTATACCCAACAAACGGAGATAACAAATACCGCATTAAGCAAATAGATTTTGACGGGAGTTATACCTATTCAGATATTATTAATGTCAATGCAGGTATGGCGAATGATTTTGTTTTACACCAGAATTATCCAAATCCGTTTAATCCGTCAACAATTATTAAATATTCAGTACCTTCAGCACCCCTATCATTAGCAGGAAAAGGGGCCGGGGGTGAGATTGACGGCGAGGCGGTTTCACTTCGTGTTTACGATTTATTAGGACGCGAGGTAGCCACACTTGTAAATGAGAAACAGGGTGCCGGAAATTATGAGGTTGAATTTAAGGCTGGTGATTTGCCTTCAGGAATTTATATCTATCGGTTAACCGCGGGTAGTGCTAATTCAACCAGAAAAATGCAGTTAGTAAAATAGTTGTATTAATGTGCCGCGAGACGCATCCCGTGCGTCTCGCCGCGCATTGATGTACACATTTCACAGATAGCCATCTCCTGCGTCCTTTCGATTGTTTGTTTCCGCTTTATTTTATTTATTGTTCCACTTTTTATTATCACCGAAACCAACATAAGATCGTTTAAATGCAGAAACGGTTCTTACTGCGACAAACAGATAAGAACCGTCTCTGTTATGAATTATTTATTAACTAAATACTGCTACTTTACTTTCCACTCCGGTAAACGCCCGGTTGACCAGGGCGCGCCGTACTTCTCAAGTTCCGCTTCGATATTTTTCAGGTCAGTCTCATAAAGTGATCTGATCTTTTCATACACCGGAGGAAACTCTTCCATAATCGCGTCAAGGGCGTTTTGTTCGTTCCTTGTTAGTGCCGCGGTTGACATTGAATGCGTGTATGCCAGAACATTCACGCGGTCATTAAGCGTCGGAGGTGCAGGCGGATTCTCTTCAGCGCTCGGTTTGTTAGAAGGCCTATTGAAACGGAGATTCAGGTCCTGAAGCTGATTTGAGAGACCGGCAATTTTTCTCTGAACATCAAACGGCGCTTCGGGGGTATTCACCGCCACTTGACGCAATGTCTCAACACGCTTCATCATTTCGCCGAGGAACCTGTTTGTACCCTGTACCGCCCTTGTTATGTCTCCGGCTCTCTTCTGGAAAGCGACTAACTGCTGCCTGTCGGGAGCGGGCAGTGTTGTATTTCGCAGCGATTCAACGTTAAACTCAACCGGCCCCGCTAATTCTTTAATGGTGTTGCCGTATACCATTGATAAACTAACTTTATACTTACCCGGCATTATCATCGTGCCGCTTCCCGGCTTGGCGGTGGGGTCAAACTTATCCCGTGTTTCAATTGGGAAAAACTGTGCGTAACGAAGATCCCAGTTAACACGGCTGATGCCTTTTGAAGCTGATTTATTGATCTTCCTGGTAATGTTCCCTGCCTCATCGGTTACAGTAAGAACGAGATAAGGGGCCACCTCCCTCTCTTCGGCGATCAGCGCCTCATTAGAAGGGATAGGTATCTTTTCTCCCTTTTTAAATAATTCCTTTTCTTTTTCCTTCCTTTCCTGTTTCGCGGTCTTCGGCACTTCCTTCAGGTAGTAACTAAACACCGCGCCGAATTCCGGATTAGGAACCGTAAAATGTGCCTGCCCCGGCGAGGTACCTTTCCAGGCTTGTACATACATCAGCGCGTCCTTTACCGGGAAGAGAATTGCCTCCTTATCCAGATTGGCTTTAGTAAGCTGCCTCAGCGGCGAATAATCTTCAAGCAGGTAAAAACCGCGCCCGAAGGTACCCAGCGCGATATCTGTTTCCCTCTGCTGAATAGCTATATCCCTGACGGCTATGGTGGGCAAACCGGCAGAGAGTTTATTCCAGCTGTTTCCGCCGTCAATTGAGAAGAAGAAGCTGAATTCGGTGCCGACGAAAAGCAGATCCGGATTAACAAAATCCTGTTCGATTGAATGCACCGGGCCGTTCAGGGGAAGATTGGAGGAAATTGATTTCCAGCTTTTTCCTTTGTCGGTGCTTTTTAATACGTAAGGTTTAAAGTCGTCTCTTTTCCAGTTATTAAATGTTGCAAACACAACATTCTCATCAAAGCGTGAAGCGTAAACATCGCTCACATAAGTGTATTCGGGCACTCCGGGGAACTCCCCGATCTGGCGCCACGTCTTCGCGTCTTCGCTTACCTGTATCAGACCGTCATCGGTACCGGCATACATCAGGTTTTCCTTAACCGGCGATTCACATAACGAAACAATGGTGCCAAACTGCGAGGTGGATTTATCCTTCGCCACCGCGTCAATGCTCCAGTATTTACCCATAACCTGGAATGTGTTTCTGTCTATTTTTCTCGTGAGGTCATCGCTGATCCTCGTCCAGGTATGTCCGCGGTCATCGCTTCTGAATACAAAATTCGCGGCGCAATATAACCTTGTGTTGCTGTGACTGCTGATAAAAAGCGGGGTATCCCAGTTCCATTTGTACGAAAGCTCGCCTTTGGCGGGTTCCGGACGAATATCCATAATCTCACCGCTTGCCCGGTCAAACCGCACCATATTTCCATACTGCGCTTCGGCATAAACAATATTCGGGTCTTTAGGATCTACAGCGGTCCAGAAACCGTCGCCGCCATTAGTCATAAACCAGTCTGAATTCGCGACGCCGGAAGAATAAATATTTCTTGAAGGCCCGCCCATACTGTTATTATCCTGCGTTCCGCCGTAAACATTATAAAACGGGAAAGCATTATCAACATTAACGCGGTAGAATTGTGTAACGGGAAGGTTCGCCTTAAATTCAAACGTCGCCCCGAAATCAAAAGTTTCATATATACCGCCGTCGCCGCCGATAATATAATGATCTGTATTGGCTGGGTTAATCCATAGCGCGTGATCATCAACGTGGCGTTTGTCGTTGTGAATTCTTTTCCAGGTTTTCCCTCCATCAAGCGTGTAATGAGATAAGGTCTCAACCGAGAAAACTTTATTAACGTCTTTTGGGTCGCAGAAAATTTCATTATAGTACTGCCCCGATTCAGCGTGGTCGCTCATTCTTTCCCACGTAGCGCCTCGGTCAGTCGAACGGTAGAAACCGCTCTGTTTATCCGCGGCTTCAAGTATAAGATAAAGCACATCGGGATTGACCGGTGATATCGCGATACCCATACCGCCGATATCAACCGTCGGAAGCCCTGTCATTATCTTCTCCCAGGTTTCCCCTGCATCGTATGATTTATAAACCGCCGATTCCGGCCCGCCTCCGATTTTCGTCCATACGTGCCTGCGCCTCTGTTCGCTTGTCGCGTACATTACGTCAGGATTTCGGGGATCCAGAATTACATTATTAACGCCGGTGTTCTCAGAGATATTGAGAGTCTTGCGCCAGGTCTTACCGCCGTCTGTTGTCTTATATAAGCCCCTCTCGCCGCCCGGGCCCCAGAGAGAGCCTTCAGCCGCGGCAAACACATTATTCGAATTACGGGGATCAATGGCGATCATTCCGATGTGGCGTGATTCTTTCAATCCCATATTTTTCCACGACTTTCCGCCGTCCGTGGTTTTATAAACGCCGTCGCCATAACTCACCGAACGCTGATGATTGTTTTCACCGGTTCCTGCCCAGACAACCTTTGAATTATTCGGATCCATTGTAAGGCACCCGATAGAGTATGAACCGTAGCTGTCAAAAACCGGTTCGAATGTTGTGCCGGAGTTTGTGGTTTTCCAGATATTGCCGCTCGCAACCGCGACATAATATTCAAAAGGATTTTGCGGATTAACAGCAAAATCGCCTATCCTGCCCGATGCCAGCGCCGGACCGATGCCCCGCCATTTGAGCGCACCGGTTACATCTGCGCCAATTGAATCTTTCTTCTGCGGATAAAGTGACACTGTAAAAAACAGTATAAATACGGAGAGTAATAGTGTGTGTTTCATAGAGGTTTCCAATATTTGAAAATTGTTTCATAAAATATCGAAAAAAAGTGAGAAACGGGAAAACGGAATATTTATAAAAAATTGTAAAAATTGACGGCGGTCAGGTTCTGATTGAATTTTTCTTATTAATATTGAACTGAAAAAACAAATATTTCCGACCCTATCAGCCGGATAGTAAATAATATATATTCATAAAAAGGCATTCTATGCGTTTAAACTATCTTGCGTTCTTAGTTCTCCTTTCTCTCCTTCTCATCTCCGGATGCAAGGACGACGACAACCCGGTAAATAACTCCACCCCCTCGGTAATTATGCCCTTAAAGATCGGCAACTACTGGAGCTATATCGACTCCACTTTTAATTCTGACGGCTCATTCCAGCGCGTTGATTCTTCAAAGCTGGGAATTACGGGAAGCTCAATGCTGACTTATAAAGGCACAAATACGGAATTCTTTCACTGGATGTGGGTTAATATTGCCAACAACACGCCTACTCATTATAAGTGGTTAGCTAAAATCTGCGATGACGGTTTAAGTTTTTACGGCGGTATATCTGCGAAAGGAACTTATCTTTTTGACAAATCAATTAATGCTAAATACCCGGTCACAAAAAATGAATCCTGGCTGCATTACAATTATTCCTATTTCAACGACTCAACATTCCGCCAGACTGACAGCGTGATGTATACTTGTGTTGCGACCGATTCACTGATAATAACGGGAATAGGCGCTTTAAAGTCTGTCGTTTACAGGTACGGCAGCGGCTCTTTATGGACTTATCTCTGTTATTCTCCGGACATCGGTTACGTGGCGTATTTCAGGTATTCTAACAACATACTTATTTTCAAAAAAACATTGTATGCAAAAACGATTTTGCCAAAGCAAACGGTTTCATACTATACATCTCCTAATACAATAAATACTAATTCAAAGATCGACCCGTTAACAGGGAGATAACTGCCGCGTAAGCTCTGTTGGGAACACAGATGACTCAGACGAAACGGATTGTCGCAGATATTCCCGTGATTGGCGGGTTTTAATCTCCCGCAAAACCTTCCGCATTTAAAACAAAAGCGCCGGAACATTCCCACATTCCGGCGCTTCTTTAAATATCAGTTATCTGATTACTTTACGATTTTTCCCGCGTCGAGTTCTTTCGAAAGGCGTTTGAACTGATACAGATCCTGTATAGCTTCAATCATACCTTCCGAGTGAACGGAGACGGTCCTGTTGGATTCGGTGGTAAAGATAAACTGTCCGGGGAGGCTTTCGATGTTTCCGTCAAAAGCAAGCCCAACAACTTCGGCCTTCGCGTTAATTACGGGGCTTCCGCTGTTGCCGCCGATAATATCATTTGTTGATACAAAGTTGATCGGTGTCTCCAGGTCGAATTCAGCCGGCCTGTTTATCCATCTTTCCGGGAGGCTCCAGGGGAATTTCTTTCCGAACGAAGCCCACCTGTCATAAAGCCCGTAGAACGTGGTGAATTCAGGGGCAACGGTACCATTATATTTATATCCTTCAACAACGCCGTCGGATATCCTGAGCGTGAATGTCGCGTCAGGCGGAATGGATGTGCCGTATACTTCAAAGAGGGCCCTGCCAAGCTGCTGAACGTTATCGTTCTCCGCCTGAGTGATCTGTTTCAGTTTCTCGCTGTATTCTTTGGATTTTTCCGCCGCGACTTTCATATACTGAATAACCGGATCAGAATTATTAAGAATGGCATTTGCGCCGGCTTCTGCCATCTTTACAACGGATTCTTTCTTTGCCACGGCTGAGTTCGCGAGCGCGTAATCAGCGGCATCACGACCTTTTTTACCGCCGGTAAGGGTTTTAGTAAGCGGATGGCCTTCGCCAAGCAGGCCTGAGATCATCTCCATATTAAGCACAAATAGTTTGTACTGTAATTTCTCATCGAAGTTGGCGGGGAAAATGCCTGCTATTGTCTGCGCGAGCATCTCGCCTTTATACTTCGCGTCTCTTTTGTCTTCCGGCAGATTCAACTGGTTCGCAAGGTCAACAAGTTTCTTCGCGATCAGCAGATACTGTGATGATGAGTTCGGGTTAAGATTATACGCGGTGTTTTCGAGCGCGATCTTCCTCGCGTCGTTACGTGAATTTTGAATTTCGCCCCAGAGGTGGCCGTATTTTTTCGCGAGATCAGGTTTTGCCATTACTGCAGCCTTGAAACTCTTTTCGAAATCGCGTTTCTTCTGCATAAGTATCGGATCGCGTAATCCACCAAGTATACCTGTCCAGGCTTTTTCGCTGTTTGAAATGCTGAACAGGCGGTCCTGAAGTTCAAATTCCCTTTCGGGATTTTCCTTGATGATCTCTGAATAAACTTTTGTAAGTCCGTTTAACATCTGAACCGTAACGGGGCCCTGGATATCTCTCTGATATTCAAGCTGCGCTACTGTTCTTAATCTTGTTGTGGTGCCGGGGTTACCAACTACAAACACAGGTTCTCCCGGAGCGGCGCCGTTCTGGCTCCATTTGTAATAGTTCTCTGTTTTGAGCGGCTTGCCTTCCTCATCATATACTCTGAAGAATGAGCAGTCGAGCGCGTAACGTGGATAGGTAAAGTTATCAGGATCGCCGCCGAAGAAACCAAGCTGGGTTTCGGGAGCGAATACGAGGCGCACGTCATTATATCTCTTGTATCCGTAGAGAGAATATTTGCCGCCGTTGTAGAGCGTAACGACAGAAACTTCAAGTCCGGTTTCACCCTTGTACTTTGTTTCGAGTTCTTTTTTCTTCGCTTCGCGGTTTTTTATTTTTTCTTCGTTTGTCGCGCCCTTATCAATTGCCTCCTGCATGTCTGCGGTTACATCCATAATAAGAACAAGCTGATCAACAAAAAGCCCCGGGACTTTCCTTTCATCTTCAAGTGTAGCTGCTATAAAGCCATCCTTGTGCAGATCTTCGCCTTCTTTTGTAACTTCAGTTACGCTTTCACGCGCGCAATGGTGGTTGGTCATTACAAGCCCGTCTTCCGAAACGAACGATGCGGAACAGTAAGTGGCGAACCTGAGCGCCGCCATACGTACTTTATTCAGCCATTCGTCTGAGGCGTTAAAGTTATATTCTGATTTGAAATAATCTTTCGGCGGATAGTCGAAAGTCCACATTTTACCTGTATCGAACTTCCCTGCCTTAACCGTATCGAGGTTAAACCAGGTTGTGGAAGATGCCGAAGATTTCGAGGTATTCATAGTATCCTGCGAACCGGCGCATCCTACAAGTACAATCATTGCGGTTATAGCCAGCACCCTGGCAAAAACCACTCTCAGTTTGTTATTCATTATGCGATCCTTAATATTTTGGAAATCGGTTAGTTTGTTAAAAAATCAGGGGTAAAAGCAATGTTTCACCGGGAAATTAAACTGTAAAAATAATCAAATTACGGGTAAACTCTAAAGATAATTATTAATATCCGGGTTTAATTTAGCCAAACGAATTTATAAATAATTGCCATTTAGCGCCGTTGGGAAGGGGCATCAGCCAAGAATAAGCCTTTTGACCCGGTCGTTCTCCGGAAGGTGTCCGGTGACAAAGTTGCTAAAGCTATATTTACCGGGACCGGTGAAAATCAGCATTATATATATAGTTAAGTAGAGGAGCGCCAGTTCTTTTTGTTTGAAAGGATCAGAGGCGTGCTGTATAAAGCCCGCGACAAACATAGTGAAGGCAAGGAACAGGGAGTTGATACGCGTGAACAGCCCCAGCATAACCAGGAGAGAAGCCCCAAGTTCCGTCAGCATCGCGAGGTAGAGGCTGGCGGTGGTACCCAGCCCTATCGGGTCAGGGAATTTTAGCTCGCCGCCGGCGAGGATTCTTTGAAGTTTGGGCAAACCGTGCGCGAAAGCCATCATCGCCCTGGAAGCAATCCGGAGAAAAAGAAGTCCGATATCAGTCAATTTTGTTTCCTATAGTAATTTCTTGTCTGAACAATCCGGAAAAGGTTTAAGTTTCAGAGGCAGTAATGGTTTTGCGGAGGAATAGTTGTCAGAAATCTTTTCTGCCTGTTCTTCTGAATTCGATAAACTTATCAAGTAATACTCTCTTACTAACGCTGTCCATACCCGTGAAGAGGAACTGCTCGTCAATGGAACTGCCGATATTAAGAATGGCACCGACTATTCCTCCGGCAATTGACAGCACCGCAGACCCGGCAAGCCCCGATCCGGCGATCGCCAGTATCTTGAACTCTATGTCTGTGGTGCCCGGCTGATTATTCTTAATGAACAACCCGCCGACCGCGCCGGCAAGCGCGCCATATACAAACCCCGTACTGAATCCCTCCTGAAACCCCATCAGCATTCCTCCCTTTCTATATATATGCACTATTCTGATTGAATCAATGGGAATGGAGAATCGCCCGTAAAAATCATTAAATTCAACCGTGCTGTCATTCCGCTCCAGGATAACCATCCCCACGTGTATCTTGCCCGCGTTATCATATACATTAAAGATATTATTCTGCGATAGTGCGTCGCACGTAAGAAAAAGCAGCAGGATTATCAGACAGCGATTAATAACGGCTTTCATAAAATGATTACTAAAAACAGGTTAACAGAACGATAACCGAAATTTAAGAAGTATTTATTAATTCTTAAGCTGGTGCGGTAAATAAAAAAACTATTCTTAGTTTTAAGGATTTAAAAGGAGGGAAATATTTAAAACAAACAACCTCTCTCAGGTGAACATACTTTACGTTTATTTAAGCAACTCGTTTTGCGTTTGCTGAATTTCAATCAGCATCATTTTCTTATCTTCGTTTGTCAGCACGGATAAATTAAATGTTGTGTCGGCTTCTTTGATTTTTTTCTCCGATGCCTGCACGATCTCACCAATTATTCCGACAAGCAGTCCAACAGGCAGGCCTATGATCAACCCGGTTTTTAACCGGTTGCCAAAATCATCAAAAACTTTTTCTGAATCTTCCGGAAGTGAGGCGATCAGCAGCGCAAGGACTAATCCCCCGGCAAGCCCTTTCACAATTCCGATCTTAAACCGGGTATCTTTAACGTAAAGCCTGAAACTTTTAATCTCTTCAAGTTTAACCGAACAATTATTGCTGTCCGAATTGAAATGAAGGCTGTCACCGTAAATACCTGTTATGAAAACGTTTTTATATAACATACTATCACCCGCCGAGAGAGTCGAGAGATTTGTCTGGGCTGAGGCTGAACAGCCTGCCAGCATCATAAATAAGATTGTTAAATGGAGGTTTTTCAAGGCTTTACAATAATTATTAGCGTTTCAGGTATTAACCTGATAAATTTAAGGGATTATTTTGTCACCGAATTGTAAAAATTACGCGCTTCCTGCTATATTTGTTACCGTTTTACAGAATTTTGAGAATTATTTGTTATACCTGGGCGAAATCGCGGCGCTGATTACCGCGGTACTGTGGTCCTTCACCTCCATTTTTTTCGCCGAAGCTGCTAAAAGAACCGGCTCGGTTCAGCTGAATATCAACCGGCTCATCATTGCCTCGTTCCTGCTTCTGGGCGTTATTGTTATCGGCGGGCTGGATTACCGGCTCTCCACCGCCCAGATCACCAACCTGGTCATAAGCGGCACTATCGGGCTTGTACTTGGTGACGCATTTCTTTTCAAATCTTATATGATCATTGGCCCGAGGTACGCGATGCTGCTGATGGCACTTTCCCCGGGAATGGCGGCTATCTTAAGTTACTTTTTTCTGGGTGAGGCTCTTGGGTTGACCGTGATTCTTGGAATAATAATCACCGCGGCGGGCATTGCTCTGGCGGGTACTGAGAAAAAGAGCGCGGCTTCAAAATACACGCTCACTTTCTACGGACTGGTTATGGGGTTTCTAGGCGCGTTGGGACAGGCGGCTGGATTGCTTTTCGCGAAACAGGCTTTTAATTTGGGGGAGATCAACGGTTTTGTAGCCACATTTTACAGGGTCGCTTCATCGGCGGTTATCCTGCTTCCGGTACTCCTTCTCACCGGAAAGTACCGGAACCCCGTGGCGCTTTACACAGAGCACCGCAGGGCACTGTTGTTCACTTCCGCGGGCAGCGTCACCGGCCCCTTCCTGGGAATCACCTTCAGCCTTATAGCTGTTGCAAATACAAAAGTGGGAATTGCTTCAACGCTTATGTCCACAATGCCCGTGCTTATGATCCCGCTGATGAGAATAATATACAAAGAACATCCCACCCTGCGCGGAATCGCCGGTACCGTAATCGCTGTAATCGGGATTGCTTTGCTTTTTTGTCAGGTAAACCGGGCACTGCCGGCGCTTTCCCGTGGAATGGAACAAATCCAGGGATCAGGTTGTTTAATTTATGGGCACCTGACGCGGGTCACAAATTTAACAATTAATTAAAATATATTACAGTTCAGATAGTTATATTTATATAAGGAATATTTCAGATTATTAATGGAAACTCAGGTAAAATACTTTACACCCGGTGAGGCAAAAAGAACCCTTCCTCTGGTAAAGACTATCGTCACAGACATTCTTGCCGAAGCAAAGGAATTCAGGCTGTTGATTGAATCGAAGGAGCAGGTTGATACCTCTGATCCGGAAATAAAAGACCGCCTTCAGCGCATCGACGCTTATATACAGGAGCTTTCGGAGATTGGATGTTATTATAAAGACTGGAACTTTACTCTCGGGCTCGTTGATTTTCCTGCGATAATTAACGGAAAAGAGGTTTTCCTCTGCTGGCGGAGCGATGAAGAAAGTATTATGTACTATCACGATCTGGAATCGGGCTACGCCGGAAGAAAACTTATTCCGGAAGAATCTTTTTATTAATTAGTAAAATTTGACTCCAAACAAAATCAGACTGGTCGTATTCGACCTGGACGGAACGTTGGTAGATTCAGCCGGGACAATATACGACGCGACAATTGAAGCTCTCGCGGAATTGAAAATCCCGCATAACCTCACTCGTGAGATCCTCGATAAGAGGATCGGCGCGCACTTCCAGGATATTTTCGACGAACTTAATATCATTGTAGACGACTTTGAAGGATTCATAGATGTTTACAAAGGCTATTATTTTAAATACATCGACAGCTCATATTTGTACCCTAACGTCGTCGAAACATTAAAACAATTAAAAGAAACCGGGCATAAAATCGCACTGCTAACCACAAAAGCCCAGGATCAGGCTGACAAGATAATCACACACTTTGAACTGGACGCGTTTTTTGACTACATAATGGGGCGGCGTGAAGGTATTGAAGTAAAACCTTCTCCCGAACCGTTACTGATCGTATGCAGTGAGAATTCGGTGCCTCCTTCAGAAACCCTTATGGTCGGTGATACTGAGCTTGATATAATGTGCGGAAAAGGCGCGGGCGTCGATACCTGCGCAGTTACATACGGGTACAGGACAGAAACTGACCTGAGAAATTACAGCCCTTCATATATAATAAACGGAATGGATGAATTAGCGGGCATTATCCCCGACGGTCATCCGCCAATTAAATAAATCCCTAAACAAGGTGTTTTTATGAAAAGCAAAACCCCGAAAACTTTTGTTCTTGATACAAATGTCATACTGCACGACGCCAGCAGTATCCACCACTTCCAGGAAAACAACATTGTTATCCCCCTCGCCGTGATCGAGGAAATTGACCATTTCAAACGCGGCAGCCAGATAATTAACCTTAACGCGCGTGAGTTCGCGAGGACTCTCGATAACATCTCCGGCAAGGATGTCTTTAACGGTGGCATTTCTCTTGGCAGGGGGAAGGGGAAAGTAAGAATTGCAATTACAAAGGGGCTTAGTAAAGAGATACAAGACTCCTTTAAAGAAGATAACGCCGACCACCGCATACTCAGCGTGGCGTTTGAACTGATGAAAAAAGAGAAGGGCTCGGGAAAAGTAATCCTTGTAAGCAAGGATGTCAATCTGCGTATGAAAGCCAAGGCGCTTGCCATCCCCGCGGAAGACTATACCACGGATATGATCTCAAGCGTTGATGAACTTTACAGCGGAAAGGAAACGATTGAAAACTTTCCAGATGAAGTCCTTATGAAATTTTATATGCCCCCTTACGAGGTTTCCGCCAGAGAGCTGCTGAAACACTCAAAGACAGAGCTTGTTCCAAATAAATACTATGTGATTAAAAATCCCGAACGGTCAGTACTTGCCTGTCTGGATCAGAATATGGAATTCTTTAAAAGGATTGACAAGAACTCGGTCTATGGAATTAAACCCCGCAACTCCGAACAAACATTCGCGATTGACGCTCTTATTAATAACGACATTCCCCTCGTTTCTCTGACCGGTAAAGCGGGAACCGGTAAAACACTCCTCGCTCTTGCCTCAGCATTAAATGTGAGGAAGAGTTACCGGCAGATATATATCGCGCGGCCCGTAATACCGCTCAGCAATAAAGACATCGGGTTCCTCCCCGGTGATGTTGAAAGCAAACTTGCGCCTTATATGCAGCCTCTATGGGACAACTTAAAGGTAATACAGGATCAGTATCCCGAAGAGGATAAACAGCATCAGTTGATTAATCAGTTAACAAAAGACAATAAACTTGTAATTGAACCTCTGAGTTACATCAGGGGCAGAAGCCTTCAGCGGATCTATTTTATTGTTGACGAAGCGCAGAACCTCACCCCGCACGAAATAAAAACCATAATTACCCGCGCGGCACAGGGCGCAAAGATCGTGTTTACAGGTGACATATACCAGATAGACCACCCTTATCTCGATTCACAGTCAAACGGTTTGTCATACCTTATTGATCACTTCAAAGGACAACGTTTGTACGCGCATATAAATCTGGAAAAAGGTGAAAGATCTGAACTGGCAGAATTGGCGAGCAACCTGTTGTAGAATTAAAAATTAAGAGTTAAGAATTCAGAGTTAAAAGTTAAGAGTTAAAAATTAAAACAGAAGTTCTCCTCCCAGCTTTATAAAGGCGATGCGCTGAGGATCCGAAGTGGAAAGTTGGGAGGGGTAACAAAAAGCTCCTCCCCTTTACGAAAGGGGAGGCTGGGAGGGGTTATTAAACTCAGCATTCTTAACAACACCATACAATTGACAAACAACATCTATCATTTTTATGAAACTAAACATCTGGCAGGTTGACGCTTTTTGCCGTGGCGTCTTCAGCGGAAATCCCGCGGCGGTGATCATTACCGATGAACCACTCGGCGAAACCCTTATGCAAAGCATAGCCGCGGAGAATAATCTTTCCGAAACCGCTTTCGTCTCCGGATGCGCGGATAAACTCAATATACGCTGGTTCACCCCTGTAACCGAGGTTGATCTATGCGGACACGCAACACTGGCTTCGGGACACGTCCTGTTTAACGAGCTAAATCATAATGCATCTGAAATTAAATTTGATTCGAAAAGCGGTTCACTCCGTGTGTTGAAAAAAGATGAATTACTTATACTGGATTTCCCGTCAGACAGGATTGAAGAAGTACCGCCCCCTGCCGGATTATATGAGGCGCTTGGCACAGCACCAAACCGCTGTTTCCGTGGTCGGTCTGATTATATGCTCGCCTACAGCGACGAGGATATGATACTTAATCTGATGCCGGACTTTACAAAACTTGGCCAGGTTGAATCTCGCGGCATTATAGTTACCGCGCCCGGGAAAGAATGCGATTTTGTTTCTCGCTTCTTCGCCCCCTGTGCGGGAATAAATGAAGACCCCGTAACCGGCTCAGCACATACTACGCTTACTCCTTACTGGTCAAAGGAGCTTAATAAAACAGAATTGTCGGCCGTACAACTTTCCGCAAGAAGAGGATATTTAAAATGTGTGTATAGCGGTGACCGCGTTGAAATATCCGGTCGCGCGGCTACTTATCTTCGCGGCGAGATCGAAGTGTAGATATAACACAATCTGATTCATATAATTGATAAATGGAACGCGGGTGACCCAGATAATTTGGATTTTCGCAGATTAGATTATATGCTTGTAATTAAAATTATTAATATTTCTTGATTAACGAAAAGGCATATAACATTTCGGCACCGATCTGCTCGCATCTTTCCCTGTACTTCGAGTTCTCCTGTTCAGTATCATCATATTTTTTAGGATCTTCGTACCTGACCGGGAACCTTGCCGCAGCGCCCGGTATATAAGGACAATTATCATCAGCGTCCGAACAGGTCATAATAGCAGCAAAATCTGAATGCGGATTAAACGGATCATCATACTTTTTAGAAAAACATAAGATGGGTTCCGCTGATTCGGAATAATAAACCCTATAAACAGGATTAGCTGAATCCTCCTCCTTTTCAATCTTAAAACCCAACTCAGTCATTGCTTTAACGGCACGCGGGTTAAAAGCGGTTGCTTCCGTCCCTCCGGAAAAACATTTTATCCCGGGGATATCATAATATGCGGCGGCAGTCTGCGCCCATATCTGACTGATGTGGCTGCGACGCGAATTATGCGTACAAATAAAATTAAGATTAACGGTTTCTTTTTTGCTTAATTTGTCTGAAATATAATTCCCAAATGATTCCAACAAAGATTTTCTCGCTTCGCTTATGCCGTTTTGGAGCGCGGCAATCCTCTTTATATTATTATTGATCATTTCAAATAGATACATAAAATATTACTCTTATATCGGTTTCGGAAAATTGAATTATGATACGAAAAGTTATTTACAATTATGTCGTCGAGTATTCATTTTAAAATTATATTTTCATCTTTTATTATCATTAAGCGAATTACCTGCAATTATAATGTTGTATAGACCAAATAAATTCCGCCGCCGATAACAAGGATGCCGCATATTTTTTTAATCAGGATGATTACCTTAGAGCCCTCGCTCCAGTCAAGGTACTGCCGAATTTTTCCCGTAAAGCTGCCAGCCGCAACAATCACCGAACAATGCCCAACCGCAAAAGCCAATAGGTACAATATTGCCGTAAAATAATTGCTCTGCGCAGTTTGAAAAACCACGCCAAGCACAGGCGCCATATATGCAAACGTGCAGGGCCCCAGGGCCAGGCCAAAGAGTAAACCCAGAATAAAGGCTCCACTTAAACCGGTTCGTTTTGTTCTTAAAAATCTTGTGTTGTTCCACTCAAGCTTAATAATATCTAAAAGATATAACCCAACTATTAAAAATATTGAGGCAACCAAATAATTACCTATGACCCCTATATCACCCATCAATCTGCCGAGAGATGCTGTTATTATACCAATAAGCGCAATTGTTATCAAAAGACCAATTGAAAATACCAGCGCGATTTTGTATGTATTTCTGACCGGTAACTTACCCTGACTAATAATATATCCGACTACCAGGGGTATACTTGAGAGATGGCACGGGGAAAGGATTATTGAAAGTACTCCCCACGTCAGTGATGCACCAAGGACAACAAACACCGACCCATTCATCGCCCCATACAGTGAATTAAAAATATAATCTATCATTAATCAAACGGAATATTTATACAAAAACAGATAATGTAAGGCCGAGAGGCTGGCAAGGCAAATAAACTATACGGCCGGTCACAGATAAACACTATCCGGGAACCTATTTCTGCTTTTGAGGTTTAAGCCCTTTTGACGAGAGAATTTTATCAATCTCTGACTCCGGATAAAATCCTTCGTGGCGATGAAATTCTTTTCCGTCTTCATCAAGAAACACCTGGGTCGGGATTAGTTTTATGCCATACTGAGTTGCATATTTTTTCTGATCCTGCTTCCAGACATCATAAAAAACAACTTTCACCTGTTCGCCATATTTATTTTCAATAGCCTTCATTACCGGCTGCATCTGACGACAGGGAATACAGTTCACAGAGCCAAGTTCAACAAAGGTAACTTTTGGTTTCGATTGCCCCGGGACAATTGCCGAAACTAAACAAAAAACAATTATTATGATTTTAATTCTGTTATTCATCTTGATTCTTCTTTAGCCATTCTAAAATTTTGTCTTCTTTGGGAATTATGCCGCTGCTCACAACCTTTTCATTTATAACCAGCCCGGGAGTAGCGATTATTCCATACTCGATCATCTTATCAATTTCAGTCACTTTTTCCACTGATGCATCAATGTTATTTTTTAAGACAAGCTCTTTCACCTTCAGCTCAAGTGTATTACACCTTTTACATCCGGTGCCAAGTATTTTTATTGATATCATTTAATTTACCTGTTGTTTCTTTACTCGTTCCAAAAATACATTTTTGCTTCAAGAGAGGATGGATATTTAATCTGAATATCCTTCATTACCCTCATAAAAGTCGATTTATCTTTTGTTCTTATATAGTCGGTAATTCCGCGCGATGCAAGAAGTTTTGGAAGCAGCGGGTTTAATTCGCTAAAATCTTCCAGATCTGAACTTAAAAAGCGATATGCATCATCATATTTTCCCTTAGGTATCATTGTCTCAGCATAACCCAGGCGGAGGATTATCCTGAACTCCCCGGGCGGCAGGTAGCCATTAAAGTAAAAATATGATTTGCCCGTATGATCCAGAAAATATATTGACGGTGTCCAGTATGCCGAGAACTGTCGCCTTATCTCTCTGTCTTTAATGAGATCAACTTTAAGCAACACGAAGTTATCAGACATTTCAGCAGCCGTTTTTTCATCCGTATATGTCTCTTCGTAAAGCTTTTTACAACCGCCGCATCCGGGCATTTCAAACTGAAGAAGCACCGGTTTCTGCGAGACTGAAGCTTCTTCCTTCGCGGATTCCAAATTTGTCAGCCAGTTCATTTTACTTTTCCTTCATAACATTTATGCCGAAAAATTTATGTGATTGAATTGCAGGTTTACTTTATTAATCTTTATTGTTAATTATTTCTTCAGGGCCTTAACTGTAACGCTGAATATTCCAAAACCGCTGTTAAGAAGTTTTTCCTTTTCATCCCCCGAGAGATACCTCTCATACAATTCTTCGGGAATGACTATTCTTTTCTCTTTAGGGATCTGAACTTCCGCAAAGCCGACCTGTTTAATGATTCCGATGTACTCATCCCTGGTTATCGCGCCTGAGATACATCCGGCGTAAAGTTCGGCTGACTTCTTAAAACCTTCTGGCAGTTCACCGACAATAACAACATCGGAAATGCAGAAATGCCCGCCCGGTTTAAGCACTCTGTAGATTTCGGAAAAGGCTTTTATTTTATCGGGGACAAGATTTAGAACGCAATTACTAAGAATGACATTCACAGAGTCATCTTGAACCGGCAGGGCCTCAATCTCACCGAGTCGGAACTCAACGTTTGTAAATTTAAATTTCTCCTTGTTTATATTCGCGCGGTCAATCATCTGCGAGGTCATATCCACACCAATAACATAACCGGACGGCCCAGCTAATTTGCTTGCGATAAAAGCATCATTACCGGCACCGCTCCCGAGGTCGAGTACTGTATCACCGGACTTTATGTCCGCGTATTCGGTTGGAATTCCGCATCCCAGGCCGAGATCAGCCTCATCAATATGGCCCTCAATCTTATCATAATCATCACCTATCATACTTATTTCCAGTATCTGCGGTCCGCAGCATCCGGGAGCGCAGCAGGAACCTGCATTCTGCTCTGCTATTTCAGCATATTTTTCCTTAACCACATCCTTCACATTTTCTTTCATCGTAATACTCCTTTATTGATTAAAATATTTTTCCTTAAACTTAAGCGCCACATTAACAAGCATTATCAGCACAGGCACCTCGACCAACGGACCGATAACTGCTGCGAAAGCCTCGCCACTGTTTATTCCGAACACGGCTATCGCAACCGCGATGGCAAGTTCAAAGTTATTACTTGCTGCGGTAAAAGAAAGCGTTGCGGTTTTGGAATAGTCCGCTCCAAACTTCTTCCCAAGGAAAAATGAAACGAGGAACATTATTACGAAGTAAATAACCAGTGGTATCGCTATTCTTACAACATCAAGCGGGATCTTAACGATATACTCCCCTTTCAGTGAGAACATTACCAGAATAGTAAATAAAAGCGCAATAAGTGTCAGAGGCGATATTACCGGTAAAAACTTTTTTTCATACCAATCTTTGCTCTTAATGCGGAGCAGCGAAAATCTTGTCAACATTCCCGCTATAAAAGGAATACCCAGATAAATAAATACGCTTTCCGCTATCTGGCCGATTGTAATATCAACCTGAAAAGACTGCAAGCCCAGCCAGCCGGGTAATACAGTCAAAAACACATAAGCGTAAATCGAAAAGAAAAAAACCTGAAATATAGAGTTGAATGCAACCAGTCCGGCGGCATATTCTGTATCGCCTTTGGCAAATTCATTCCACACTATAACCATCGCGATGCAGCGCGCAAGGCCGATCATTATGAGTCCTGCCATATACTCCGGGTAATCGGGAAGAAAAACAATGGCCAGAACAAACATCAGCGCCGGGCCTATAACCCAGTTTTGAACCAGTGAAAGTATTAGTACTTTAACATTTCTGAAAACATCCCCCAACTCCTCATACTTAACTTTGGCAAGAGGGGGATACATCATCAGTATTAATCCCACCGCGATGGGGATATTGGTTGTCCCGCTCTGAAACCGGTTCCAGAAATCCACTATACCGGGGAAAAAATATCCCCAAAACACTCCGATAAACATCGCAAGGAAGATCCAGAGTGTAAGGTAGCGGTCTAAGAAAGATAATTTTTTCGTAAGTGTGCTCATAAAACTCAATAGACTAAAATATTTTTGAATTATCGCTAAAATTTTTATTTACGAAATAGATTATGAGCGAAAAGAGAGCAGCCGCGGGAATAATGATCAACCACCGGTTTATCCCAAGCAATATCGAGATATCGCCATTCACCTCTCCCGCAAGCAAAATTGGTTTAATCAACGGGAACATAAATGCGTAGATTAAGATTCCTAAAGACATACCGAACATTGCAAGAATCGCTTCTTTTTTCCCTTCGCCAACCCTGGCCGCCATGGTTCCGGGGCAATAACCAAGAAGGCCCATTCCAGTACCGAAAACCAGCCCTCCTGCAAACTTGCCCCAGTCAAGATTTTTAAGCGTTATTTTTAATACCCCCAGGTCACCCAATAGATAAAATAATATCATTGATGATGTAACCGCGGTAAGCATAAATTTCAGGATTTTAAAATCTTTGAGCAGAAGCATTCCCATAACACGGGGATATTTTGTAACTCCCGTTCTTGTAAGTATGTATCCAAATATAAACCCTACACTCAGACCAAAAAGAATATTAATTATTATCATTTGCTGCTCCGAGTTTTAAGTATATGATTTTAGCGGTTATAATTCCGGATGCAAAGAAAGAAACTCCGGCAACAATACTTCCCAAGGAGAGATGCGCCCAACCCTGAAGGATATTTCCCGTTGTGCATCCGCCTGAGAGTGCGGAGCCGAAACCTAAAAACACGCTTCCTACTAAAACGACAATGTATCTTTTAACAAGATTCTTTCCGTAATATTTTTCCCATACCGCAGGAATGTTTTCCTTAGAAAACGTATTAGTGGCTTTTGCGGCTGTATAACCCCCGGCAATAAGTCCGATTAGGGTAAAAAACTCAATAAATGCGTCCGGTTTTTCTCCAAATCTTTTAATCACAGGATTTGCTTCAAGCCCTTGAAATAAGACGCCTAATTTTGCCGATATAAAACCGAAGCCGGCTGTTATGCCGAAAGGGTAATTCCTGTCTGCTAAAGCTGCAAAGATGAAGTATGTGGCAACAGATAAAAGAGAAACTAAGATTCCTCCCTTGAACCAATGCCATTCTTTTGTGTTGTCCATAAGGCGGTTTCCTTTAATAAGAAGTTTTAATTTCCTTTGTTAAGTTCGTTCATCAGCCAATGAACCAAAGTTGACTTTGTCGGAATTTTTCCGCTTGCAAGAACTTTACCGTTTACAACCAAGCCCGGCGTCAGCATTATTCCGTAATCGAGAAACCGCTCCCGGTCGGTTATTTTTTCAATATCAGCCTCAACTCCATTTTCTGTAACAACTTCTTTTACCAGCGTTTCAAGCTTCACGCAATTAGCGCAGCCGGGCCCTAAAACTTTAATGTCTAACATCCGTATATCCTTTATATTTGTTGTAAAATCAAAACAGTGAACCGTATATTAATCCGGTTATTGTTGCCATAATTATCACCAGCGAAACATAGACAACCGTCTTTTGTGTCCCCATAATACTTTTTATTACCAGCATATTTGGAAGGGACAGCGCCGGGCCGGCAAGCAGCATAGCAAGAGCCGGGCCTTTACCCATTCCGCTGTTTATAAGTCCCTGGAGAATCGGTATCTCGGTGAGAGTCGCGAAGTACATAAACGCACCAACAAAAGAGGCAAAGAAATTAGAAAACGGTGAATTACCGCCGACAAGTGCTACGATCCATCCGTTGGGAATTATGCCCCGCGGATTCTCGTGGGACCCCAACATAAAGCCCGCGAGAAGTACCCCCGCGCCAAGCAGAGGAATAATCTGCCGGGCGAATCCCCAGGTCTCACCAAGCCATTGATTTGGTTCATCTTCGGAGAATGTGAGTATGAGGGTTGTCGCAACAACCGCAACAACAAATGGTATCATAGGCTGACTGTAAAAGAGAACCGACGCAATTACAACCGCGGTTGTACCAAGAAGAACATAGAGCTTTTTGACTTTAATGACAAACATCAATGAAACAGCGAAACCAATGCCAAAGAGAGCGGTGATGAACCACTTATTCGCGAACACAAAATACCAGAAACCGTCTTGTGCGCTGGGCTTCCCCCAGTTGGCAAATACAAGTATTGCCACAAGCACAAAAAAGTGAAATAAAGTTTGCCATAATGGCCGGTCTTCCTGCATTAAAGGAGTCACCGGCTGCAGGTCTGCCTTGACTGCTTCTTCTTTTCTGTAAATGAACGCCATTATCAGGCCGATAACAATGCTGAACAGCACTGCTCCGACAATACGAGCGATACCCAGTTCAAAACCCAGCACCCTTGCTGTTAATATTATTGCCAGAATGTTTATTGCGGGGCCTGAATATAAAAATGCCACGGCCGGGCCAAGACCGGCGCCTCTTTTATATATGCTTGAGAAAAGAGGCAGGACGGTGCAAGAGCATACGGCAAGAATGGTCCCGGAAATTGAAGCTATTAGATAAGCAAACCACTTTTTCGCTTTTGCTCCAAAATATTTAACAACCGAAGCCTGGCTAACAAAGACAGATATCACGCCGGCGATAAAAAATGCAGGAATCAGGCACAACAGAACGTGCTCTTGCGCGTACCACTTGGCCAAATTAAAAGCCGAATAAATTGCCGACTTAAAAAATGGTTCTTCGATGGGCATAAAGTAGGCAAAGAGGAAAAATCCAAGTATCCATAAAAATGATTTATATTGTTCTTTCCAGTCCATTTAATCTTTCGGTTCGTATATTATCGAAATATCTTTATAAAATACTTATGAAGCACAGATTATATTACGATCTAATTTTATGATGATATTTTTATCCTTTACGATCATTAATTCATCATTGATCCAGAAATCCAGGGAAGATAATATGGAGCTTATTCTTTTATCATCAGGGCGGGGATTTATCATATAATTAACCCATTTCCCATCTTTTTCTTCAACTATAAAGCCTGCATCTTTTAATATCTTAAGATGCTGAGAAACTGTGGAATTTGCCAGCTTAAGCAACTCCCTAATTTCACACACGCACAGATGGCGCGATTGCAGAGCTTTAAGTATCCTTAGCCTACTGTTATCAGAAAGCGCTTTAAATATTTGGGTGTTTTCTGTCATAAATATATTTCGTCAGCTAACGAAATATATGAAGGTTAATTGAAATCACAAAATTATTTTTTCACGGAGAGTAAACCGGGCGGATTTAAATGTTTTACTTTTTATTGAAGAAGAGGTTGTTATTGACCGAACTCAATTTCCACCCATAACACATCAGTAACGGATGAATAATCACCAGCCTCACCCACGCAACCCACGCCGGTACACACAAGCCACTCTCAACACAGCTGCCGATTTGAATGAAATAAACGTGTGAAGGAATGAACAGTATCATTATTACCAGAACAAGCCTGCCGCCATAACGGGAGTATTTGTTGGTTAAGAGCAGCAATCCGGCTATTATTTCTGCCGCGCCGGATGCATAATTGATTAGTTCTTTGAGTGGGAAGTAATCAGGTATAAGGGGAATGTAAAAACCGGGATTGATAAAATGGTAAGCTCCGGCAAAAAGGAAGAATAGCCCATAAAGAATTTTGCCTCTGATATTTATCCGGATCAAAGCCTGAAGCCTGTCTCTTTATATGCCCTGTGTAGTATATGACCGAAGGGAACCCACCAGATAATGTCGTTCGTTATTAGCGTGTAACCAAACCCAATGCTTACGATACCCAGCAGATAGTTAAACACAAATCCCGCCGGCCCGAATATCTTTCCGAGCAGTCCAACCGCGACGATGGGCCAATACTTAACCGGATCATAGCTTGCCCACCAGTAGGCTAGTCCATATAATCCGATAACCATACCCAGCCCCTGCCAAACCATCGGGTGGTTAAGTCGGTCCATTCCGACCAGATCGAATAAGTGATTGGGGAAGAGTATACACCACGCGCCCCATAAAATATTATAAACAGCCGCTATCCTTAAAGTAAGTTTCATTTTTGTAGTTTTCTTTTAACGTATAACAATATGGGCAAATAAATGGTTTCCCCAAATAATAAATCAGATGGAAAGCGGATTACTCAGATGATGACAGATTTGCACAGATTTTTTAATGAGTCTGCTATGGTGATCCTGGATTGTAGTTGGTAGTTTAAAAATGTGTCGGGGTGCGATACGGTACACAAAACTATTCTGTTAAATAATAGAACGATTAATAAAGTCAATGGCATAGATGCGTTCCGTGAGTCTCTTAAGTCCCCGAAAACGCAAAGACGCCAGGATATCGCAAAGACCGCTAAGAAATAGTAATTGAGTCAGATAAATATGCCGGTTAATGATTTGTTTATCTGTGATCATCCATTTTATCTGTGTAATCTGTGGTCCATCACAGCAGAAAAAAGGCAATATCGACTGGTCTTTCACAGCAATTTTTCGCCGACTTTTAACTTTTAATTTTTAACTCTTAATTAAAAGTTCATCTCCTCCACAGCATTCCCGTTCACCAGCCGGACTATTCTCGGCGGGGCTTGCTTAAGCAGCGGGAAAAACTCTTCCGGAGGTAAAATTATATACGGCGCGTTCAATCCGGATTGTGAAACAAACGCCCCCACCTGCTCCGGTTCACCAAAATAAAGTATAAGGATCTGGGGAAGTGAATTCCTCTGCTTTGCCATTTTCGTCGCGGCGTCAAGGCAGTGGTCGCAATCCAGGCTGAACAACGCCACTATTTTTTCGCCTTCATCGGGATTATAAACCCCGTCAGAATAGGAAGTATAATTAGCGAATATGGATTTATTTTGCGGATACAAAGTTTCACGGGGCTTAGCTTCTTCCTTTTTTACGGAGCTGTCGACCGCGATTTTCTTCTGATCCTTTGTTTCTGCCCCCTCAATAATTTCAGGCTTTACCACCGCGGTATCTTTAACCTCTGCCGGCCGCTGTATCGGTGTTTCATCGGCGGGTTTTACGTATTGCCTGAGCGGTGTAAGGATAAATAATAATGAATACACAACCATAGCGGTCAATAAAGGGAACCTCCAGTTAACGATTAACGGCTCCCTATCCTTTGCCACAGCCCAGATAAGCAGGACTATATTGATCAGGTTCTTAATAATAGAAGCATCTGTTGAAACGGGTATCGCTTCCCCGAAACATCCGCAGTTCCCGGCAGGCCCGTATTTAACAAGAGTAAAGACGAGGTATCCCGTAAACGCCAGCAGCATAGCAATAACCGGAAAAGATACTGCTTTCCGTAATGGTTTATATAAGATCAGTATCAATCCTAATATAATTTCGGCGCCGGTAATAAAGCGGGAAAAGTAGCCTACCCAGTTCCAGTCTGCTAAACCGTCTTTTACGATCTGAAATTCAAACGGAGGCAGAGCCACCCATTTTAACACACCGCCCAGTACAAACACCAGGCCTGTCAGTATATAAATTATTTTCGATATCACGTGAAGAATATTTTTATTAAAGTAGTATATAAAGATAGTTTCTTCAGAGCTAAAAGGAAAACCATTTGCAGTCACACCAGCCGATTCCGGTGAAATCCTCCCGGTACACGGATTTTTCACACGTTACCTAATGACAACCCGGGAAGCGCGTAAACCAAAAATCTTCAGGACTTCTCTTGGGTTATTTTCCCGTACGGTTTTTTTGCTCTGAGATTATTGTTAACTTTAACCTTATATTTATGAAATCTCCGGTCAGGGACTCATATAAAACGACTGCTCTTTTATCGGATTTCAGTAAACAGAGTCCGTCTAAAAAATGTTTATTGACAGTCACGCGCCGGAGTAACTGATATAAAATTTTTGTAATTAATTCAGAGATTTCATCATGGTCTCCTACGAAGAAGCTCTCAAGTGCGTAACCGAATCAATCGGTGGTATCGAACTGGCAACAGAGAATATACCGCTTGAAAATTCCGCCGGAAGAATCCTGGCGGAGAATATAATATCCGACATCGACATGCCTGCCTTCACCTACTCTTCAACCGACGGTTATGGAATCGCTTTCAGCAATCATACTTCCTGGAGTGTGATTGGTGAAATCGGCGCCGGTAATTTTAAGCAGTTGACCCCCGTCCCCGGTGAAGCCGTCCTGATACTCTCCGGCAGCCGTGTTCCGGATAACATCGATACCGTAATTCCCCTGGATGATATCAACTTCGAAGAAGGGACTGTAACTTTGAAAGAGGGTATTATAGTAAGGAAGGGAATGAATATACGCGAAAGAGGTTCTGATCTTGTTAAAGATAAGATAGCTTTGCGGAGGTTTCAGAAAATAGAAGCCAAGGTGATAACCGTACTGGCAACCTGCGGGATAATAAATGTTCCGGTCATTAAGAAAGTGAGGGCCGGAATCCTCGGAACAGGCAGTGAACTTATCCCTGCATCCGAAGCTCCTTCGGTGGATAAAGTAAGGGTGTCAAATATTTACGCGCTTAACGCGGCGGCCGTGAGCTGCGGAATGGAACCGGTGATCTTTGGCTTTACAAAGGATGATAAAGAGGAGCTCCGCGATACGGTACAAAACGCGCTTAATTCGGATATTGACATTCTGATCACCACGGGAGGCGTAAGCGCGGGGAAGTTTGATTATATTAAAGATATTTTTGATGAAGCGGGAATTGATATCAAGTACCGCAAAGTAAACATCAAACCGGGCAAACCTAATATTTTTGGCGTTTACAGGCAGGAACAAAAAAAGAAATATATCTTTGGGCTGCCGGGCAACCCGGTTTCCGCGCTTGCAGCGTTTTACATTTTCATCCGTCCTGCAATTGATTCATTATATATGCAGAAGAGCATTGACCTGGTCTTCGCGCATCTTGATACTGATATCAGCAAGAAAGACGGAAAGCGCCACTTTATGCGGGGCGAACTGACTTATGACGGCAACAGGATCAAAGTAAAACCGGGGTATTCCCAGTCATCCGGTAATTTTCTTGAGATGAGCAAATCAAACTGCCTTATTGAGGTTCCCGAAAACGTCGCCGGGTTCGTCCGCGGCGATATAGTAAAGTGCATAGTTATGTAAACCCCGCACAATTCCCGTCCGGCACCGGCACATAACCCGTTACTGACACTGATACTATTCCTGACACTGACGCTGTTTCCATCGCCATCTTCGCCCTTGATCATTGATTATTGGTCGTTGATCATTGATAATTGGTCATGGATCATTGCCCCCATTTCCCATTCCTTGTAAAATTTGTCAAAAGATTTATTATAATTTTTGCCCCGGAATGATTATTTTTCCAATTATTATCTGACTCCATAGTTGAAACACGCTATATCCATATTGCTGACTCTCCTGCTGCTTTTTAACAGCCTTGGTTATGTTGTATTCTACCAGCAGGTACGGTACCAGATAAAAAGTGTAATGCGCGCTGAGATAAAAAAGGGGATGAACTCTGAACGGATAGAAAAGATAATTATCTATGAAAAGGATATTGCTGAAAATAAAATCCGGTTCAAACTTGTTGAGGCGCACGAGTTCCGCCTGAACGGAAAAATGTACGACATCGTAAAAAAGATTGAAGAGCCGGGACGCGTGATTTACTACTGCATCCACGATACCAAAGAAGACGCCCTTGATGAACTTTTCTCCTGTCTGATTGAAAGCGGTTCGGCGCCGGATAAAACACAACCGGCCCAGACTGTTCTGAAATTACTCATAAAGGAAGGGATCACCCCTTCTGATTTTCTCCCGCGCGGTTATTATTCCGCCGGAGAATACTCAATACTGTTACCCCTCAATTTATTAGCCGGAATCACCCCCGCGCCATTCCACCCGCCGGACTATCTCCTTTCCTGACACACGAAATTAAAAGAGAGTAATGTTTTAATCACGGCTTCGCCCAAAAACATAAGTCACAGCCATCGGATTTATGGACGGGTGTATTCCGCAGTTACAGTATGCTTGTTTTTTTAATTATATAATTATACGTCTTAAGAGATTCCCGAATTAATTTCCGGAAATCAGCGCGACAATGCTTCGCGGCGTTCAGGCCGTGGCGGATACCGGCAAGGGATCCGCTCCCCCGCCTTAATGTAATCGCCGGGATGCGGATGTATGCCGGGTTAATTGTTATGTATCCGCTAAAGGAAATTACTTCGGATTAAACGAAAGGAAATAATGGAATTTAAAAAATTATTTTTATTTACAATATTTATTTTGCCGGTTACCCTGTTTGCTCAGGATAAACCGGATACGTTAAAATTCACAGCAGAACAGGTTGTGGTTTCCGCGACACGCTACCCGGAGATGATCTTCGAGCTTCCGTACGCCATTACCTCCCTGAACAAAAAGGATCTGAGTAATATCCGCGGCTACGGGATGGACGAAGTAATGGCGCAGGTGCCCGGAGTTCTTGCTCAGTCAAGATCGGGGCACCAGGATATACGCCTCGTGATACGCGGATTTGGCGCGCGCGGCGCGGGAGACAGATCGAATGCCGGAACAACCCGCGGCATAAGAATAATGGTTGACGGAATCCCGGAAACAGAACCGGATGGCAGAACTTCGTTTGACCAGATTGATTTATCAATGGCAACGAACATTGAGATCATCCGCTCTAATTCTTCCGCGCTTTGGGGCAACGCGGCCGGTGGCGTAATCAACATTACCACTATGCCGGTCTTCGTTGGAAACTACGCGGGCGCAACTATGACTTACGGTTCTTACGGATTCAATAAAGCTCTTGTTCAGGCAGGTAAAAACTTCGGTTCCGGAAAGGTGTTCCTCTCCTTTTCTAATGTTAATAACGAGGGATGGAGGGATCGTTCATCCGGCTACAGAAGCCTGTTTAATCTTGCATTCGAATCTGAACTTTCAGAAAATTCAAAGTTCGGCGCTTATGCCAGTGCGGCTTCGAGTTCTTTTCACATTTCCGGGCCGCTGACTCAAAAACAATTTGACGCAAACTCTCAGATGTCAAATACAACCTACGCCGCCCGCGACGAGAGAAGATTCAACCGGCTCGGAAGGATCGGGCTTACACTTGATATGAAACTCGATAAAGGCAATTCACTTTCGGGAATGGTATTTGCTAATCCGAAATACCTGCAAAGATCCGAACGGGGAACGTTCCGTGATTTTACCAGGTATCATATCGGCGGAAACCTTTTGTGGATGAACCAGACAGAGTTCTCCGGTAATGTGGAAAGCAGGTTTATTGCCGGTATTGATGAGGCTTACCAGGATGGCGCTATTCTCTTCTACAACCTCTCTCCGGAAAATCAACGCGGCGATTCGCTGAGAACGAATAAACGCGAGGGAGCGAATACGTTCGGCGCTTTCTTCCAGGAGGAAATCGTTCTTGGTGATAACCTGAGCATTATCGCCGGCGGGCGCTATGATAAGGTAACTTATTATTCTGAGGAATTTGCCAATAGCAACCGCGGCGATGTCGCGCGTCAGACGGCGCTGGGAGCGCAGGAGAAGGAGTTCACGAAGTTTACGCCTAAAGCAGGTATCACCTTCCGTTTCTCAAAATTTCATAGTCTCTACTTAAATATCGGAGGCGGCGTGGAAGTTCCAGCGGGTAATGAAACAGATCCCGCGCCTTCACTCGGATATGATACCGTATACGGCATAAATCCTTTGCTTGAACCAATTACTTCTTCAACATATGAACTGGGAACAAAACAGGTCATTGGGTTCAGCGTCGGCAGCTTAATCAGAACCCTGACTTATGATGCCGCTCTCTATTTTATCAGAATAGCAAACGACATTATCCCTTACAGCGGCGGCAGGTTCTACTTCACCGCCGGCAAAACCGACCGTATTGGGCTTGAACTCGGACTCGATGCGCAGCTTGTTCACGGTTTATCGTTCAACAGCGCCCTGACTTACAGCAGCAACAGATACGTTGAATATACAATTGATTCCGTGCATTTTAACAATCCGGGTAAAATTGCAACCTACACCGATAATAAAGTTGCGGGGATTCCCGACCTGTTCTATAACGCCGGGGTAAAGTATTCGCCTGAGTTTCTGAGCGGAGCTTATATAAGTATGTCAATGAACGGAATGGGTGAGTACTTCGCGGATGACGCGAATAAATATTCCGTCCCTTCATATACAACATTCAATGCCTCAATAGGCTTTGGTCGGCCTTACCAGATCTACGACGGCCTGACTGTACGCGGTTTTCTCTCGGTTAATAATATCACAAACGCGAAATATGCCGCTTCCGCGTTTATTAATCCCGATCTCATAACTGAGGGAGGCGCGAAAGTACCGGTTTACTTAGAGCCCGGTATGCCCCGTCATTTTACGCTATCGGTTGCGCTGGGCTGGAATTAATTCATTTTGCCTTATCTCCTGAAGCGGGGAGAAGGCTTAACTTAAAAACGGAATTTAACTTTAGCAACAACTGTTATCTGAGTTATTTCCTGAATATTAGTTTATGCCGTTGAAATCACGGCCGGATTGTTATCGAAGTGATTTTCACCGGCGCAATTATATAATTATTTTTATTTAACAAAGATATTTTTATGAAAAATGTTTTTCTGATCTTCTTATTATATTCCTCGCTTGCCTTCGCGCAAGCGAACGATCCAATGCCTGATACGCTCTATTATCAGACAGATGACATAATCGTAACCGGAACAAGGGTCGCAAAAAAGATTATTGATATCCCCTACCCGGTTGCCCGCATTGACAAGGCGACCTATAAGTATCTTCCGAAATCCGCGGTTAATAATGTCATTCAGGATGTCCCGGGGATATTTTTCCAGAGCAGGTACGGAAATCACGATGCGAGAATTTCGATTCGCGGATTCGGCAGCAGGTCGAATACCGGTATCCGCGGAGTACGGATTCTGCTTGACGGGATTCCCGAATCGGAACCGGACGGGCAGACAAGGATTGAAGCCATTGACTTCAACTCGGTCGGTTCAATTGAAATAGTAAAGGGGAACTCATCTTCGCTATATACAAACGCGCCCGGCGGAGTAATTAACTTCATTAACGAAATTGACTTCAGGAGCCCTTCATTCCAGGTATTCAATGAGTTCGGTTCGTTTGGTTACAGGCGGAACGGATTTAAGAGCCTTTCTCTCGGCGAAAACTTTAAATTGATGACAACCTATACGTATCACAATTACAAAGGTTTCAGGCAGCACAGTGAAGATTACTGGCACATCTTCAATACGGTCTTTGAAACAAAACCTTCCGAGAACCTTAATCTTCAGTTGCTCGGTTACTTCGCGGACGGGCTGATCCGGCTTCCCGGTTCATTAAAAGCCGCAGAGTTTGCCGCTGACCCGAACCAGGCCGCTAAAAATGAAACTGATTATGATTACAGGCGCGTCAGTAAAAAGGGAAGGATCGGCATCCGCTTTGAAGGATTTCTGGATGAAGCGAAACAAAACGAATTTGAAGTTACAACTTACGGCACGATTAAATACTTCGAAAGGGCGCAGAAAACCTTCAGGATAATGAACCGGTACGGGCTTGGGGCGACCGCAAGATACATTAATAAAACCACCTTTGCCGGGCGCGATAACGAGTTCTCTCTCGGCGGGGATGTTTTCTACCAGGCGGGACCCGTGGAAGAGTACGGGAATATTGCCGGACAGAAAGCCGACGGCGTGCTTTTCCTGGTTGATGAAGTCATCAGCAATGCCGGGTACTACATACAAAACTCGCTGGAGCTGTATGATAAAAAAATGTATCTGCTGGTTTCCGGACGATATGACAACGTTATCTTCGACCAGAAAGACCAGGATCTCGCCATCAGGAGTATGAGAAGGGACTTCCGCGCTTTCACTCCCAAAGCGGCGCTAAACTATAAAATACTTCCCAGCCTTGCCGTTTATGGTTCCGCGGGATACAGTTTCGACTCGCCCGCGGGAAACGAGATGGATAACTTCCCCACAAGCAGCACGCCCGGAGTATTGCTGAACCCCGACCTTAAACCGCAGAAGTCACTGAACTATGAACTCGGAGTGAAAGGAAATATTTTATCGCCCGGATTTCCTGTAATTAAAAACTCTATGTTTGAAGTTACTTTCTTTCAGAGTACGATAACCGACGAAATAGTGCCGTTCGAAGTATTTGGCAGTGTCTACTACCGGAACGCTGCGAAGACTGTCAGGAACGGCCTTGAAGCCGGCGGTAATTTCCTAACCGAATACGGGTTCAGCTTTGTGCTTAATTATACTTATTCCGATTTCACATATGACTCATATAACTCGCTGGCCATTGTTCTTGACGGCTCAGGAAATGTTTCGGAGACAAAAAAGGATTTTTCGGGAAATACGGCGCCATCAATACCAAAACATAATTTCTCCTTCGCGTTAAATTACGATCTCGCAATCACACGCGATCTGGCGGCATACAGCAAGCTTCGCTACAGCTATGTTGACGCGATGTACACGGATGACGGTAACACCGAAAAAGCAGCTTCCTATAATATGCTGAACCTGACACTTGGGCTGAATTATGACATCGGCCCGCTGAACATCGTGTTTTCAGGAGGTGTACAGAACCTTACGGATGTTAAGCACGTCGGATTCATTAATATTAATTCAACTTCAAAAAGATTCTATGAAGCGGGAACACCAAGAAGTTACTCCGCCAGTCTGGGACTGAACTACCGAATGTAGGCGTATCGCTTTTTCCGCAGATATTTCACGCGGATTGATTCTATTCTAAAGCCGGGGGTGTTATACCTCCGGCTTTTCTGTACCGCGGTTGTGGGGGGGATAGTTAAATTATTTTTTTATCTTTGCCTTGAACAAATAAGGCGGTCGGGTGCTCCGCTCCCGGCACGATTTTCCGATGAATAAACATCAGCGAAAGGAAAGTAAGTTTATGGTTGAAAAGTTTTTAAGCCACTTCAGGCTAATGGATGAAAAAGAGGAATATGACCTTGTTGTGGAAAGAATAAGCAAGGATTCTGTTTTCCGGGGGACAAACCTTATCATTCTTGTATTCGCAATATTTATTGCTTCGCTCGGCCTCAACGTGAACTCAACTGCCGTCATTATCGGCGCGATGCTTATTTCCCCGCTGATGGGCCCTATTATGGGAATCGGATTGGGTTTTGGCATTAACGATCTCGCCCTTGTTAAAAAGGCAATACGGAATTTCAGTTTTGCCGTTTTAGTGGGGCTGTTTACTTCGTTTGTTTATTTTCTCTTAACACCCCTTAATGACGCATACTCAGAACTTCTTGCCCGGACTTTCCCCACGATATATGACGTACTGATCGCGTTATTCGGAGGGCTGGCTGGAATGGTCGCCAACTCCAGCAGGCAAAAAGGAAACGTAATACCGGGTGTCGCTATAGCCACCGCGCTTATGCCACCGCTCTGTACCGCGGGATTCGGGCTTGCCACGCTGAATTTTAATTTCTTCTTTGGCGCGTTCTACCTCTTTACTATAAACACGGTATTTATTGCCCTTGCAACTTTTATGACTGTTAAGCTTCTTAAGTTTCCGGTCCGGCACCTCGCAGACCCCAAGGCTGACAGGCGGTCACAGCGGGTCATAATGGCGGTTTCACTCCTCACTCTTATACCGAGTGTTTACTTCGGTTATCTTATGATCCAGCAGAACAGGTTCACCCGCAATGCTAACCTATTTGTCGAGGCTCATTCTTCCTTTGAAGGGAATTATCTGCTCAACAAAGTTATTGACCCGCAGGTTAAAAGCATTACAATGGTTTACGGCGGAAAGGATATTGATTCGCTGAAAATATTGGAAATGAAAGATAAGCTTCACCTATTCGGACTTTCAGGTGCCAGCCTTTCAATCAAGCAGGGGATATCATTTTTAAGTACAACCACGGAAGCCACGAGATTGGCCCAACTCACGAAAACACTGGAAGAAAAGGATAAGAGCCTCGCAACACTTCAGTCGCGGCTGGACAGTATCGCCAGCCAGAAAGAACTATCCCGGCAGATTTACCGAGAACTCAGGATACAGTATCCGCAGATAACGGCTTCAGCGGTCAACCAGATCACGGAAAATAAAGATTCCTCTGATATTGGCTATACTCTTGTAAGCATAAAAACAAAACAGCCGCTCTCCCCCGACGCAACCGCGAAACTAAACGCGTGGCTGAAAACAAGACTGGGAACCGAAGATGTGAGGCTGATAGTGGGGCGGGAATAGGCCTAAACTCATAAATAATATTAGTTTTTATTTCAGGAAAAAACATTAATTTAATATTGTTCTAAAGTTCTTTTCCGGTGTTCGAGATGATAACAAGCAACTAATCTCATAAACCATAGACAAAGGGCAGCGCAATGAATCTGGCGCACGTAAAAAAACGGAGAGACGGAACCTGGGCTGAACCGCACCCGTTAAAACTTCATTTAGAAGAAACAGCCGAAAGAGCCGCTAAGTTTGCCGCTGAATTTGGAAACGGCGACTGGGGCAGGCTTGTGGGTTTGCTGCACGATCTTGGGAAGTATCATCCTGACTGGCAAAGCTATTTAAGAAAAAAGGCGGGATACTATGATGAAGACGCACACATCGAAAATTATAGGTCGCGGCCAAATCACAGCTCTGCCGGAGCTATTCATTTATTCGAGAAATTTAAAAATTCCCCCGCCGCAAAACTAACCGCTTATGTAATTGCAGGACATCATTCCGGCTTGCCTGATTGGACGCCACAACTCTATAATAGGATATTTGATAACGATTGTAACCTTATTAAAAATGATTTAGATAAGATTAAACCAATAGATGAGGCTCAAGAATTCCTTGATTGCGAAAATCCATCTGCCCCTCCCGCGGTTGCAAAAGAAAATCCTCCTGATTTAGAACAGTTTCATCTATGGGTTAGAATGCTCTTTTCTTCTCTGGTTGACGCGGATTTTATTGACACCGAAAGCTATATGGATGAAAAAGAGCGCGGCAGATATCTTCCGCTTGACACACTGAAGCAAAGATTTGATAATTTCATTGAGACCAAACCAGGGGACAATCAATTAAATCTGAAAAGAAAAGAGATACTTGACATTTGCAGGAAAAAAGCCGAATTAGAACCCGGTTTCTTCTCTTTGACTGTTCCAACCGGTGGCGGAAAGACCCTTTCTTCAATGGCTTTTGCTTTAGAACACGCCATAAAACACAAAAAGAAACGCATAATAGTAGCTATCCCTTACACTAGCATAATTGAACAGACCGCTAAGGTTTATAAATACGGAGCTGACACTGATGAGGAAATTGCAAAAAGATTAGCGGAGGGTAATTATTTGTTCGGCGAGGATCAGGTTGTTGAACATCACAGCAACCTGGACCCCGAAACAGAAACAGCCAACAACAGAACTGCCTGCGAAAACTGGGATGCCCCTATTATTGTCACAACAAATGTTCAATTGTTTGAGTCAATCTTCGGAAATAGAACTTCCGTGTGCCGGAAACTTCATAACATTTGCAACAGCGTTATCATTCTCGACGAGGCCCAGATGTTACCAACAGGATATTTCAGGCCAATATTGAGTGTACTGGAAGGTCTTGTAAAATATTTCGGTGTTACTGTTTTGTTGATGTCAGCCACACAACCTGCATTGATTGGTTCTCTGGGATCGGCTCCAACCATTATTAATGGTTTAGAAAATGTGCGAGAAATAATAGAAAATCCGGATAAACTTGCTTTAGATTTCAAAAGAGTTGAGTATCACTTCCCCGAAAACTACATTAATCCATCGAGCTGGGAGGCTTTAGCAAAACAAATTGGCGCCCACGAACAAGCATTATGCATTGTTAATACCAGAAACGACTGCCGCGCATTACACAAACTAATGCCTGAAGGAACAATACATCTTTCGCGGTTTATGTGCGGCGAGGAGATAAGCGAAATAATTTCTGAAATAAAAGTCCGGCTAAAGAATGGCGAACCCGTCCGCGTTATTAGCACTCAGCTTGTTGAGGCGGGAGTTGACATTGATTTCCCGGTTGTTTATCGTGCGATGACGGGCCTTGATTCAATTGTTCAGGCTTCCGGACGCTGTAACCGGGAAAATAAATTACCTGAAGGCGGTAATGTTTTGATCTTTGTTCCCCCAAAAAATTCTCCTCCGGGTTTCCTCAGAAAATGTGAGGATGCCTGTAAGGCAATTTTAAGAAAGCATAATGAATACGAAATTACACCGGGATTACTTTCCGAATATTTCACCATTCTCTATGCAAATCTAAATTCTTTCGACGACGCTCAATTTTATGATATGATGGTTAGAGATGCCGGAAATTTCGAGTTTAGTTTCAGAGCTCTTGCTGAAAAATTCGAAATGATAGATTCAAAAAGGCAAATCAGCATTATCGTGCGGTACACTAGCTCAAAATCAGGAAAAAGCAGCCTGCCATTTATAGGGGAACTAAAGTATGCCGGCGGAACAAAAGGTTTAATCAGAAAACTGCAGAGATATATTGTAAACGTACCCGTCTATATTTTTAATGAGATAAAAAAAGCGGGATACGTTGAAGATATTAACGGCTTATGGGTACAGGCAGACGAGAACCTTTACAGGCCCGGCATAGGGCTGCTCGCAAATGAATCAGATTGGATAGAAGGAGATTTTGTTATTTAACCCTGATCACCTAATAATTAAACATTAAAAGGAATTACCTCAAAACAATAAGGAACAATTTATGAATAATCTTAAGCATAAACCATTTTGCCTGGAAGTGTGGGGAGATTATGCCTGCTTCACACGGCCTGAGATGAAAGTTGAGAGAGTCAGTTATGATGTCCCCACGCCCTCTGCGGTCAGGGCAGTTTTCGAAGCAATTTTCTGGAAACCCGCGATACGCTGGCACCCCGTAAAAATTGAAATTCTGAATCCGATCAAATGGATATCAGTAAGGCGAAATGAAGTTGGGGCAGTTGCGTCTGAGCGCTCAACCGGAATAATTATCGAAGACGCCCGGCAGCAGCGAGCAGGTTATTTCTTGCGTGATGTTAAGTACCGGTTCTATGCGGTTTTGGAATTTATACCGATTGCAGAACGATTGAACAATAGACACAGGACTGTTCCTGATTATTTGTGGGATCCTGAAGAACGCGAGTTGCTTTTACAGGATATTAAAGATTGGGAGGAACAGAAAGATGCTTTCCGGAAGGACGAAAATCCGGGGAAATATCTTTCCATTTTTGAAAGGCGAGCAACTAAAGGACAGTGTTTCAATCAGCCGTATCTTGGAAACCGGGAGTTTTCCTGCAGTTTCAGATTTGTAAAAGACCCTGATACGGATAAGTCGGCACCAATAGATGAATCAAAAGAACTCGGGTTTATGCTATATGATCTGGACTTCACAGACCCCAACGATCCAAAACCAATGTTTTTCCAGGCTAAAATCGAAAATGGAGTGGTTCATATTCCTCACCATACCAGTCAGGAGATAAGAAAATGATTTTACAGGCGTTGAACGATTATTACAACCGAAAAGCCGCTGCCGATAACAACTCAATAGCTCCAGAGGGATGGGAATGGAAGGAGATACCTTACCGGATAGTGATAAATATGCTTGGCAAATTTGTTGCCATTGAGGACACTAAAGAGGGAGAGGGTAAAAAGATGCGTTCAAAAAAATTTTTAGTGCCCCAATCTGTTAAAAGAACAGTTGGAAAATCCGCTAATCTCCTATGGGATAATATCGAATACGCGCTGGGGGCAAATCCGCGGAATAGAACCGATGTGGAGGAAAGATTCGGGCTCTTTTTGGAGAAGATTAAAGCAGAGATTAATATTAATGAAAGTCCGTCTGTAAAAAGTTTAATGATCTTTCTTCAGGATGATCCCGTTGATCAAATCGAAAAATCTTCATATAACGATTTATGGAAAATAATGCTTGATGAAAATCCGTTTATTGTATTCAAGATTGATGAGTATGCCCATAGTTGTATATGCGATGATGTTCGTACAAAAATAAATAGAATTAAGTCAGATAATCCTTCCGGGGTTTGTCTTATTACCGGCGAAGCAAATTCTTCAATCAGCCGGTTACACCCAAACATAAAAGGTGTTAGAGGAGGTAATACTCAGGGGGGCGCCCTCGTTTCTTTTAATCTTGCTGCCTTTAATTCATACGGACGCACACAAAATTTTAATGCCCCGATTTCTGAGAAAGCTGCCTTCGGTTATACGACCGCGCTTAACAGTTTGTTGGGAAAAGATTCGAAAAATAAAGTTACTATTGCAGACACTACTATTGTATTTTGGAGTGAAAATAGGAGTACCTCGGTTAACCCAGAGGAAATTTTCTCTTGGGTTGTAGCCGCCCAGAAAACACAGGATGATAATCCCGATGCCGGATCTGAGAAAATTTTAAAACTCATTGAATCCATTCATACCGGACAATTATCTTCCGAGCATTCTAACCATTTTTATTTGCTCGGTCTTGCCCCAAATTCGGCCCGGATCTCTGTCCGTTTTTGGAGGTCCCCCTCAGTGGAAGATTTTGGAAAAAACATTAAAGCACATTTCGAGGATTTCGAGATTATCCACGGCCCAAATGAGAAAAAATATCTGAGTTTATACCAAATACTTTCTTCAACCGCGCTCGGTTACAAAATGGATAATGTCCCTCCCAACCTCGCCGGTGCAGTTATTGAGAGTATAGTAGACGGTACACCCTACCCGCGCGCACTGCTTCATCAGTGTATGATTCGGATCAGGGCCGAAAGGTCGGTTAACCGTACCCGTGCCGCAATAATAAAAGCATTTTTTAACCGTTATAATAAATTTAATAATAAACAAAAGGAGCTACTTATGGCTTTAGACCCTCAAAACACAAACATATCTTACAGAACGGGAAGACTATTTGCCGTTCTGGAAAAAATTCAGGAAGAATCTAGTCCCGGCATAAATGCAACTATCCGGGATAGATTCTACAGTGCGGCATCAAGCACGCCGGTTACAGTCTTTCCCCGGCTCTTGAGCCTGAAAAACGCACATATCAAAAAACTGAGCGAAGGAAAGAAAGTGTTTTTTGAAAAGCTGATCGGAGAAATAATAGAAGGAATCAATTTATTCCCCTCTAATTTATCTTTGAATGAACAGGCATATTTTGCCATCGGCTATTACCATCAAAGGCAGGATTTCTTTACCCCAAAAAACGATAAATCAAAAAACGAAACAGAAACAAATAACCAATAATACATATAGGAGAATTTAAAAATGGAAACAATTAAAAATCGTTATGACTTTGTTTTTTACTTCGATGTAAAAGACGGTAATCCAAACGGCGACCCGGATGCAGGTAATTTACCTCGGATTGATGCGGAAACTGGCAACGGGTTGGTTACTGATGTTTGTATAAAGAGAAAAGTCAGAAATTATATTTCAATAATAAAATCGGGCAAACCACCATTCGATATCTTTATTAAGGAAAAGGCGATATTAAATAATCTAATTGACAATGCTCACGAGGATACTGAAGTTAAGAAGAAAGAAAAAGGGGAGAAAACAGAAGCCGCTAGAATGGTTATGTGTAAAAATTACTATGATATTCGGGCCTTTGGCGCAGTTATGTCCACCGGGAAAAATGCTGGTCAAGTACGAGGTCCAATTCAAATCACTTTTGCACGTTCAGTGGACCCGATTGTTGCGCTTGAACACAGCATTACACGTATGGCGGTAACAACAGAGGCTGAAGCTGAAAAACAAAGCGGAGACAACAGAACGATGGGCCGCAAATACACCGTTCCTTACGGTTTGTACAGAGGTCACGGATTCATTTCAGCGCATCTCGCTGAACAAACCGGATTCAGCGACGAGGATTTAAATCTGTTCTTTGAAGCGATGCAAAATATGTTTGAACACGACAGATCCGCCGCAAGAGGTGAAATGAATTTGCGCAAACTGATAGTCTTCAAACACAGTTCCGCGTTAGGAAACGGGATGGCGCACGAACTTTTTTCAAGGGTTACTCATAAGAAGATAACCGGAGAAGGGGTTCCTGCCCGCAATTACTCCGACTACGAAATTCATCTTGACGGAAAAACTTTTAGCGATATCTTTAAAATAATTGAATTGCATTAAGAATAGGAAACAAAGTGCCAAACATAAAATTATTTGAACAAAAACAAATCCGCTCCCAATGGAACGATGCAGAACAAAAGTGGTATTTTGCCGTTGTGGATGTGCTCGCTGCTCTGACAGACAGCCCCAATCCGCAGGTTTATTGGCGCGTCCTGAAAAAGCGGTTAAAAGCGGAGGGAAATGAAACCGTTACAAATTGTAACGCTTTGAAATTACCTGCCGCCGATGGAAAAATGCGGCTTACCGATGTTGCCGATGCCGGACAATTGTTAAGGTTAATTCAGTCTGTCCCTTCCCCAAAAGTTGAACCGCTGAAACTTTGGCTGGCTAAAGTCGGCTATGAACGCCTGGAGGAAATTGAAAATCCCGAGCTTGCCCAGAAAAGAATGCGGGAACTATACAAGGCCAAGGGTTACAGCGACGAGTGGATTGAAAAAAGAGTAAGGGGCATTGCAGTCCGCGATGAACTTACTAACGAGTGGAAAAACCGCGGAGTTAAGGAAGGCCTGGAATATGCAATCCTTACCTCCGAAATCAGCAAAGCAACATTCGGATTAACTCCCGCTGAATATAAAAACTTCAAAGGGCTCTCCAAACCTAAAGAGAACCTTAGGGATCATATGACCGATCTTGAGCTGATCTTTACGATGCTGGGCGAGGCCGCCACCACCGAAATCGCCAGGAATAAAAATGCACAAGGTTTCCCGGAAAATAAAAAAGCCGCGGTTGAAGGAGGCTCTGTAGCGGGGAAAGCAAGAAAAGACCTTGAGGCCAAATCCGGCAAAAAGGTTGTAACAAACCAAAATTTTAATGCCATTGCGGAAAAAAAGAAAAGGCTGCGTGATAAAAGCGGAGAATAACTGTGTACTGTGAAGACGACTTTATTATGATCAGTGCCCTGCAGCACTATATTTATTGCCCCCGTCAATGCGGGCTTATTCACGTTGAAGATGCCTGGCAGGATAACCTTTTCACCGCGAGGGGTGAGATACTGCACGAAAAAGTTGATACTGACACCTTCGAAACCCGCGGCGATGTTAAGACCGTCAGGGGATTGAGGATTCATTCTTACGAGTTTGGCTTAACGGGCAGGTGCGATGTTGTGGAATTCCGGAAATCAAAAGATACTTCTGAAGTAATTCCCGTAGAATACAAGGCTGGCGAACCTAAAGGCGATATCAGCGATGAAGTACAGCTATGCGCTCAGGCGCTTTGCCTTGAAGAAATGCTCAGTATTCGGGTAATGAACGGCGCTTTTTTCTACGGAAAGATCCGGCGGCGGGTTTCAGTTGAATTATCGGAAATATTGCGAGAACAAACGGTTAAAGTAATTGACGGGGTAAGGGAAATAGTAACTTCAAAAAAAGCGCCCCGCGCCGCATACTCCGCGAAGTGCAGAAACTGTTCCTTAATGGATATCTGCCAGCCGAAATCAATGGACAGGGCCAAACTTAATTCTTACATTAACGATTTATTTACGGTATGAAACGCCATCTTAATACGCTTTACATAACTTCCGACGATGCATACGTCCGGAAAGAACACGAGACCTTTGTGGTTGAATTGCGGAATGCCGACGGGGAAACAAAAAAAGCGCTTCAGGCACCGGTGCATACAATTGAAAACATCGTGTGCTTTGGCTTCAAACCATTAAGCCCGCAAATAATGGCATTTTGCGCCGAAAAGAATGTGGGGATCAGCTACCTTACTGAAACGGGAAGGTTTCTTGCGCGTGTATATGGCGCGCAGAAAGGGAACGTGCTGCTCCGGAAGACACAGTACAGCCTCTCTGACAGCGAGCCTGAATCTCTGAAGATTGCAAAAAATATTGTAGCCGCAAAAGTTTCAAATTACAGGTATATGCTGCAAAGGCATCAGAGAAACCACCCTGATAAATATTCTGACGAAACCGGTTCGGCGGTTGAACTTCTTGGCGGGAGGCTTAGAAACATACGGGCGGCAGAATCTTTAGATGAACTTCGCGGGTATGAAGGGGAGTGCGCTTCGGAATATTTCGGAGTATTGCCCGAACTGATCGTTGAACAGGAAAATGATTTCCGTTTTACCGGACGCAGCCGGCGCCCCCCGCTGGATCCGGCGAACGCGATGCTTTCATTTTTATATACTATACTGGCGAACGATGTCCGGTCTTCACTGGAAACTGTCGGACTTGATCCGCAGGTAGGGTTTCTGCACCGCATCAGGCCCGGGCGCCCCAGCCTCGCGCTTGATATGATGGAAGAGTTCCGCGCATACCTGGGGGACAGGATTATGCTGAACCTGATAAACCTTAAACAAGTGACAAAGGATGATTTTGAAATAAGAGAATCTGGCGAAGTTCGGATGTCGGATAAGGCAAGAAAAGAACTGCTGACCGCTTACCAAAAGAGGAAGCAGGAGGAAATCATACATCCATTTCTGGGAGAAAAAATGACGATAGGCTTGCTGCCCCATATACAGGCGCAACTTTTAGCAAGATACATAAGAGGCGATATAGATGAATATCCTCCCTTTTATTTAAAATAATTTTTTTTGAAAAGAGGTTTATATGATGGTCGTGGTCAGTTATGATGTATCTACCAAGACTCTGACCGGGCGCAAAAGGCTGAAAAAGGTGGCGGAGACCTGCCTCAATTTCGGGATCAGGGCGCAGTATTCGGTCTTTGAATGTATGGTAGATCCCGCTCAATGGGAATTCCTGAAACATCAGCTGCTCTCAATTTATAATCCGGAGGAAGACAGCCTTAGATTTTATTACCTCGGCGCCAATTGGAAAAGGCGGCACGAACATTATGGCGTCAGTAAAAACTTAAAGGCTGACGATACGCTTATACTTTGACTTTTTATGCCGCTAACCGAAGCAAACATAAAAACAATGGTGGCTTAGCGGTGGGAAAAATCGTTTAAAACGAAGTTTTTTACTTCTTTCCGCTGATATGGCCGAATTAATTGGCAGATTAGCGGAAAAGCATTATTAAGTATTTACAACCAAATGGGTTGGGAATACTACAGTCGCACGCTATACGCGTGCGTGGATTGAAACAGAATTACTTTATCAACGGATACACGGCGGATAACGTCGCACGCTATACGCGTGCGTGGATTGAAACATATCTTTCTAACTTTTGCTCTTACTATATAATGTCGCACGCTATACGCGTGCGTGGATTGAAACAATGTGATTATGTGGTGAATGCAAATAATTTTCTTGTCGCACGCTATACGCGTGCGTGGATTGAAACGTTTATTTTTGTATTGCTTCAGGTTTTGAAGTTGTGTCGCACGCTATACGCGTGCGTGGATTGAAACAAGATTTATAGACTGTATGAATGAAAGTTTTGTTGTCGCACGCTATACGCGTGCGTGGATTGAAACTTTGATAAATTTGGTTTTGGTGTTACAATATCATGTCGCACGCTATACGCGTGCGTGGATTGAAACT
>JABWCL010000048.1 GCA_013360295.1 Ignavibacteriaceae bacterium | reverse complement strand
GGGCTCATATTCCGAAAGCTTTCGGAATGTAGGTTCAATCCCACTTCGTCGGGACTGCCCCCGCTACTAAGAAAACCTGGTCGTTTGATCAGGTTTTTTGTTTTATGTTCCTTGCCGTAAATTGATTTTTTTCGTAGCGGAGTATCTTATAAATTAGCTCGAGATACAATCGCTCCCCAAGTAAACGGCTAAAATCCCAGCCGCAATCGGAACACAGGCAGCACTTGGCTACAGACTTCAATCTCATTTCGCCGGAATTGCTCCCATCACTGGAAAAAATTTTTATTCCCACTATCTCCCAAACGGTTGAATCCGTTCAACTGAATTCATCTTTTCGACTCAGAGGCGAATGACTTTGTACTTTCAGGATCAGGCGTGAGGTGGTATTACAGTTTTGGTTCTGTATCTAAGATGGTTCTTTAAAAAGTAAAATGAACGCAGTCCCCGGTTATACTCTCATATCAATCCTAAACTTAACGCGTACCTGATCGCCTCAGCGGTATTTCCCGCGTTAGTTTTTTCGAGGATATTACGACGGTGGTTATTGACTGTATTCACACTCAGGGAAAGTTCATCCGCAACCTGTTTGCTGGCAAGACCCTTAGATAGTAATCCCAATATTTCAATCTCCCTTTTTGTCAGATGAGACCGGGATTCTGTCTCTTCATCAAGGAAAAGGTACTGTTTTCCTGTCTTAATGTTAATCACCTTGCGCTGGGGCGAGGTATCCTCTCCCCTTGGAGGCACTGCATCATTTACCATCAGCATCAGCCAGATGTTCCCCTTGCTGTCAAGTTCCAGGGGGACTATATGCTGAATAAAGCGCACATACTCCCCCGTGCCAGCTCTTAACCGGAAATCGTAGAGAATTTTGTAATCCTTCTTCTCCCCAGCCGGTAATGATAGAAGAAACTCACTTCCTCGCACAAGTGTATCAATGACGCCGTTTATATCTTCCGGATGCATAATTTCAAAAATGGCGCGAGGGCCGCGCTTTAATACTTCCTCCAGTTCCAGCCCCAGAACAGGAAGGTATTTTGACTGCATATAAACATACCGTCTTTTATGAAGATCAACCACGCCAAGCGAGCTGTTTTCAAGGGCGGCAAGCTGACTCAGAAAGCCGATGTGCTTCTCCAGTTGCTTATAATCCAGAACCGCCTCGTCAAACTCCTGCATATCGAACACGGACAAATAACGGGCGAATTTTTTTTCGAATCCTGCATCCATAATAAAAATAGCGATAAATGACTATTCCAAAGCTATGCAACCAGCGCTAATTTTGAAACAGGCATTTATGAAAAAAGACACATTAAAAACACTTCAGCTTTATTACGCCGGGCTGCTCAGCGAGATACTCAGCCTCCTTGATAAACACCGGCTTCTTAGTATCACAGCTATCCAAAAACAAGCAGAGGATATAATCTCCGCTCCGGGGAGGGTGCGCCAGCATAATCTTCGTAATCCGCAGGATGTTTTTCAATCACACAGGAGAATATTCGGTTTCAGTGACTGGAAAGTTGAAAAAGGAACGGATGCATATATCGTCTCATCCTCAAGCTGCAAATTATTTAAAATATGCTCTGCAATTGACGCTCCGGAGCCTTGCACGATTTGCTGTATCAATCCTCTCCGGGCACTCTGCTCCGCCCTGCCCCAATCCGCGAAATTATCCGTAAACACAACCCTCGCTGAGAGCAGCGAATGCAAATTCACGATAAACAATAATTTCAACCGAGGTTTATAATGAAATATTTATTCTTTGTCTTATTTGTTTCTCAATTTGTCCTTTTAGTTTCGGCACAGATAAACCGTCACTCACTTGAGATAAGCCCTGTTTCACCAATGTTTAATATTTATGCTGTCCAATACTTATATCATTTTGATGAGAAAAATGCAGGAATGATCGGTATTTCCTACGCGAATATGGCTCAAAAACCCGCTGAAAAGCGACAGCCCAAATGGATGGACATTATCATTACTCCGAATACTTTGAAGAAAGATATCGGCGTTAATCATTCTTGGACACTTTTCGCGGGATACAAATATTACTTAACCAAAAATATCCATACAGAATATCAGTTGTGGCCTGGGTATAATTCATTTTACTCCTCCACAGAAAAGAAATATTACAATGGTTTCGATCTCTGGAATGAGTTCCGGGTGGGATACACTTTTTACTTTGGTGACTCACCATTCTACTTGAATCTGCAATACCTTGTAGGCTTCGGTTTAATCAAGGGGAACAAACCTGCTGATTTTGGTGAGGGAAGCGATCCGGTATTTCGGGCTCCGGTGTTTTTTATCGGATGGAAGTTTTAATTCAATAATCAATCAGGAGAAATCACACACGTATGAAAATCACAATATTATTAGTTTTTTTGACTCTTACAATCCTGGTGCTTGTAGGTTGTAAATCAAAACAAAAGGAATTCGTTTCCGAAGTGAAAAACGAGTTCCGCGCTCAGGAGACATCCACGCTTAAAATTATCACCGAGGAAGATCTGATCAATCTTCCGGAAGCGGTACGGAAATATATAAAAAACTGCGGCGCAGTGGGGAAACCCCGTCCGTACAATATGTACATTGAATTTGAAACCGAACTTTTACAGAATCCCGGAGCAGAACCATTCAGGTCTGTTTCCTTGCAATATAATTTTTTCGGAGAACCGGCAAGATTTTTCTATATGCGCGCAAGCAAAATGATGATACCTGTGGATGCATTGCACGTTTATAAGAACAAGAAAGCGACTTTTGTTGTAAGGGCGGCTTCCTTATTTAATGTGGTAGACCAGTCCGGTGCACAATTAAGCGAGACTGAAACAGTAACTTTGCTGAATGACTGGTGTATCTTCGCGCCCGGGAACTTAATCGATGAAAGACTTAAATGGGAGGAGATAAGTGCGCGGGAAGTAAAAGTAATTTTTACAAACGGTCCATACACTGTTTCAGCATTTATGACTTTTAACACTGAAGGGTGGCTTACAAACTTTTATTCTGAAGACAGAAGCGAGCTTAAGGAAGATGGTACCCTTGAAAAGAAAAAATGGTCAACGCCGGTAAGGAACTATATTGACATTAATGGTATGAAATTGCCCGGTTACGGGGAAGCTGTTTATCATTACGGGGACAGCACCTTCGCTTACGGAAGATTTACTCTAAAAAACATTGAGTATAATCTGCGTACGTTTAAGGATTAAGCTCCGGAGTCAGTTTTTATGTTAACCAAAGCCCGGGTCAGGTTTTCCACGGGCTTTGCTTTTTTAGTTGATCTAAATCTTCAAATGAAGTAATGCTATACCGTTTGAGGTACGGCCCTCGGCTAATTACGAGCCTGGCGGCGGGATCAGGTAATAAATTTAATAAATACTGAAAAGAGTGAAGAATTTATAAGTCTTCACTCCTGTTATTGTTATTTCAATTTGGAGTACTAGTGGCAGGATCTAAGTAACTAAGCCCGGATCAGTTGTAGAAATCAAAGGCAAATTCCGGTGTAACTAAAGTTCAATCATTTGAGATGCTAATCTGCTTCGGTGAAAAATTCCTGATTTTAGATACTGCTCCCTGAGTATATCTTTCATTCAATGAGCAGGGCTCTTCATCATAGTTCTTTAATGACAATATTTATTAAAATACTTCTTTTCCAAAAGAATATTTATTCCGAAATTCGCTTAATTACAATTATCTTTTTTATCTTTTGCAGGATTAAGAAAGGTATCTTTATTATAAACGAATTATTTCGGAGGCAATATGGTTCGTAGCTTACTTTTTTTTCTTCTTCTAAGTGCAAATCTTTTAGCTCAAACAAACTGGAATCTTGTTTGGAAAATGGATCAAATGCCGTTTCAGGCGCCGCAGACAGGCTCTGAAATGGCAATTGTAAAAGCCGGCTTTGATACCGATCAGGACGGCTGGGGCGAATTCCTGTGCGCCTATACTGATCTTGGAGATAACTATATTCTTATGTATGAAGCACGAGCTGATAATACCTATGATACTGTCTGGTACTTTAAGTATCCGCTGCCGGCAAACTCGTTCGCGGGCATAGCAGTTGGTGACATAGATAATAACGGGAAAGTTGATATAGTTACAACTATGCCAACACAAGTCAATACGAGCAATCCAAATCCGGCAAGACTCTGGGTATTCGAGTGGAATGGCGTTGTGGGAGAAAACAAATATGGCTTTTATGACTCCGGCACTCTGCAACCCACCAATACCTGGAATCTGAATAGGCCTGATAACGTTGACTGCCGTCCATACAGCCTGACAATTGAAAATATGGATGATGACCCTTCGAATGAGCTCGTCATCGGCGTCCGCTCGGGTGGGAGAGCAGGTGAGGTTATCGTTGCCTCCGTAATCGGAGAACTCGGCGGATTCGGTTCCTGGGTGGTTGAATACAATCTCTCCGGACTGACAGGCGGTTCACTTTATAACGTAACAACGGGAGACCTTGATAGTGACGGTAAAAAAGAAATTTACGCCTTTGTCTGGAATTTTTTCACACTTTACATCATTGAAAATACCGGAACCGATCAGTACGCTCTCGTTGACTCACTGAAAGCAATTTATCAGTCTGTTGGTGTGGATTACGGAGCACTCGAATCTGTCAGGGTAACTGATGTGAATAATGATGGAGTTAAGGAGATGTACATTGCCGCTACTGAGCCGGATAATGTCGTTTTTGTAATCAGTAATATAACTGACGTCAGTACAATCACGGCATCCGATGTTAAGATACTATACCGCCTCCCGGTCAACGGTGTGCCCGGACTCGGTACCGGTAAACTAAGAAGCATGTGGGTAGCTGACCCTGACGCAGACAATAAAAAAAATCTTATGATCGGCGGAGAACTTAACGGACAGATTTTCGATCTCGAGTACAAAGGTGCCGGATCACCAACTGATTCCGCAAGCTGGGAGCACTCTGTTTTATTTGATATCTACGCCTACAGCGGTTTACCTATCACAAGCTTTACGGATGTACCGCGTCTGTTCTATGGCTATCCCGCAAACGATATGGATAAAGACGGGCGCAATGAATATGTCTTTGTAAATTATCATACAGTTTTCAGTTTCTGGTCAAACGACGCTTATGTCTGGGTCATTGAACACCCGACTGCCACGGGAATAAAAGACGAAGTCTTCAACTCCCCGAACGGCTTTATTCTGAAGCAGAACTATCCTAATCCTTTTAACCCTTCCACAAAGATAGCCTGGCAAACCTCCGCCGACGGATGGAACACCTTAAAAGTGTTTGATATTATGGGGCGTGAAGTTGCGATACTTGTGAATGAATACCGTTCTGCCGGCAGCTATGAAGTAGATTTCAGTACGAAAGAATACAAAAACAGCTTTGAAAGCGGTGTGTATTTTTATCAGTTGAAATTTGGAAGCAATATTGATACCAGGAAGATGATTGTCCTGAAGTAAGATCAGCCTATTTATTAAAATTCTCTCCCCTTTTCCCGGTTGTAAAAGCCGGGGAAAGGGCTGAGAATTAAGTCTCTTTTCTGAAATAGAACAAATCTTTATCATTAATATAATTCACAAGCGCATCAGCGGTCAGCGGGGCATTCTCCCGGATTATATCACTGATTGACTTGCGCTCTTCCTCATCTAATACTGCCCTCGAAACAACTTCAACCTTTATGCGAGAGGCCTGATAGTTTTTTTCACCACAATCACTTACAACCGAATTAATCATACTGTCATTCGGATTAAGAATTAAATATTTCCCGTCCGCTAATCCGCTTAGTGACATTTCAAAAACTTCCCTGCTGTATCCGTAATGAGTGCAGCACAAGGCGGTAAATATAAATTCTCCCCGGTAATCAATTTCCTTAAATGCTTCTCCAAGGTAATTTCTGATCATTTGCTTTACCTTTGAGCTATGGGGCGAATATTGTATTTCGCTTTCAAGATCCGGCATCGCTTTTCCGTACAGCCTCTCCCTCTCAACACCTTTACTCACAAGTTCATCAATATGCACATTGGAACCAATCGTAGTCTTTGTCCCAAGGATCAGAGCTTTTGCTTTTGGCTTCCGAGCAAGTTCAGCACTTATAATTTCCGTGCCGAAGTCGATTATTCCGAGCACTTTCGTTTGAGTTTTTTTACTGAACTGAGTTAAGGGGTAAACTACGGAGAGAGTGTTGCAGGCAATCAGTATTATATCCGGCGAAAACTTTCTTTCCATCACTTCAAGCGCGGAATCAAACACCTCTGCTTTTCTTTCCATAGAGGGCATTAAATTGTAACCCGAGCCTTTCTCAGCGTGGCTATTGAAAAAGATCAGGTTCACTTCTTTGTAGCAGGGGTTGGCGCGCAGCTTTAATTCAATACCGGCACAGACGGATATTCCTCCGAGTCCCGAGTCCGTTAGAACGATGGTTATGTTATCTTTTAGCATCATATTCAGAATAAGGGAAAAAGTAATTGAGCCTCTGCCGGATCAGCGTAATACGAAACAAGTATCCACCAAAGTAAGCGAAACAGATTTCTCCGGCAAAAACCCTAAAAATCACACACAAATTACCCGTTTTTAGATAATAATAATAATAATATTCATCACCCCCTGATTGCCCTCAATAAAAAAGGTTTCGGCAGACTAAAAATAACAATGACTATTTGCCCAATCATTCCCGATTTAATATTTTCGTATTACTGATTAAGTCGAAAATCAGACTTCAACCCGGAATGATGGGCACTCCCCGATTACCGGCTATATTTATTTATATTCATTGATTACACTGATTCCAATCCTTAAAAATATTAGTTACAGGGCTTACGCGGCGTATCTTCTACCCGTTTTTGTCATATTATTTGATATATTGTTCCGTACTGCCGTTCTAAAAGAGTTCTCAAATGATGATTATTTCTTCTATGGAGTATCCGTCATTTATGAGATTCTGATTTTTGTCCTGATCTTCAAGGCGCTGAAGTATAACAAATATCTCCCTTCCATCCTGACCCTGCTTTATATAGTGGTTTCAGCTTCTGCATTTGCCTTTTACTCTTATTTCAGAACTCTGCCCGGGATTAATACATTTTCATTTATCTTTGCTTCACCGGCAAACAGCATCGCAATTGTGAAGGCACAGTTGAATCCGCTGTATCTTTTTATTGCACTCGCTTTATCAGCGGGTGTGATCTATTCGGCTGTTAAATATAAAGACCTGATCGTCGCGCCGGGGAAAAAAGTTACTGTTATTCTGTTTCTCTTCTTCGTTACACTGACTCTGATACTCCATAATAACCTCAGATTAAAAGACAACCGCTCTCTTCCCTTTACGAATGTTCTTTTCTCCTTAAAACACGGATACTTCGACTACCTGAACAACGCGAAAATCGTGCAGATCGGAGGCAGGACTTTCGCCATCAGAGAAAAGCAGAAAAATTTGAAGGCTGACTTCAATGTGATTTTTATAATGTCTGAAAGCGTAAGTCCTTTTTATATGATGGAGTACGGCGGGAAATATATCACCGATAGCAGCATAAGCTCCAGAATGCTGAAAGAGCCGGATAACTTTTACTCCTTTTCTGACGCATATACCAACTCCACAGTTACCGCAGTTTCAGTACCCTTTTCGATTGCGGGGCTTAACCCGGTTCAGGGGAAATATAAACTTATCGGTATGCCGCTCATCTATGATTACCTGGCACATCACTACACAAATGTAAGCAGTTCCTATATAACATCCTGGTCTTACGACGACTACCCTAACTTCAAAGCCTTTTTCGATTCCCCTTCACTCGACACTTACATCTACAGGGAAAAATTTGACGATGAAAAAGTTGTTGATATGGGCGGCGATGATGCACTCATTACGGAAAGATTCAGCAGTTATCTTGACTCGCGTCCCGCCGGAAAAAGGTTTTTCTCACTGTTACACTACAGCAATACCCACTATCCGCATTATTCACCTGATTCGGGCAAGGTATATGATCTTGAGAATTCTCTTCTGAGCGATTATCTTAATTCACTCCGTTACTTCGACCGGAACCTTGAAGATCTTTTCAAAGTGCTTGAAGAGAGAAATGAACTTGAGAAGACAATTATCTTTTTCACCACTGATCATTCGGAATCACTCGGAGAGTATAGCGAAGAGAGAGGGCATCACGGAAAGTATAATATCTGGAAGATCAAAATACCGATGTGGATTTATATTCCGGCGCAACTTCAAAAGAGGTTTTCAGTAAAACAGTTATCCGGGAACACAAAAATCCCCGTCAGCAATTCAGATATCGTACCGACTATTTTCGATCTCTATAAAATCCCCGCCCATAAAGATTTTGAGCACGGCAGTTCGCTTATGAATACGATGGACAAACAGAGGAATATATACATTTACAATGGCAAAGGTGAGAACCGAAGTGAGATGAAAGATTATCTCGGAATACTTAAAGACACTCTATTCTATATAGCTACCAAAAACAGCAGCGGCGTGAAGCACGAACTGTTCTCTGTCTATGATACTCTGCAGGCAAAAAACCTTTATAACTCATTTTCTAAAGGATCCGCCCTGCTTCGCACGGCTGAGGGAACATTGAAGATTTTGGACTAATGTATTATAATGGGATTCTGAGTTCATAAGGTTTCGATAGAAATTCATACGGTATAAAAATTCTTTTTGACATAATTAACGGGAAGCTTTTCATTTTAAGTAAATGGCAAAAGTGAAGTGGGTGGGACATCTGAGTAATGAACCTTCAGCTAATTCCCGGAAAGTTTTAGCGGAAAGATATGAATAAGTGAGGTTATATGATATCAAACTTAAACCTTTTGTATGATTATTACTAATACTTCGCCCTACTAATATAGCCCAAACCGAAAAGGGGTTTTTACGTTATAACAACAATTCCGGAGGTTAATCAATCATACGCCTCAGTAACACCGTCGGGAGGGACAAGCCCGCTCCCCTGCTTTTGCAAATCTGCGGTCATCAGTTGCATCCGCGTAATCTGTGGTCCATCACAGCAAATTATTCAGGCTATATTGATAGGTTTCTCAAAGCCCTTTGTAATGTCCTTTTAACTCATCACTTTTTAAGAAGCTCATCTCATTTAACACAGTATTACAAGCTCACTCCATAATAAAATATTTTATTCGCGGCTATAGGCCGCTAATCGTCATACACTAATGATGCTGCCTTCTCCCCGTAATCGAAATAAGCAATGTAACCGGCGCAATAACTACAGTAAACTGCATAAACGCTGAACTTACGAGTTCATATCCCATTAATATTCTTGGTATAAGAAACAGAAACATATAGATCAGAGGGCCGAACATTATTCCCAGCAACACCCAATATACCTGCTTCTTATAGTGCGCGTGTGTTAGCGTGAGCGCCGAGTGTTCAAGCTTTGCGATCGTGAGTATCAGAACAATTGCAAGGTACACATCCGAAACGGTGGTATGGAAGGTAAGGAAATACATTCCCGCTGGGTCAGCGCCAAGGAAGAATATTTTCACAAGATGTATGGTTGAAATGGTTATAAACGTTAAAGTCGCGTAATAGAACGGAGTAAGAAAAACAAGCTGATTTTCTTTTGCCTTAACGGGATATACAAAACTAAAATGCAGAAAGAAAGTCGGGGCAAGGTAAATACTGATTTCAAACAGCCAGTAATTGATAAAATTAATCACACTGTTATACGTGATTACGTTCCCCCATTCAAAAATAATCATTGCACCGACCGCAATTGTCAGTGAGTGCACTATATACGCGAATGATGTATTCCTGTACTTCAGCAGCACGAATATCCCGGTAATAAAATAGAACAACGCGACCATCGCCATTATCTGCAAATCTAGCGCGCCATACTTCCTCGGGAGCGCTATCCGTTCAGACGAGATATTCCCGGATGAGTCTGCAGACTTTATTTTTACAGTATCGTTATACCTGTAACTCAGCAGGAGAAAATCAATTGCCGCCCGGCTCTCCACTCCCTTACCTTCAATTTCAATGATCTTCTGCTGATAATAACTTCCATCCTGCCTGAAAGAAAAATCTTCAACTACTGACTCATACTTCTCCGGTAGTCCGGCTTTATCCCTAAAGAGACGAAAGTTCATAATTCCGAGAATAAGCAAAGCCGCATCCGCCAAAAGGAAAGCAACAATAATTCTTTTTTTATTCTGCGCCGTCATTGCCCTTCCTTCCTGTTAATAGTGTAAGTTTTTCCTTAGCCATTTCTATCCGGCAGGGAAGGTGCCCTGCGGGATCGCCGTCAAATTCAACTTCATCGTTTGCGGATTCAGTGGTTATCTCCGCGTATCCGGTATAATCCAGGTGAAGATAAGCCGTATTCGTAAAAGGTTTCCCCGCGTAAACTTTCTTAAGCATCGCTCCGGCATTAGATAAATTAATCCCCGCGACAGTCATCATATAAAACATATTATCAGCAATCGCCGGGTCGCGGTAAACTTTCAATCCCGAAGCGATATAATTTGTAATGCCAACCGAAATATTAAATACTTTTTCCGGGGTTGTGTTTCCATTTTCTGTATTAACCTCATATCCCGTGCCTCTGTAAGTTGCCAGGATCCCGGCTAATGAAACAAATGTCCCAAAAGCATCACCCAGATATTTCCTTATGCCGCCTCCCGCCGCGCGCGCAAGTTTCGCGCCCAGGCCGATATTCGCGCAGCACGCGAAGTACCTGACAGAGGTATTTCCCGCGCTGCTATCACCCGGTGAGGATTTCAGTTCAATCTTTCCGATGGGAATTTCCCTCCTGCTTTCACTGATAACCGCGGCCGCTGCTTCTTCTATGCCTAATGGAATACCATAACTTTTACAAAAATCCGGGCTCGTCCCCGTATGTATCACTCCGAAACGCGAACCGGAAACCCTCCTGCCCTGCTCATCATAAAATCCGTTCAGCACCTTGTTTATCGTACCGTCGCCACCGACAGCAATAATGTTCTCTATACCTTCCCTGTTAGCTTTTACAGATAATTTATATGCATCATCAAACTCTTTAACCTCAGCATAATCAAAAGAGCAGCCTTTGGATGTCAGGTAATTCATCGCTCTCCGGGTAAGTTTTCCCGACCTTCCGTTTCGTGAATAGGGATTTACAATAAGCAGGGTGCGCATTTCTAATTTATGCTGATTTTTCCAAAAAGCCTGATAACGCGTTCAATAGATTCTGCCTTCAGGTTAGCGCCTGCGATCAGCCTGATCTTCCCTTCGTTTTTCCTTACTGACGGATAAACAAAGGGAGTAGATAACACTGCGTTATCATAAAGGCTTTTCGCGAACCTGATTGTATGCTCAGTATCCCCTGCAATAATCGAAGTGATCGGAGCCTCGCCGCACGCAAGCCTGAACCCGTCGTGAGCCAGTGCTTCTTTCATCATCCTCGCGTATCCGTAAACCTTTTCCCGCAGCATATCATATTCCTCTTCAATAATCTCAAGTGTTTTATAGATTCCCGCAATTACTGAAGGAGGAAGCGCGGTGGAGTAAACAAGATGAGAACTGAAATAGCTTAAGAAACTGATCAGTTCCCTGCTTCCTCCGATTACACCGCAGTTGTTTGCCAGAGCTTTGCCAAGGGATGTGGTGTAAATTCCATTATAGTTTTCGATGCCCGCATAGGAGAGTATTCCTTTTCCGCTGCGTCCGATCACACCGATTCCGTGCGAGTCGTCAACAACCGGTATTGCTCCGAACCTGAGGCACAGATCATAAATTTCCCTGAAAGGCGCAATGCATCCTTCGGTTGAAAACACTGATTCGGTCACCACGAAAACCTTATCATACCCGGTATTATTTCGCAGCAGATTTTCCAGGCATTTTACATCGTTATGGCTGAAGGGGAGCGCTCTGCATCCCACGCTTCTTATCCCCTGTATGAGGGATGAGTGGGCGAACCTGTCAAAAAGCACCAGGTCCTCCTTTCTTGCAACAGCAGAAAAGATTCCGTTGTTTGCCTGGTAACAGGAAGGATAAAGGAGTGAACTCTCAATTCCGATAAAGCGTGAAAGTTTTTCTTCAGTCCTTTCGAAAAGTTCTGTGTAACCGCCTGCCACCGGTGTGGCGCACATCGAAACTCCATATTTCCGGATAGCGTCTATATATACCTCTTTGATCCTTTCATCGTTTGAAAGTCCGAGATAATTATTAGTCGCGAGATTGATCACTTCTCTTCCATCCACATACAGCGGATCATTCTGCCCGGAATTGATCCGGTGGTAGTAAGGATTATGCCCTACAGTCTGCAAAACCGAGGCATCATATTCAAGCCGTTCTCTCAGCATATCTCTTTCGTTATTCATTTTGTCACCTCCTGTGGCTGTTTAACTGAATAGCAGGTAGTTGCCCTGCCCGAATCACACATAAAAACACAATCGTTGCAATTGCGGCATATCGAGCGGTAATCGCCCGCTGCCGCCGTCATTTTATTTATGATATCCGGCTCGCAAATAAACGGCCTCGACATAGCAACCAGGTCCGCTGATTTGCCGGATATGGCTTTTTCAATTTCACTTTTACTCCTGAAGCCCCCAACCGAAATCACGGGAATATTTGTTAACTCTTTTGCCCTGTCAGCAAAAAACAGGTTGTATACTGGCACAAATTCCCTGAACTTCGAACTGATAAACTTTTCAAGGTAGTATCCTATGATTTTTCTTTTCAGGGTACTTTTAGTCTTAAAGATCATATTTTGTTCAAACACTCTTTCAAGATTCAGCTCACCCCTGAAAATATTAAGAGCATAGTCCATCGTTCCGCAGCTTATTTCAATAGCGTCGAATCCCTTGCGGTCAAGAAATTGAATGAGGCTTCTGAATTTATCCGGATAAAAATCATCTGATAAGTCGTGATTTCCGCTTATCTTTATCAGCACCAGAAAGCGTGAACCGCACTTTTCTCTAATACCGTCATATATTTTATTGAGGAATGCAGTTCCAAGACCGATGGATTTATTGATTCCGTACTCTCCGCTGAGATTATTTGTCTCGGGAAGAAGAAACTGATGTATCAGATAACCGTGCGCGGCGTGAAGTTGTATCCCGTCAAAGCCGGCTTCCTTCGCACGAACAGCGGCGTTTACAAACTGCTGAATGATTGTTTTAATTTTATCGTCATCCAGTAACTTTGTCCTTTGCCTGAAGTAAACGGAACGGCGCTTCGTACTTGAATAGGGAACGGATCCCGTTACTTCTTCCCTGGTCTGCCTTCCTGTGTGCGCGATTTGCATTATGATATGCCCGCCATTACTGTGAACTGTATCCGTTATTTTTTGGAATGCTTTTATCTTATCATCCCTATCCATCCCCGCCTGCCCTTTCTGCATCGCTCTCCCTTCAGGAGAAATGAAAGCGAATCCAGTAATGATCAGGCCGGCATTATTTGCTGAAAGAGTTTTGTATATGCGCTCATAACTGCGGCCCGGGTAACCATTAATATCACATCCGCCTTCGTATGTGGCGGAGCGCACTATCCTGTTCCTCAGCAGAAGATGATTTAATTTATACGGATTAAATGCTGAGTCTGCCATCACTCACCCTTTTACATTCTCGTGGAAGTTGAAAAGGAAACCGATAAAGAAAAATGACAGCAGAAAAAGCACTACTCCGATCGCCGGATTAAATATCGCGATGATGACTGATTCGGTGCAGGCACAGGCGCGGAAATTTACCGAAAGTGAAAAGTAAGTGCGTGACCCGGTCGGATCGTGATAATAAAGGTAACCAGTCCATAACTGCAGACCCGTGGACAAAATACCAAGCAAAATGACAATACTGTTGAGATTATAGTCCCAGGCTTCAAATCCGTAGTAAATTATGAGAAAAGAAACGACAGGGAAAAAAGCCGCTAACAGTGCCAGTTTTTGAGAGCGCTCAATGCCAAGTTTCACGATCAGTGTATTTTTTCCGGCGGCTTTATCACCTTCGTAATCCTTAAAATATGTATAAAGTGTCATCAATCCGTTGATAAGTGCCACAAACAAAATCAGCAGCAGGTTCCCCCAGTTCAGTATAATTACATCCGGCTTGCCTGCCGCCAAAAAGCTGTAAACCGCGCAGGATGCGATCATAAAACCAAAAATGATATTTCCCCATACACCATAACCTTTTGCGTATTCATATAGAAAATTTAGAGCCATCCCCGCGACAAGCACGATAATCGCCAACGGCTCGAGATAAAACCAGGTTATGAGTACCGCGCCTGCCATAAGCACAGTAGAAAGCAACACAGCATAGTACGGATTAAGCGCCCCTGATACCATTGGCCGCTCAGGCGCATTGATCCTGTCTTCCTCCATTCCGAGAAAGTCATTGTATATCTGGTTAACTCCCCAGCTTAGAAAAAGTATTGCCATAATCACAACCAGTTTTTCCGGAGGCGCAGGCTTGAGATTAAGCGCTGGATCAGTAAGGAGATTCCTGTCAACTGAATATGAAAGGTATTCGTAATAAGATATGCCGATAAGTCCGGCAATGCCCGTAATGAACGAATAGTAAAGCCTCATTGACTTTATATACGCTTTCAGAAATCCTTTTATGCCGTCAGCCTGTTTCATACCGGTACCGTTAGATTTTAGTGACTTCATCATAAAACTCGGGAACCTTCCCGCGGTCCCAATTCTCAATCACCTTTTGCGACAACTCTTTATTGAGAGGAAGCGAAGTTATGTTGTTCTCACTAACTATCTCCGCTACCTTGGCCGAACAAGTTTCACACAGCCACCTGTCGCCTGCTTTTTCAAAACTTCTTCTCATCCTGTCGTAAATCTCGGAAAACTCTTCTTCTTTCAGGTTACCGTAAGATATATTGAGGAACTCGCAGGGCTGAACATCCCCCTTTGCATTGATATAAAACCGGTCTGTGCCTCCCGCGGTACAGCCGAACATATCGCTCCGCTCATCAAATATCTGCGCGGCAATAAACGGGTAATCCCTGTATTCTCCGTCATTATTATATTTATGAACAAGTGATTCAACATAGGCGATGTCACTCTGCGAGAAATAACTAACCTCTTTACCCAGCCAGCCTCCCGAGGGTTTAGGCTTGATCAGCTGAATGATAGAAACACCGAGGCTTTTTGTCAGGTCCAGGATCTTTTCAAACGTACCGTCAAAATACTGTTCCTTTTCTATACAAGTGTTTGAGGCAACCTCAAGCCCGGCCCGGTGGCACATCTCTATCCCTTTTGTAAGATTTTCCCACGCTTTACCGCTCTGCATAAATGAATTGATCTGCTCAGGGTCATCAGAGTGGATCGAGAACATAACGCCGCGCACTCCAATGGCTTTTAACTCAGCCAGTCTTTCGGGAGTCATACCGTCGCCGGTTGAGTTGACCCATATTTCCCCCGTTTCCACCGATTCACAAACTTTCTTCAGCCGGTCGTAAACAAGGAAAGGCTCTCCCCCTTCAATGTTAAAAAAGGAAACACCCATCTTATCAAGCTGTTTTGTGACCTCACAAAGCATACCGATATCCAGGTCCTTTCCCCGGTCGAGTTTCTGGTAACAATGCTCGCAGTTATAGCGGCACGCGGACGTAACTGAGATCAGAACGGAAATGCAAGGCATCTTCTGATCCGAGATATATACTTTTTTGCAAGCCTTAAAGAAAGCCTTCGACGGGAATACAGGCACATAAAGATTGAGTTTGATGTACTTGCCTGTTTTGACATATTTATTCAGCTTCATCTTTGAAAGGAAGTAAAGCAGTCTTCTAAGGAACCTGATAAAATGTGAGGGTTTTATTTCACCGGCAAAAAATCTTCCAAGGAAGTGAAAGAACACGTATATCTTTATATACTGGTTATAAAGCATTTTACGCGCGCCGGTAAGGTATTCTGTCTTTTTCATTTCAGGTTCCTGTGATTAAAGGTAATTGTTTGTTTTATACCATTTAATTGTATTCTCTACTGACTCCTCGAACGTGTAAGCGAGCCGGAACCCGGTTTCCTTTATCAGTTTTTCAGCAGAGTACTCGATATTGTCATAGAAAATATTCACCCGTGACCGTGAGATCGGCGGAGCGGAATTTATTCTGAACAGGGCATAGATCAGTTCGGTAATCAGCGCGGGAGGATAAATAAACCATTTCGGCAGCCTGAAAGGAATCCGTAATCCTGCTTTCTCGCACAGCTTATCGAGTAACCTATACTGGTATTCCGCGACAGGGGACACTGCCAGGTATTCATTAATCCCCGAAGGTTTCATCCTGAAAATTTCGTAATACATTCTCGCGAGGTCGCGTGCATATACTGAGTGGAATTTATTCCTGCGCGATCCGGGAACTGCAGGGATGCCGCTCTTTACTGTCATAAGGTAATCGTAAAAACCGGAGTGAAATTCCCTTTCACCATAAACCCATCCGGGATGAATGACAGCGAGACTTAACGAGTATGCTTCCGCAAATTCAATCGCTTTAATGCACGCTTCTACTTTCGAATCACGGTAGTAATTAAATGGTGAAGGAAAGATCTTATCCAGGAAATAAGGATAATGAGGATTATAGCCGCTCGTCTCATCTTTTATTTTTTCAGAGTGCTCTTCGCCAAAACAGGAAATTGAACCGGTTACGATAACATTTTCGATGTTGTTTTTGTGAGCGGCTTTCAGAACATTCAGTGTACCGGTTACGTTGGTTAAATAAAAATCATCATATTCGCCAAGGTCACTGACCTTAGCCGCGGTGTGAATAACAAAATCATACCCGCCGTCAAAAAGATCATAAAGCATTTCAGTATCGGTAATATCACCATAAATGATCTTAACGCCTATTGATTTCAGGAAATCGGTATTGCTCTCTCTCCGCGCAAGGGCGGTTACATCTATTCCTTCTCCTGAGAAATACTCGGCAATATGGCTGCCAATCAGCCCGCTCGCGCCTGTAATCAGTACTTGTGCCATTTATTTCATCCCCTTCGATTCGAGATAGCTTTTTACGGCGGCAATATAATGATAGTGATCCGCGAAATCGCGCGCGAATATTCCAAAGTCCTGAATACTAATGACTTCCCCGCTCTCATTCTTTATTGTTTTTATCTCCTGCGGCGTGATTTCTCCGATCTTGTATAAGGAGCATCCAGCTACTCGAGATTCCTCAAGCAGAATCTTTTCATTTTCAGGTGACACAGCAAACAGGAGTTCGTATTCACCGCATTCCCCAAACATCAGCGCTTCTTTTGGTATTCCTGCTCCTTTCGCCCATAACTCTCCGGGACTAAAGTAAGGTATCCCGGATACGGCATATCCGCACTCGTTGATCTCCGAAATAATGTCTAGTGAACGGAATAACCCGTCGCTTGAATCAATACAGCAATTGGCATACTTCGAAACAAGTTCAGCCTCTTTCATCCTCACAGGGAACTTTACGCGGTTTTTATGAAAGAACTCTGCTGCACTTCCGTTCCCGGAGGATAATACCGAGACAGCCTCAAAATTTCCCCCACCAATTTCTCCGGTCAGGTATAGTAAATCCCCGGGTTTTGCGCCTTTTCTTGTGACTATTCTCTCAGCTTCCCCGATCACAATCCCGGTAAAGTTCCACTTTCCGTAACTGCCGAGGTCGCCGCCAAGAAACCCTGCACCGCTTTTTTCTATGACTGAAGCAATACCTTTTGAGAGGGTGTCAATATAGTCAGCGCTCCAGTCCGGATCACAGTTAAGGCTGTTGCAGTAAAATAGGGGTTTGCCGCCGCACGCGTAGATATCGCTCAGTGTGCAGGCAGCCAGATTAGAACCTAAAATAAAGGGATCATCTAAACGGAAGTGGTCTTCGTCGGAGTATCCGTCAGCGGATATGAGATAGTCTTTCCCGTCCAGGGTAAAAATCTCCGAATCGGAATGAAAGAACTCATTCCTGTGGAGCGGCGATTTCCGGAAGTTCCGTAAAATCCTGCCGATTATTTCGTTTTCATTATTCATTGCTCGTCTATACTACTAAATAAGTACAGTAGAAACATAATGACCGGGGAAGCTTCAATTGTCACCGAATTGTAAAAATTTTTTCCGCGACACATTGTGAATGCTGATCAGTCCGCGAATCCGGGAAGGCAGAACCGCTAATTAATCCGCATTCATTATGTAAAGTTAATGAAAATCCAGACCGAAATTAGATAAACCGGTCAGAAATATTTTATTTTTTACGGTGATCCGATGCCAGACTGCGATATGCAAATTAGAGTATTTTCAGAGGGAGGTTTCAGCAGCGGTCCATTTACCCGCACCCGTAAAGAATTTAAATAGCCACATAAACAGTATGCGGAATTAAGAAACTAACAGCGCAACACCTATATTTACATATTACACATTAATAATTTATCTGATGTTCTCGGTATGAAAAAAGTTGTTGTCCTCGGCGCAGGATTAGTCGGCAGTACTATTGCCGCCGACCTCTCTAAAAATTTTGAAGTCACCTCTGCTGACATAAATGAGGACGCGCTCCGTAAGGTTAAGCCTCACGGAGTGAAGACAATCACCGCGGATCTTTCGTCTGAAGCAGCAATAAAAAAAATTATAAACGGGTTTGATTTTGTGGTGAGCGCGGTGCCCGGGTTTATGGGATTTAACACTCTGAAATACATCATTGAGTGCGGAAAAAACGTGGTCGACATTGCCTTCTTCCCCGAAGACTGTTTTGAACTGGACGAACTCGCGAAGAAGATGAATGTTACTGCCATCGTTGACTGCGGTGTCGCACCCGGTATGAGTAATGTCATCTGCGGATATCATAATAAAAGGATGAAGGCAGAGAGTTTCAAGTGCCTCGTCGGCGGGCTCCCATTTGAGCGGGAATGGCCTTATGAGTACAAAGCAGTATTTTCCCCCATAGATGTTATTGAAGAGTATGTCCGCCCCGCCCGCTTCATTCAGAACGGAAAGATGATAGTAAAACCCGCCCTTTCAGACCCGGAACACGAATTTTTTGAAGGGATCGGCACTCTCGATTCCTGGAATTCCGACGGCCTGCGCAGCCTCGCCAAAACAATGAATATTCCCAATATGATTGAAAAAACCCTGCGTTATCCGGGCACAATTGAATTTCTGAAAGTGCTCCGTGAGACGGGATTTTTCTCTTCAGAAGAGATCGAAATCAAAGGGGTAAAAATCAGGCCGATTGACGTTACTGCGAAATTGTTATTTCCGAAATGGAAAATGAAGGAAGGGCAGGAAGATTTCACCGCTCTCAGGGTTGAGATCACCGGCGAAGGGAAAATTCACCGTTACGATATGTTTGATAAGTATGACAGGTTAACAAAAACCAATTCAATGGCGCGCACCACGGGTTATACCTGTGCCGGCGCGCTGAACCTCCTCGCCGCCGGACTCTTTACAAGAAAAGGAATCAATCCTCCTGAGTACGTGGGTGAAGATGAGGAGTGTTTTAATTATATGATGAACTATCTTAAAGAAAGAGATGTGATCTATAAATATTCCGTAAAGGACGCGGAATAGCAAATGAAAGCGCTGATCACAGGCGCCGGCGGAACCCTCGGCGGGGCAATGTTAAAGCTGCTGGCAGAAACCGGAGACGAAGCCGTTTGCTGGGACAGATCTAAAACCTCCCCTTTTGTTTATGAAGAGATGAAGAACTTCGTTGAAAAGGTAAAACCCGATGTGTTGTTCCACTTCGCCATTGCCTCAGAATCAACGGGAGCGGAAAATGAATCGTGGAGGATAAACTATGACTGGCCGGGCGAACTCGCGTGGCTGACCGCGCAGCTAAATATTAAGTTTGTATTCACAAGTACGGTAATGGTCTTTACCGATTCCGCCACCGGACCATTCACGACTAATTCCGTGCCGGACGCGCGTTCCGGCTACGGCTTTGAAAAACTCCGCGCCGAGGAGAGGGTGCGAAGCCAGAACAGCAGGGCGTATATAATGAGGCTGGGCTGGCAGATCGGGGATGAGTTTACAGGTAATAATATGATCGCGCATTTTGAGAGGGAACAAACCGCGCAAGGCTTTGTAAAGGGAAGCTCACTCTGGTGCCCCGCCTGCTCCTTTACCGGCGATACAGTAAGAGAAATTTACCGGCTCATAAACGAAATGCCGCCGGCGCTTTATATGATTGACTCGAACAATGGTTATGACTTTCACAGGATCGCTTCGGCTTTAAGCAGATCATACAATAACCGGTGGAAGATAGAGCTGGATGATTCTTTTGTTTATGATCAGAGAATGAGAGATCCAAATACCAGGATCCCAAAACTCTCGGATAAACTTTTTTTTTGACAATCAGAAAAATATACGCTATTAATTTATTTTTATCGAGGAACACTATGAATACTTTAACAAAGCACAAACATATTTTTATTTATGCCTTGATCGCCGCGGGAATGGTTATTGTTTCAGGCTGCGCCCATACGGTTGATATAAGCGCCTGCGTAAAGGAGGAGCCCTACGGGTTCTGGGGCGGATTATGGCACGGAATTATCGCTCCGGTAAGTTTTATTCTGAGCCTCTTTTCTGACAGCATAAAAATGTACGCGGTCAATAATAACGGCGGCTGGTATGATTTTGGTTTTGTGCTCGGCGCCGGCATATTATTCGGCGGCGGCGGCAAAGCAAGCAGTTAAATCATACGCATCCATAGTTAGATATCGCTGAAATCACATTGGAGACTCACTCACAACAAAGGCAGGTGCTGCTTGTTACCACGCTGACATCCTTCCTTACTCCGTTCATCAGTTCATCGGTGAACATCGTCCTCCCTCCTATCGGCAGGGAACTTGGCCTTTCAGCGGTTATGCTCGGCTGGATCGCCTCCTCCTTTCTGCTTACAACCGCGGCGCTGCTGCTTCCCGCCGGAAGGCTGACTGACATCTACGGAAGGGTAAAGCTATTCAAGGCCGGGATAATTGTTTTTTCAGCCGGTTCTTTACTTTGTGCTGCCGCTCCCAACGGGATGATGCTGATTTTCTTCCGCGTCATACAGGGAGCGGGAGCGGCTTTTATTTTCAGCACATCAACCGCAATTCTCGTATCATCTTATCCCGCTGAGTCAAGGGGGAAAGTACTGGGCATCAATGTGGCCGCTGTTTATACAGGGTTATCATCAGGCCCGTTCCTGGGGGGAATAATTGCGGAACACCTTGGCTGGAGGCATCTCTTTTCAATTAATTCCGTGATCGGCGTCTTGATCATTATACTCGCCCACAGGGTAATGAAAATGGAGTGGACTGAAGCGAAAGGGGAAAAGTTCGATCTGAGGGGGTCGGTCATCTATGGCTCCGTCCTTACGGCGTTTATGTACGGTTTTTCAATATTACCGTCCATCGAGGGGATACTGCTCGCTGCCGCCGGAGCTGCTGGTTTTATTTTTTTTATATTATATGAAAGCAGGATTGCTGATCCCGTGATCAATATTCCCCTTTTCAGAGAAAATAAAAGATTCGCCTTCTCAAACCTGGCAGCGCTTATTAACTACAGCGCAACATTTGCGGCCGGCTTTCTTTTGAGTTTTTATTTACAGTATATTAAAGGATTTTCGCCGAAGGAAGCCGGTACAGTGCTGATAGCTCAGCCGGTTGTTATGGCGCTTTTCTCGCCTCTGACCGGCAGGCTTTCTGATAAAACCGATCCCGGTAAAGTTGCATCAGCGGGAATGGTGGTTACGACCGCGGGACTGTTTACACTTTCATTTCTTCAGCCGGATGCCGGGCTTCATTATATTGTCATAAGCCTGATCTTTTTAGGATTCGGTTTCGCATTATTCTCATCTCCGAACACCAACGCGATAATGAGTTCCGTAGAAAAGAAACATCTGGGAATAGCCTCCGCGTCAATGTCAACAATGCGGATGACCGGACAAATGATGAGTATGGGGATAGCGCTTATGATATTTTCATTATTCATCGGATCGGACAAAATTACTTCCGAGAACCATCCCGCATTAATGTCCGCAATAAAATGGATATTCACCCTTTTCAGCGTCCTCTGTATCGGAGGCATATTCGCCTCACTCGCCCGCTCGTCGCAGCGCAGGCCGTGACCTGCCCATCTCCCCCCCCCAGACGTAGTGCAGGTCGTGACCTGCCCATCTCACCCCCCCCCAGACGTAGTGCGAGTCGTGACTTGCGCGTCTCAATATAGTACAAGACTTACCGCCTCCCCTCACATACACAATGCAGTACAAATCGTGACTTGAACGACACAGATGAAAGAGATTTACATCCCACCTACAATATTTATAATACGCAATTATAATTTCAACTGTTCATATTTATCAATCATTTTCAGCCGCGCAAATCCATAATCATCTGCGTTCCATCTTTCCACAATAAAAAAGGCGCGTCCCCGCACGCGCCTGAATTATTATTAATTTCAATGAACCATTTACAATTTATCATTAACCATTACTTCACCAGGCTCATCTTCTTCACCATTTTCACCGTCCCGGAACCCGCCTTAAGTTCATATATGTACACT
>JABWCL010000021.1 GCA_013360295.1 Ignavibacteriaceae bacterium | reverse complement strand
GAAGATTACCGCGCTAAGGGATTCTTCAAAGAAGCGTTAGTTAATTTTGTAGCGTTGCTTGGCTGGAACGCGGGAGATGACCGTGAATTCTATTACCTTAATGAACTCGCAGAAAAGTTTGAACTGGAACGGGTAAACAAAGCCGGCGCTGTTTTTGATATTGAAAAGCTCAACTGGCTTAATGCCGAACATCTCCGCGCAAAAGATCCCGCGGATTTGATCGAACCGCTAAAAGCGGAACTAAATTCAGCGGGTATTGATTTCAGCGGCAGAAGCGACGAATATTTAAAGTCCGTGATCATAGCAATGCGTGAAAGGGTATCCTTTGTAAAAGAATACATAGAGAAAAGCCCCTATTTCTTTTTACCGGTGGCCCAGTATGATGAAACTTCTAAACTGAAGAACTGGAAGCCCGAAACCGGCCCCCAGATGCTCCGGTTAAAAGAAGAATTCGCCAAACTTGGAGAAAATCCATCTAAGGAAGAATATGAGGTGGCGTTAAAATTAGTCGCAACGGAATTAAATATCGGTGCGGGAAAACTAATTCATCCCTTACGTTTAGCCGTGTCCGGTATGCCCGCAGGACCGGGAGTATACGACATCCTCGTAATTCTCGGGAAAGAAGAAACGATTAACAGAATTGAAAAGGCAGTAAGTATTTTGTAATTAAGAATTAAGAGTTTTATATTTTGTAGGTCGCATTTATCAAGAATTATCTTTATACATTCTGCCTTATAGTTGATCATTGATATTTGATCACTGATCATTGTTCTCTGTTCTGTGTTCTCTGAAAAAGCTTTGATCATTGATATTTGATCATTGTTCTTTGTTCTCTGATCTCTGAACTCTGTTCTCTGATCCCTGAAAAAGCTTTGATCATTGATATTTGATCATTGATATTTGATCATTGTTCTTTGTTCTCTGATCTCTGTTCTCTGATCCCTGAAAAAGCTTTGATCATTGATATTTGATCATTGATCATTGTTCTCTGATCTCTGTTCTCTGAAAAAGCTTTGATCATTGATATTTGATCATTGATCATTGTTCTCTGTTCCCTGTTCTCTGAAAAAACTTTGATCATTGATCATTTATATTTGATCATTGAAAACGGTCTAATTTTATTTTTGTATACAAGATATACAGGTCAAGTATTAAAGTAACAGTGTTTGCGGCGATGATGGGGCTGGAGTCAATAATGATACCGTAGATAAGCCATAACACCACACCGGCAGTTAGGAGCAGGAACATACCGAGTGAAATGTCCTTGGTATGCTTTGTCTTATATATCTTTATCGCCTGGGGGAAAAAAGCAACGGTCGTGCAGAAGGCGGCTGCATAACCCAACAATTCAACATAATTCATCTTATATTTAACTATACTATTTAGATTTTTATTATTTTATGACCGAACCCCTCGACTTTTGCCGTATTAAAAAGATAGATGAAAAAGGTTTCGGATTTCTCCGCAGCCTTCACTATTCCGGCGACATCTTCTTTCATTTCTCCCAGATTAAAAAGGGGGAACTTCTTGATAAACTCCAGCAGATGAAAAGGGGCGATTTCATTGTTTACTTCACATCCCGGCTAAATCCTCAGGGTAAAAGAAAAGTTGACAGGTTCTGGTATAACTTGTCCGACGTTCCATCAGAATTAATTTCCGAATTCAAAACACGGATCATAGCCGAATTCAATGGAACAAAGATTAATACTTTCGACCTCCTGCACGTATTTTCGGAACTGAAATCAATGAACCTGATTGATACGGAAGAGTTAGAATCGATTCTCCTCTCAAAAAAGATCTATTCACTTCCTACCACCATTCTCCCTTTTTTAACACCCGAAGAAATAATCCTTTTTAAACAACTTCTGAAACTCGAAGAACTTGCACAGAGCGAAAAGAAGCCCTTCTGGTTTGATGACGTGCTCAATTCTTAATCCGGCGGAATCAGTACCCAATAAATTCTGGAATACATACAGCAAATCGTTATCATTACTAATCGTTTTGATATATCGAGTTATATCCATTTTTAGTTACTGCTTCCAAAACAAATGGTATAATTTTATACCACCTATCATCAAGGAACAAAATGACCTCGACTATTTGCGGAATTAACCCGATCACAAAAAATCATCAGGCTTACTTCCGGAAATCACTGAAGTGATTCTCCTCCCGTTTTTATCCCCCACTAAAGCAGCATAATGGTTTCAACCATTTGCGGTCACAACTCCCCGGCTCTCTCCTACTTTTTCAAATCTGCGGTCATCCGTGACATCTGCGTAATCTGTGGTCCATCACAGCAAATTATGCGTGATATATTTATGGGTTTCCCAAATTCCTTTGTTATATCCTTAAAACTTTCCGTCCCGCTCCGTGGAATTAAATTATAACTTTAAGTTAATATTTCTTCCATTTTGCGCAGAATGTTATTTCTAACCACAAAATTAAAAATTATTAATTCTTAATTTTTAATTCTTAATTGATTTAGCCCAGCTATCCTTAAGTGTTACCGTTCTGTTAAACACCAAGGCTCCCGGTTTGCTGTTTTTGGAATCCAGACAGAAATATCCCGTTCTTTCGAACTGGTAATTCATTCCCGATTTTGCATCAGCGAGTGAAGGTTCAACAAGCGCGTTGCTCACTATCACAAGCGAATCGGGATTCAGGTGTTCGAGCCAGTTCTCTTCAGTAGCCGGGTCTTCAACCATGAATAATCGGTCATATAATCTTGCTTCGACTCTCACAGCGAGTTTTGCGTTAACCCAGTGAATGGTTCCTTTCACTTTCTTTTTACTCGTTCCCGTACCGCTTCTCGAATCCGGATCGTGCGTGCAGCGCAACTCAACGACGTTACCGCTTTCATCTTTGATAACTTCCTCGCATTTTATGATATAGCCGTAACGAAGCCTTACTTCGCCACCGGGCACTAACCTGTGAAATCCTTTTGGCGGATTTTCCATAAAGTCGGCTTCCTCTATGTACAATTCGTTGCCAAAAATCAGTTTCCGTGTTCCTGCTGAGGGATCTTCGGGATTATTGACGGCTTCAATTTCCTCTTCATACCCGTCGGGGAAATCCGTGATCACAATTTTCAGCGGTTTAAGCACTGCCATTGCCCTGAGCGTGTGTTTGTTAAGGTCTTCGCGGACAGCATATTCAAGAAGCGCAATATCAGTCATCGCGTCCCGTTTTGCCACACCGATGATCTCCGCAAAATTCCTTATTGCTTCAGGTGTATAACCCCGCCTTCTTAAACCAGATATTGTAGGCATACGCGGATCATCCCAGCCGTCAACTTTTCCTTCCTGAACTAACTGTAATAATTTTCTCTTGCTCATTACGGTATAATTAAGATTGAGCCGCGCGAATTCAATCTGCTGCGGATGGTAGGCTCCCAGCTGATCAAGATACCAATCGTAAAGAGGGCGGTGGTTTTCAAACTCAAGCGTACAGATTGAATGAGTAATTCCTTCTATGGAGTCTTCAATTCCGTGTGCCCAGTCGTAAGTGGGATAAATACACCATACATTACCAGTGCGGTGGTGTTCGGCGTGAACGATACGGTACATTATCGGATCGCGCAGATTAAGGTTTGGTGAAGCCATATCAATCTTCGCGCGCAGCACCTTTTCACCGTTATCAAATTCACCTTTTTTCATTCTTTCGAACAGATCAAGGTTCTCTTCAATTGTCCGGTTTCGGTAGGGGCTTTCTTTACCGGGAGCGGTGAGCGTTCCGCGGTACTCACGTATCTCATCCGCCTTAAGGTCGCATACATACGCTGCTCCTTTTTTTATCAGATCAACCGCGTAATCGTACATCTGCTGAAAATAATCGGACGCGAAGAAAAGGCGGTCCTCATATTCAGCACCCAGCCACTTCACATCAGCGATAATTGAATCCACATATTCCTGCTCTTCCTTTTCAGGGTTGGTATCGTCAAACCGGAGATTGAATTTACCGTTATAATCCCGTGCAATACCGTAATTGAGCATGATTGATTTCGCGTGGCCAATATGCAGGTAACCATTCGGTTCCGGAGGGAAACGGGTATGAACTCTCCCTTCCCATTTACTGGTCTTCAGGTCTTCATCAATAATTTCGCGGATGAAATTGGATTTTTTGGATTCGTTTTTTTCTTCGGGTGTATTTTCAGCCATTTTATTCTAATAATTATTTTAATATCAGGTAACAAATATAATAAAGGGGAGGCTTATTTTGTGACCTGTTATTGTATGCTAAAATAAATATACACGGTGTGAGAGAGAAAGGAGTTTTCGAAGTAATTCAATAAAAGGACAGGGTACAAGACGGGCAAAGAAATTATCTCCTCACCCGTCTCGCTATCCCTTTGAATAGCTCTAACGAACCAGCGTCATTTTCCTGGTTTCACTCTGGCCTCCGTACTGCAGCCGGTAGAAATAGACGCCGTTAGATAATCCGCGGGGAGAAAAACTTACTTCGTATAAACCGGGAGACTGTTCTTCATCCACGAGACGCGCAACTTCACTCCCCAGCAAATTGCATACTGACAGTATCACCCTCCTACCGGCAAGACCTGTCTTACCTGGGTTTACCCCGGTGTTGTCTGGTATCCGGTATATAATCCTTGTGGTTTGAGAAAAGGGATTCGGGCTGTTTTGCTTTAAATCCATTTTGATTTCAGTTCTGACATCTGATTTTTCAACCGAGGTTACAACTTCGGAGAGGGCTCTTTTATAAATGATCCCTGAGGTCGTCGCGGCATATATATTTCCTCCGTCAATAAGCAGATCGGTTACTACTGGAACTCCGGGCATACCGGTGCTTACTGATTCCCACGAGGTTCCGTTGTTTGTAGTCCGGAAAACTCCTCCGCTCGTCGCGGCAAACAAATTACTTCCATAAACGGCAAACTTGTTAACATCCCTGTAGGTCAGTCCGCTATTCCTGCTGCTCCAGGAAGTACCGCCGTTGGAAGAAAGATAAACACCGTCCGCGGTACCCGCGAAAAGGTAGGAGACTCCGCCGCCTGCCAGAATTTCAGCGGCCGTTTTTAAGGTTGCATTTGCGCTTCCGATTTGTGTCCATACAGTGCCGTCAGCATTTGATTTATGAATCCTGGAACCGATACAGAGATAGGCATAATTTCCTGAAGGTGAGACGTAAAATGAATTTGCCAGACTCGTTGAAACCGGCTGGTTTGTCCAAGCGCCGCCGTTGTTGGTGCTGTGGTAAACACCGCCCCCGCCGCTCCCGGCAAGAAGATTCCCGGCTAAATAAGTCAGCGCGTAAATATGGGGCACTGCCATATTAGTCAGGCTCGCCTGTGTCCAGGCGGAACCGTTATTTGATGTAAGATATACTCCGCCGCCTCTTGTCCCCACCGCGATGGTACTGCCATTATACGCTAGTGATATCGTCCTTAAAAAACTTATCCCGCTGTTTCGCTGAACCCAGTTATTATCAGATCCGTCTGAGAAATAGACACCGTTACTGTCGGTAGCAGCGACAAAACTGTTCCCTGCTTTCAAAAGCGCGGCAATTGATTTGCCGAAGGAAGTATTCACCGCGGACCATTGAGCATTAGCGCTGAAGAAAATTCCCAGCGAAAATAATAGAGATAAAAATATATTTTTCAATTTTTTCCTTAGTTATTTATCAATGTTTAAATTTTTATAAAAGAGGAAGTCCATTTTCGGAACATCGGGGGATTGGGCACCACAGGGGCGACTGCAACAATAATAAAAATCCGGGTCGTCCCCCTCCTCTCCTCAAGAACAACCCGGGTCAATCACACACAGTGGTGTTAGTACAATTATTATGCCAGCCCTGAATACAAAGCTGACAAGAGTTATGGATTAAAATTTTATACTGTTTTTCGAATACAAACTCAATACTTGTCTCAAAAAACAGAAAAATCCTGTTAAACGGGTCTTATATCGCCTACTACTTAATCAGCAGCATTGACCGGCTCAGGCTGTTACCGGCAGCAGTCAGACGGTAGATGTAGTAACCGCTCGGTAATCCGGCCGCATCAAAATTTATAGAATGTTCTCCGGCCTGCTTTACTTCGTTAACCAGCCCGGCGATCTCGTTGCCGAGTAAGTCATATACTTTCAAAGATACCTTGCTTTCAGCACCCAGAGAAAACCGGATGTTGGTGGAAGGATTAAAAGGATTAGGGTAATTCTGCGCTAACTCAAACAGATCAGGAGTGAGTATAACAGCTTCCACCGCATTAGAATAAGTGAAAGATCCGTCGTGATCAACCTGCTTTAACCTGTAAACATATTTACCCGCAGAGAGGTTCCTGTCTGTAAATGAATAATCAACCGGCTGTGTGGTTGTTCCGTTTCCGCTGACAGTACCTATAAACTCAAACTCACTCGCCTGATCAGAGCCGCTGCGTCTTTCTAACTCGAACCGGTGGTTATTTACCTCGGTCGCAGTTGACCAGTTAAGCGTAATGTCTTTACCAAGCGTAACCGCGGAAAAACTTTTCAGCTCAACAGGAACCGCGCCGGAAAGGTTATTCGAACCGTTTGGCTGATACTTATAAATAAATTTGAAATAAGTACCGAATCCGGGTTGTCCGCCGGGAAGTGAATCAACATAAGTGATCTGCATACAGGCATAGTGCCCCTCCCTGGTATAAACCAGCCACAGCTCGTTCTTCTTAATCGGCATTCCCGATGTGCCGTTTGGCCAGTCCCACGAAACCGTGACCCACGGTGCCGCGTTAGTGCAAAGAGGAACATTAGTCACGGTATCCAGAATTCCCGCAGTTGCATACCTAAGATATCTTCTTCCCGGAATTAAAGTTTGTTCCGCGCCGAAATTGACTCCCTCGTTTGGAGTCCCGCGAAAATCTGCGAGAAAATTTAGCCCGGTTGAATCGGTTGATCCTCGCTGAGCGCTGAAGTCAAAGTAAGTCCTGCCCTGCGAACTGACTGAATCAACACCAACGATCAACTGACCATATACATTCTCTGCAATACCTGATAGCAGGATTAACGTAAATAAGAGCCTGAAAGTAATAAGTTTCATGGCACACTCCTTAAATTTTGAAAAGTGAATTTTCTGTATATTATTCAAATTTTATACCAATAAAAAAACGGGGGATTTTGGAGGTTTCTGTCGGTATATTGCAACGTTGTGAAGTAAAGCGGATGGGAGGCTGCGGAGGGGAGGCTGTTAATGAGGAAAAGCCCGCCCGAAAATTATCAGGCGGGCTAAATTAATTTAGCGAAGCAATATCATCTTCTTTGAAATAATTACACCGTTACTTTCGAGCGTATAAAAATAAACACCGCTTGGGAGGCTAGATGAATAAAAATCAACTTCATATCTGCCTGCAGAGACAGTCTCATTCACAAGCACTTCTAACTCCCTGCCAAGAATATCATATACCGCAAGTTTCACGACTCCCTCTCGCTCAATTGAATAGGCTATCTTTGTTGAGGGATTGAAAGGATTGGGATAGTTCTGGCTCAAGTCATAATTCCGTGCGATCGAAGACTCTTCAGACTTTTTGATGTCTGATATCCCCCCGTTTTCTGTATGGAGCACTTGTGTCCCGAATACCGCCCAACCCGTAGCCTCGCTGATCATATCTATTCCCTCAATGGGGTATGAAAGCGAAACTGAGAGCTGTCCTGCAAAAGGAGCCCCTCCTGATGAAGTCCTGTATATCTGGCTGTAACCGGTAACCCATCCGTAACTTGAACTAATAAAATCAATCTTGGTTAAACCGGCTCCGGAAGTGAGACTTAGAACCGTATTCCAGGTCACACCTCCGTCTGCTGATTTTATTACGGACTTATAATCAACGAGGCAATAAATTAAATTTTCATCTATACAACTTATGTCTTGTATCAGGCCGGTTGTTCCCGTATTGAGGGGAGCCCATAATAACCCTCCGTTAATCGTTTTCAAAAGAGTCCCGTTACTGCCCGCGACAAAACCAATGTCAGCCGTTACAAACTTAACCGAGTATAAGCCTTCTGAAGTCTGGCCGTTTTGTGTCCCCCAAGTATTTCCGCCGTCAAGGGTCTTAAATATCTTTCCGCTCTCCCCTACTGTCCAGCCGTATGTACCGTTAAAGAAGAATATATCGTTTAGTTTTGATACTGCCGGTACGGTTTGCCGCGTCCAGGTATTTCCCCCGTCAGTGCTTCGTATCATTCTCAGATCCGGACTGGAGGACTCATAACCAACCGCCCAGCCATTATTCTCATCTTTGAAGGACACAGCGAGCATATTGAGAGTGGATTGTGTATTTATGTACGACCAGTATTTTCCGTCCTCTGATTTCGCAAGCGCGCCTGCGGAACCAACCGCCCAGCATTTGCGGGGCTGATTGAGAACAAATACATCCGTGAACCCGGACTGCGGCATTTTTGAGTTCCAGGTAACGCCGCCATCCGATGTTTTCCAGATGCCGCTGTACCCGGCGATCAGTCCTTCATTACCTGTTTCCATATGAAAAGAATAGGGGCGCTGGTCTGATAAAGAAGTTCGCAGTGTCCAGCTATCCCCGAAATTTACGGAATAGTATAGGTTCGAGTATGATAAGGCGAAACAAACGCCGCCGTCCCTGATCTCAAAATCAACAAACTGGTCGCTCACACCCGAAAGCCTGGAGACCCAGGTTGCACCGCCGTCAGTCGTATTTAGAATTCTTCCAATTCCGCCTGCGATTCCGATATTTGAATTATAAAACTTAATCGCGAAGAGATTGCTGGTAACACCGGAGTTTTGCGGGCTCCACGAATTGCCACCGTCAGTGGTATGAAAGATATTTCCCTGTCCGCCTGCAATCCATCCCGAAGATTCATTAACAAAGCTGATGGATTTAATCAGGTTCCCCATATACTGAACTGACCAGCTATCTCCCCCGTTGGTAGTTTTAAGCACCAGTCCTGTCAAATTAAAACCTGAACCCCTGTAGCCGACACACCAGCCATTCTGAGAGTTTACAAAATAGATATCTTGAAAAATAATTACCTCATTAAGTCCGGGAACAAGCCCTGTATTCAAATGGACCCAGCTTTCACCGCCGTTTGTGGTTTTAATAATATTATTTGCCTGCCCAACCGCCCATCCCGTGGACTGGTCGTGGAAATACACCGCATTCAATATACTGGATGCCGTGAGCGTAATACCTGTATATAATCCGCGCCAGGTTTCACCTCCGTCGGTAGTCTTAGCCACTGAGCTGTAACCACCACAGGCATAACCGACCATACCGCTTACCATATGGATATCGTTGAGCGTTGATGGGTATTGATTATACCAGCCTTTCTGGCTGTATGTGAGATTTACTATTAGAAGTGAATAAAATAATATTTTGCCAAACATCTGAGGCCTCGATATTAAAGAATAAAAATCAGCTAATTCAACATTACAAAAATCATCATTTCCCGCCAATATCCGTGTGACCCCGGACAACCCATAACACCCCTCCAAAAGCTCTGCTTTGATATAGAGCTGCTATAGTTTGTATGTACAACCTTCCTTTTGCCCCGCGCGGCTGGATGAGCTTGTTTCATAATTCATATTCGGACGAAGCCGGCACCATCTTGGGTGAAGATGGCGCTTCCATACTCCCGGCATAAGTTTATAAAGCAAAGATGCAGGGATACTCAGCGATCTTACTCTTCATTAGATTTTTTGCCAATTTGCCTGATTTTTTCTGATGACTTAATCCGTTTGAGCAAGTAATATTGAGCGTTAAATTATAAGCACTCTGTTTCGATAACCCCTCCCAACCTCCCCTTTATAAAATGGGGAGGAGTCAATGTTTCAACTTTTAACTTATATTTTGTGTTTACAATTCTTAATTCTTAATTTTTAATTTTTAATTGTTCAGTTGTCTTTGAACTTTTTCATCACCCTGAAAATCGGATAAACATTCTCTCTTTCATCAAAAAAAGGAGAATTACGGTACCAGAAATCGAGCCGGTCACCGGGAGAAGCCGCGAATCGGGGATCTTCAAGTTTTTGATTAAACTCTTTTTTTAGTTCCTCATTTTCATCGTACATCTTTTGCGCAATCGGTTCAAACACATACGCCTCCGCGTATTCTTTTCTCTCAAGGAACTGGTTGAAATACCCCCACGCCATAAATGAGTCATCACTCTCCGGCTCAAGGAGATAAGCTATAACCTTAAGCGCCCTCTGCCCGCTAACAACCACAAAAGTTCCTTTCTCAAAGAACATCTCCTCTTCCGAAGCTTTAATCTTATAACTCACTCTCTGGCATCCCTCATAGGGGTAAGGGGCAAACTGTACATCAGAAAATCTGTATTTCTCCGCGTTCAGTTTTATGTCGTTTGATAACTGCCGCACTTTTACTCCGTGAAGTTTAAGCACCCTGACAATCTCATTAAACTCTTTTGGTATCAGGTAGGCAAAGGGTATTTTAACAGATCGGATAACATCCGAACTTAAAAACTGCGGAATAATTATATCCTCCGGTTCAGAAGTATAGAAACGAACTCCAGAGCCGGTTACATTACTATCCTTCACAAAACTTTTTAGCCCCTTGAATAAATAAGGGGATGAAACGTCGTTGCCTCTGAGGATCAACGGGAAATCCTGCTTCTTAAGTGAATACCTTGAAACCGCTTTCAGATCAGCCTGCTTATTGAGTTTTTTTATCTCCTCCGAATTGGCATTTAAATATTCAAGCACCGCTTCATTCATTGATTTTGTTGATCTCACCCTGTTTTCAAAAGGTTTAAGAGAATGAGTTTCAACCAGGAGGCATAATCGGTTCTGCGCCGCGGCGTAACCGGTTGAAAACCTCGGAAGCATCGGGTAAGAAGTAATTCCCTGTTCAATCTCGCCCCCTTTCAATTCAAGGTAAGGCCCGGTAATAAAACCCTCTGATTCAACTTTGCTAATAACTTCAGTCATAAGTTTTTTATTTCCCCACTCAGCCAGCGCTGTGTCAATATTGGCGTGGCTTTCCATCGCATAGGATATGTGGTACTGGTAATCCATTCCGTTGGTGGTGTGGTTATCAATATAAAAATCAGGCATCCAGGTTGAGAACATCCGCAGTAACGCGCGCATTTCGGGGGAGGCGGCTTTTAAATAATCCCTGTTGAGGTTAAGGTTATTCGCCGTCGTGCGCCATCCCATCTCGGTCGGACCGTTCTGGTTGGGACGGTTATAGGGACTTATTCTCTCGTGCCCGTCCACATTCAGCACGGGGATCACGAGAAGTACTAAATTATCCAGAAGGTGTTTCTTTTCGCGCGTGATTAATATTTCCCTGAGGAGCAGCATTGTCGCGTCCTTCCCTTCAATCTCACCGCTGTGAATACCGTTCTGTATAAGCACCACGACTTTCCCGTCGCGCCTTGCGCGTTTGGGAGTGAAATCGCTGTCATTTGAAATAACAAGATATTTTATATCCCGTCCCTTTGCCGAGTAACCCAGGCTTTTCATTTGCGCCTGTTTGGTGCGGCGGACAAACTTCTCGAAATATTTAATGGTCTCATCATACGAAGGGGATGAAACCCCGCCCGATTTTTCGTAGTGGGTTACCCACTCTTCCGGATTGTAATTACTGTTTTCAGAACTCATATTAAAATATATTTTGACAAAAATTAATTTTCATTATCGCTGCGGTCATCCGCACTATCTGCGTTATCTGTGATCCATTCCCAACGCCCATTCATTTTCAGGGTTGAAACACCGCCGGCAGAATCTTCAATAAAACCGGATAACTTAACCGTAATTTATGTAATTTACGGATACAAAATAATAGATTCACGATAAGAGAAATGCCTGTTAAAAAAGCAAAAAAAGTGCTGTTATCCTTCGTCGGGACAAACGACTCCGCCTGTCTGCAGGGCGAAGGAGAAGGCGCCATCCTGACTGCCCTGAAGAACGAAAAGTTCGATGAGCTGATACTGCTTTTCAATAACAGGGCTGTGAAGGAGTTCACTTTTGAAGACATCGCGGTAATGATAAAGAAGACAGCGCTGGGTCGTAAACTTGTAAGGAAGGTTGATCTCGTGGAACTCCCCATTAATGACGTCACCGACCATAACGAGATATACCGGATTCTCCGTGAAGTATCCGCGCAACTCCCAAGAAACAAAGACATCGAATACACCGCCGCAATTTCCTCCGGCACCCCGGCGATGCAGGTATGCTGGATACTCCTCGCAGAGTCCGGCGATTTCTCAACCGAATACCCTCTGCGCCTGATCAAAGTCAAGGATCCGAAATTCGGTAAAACAGGAAATGTTGAAGTGAAATTAGACTCCGCCCTGCCCCAGATTATCAGGATGGAACGGGAAATCAAAGACCTGAAAAATGAACTTCTTCCGGCAGCCAAGCTCAATGTAAAAAAAGGGACTTTGCATATTGGCAAAGCGCTGATTGACCTTACGCCTGTGGAGTTTTGTTATTACCGTTATTTTATTGAGAACAGGTTTGAAGGAATCGAATCAGAAAACTTTGGTGGAATCGAAACTCCGCCGGGCTTCGCGCAAAAAATATTCAGCTTCCACGAAGAAACATTTCCCGGACTCGACCTCCTCCGGGAAGACTTGCGCAAAGCCGTAAAAGCGGGAAACGGCGTGGCGATAACCACATTCCGCGGAAACATAACCAAGCTGAACCGCAAAATAACAGCCGCCCTCACAGGCGATACCGTCCGCAGCTATTTCATAATCTCCTCCGAAGGCAAGCGCGGCGCAAAGTTCTACAGCATCAAAGCGCCGGTTGAAAAACTGAGAATGGAGAGATAAATTGCGGCAACGTTGCGGGGATGAGTTGCCCTGTTTTTTTCAATATTTTTATTCATTAATAAATTAACATTTACAAAATGACTGCAATTACACAAATAAATAATATACTTGAGTCTTTATTTCAAAACGAAGCTTTAATTCAAAGATCGGAGGTTTTCAATCATTTTGACTTTAATAATGAATATATTGATTTGCTATTCCCTAATCGTGACAATAACTACTTCAAGGGTTTAAATATTATTTTTAAAGAACAATATGAGGTATTTTATTCAGGAGAAAGTGCGTGGATAATTCATCTTAAGAATTTTAATATATTATTAAAAGAAATAATAATCGATGAATTTCCAATTGGATTATACATTACCTCCGATTTTATCACTAAAATAATTGAATATTTGGAGATTAATTACTTTAGGAAACCAGCCGAATCCTTTTATATTGGGACTGACTATTTTGGATCACGTGATATAATACCGTTTATTAGAACAGTAATAGAGGAAATTATCGCGATTGATAAATCATTTCGTATTGAGGGTGATGAACTTTCTGAGGATGGACAAAAAATCATAGGCAAAAAAGTCAGAATAATCGATGCGGGGAGATCAGACATCAGTGATGCGATTATAAACTTTCTTATCGATTCCAACGAAAAGACTCTTAGTGTGCGCTCATTATTAAATAAACTAAACGCATCGCCGACAGATTACAATGATGTGAAGAAGCCAATTAAATTGACCCGATTAATAAAATTTGTTAAAGAAAACTCAAAACAACTGGGTATTCACACCGAAAATAATTTATTTAAGTTGGTAAATCATCCTTCAGTCATCGGTGAGAGAATAACATTGAACCGATTAAATTATTATGAATTAATTGAGAATCTAAGAGAATTTAAGGACTATGGGAGACACTATATTGGTATATGGTTAAAAGATCCAGTTGTTTTTGGGAGCGAATTCCTTGAATACCTTAATAATCTTTCTTTAGTATATATTTTCTCAGCAACTGACATCAAACACACTCTTACAATCAGTGATATGTTTACTTTGCATGAAGGGAATGATTTTATGATTAATCTTCTGACACTGGCTCTAAATCAATCGGTTGAGTCCAAATCTGATTTCTATTCCCAATTAAAATTGTCAGATAAGCGACTTGTAACAGAATGCATCAATAAACACTTCAATTTTGGACTCTATAGCGTCCCGGAGACAATTTCAGAAGATTTAACTTCGAAATTAATTAATAATTATTTCCCATTACTTAATTTTTCAAACAATCCCGCACATCCTTATTTTGAATCTTTAAGCAAAATTAGGGAAAAACAATTGGGAGATGTTTTATATCCTTTTTGAATATGCAGAGCGATCATATGAACGAATTAAACCATAAAAACAATCTCACAAATCTTCGTGCGCAAAATCAAATATTAAAATTACAATTAGATTCTATAGAGAAAAAATATAAAGATTTACTTCAGGAAAAAGAGTCCAATTTCCAGTCGTTGCTCTCAAAGACGAGAAAGAACACTGAATCCCGTGAATGGGAATTAATCGTTGACGAAATGGCGCATACCTTTAACACAGATATATTTCTGGCACAATCCTTCCTGTTAAAACTTGAAGCCTCCCCAAACAGAACTAAAGCATTTAACCATTTAAAGCATCTCCGTGACCTGAATGATCTTATTATGTGGTACCTCAAACGAAAAGATTTTATCCGCAAGGATGAGGAGATTGTTAAAATTGATATCGCAGAGGCTTACCAGACACAGCTCAATACAGTTAAAGAAGGCATTACTACTCTGCGGCTGTCAGTCCGGGAACACCAGCAAAAACTGGCTGAACTCACCCCCGAATTTGCTTTATCGGGCAATTGCGTGGTTAGAGCCACAGTACACCTTAAGGATGTATTCGATCTGATATTAAAAGACCTTCTCAGAAACGCCTTTAAAAATACTGATGAAGAAAATCCGATGGTTACTGTATCTCTTAAAGAGGAGCCGACGGAAGTGGAATTGATCATTACGAATAACCGGCTGATGCCGGTCGAATTTAAACAGTGGTTTGTTGGGGACGCTAATATTGAGCCGGAAATATCAAAATCATCGAAAGTCGGGTTACGGATTTTAAAAAAATGGCTGACTCTCTTGAGAATAGATTACAATGTTGAACTTGACGCGGAAAAGAACCAGACTGCTGTCTATTTATACATACCAAAGGAGATAAAAGTTGAGTAGAGAATACCGGATTCTTATAGCGGAAGATACGATTGCAGCCAGGGATGTAATTATTGATGAATTAAATAAAATCACTGATTTCAAAATAGTTTTCTCGGAGTGCGACAGCGCTATCGGGGCATTCCAGACTCTTGATAAATTACACGCAAAAGGCCAGCACCTTGATTTTCTGTTTGTGGATATTGACTTTAAGGAAGACAATAAAGGCGGGAAAAGAGATTCCGGCTTTGAAATTATTGAAAAAGCGTTTGAGCACTGCCCGATTTCAACAATAGCCACCTATTCCGCACAATACAACACAGCTGATCTGAGCCCAAGACACATTGAACTGCAGAACCGCGGGATGATAGTAGATGTTTTTGATAAGAGACAGCAATCAAATCCTGAAGAGTGGTTCAGAAACAGGTTCATCAAACATCTGGAATCAATTGGAGCTAACGATTATCTGTGGGATGTATGGTATAACCACAAACTCATAAAGAGTTTTGTTGACAGAACCCGGCTCAGCCCGGACGAAGAAGAAGACAGCATCAAAAAAGCCGAGATAAAACAGAATCTGGAAGCCATAATCGTACTTTTAAAAAAGAGAAAACTTTTTAACGCGGATGAGGTCGTTTTCCGACTGATCATCCAGTTATATCATCGCTGCCTCGAAGTTTACTGCGCCGAGGATAAAGACCCGGCAACAATCAAACAGCAATCCGAAGATAACAAAGAAGCAGCCGAAAGATTGCTCGGCAGATACTTTGAGCGCGGCCTCGGTTCAGACGATTCCGCCTTAAGAAAACTGATAGCTTTCAACTCAGAGGAGAAACTCCGTCACGGTTACCGGCTTAATTCACTCCGCAATAATTCAGTGCATCCAAATCTCGATTTTAATCTGACAATGGCAAATATCTTATTTGCGAATCTAACTCTAACGCTGTATGCTTCGCCATTCAAGAAGGACATTCAGATTGATAAAATCGAACAGTTCGGAATCGGAAGTAAGGATTTGGGAATGAATTATCTTACCGATGTAATTCGGTTTGTCAGGAAATAATCTAGAATAAGAGATGGATAAATTGCGGCAAAGTTGCGGAATTAACCTAAAAACTTATATTTTATATATTTGTAACGAGGATTGTTAAGATATGACTATCCGAAAAGGTGTATTATATCGAATTGGTATTCTCCCCAATAGAAATATATATCACATCTGTAATCTTTTAGAAAGAACTGAAAAATGTCCATATTATCCAACAATACCAAAGACTAGATAATCGTCTATGAAATTATTAGAAAAAATAGATTTATTAATCCTGGAAGCAATTTATCACTTCGATACTGAGGAATTTAATGAAATTAGCGCCGAAGAAGAGCACCTCGGTATTTATATTGATGAAATCAACAAACGAGTTGGTAACCAACCATTCGTTTATAAACTATTTGAGGACTCTGCCCGTATTAAACGCATAGCAGATTCTAGCGAAGGGACCCTCCTTGTTTTTGAGGATGTAATAATTTCAACTGCGCGCTTTTATGAATTTATTGCTGCTGAATTGCGGGATAAATTTGAAAACACGACTACTATTTTGGATGTTAATACATTTTCGGAAATATGTAAATCAAGCTTTGCCAATACATATCCTCATATTACCAATATTTTTGAGTATGTGGAGCCGGACGATTTTGTTGAACATATCTCGGAGGTTGTTAAAAAGTTGCTAAATCCCAAAAGCAAATCCTATGAATATAGAATCGAAAAAGATGGCCAAATAGAATCCCGACAGAGCCTTTATTTCCCCGCGGAATTAAGAACTATTAAGATATACCGCACATCAAAAGTATTCACTCCAATTGACAGAGCAATCAAAAAAATTTTTTTGCGACTTCAGATAAAAACTCTGACACTTCAAAGAGTAATCAGAGAAGTAAACAGGATGCCTGTCGAAATAAAAAACTTTCCCAAACCGCTTTTAGAAACCAATCGCAATCTTCTGGATACTATAAAAGCTCTTCCGGCATTCAGTTACTCACAGAAAGAGGGAACGCTGGCTCTACAGGATAATAAATATCAGGATATTTACAAGAACTTAACCGACGTGCCAAAAGACGCGGTTTCTGATTTCCACGCGCAATATTCAAGTGAGAAAAATGCAGGCGTATTTGCCTTATACTTTACCGGTGATAAATTTATCATCCCCAATGCAGTGCAGTATGTTAATGTGCGGCCTATAATTTATTATGATGTTTCGGAAGATCTTGATAATTATGCAAATAACTTTTTCAATCCAACTGCAGAATCTTGGAAAGAGGCTCATAATATATTATACGCTTTTCTTTATAATGACGAAACAGCCCAAATAGATAAATACAAACTAATCCAAGACTGGCTCCAAAAAAATACCGTGCCACGGCTTCATTTTTGCGACAAACAAGAAGCTTCTGAATTAAAAGAAGAATTGCTCTGGGCTTATCCCACACCGCTTAATTATACGGATAATCCTGATAATCCCGCAAAATTCAGTATTGAGAATCAATTGTTGTTGATCCATGGGAAATAATGAACTGGGATCAAATCCTAAGATAGTTGAAGAGCAAAAACTGATCATTGAAAAACTTGAAAAACAATTATCAGAGCTAAAAGTTGAAAACGAAGGACTAATTGCTCAAATAAAAAGTTTAGAAATTGAGCTTCGTGATTCAAAAGAAGACCTTAAGTGGGAACAAGAATTTCAACAAAATGCATTATTAGCAGAACGAGCTGAAAAAACTGAATTAGAAACCAAAGTTAAAGAATGGCAAAGTATTGCCGATCAGATGGCTCATACCTTCAATTCTGACATTTTTATCGCTCAACATGCATTACTTAAAATGGAGGACTCGCCTCACCGTAAAAAGGCCTTCGCCCACCTAATGGAAGTAAAAGAACTGACCGACCTAATTATGTGGAGGCTTAAAAGAGCTTATTACTTCAATAAAAACGATCGAGTTATCCCGGCGGATATATCAGAAATTGTCAATAAACAGGTAGCGATGATTTTTGAAAGTCTCTCCATACTTAGATTAAGCTCAAGAAAACACCAGAAACTTCTTTCGGAAACAAATCCAGAGATCATTATCGAAGGCGATTGTGGGATCAGTACTACTGAACAAATTAAAATAGCCCTGGGTGCAGTACTCAAAGATCTTCTGAAGAATACCTTTAAAAATACAAACGAAGCTGCCCCACTTGTTAAAATCCGCATATCAGCTGACAAGGAATCTGTACTTTGCGTGCTTTCAAATAATTTGGCAATGGGTGATGATTTCAGAGAATGGCTCCTCGGTAAATCAGAACAGGAACCTGAAGGTTCTACATCCTCAAAAGTCGGTTTAAGAATCGTTAAAGGGTGGCTCAAATTGCTGAATATTGATTATGACGTAAAAGTCGACAAGATCAACGAATGGACAACTGTGTTAATAAAAATCCCGAAATATATCACGGAGATAAAAGATGAGGAAAGATTATAAATTTTTCGTTGCTGATGATTCCGCGGAATTCAGGAACATTATCATTTATGAAATCATAGAACTTGGTTTTTCAGAAGATTCTATTACTGAATGCCAAAGCGAGTCTGAAGCTTTACAGATTCTTACTGAGTATGCAGATAAAGGTATTTACTTTGATTTTCTTTTCGTTGATATTGATTTTTCGGAAGGTAAAAACAGTGGTACTCGCAAATCAGGCTTCAAGATCATTGAACACGCATTTAATTTATGCCCTTTTTCGCTGATTGCGACTTATTCCGCCCAGTACAATAAATACGATTTACTTGCAGAACATAATGAATATTTGAGAAGAGGCTGGATCGTTAGGGTATTTGATAAATCCTTCAGACGGGATCTACCTCAAAGTTGGTTTAAAGCGTCGTTTGCAGAACTATTAAAGGAAAGAGAGGAAACCGATTTCTTCTGGGACATCTGGTACAACCATCGCGCAATTGAACTTTATCTAAAGAATACCAAATTACTGCACACACCATTTGATGATTTGAAACTGAAACAGGGATTAATTTTTGAGTTACGGGATATTTCTGCCCGGTTAAAGCTGCATTTTATTAATAAATCAGTAACTGATTTGAGGATTGTTGTAGAACTTTACCATAAATGCATAGAGACATTTTGCTGCCATAATAAAACGAAACAAGAGATTATTGATATTTCTAAAATTAATTTTGCTGATGCTATCAAATTATTTAAGAGATATTTTCACTCTGTTAGCGATTCAGATTTTAAACTTGGTCCGAAAATTGATACGGTTTTAAGAAGAGTTGTGGCTCTTCCGCCTGATGATAAGATAGCGTTTGGAATTAAATTCAATTCAATCCGAAATGGTATTGTTCATAAGGGGTGGACAACTAGCATAGAAAATGCAATATTTTCAAATTTAACTTTAGCTCTGTTTATTTTACCCGCAAAATCTTCCATAAATCTTGACCGCATAAATACTCTTTTCCAAGATAAAAGTAATCCGGGAGGTGATGAACTGATAAAGCTCATCGAATTTATAAAAAAATAAAGTTAAAGTGCTCAAATGAGCAATGATCAGGGACTCCTCCGTCCTCCAAAAATAATCTGCGTCATCCGCGCTCCCATCTCAACACTATATTAGTCTATATACTTATATTTAACCAAATATTTCAATTTATTATGTAGCGATGTTCAAACCAAAATTCTTCGTCCTGCTGCCAAAGCTTGACCGCGCGACGATAATGAAAGATATTTCAGCCGGCATCCTAGTCGGTATTGTAGCGCTGCCTCTGGCTATTGCATTCGGAATCGCCTCAGGCGTTTCGCCCGAGAAGGGGCTGATCACTGCCGTCATTGGAGGATTCATCGTTTCTTTCTTAGGAGGAAGCCGCGTGCAGATCGGCGGCCCGACCGGTGCCTTTATCATTATCGTCTACGGTATCGTTCAGCAGTACGGGATTAACGGACTAATGTTGGCAACGATGATGGCGGGTGTAATTCTCATTATAATGGGCCTGGCACAGTTCGGGCAAATTATTAAGTTCATTCCCTACCCTGTTGTGGTCGGATTCACAAGCGGTATCGCGGTTGTGATCTTCTCCAGCCAGATCAATGATTTTTTCGGGCTTGGACTTCAAAATGTTCCGGCTGACTTTGTTGACAAATGGATCTATTATTTTCAAAATATCACCTCCTACAATCTTCAGGCATTGATAATCGCCCTGCTTTCCCTTCTGATCATTATTTTCTGGCCTAAAGTCTCAAAGAAAATCCCGGGTTCAATTATTGCCATATTCGTTTCTACTTTTTTAGCACAATTCTTTGGCTTAAATGTGGAGACTATTGAATCCAGGTTCGGCAGTATCCCTTCATCAATTCCCGCACTTAGTTTCCCGGCGCTTAATTATCACGAAATGAAGGGATTGATAATGCCGGCAACTACGATTGCCATACTCGCGGCCATTGAAGCGCTTCTTTCCGCGGTTGTAGCTGACGGAATGATCGGAGGTAAACATAAATCGAATGTTGAACTCGTCGCGCAGGGGGTAGCGAATGTGGCTTCTCCTCTCTTTGGCGGCATCCCTGTTACAGGAGCAATTGCCCGGACTGCTGCTAACATTAAGAACGGGGGAAGAACCCCGATAGCCGGAATTACCCACGCGGTTACGCTGCTACTCATAATGCTTCTTTTTGGCGAGTGGGCAAAACTTATACCAATGGCTACCCTCGCCGCGATACTTGTGATGGTTGCCGTGAATATGAGCGAATACCACGTGTTCCGAAGAATTCTTAAGAGCCCTAAAAGTGACGTCATTGTTCTTCTTACTACTTTTGGCCTGACGGTTATCTTTGATCTTACTGTTGCGATTGAAGTCGGGATGATACTCGCGGTGATATTATTTATGCGCAGGATGGCGAATGAGGCCAACATCAACATCATCAGGGGAGAGATGCAGGATGAGGAGGAGAAAGAGGATATCAACAGCATTTCGAAAAAATCAGTGCCGCCGGGGGTTGAAGTATATGAAATAAACGGGCCGATGTTCTTCGGCGCCGCTACGAAATTCAAAGAACTTATGATGGAAATGGAAACTCCTCCGAAGGTGATGATACTGAGGATGCGCAACGTGCTGGCAATTGATGCCACCGGTTTGAATCTTCTTAGTGAGATAATAGCAGAAAATAAAAAGACCGGCACCCACCTCCTCCTTTCAGGTGTACACGCGCAACCGTTATTCGCTCTGACCCAATACAATCTGCTTGACGAGATCGGCGAGGAAAATATTTTCGGTAACATTGACGATTCTTTGGATCGCGCAAGAGTGCTGCTCGGTATGCCAAAAGTTGGAAGGCCCGCCGATTTTAAATCCGAAGTCCAGAGAGAAAAGAGTGAAAACTGAGATGAGTTCAAACGAAGATATCAACAATAACGAGGTCTGCCTTTACATCGTTCCCGTACCAATTGGTAATTATGGCGATATGACATTGAGGGCAATAGAAGTTTTAAAACAGGCACCAATAATAATTTGTGAAGAATACCGGGAAGCCCGAAGGCTGCTTTCCCATTTCGGCATCAACGCCGAACTCGCCTCCCTAAACGAACACAACGAGGCGGAGGAGGCTGCCGCTCTTGCTGACTTGATCAGCGGGAAAGGGAGCGCCGCCCTCATTTCGGATTGCGGTACCCCTGTTTTTTCTGACCCCGGGACCCTCCTAATCCGCTCTTGTGTCCATTTGGGAATAAAGATTGTTACCCTCCCCGGCGCGAACTCGCTTACCACTGCTCTCTCCGGCTGCGGGCTGGAACTTGATTCATTCTACTTTGCCGGTTGGCTCTCACCAAAAAAAGAGATCAGGAGAAAAGAGTTGGAGCGGCTGAGAAAGATCCGCGAAATAATCATCCTGATGGATACTCCCTACAGGCTGGTTCAACTGCTCGAAGCTGCGATGCCGGTTTTTAACACGAATCCTGATGTCGTTCTTGCTTACCAGTTGACTTATCCGGATGAAAACTACTTCAGGGGTACTCTAAAGCAGGTGCTGAATGAAGTATCCCGGCAGAAACTTAAAGGTGAGTTCATATTCATTATAGATAACCGATAGACATATCTGCAATACCCCTCCCGGCTCCTTTACTACTCCGAACTAATTCTTGCTCTCAGTTGTTTAGAATGTAAAACACGAGAGCTATTATGAAAACTTACATTATTGCCGGCGGCAGTTCCGGCATTGGTTTAGAAATTGTTAAACTTCTTTCAGCAGAAGGAAATAATGTTATTGTTCTCAGCCGCAATCCCGGAGGTACCTCTAAACTCGGAGGGGTACGGCATTTCCCGATTGACTTTGCCGCTGACGCGCCGGTCCTTCCTGATATAACCGGACCGATAGACGGAATAGCCTATTGCCCCGGAACAATAAATCTTAAACCGCTCAAAATGCTGAAGCCTGACGATTTTATAAACGACTTCAGGATTAATCTTCTCGGCGCGGTTAATATGATCAACAAGTATCACGCTAACCTGAAGCAGGCAGGTAATTCGTCTCTTCTTCTGTTCAGCACAGTGGCAGTCCAGACTGGTATGCCCTATCACGCTTCTGTAGCCTCTGCTAAGGGTGCTGTTGAGGGGCTGACCCGCTCTCTGGCTGCTGAATTCGCGCCCGCTGTCCGGGTCAATTGTATAGCCCCATCAATTACTTCTACTCCGCTTGCCGAGAAACTACTGAATTCAGAAGCAAAAATGAAAGCCTCGGAAGAAAGGCACCCACTGAAAAGAATTGGAAATGCTGCGGAAATTGCCCGTCTTTCACTATTTTTGTTAACGCAAAGTTCCGCATTTATTACCGGACAGGTAATAAAATACGACGGCGGTATGTCATCTGTTAAAATAATATAAGAGTGAACAATGAAACTTTATGTCCAGGATATTGAATCAATGGATAAGCGTTACCGGACTAACTTCGTGAATTCCCTCCCGGGATTCAAAAGCGCTAATCTTATAGGGACAATTTCGCATTCCGGAATTCCAAATCTTGCGATTTTCAGTTCTGTTATCCACGTCGGTGCGAGTCCGGCATTAATGGGTATGCTGTTCCGCCCGGTTTCGGTACCACGCCACACTTATCAGAACATAAAACATAACGGATTGTTCACCATAAACCACATAAGTGACTATATGTATAAAAGGGCACACCTGACTGCCGCCCGTTACCCCGATGATATATCTGAATTTGAAGCTGTAGGTTTAACTCCGGAATATTCCGATTCATTTGATGCCCCCTACGTCAGAGAGGCTTCAGTGAAGATAGGTCTTAAGCTTGTGGAAGAACAGGAAATACATTCTAACAAGACAATCTTTGCGATCGGACAGATTGAAGAGGTTATTCTTCCTGATAATATAATTCTGGAAGACGGAGTGATTGACCTGCAAAAAGTCAGAACTATTACCATCAGCAGCCTCAACTCATATCACAAGACTGAACTGATTGAAAGACTTCCTTACGCTAAACCTGAAATATGAAATTATTTTTAATTAATTAAGACCGCGTAATAACGATATGAACCTTGAAAGAATACTTCGCTGGAGCACTATCATGACCGCAATTATACTGTTCTTTTTCTGGGGCAGTTTCTTTGTCGATCATTTTATTGAATGGTATGTACAACCCTCCGGTTACCCGCCTATGTATGTAACAATGTCTATGCTTGCTCACGGTTTCCTTCTCGTTAGCTACATAATCATTTTGTGGAAACCGAAAATCGGTGCGATTCTGATAGCATTCGCGTCAATTTTATATTTTCTTCCTTTGCTCGGTTTCAGCGGAATAGTCTTTACTCTTGTGGCTCTTACTCCCTCTCTTCTCTACCTGGCTAAAACTCTTTTAGTTAAACATAAATTAGATCAGAACTCTTGACGGAAATAAGGATCATTAAACACGGTTCGCCGGAATATGAGGCCGAGGTTGCTCTCCGTGACAGGGTTCTCCGTAAGCCTCTGGGCCTTGTGTACACTCCGGAGCAACTTGCCGCCGAAAAAGATGAAATACATTTTAACGCTTTCATTGATGGCAAGCTGGCCGGATGCCTGCTTATGAGACCATTATCCGCTGATGAAATCAAAATGAGGCAGGTTGCCGTTGATGAAAATTTTCAGAGAAGGGGTATTGGTAAAGTGCTTGTGGGTCATTCGGAAATGTACGCGGCAGAGCACGGCTTTAAATTGATCAGCCTCCACTCACGCGATACTGCCGTTGAGTTTTACAAATCGCTGGGCTATGAATGTGCCGGAGAGGGTTTTACAGAAGTAACCATTCCTCACCATAGAATGATAAAAAAACTCTACTAATTATCGTCCCCTAATCCAAATGTAAAAATAACCACTTGGTGGCTGAAATTCAGCCACCAAGTGGATGATTTTACAATAGCGCCGATCCCCTCTGATCCGCCTTTACCCTCCCCATAAGGCATCAACCGGAACAGCGTACATTTTATCTCCGAGCGGTATCACCTGCTTGCCCGAATAAAAAACTACTCCTGATAAAAACTTGTCCGGGTATTTACTCCGGAATGATTTGATATGTTTTACCATATCAGGCTTTATCGTTTCTGAGGCCTTCACTTCAACCGCGATAATACTGCCGTCGTTTCTTTCCAGTATGAAATCTATCTCCTCATCCAAATGAGTGCGGTAATGGTAAACTGTAAAAAAGTTATCACTGAAGCTTTGCAGTTTAACCAATTCAGCAAAAACAAAGTTTTCCATTGCCATACCCAGCGCCCTGTTATCCATATCAAAGCGTTTCTCGGTATAACCGCACAAATAACTCAGCAGACCGCTATCGTTGAAAAATATTTTCGGAGCCTTAACAAACCTCTGCTCCATTTTATTCGACCAGGACGGAACCAGTTCAACGATAAAAGCCATCCTCAGTATTGAGATATATCGCTTTAGGGTTGTCTGCGGTACTCCCGTCTCTCTTGATATATCCGCGAAATTGGTCAGGCCCCCGGATCGGGAAGCTAATATTCCGAGAAGCTGCGGGAAAACTTCCAGATTATCAATGCTGGCGATATCCCTCACGTCCCTTTGGAGCAGAGTTGTTACATAAGAATTAAACCACCGGGCAGTAAGCGATGTATTTCTGTTCAGTACAATCTCCGGGAAACCACCCCGGATTATTCTTTTGAGTATATTCTGTTTCCCCTTCCCTTTTATATCAAACAGAGTTTTTGTCCTTCCTCTGAACAGCTCATCAATAAGATGAAAACTCTTCCCGTCTATTTCTGATTGGGCGAAGGGCAGAAGCCTGTATATATCAACCCTCCCCGCGAGAGATTCTGATATTTTCGGCAGTGTAAAAAGATTTGAAGAACCGGTAAGGACAAATCGTCCCGGCTTTCTGTCCTGATCAACAAGATGCTTTATTGCGATCAGCAAGTCAGGCGCCATCTGGACTTCGTCAATTATCAGGTTCCCCGGGTAGCTGTTGAGGAATCCTTTTGGATCATTTTTAACAACAGCCAGGAGGGCAAGGTCGTCTAGCGAGATATATTCCGCTTTATAATTCCTGCTTAAAAGATTTCTCGCGAGCGTACTCTTTCCGGTCTGCCTGCCGCCCTGAATATAAACGATCGGCCGGTGTTTTAACGCCAGGTGTATTTTGGGGGTAATGTGTCTCGGTATCATAATAATCAATAATATTAACTGCTGAAAGATAACCATTTCATGGCTGAAATTCAACCACCAAGTGGATGATTTTACACCAGCTGTTTTCTCGTAGCCTCAGGAGTATTCAGGTGGTAGCTGTAAATCCGTAAGCGGGCATTTTTTTCGGCGAAAGAAGTTTACTATTTTTGCTTCAACGTTTATGACACATCCGATTATTCAGGTTACATCTGTAAGCAAAGCATTCAAGGAAGTCAGGGCTGTCCGTGAGTTATCCTTTAATATTTACCCCGGTGAATTCGTGGCTCTTCTCGGCCCGAACGGAGCCGGGAAAACCACAATGATGGAAATGATTGAAGGCATTCAGTTCCCCGATTCAGGAGTGATCCGGATAGACAATTCTGCCTGGAAAGAAAATCCTGCCCGCCTAAGGTCACTGCTTGGCATATCGCTGCAGGAGACACATTTTATAGAGAAACTCACGGTAAAGGAGACGCTCGAACTATTCGCGTCATTTTATCACGAAAGCCACATTAAGATAAGTGAAGTTCTGCACCTTGTCGGTCTGGAGGAGAAATCTTCTGCATATACAAAGAATCTTTCCGGAGGGCAGAAACAAAAACTCGCGCTTGGCATAGCGCTTCTTAATAAACCACAAATAATACTTCTTGACGAACCAACAACCGGGCTTGATCCTGCTGCCAGGCGTGAAGTATGGGAGATACTGCACCGCCTTCGGCAGGAACGCGGTATGACGATGATCCTCACCACTCACTATATGGATGAGGCTGAGTTCCTGTGCGAGAGAATAATTATTATGGATAAGGGGCAAATCCTCGCAGAGGGTACAGTGGATCAGTTGCTGGCCAGATTTAATAAATCCGAAAAAATTGAATTCGGCACAGACCGCGAGATTGATCCCGCAATATTTCCGAAAGACAACCTGCTGAAATATGATTATCTCGGCATTAAATGGGAATTGATTGTGAACGACATTGTTAATTATCTCCCGGGTCTTCTTACTGAAATGAAACAGCGGGAAATTACTCTGCGCTCGCTTGAATGTAAAAAGATGACACTTGACGACCTCTTTATTACTCTCACCGGCAGGAGCCTGAATGAATAACTTCTTTCGGCAATTCAGATTATTGTTACTGGCTCAGTTCCGTGAGTTCTACCGGGAACCCGAAGTTTTATTCTGGACATTCGCTTTCCCGATAGCTATGGCCTGGGTGCTGGGTATTGCGTTTTCAGGCGAAAGAGAACAGCAAAAGAATGTTGCCTGGGTACAACATTATACAAATAAATCGGTTGGTTATTTGTTCAACGGACTCGAGGCAAATGGTTACAAGATAATTTCTGAGCAGGAAAAAAACGTCAGATCCGCCCGGTTTGGAAGTGAAGAAGAAGGATTTACAAAAGTTAAATTTATCCCCGCGGATTACCGCAGCGCTGAAGAAATGATCAAGAAAGGAAAAGCAACACTTATCATTGTTGACTATTCCGATAGTGTTTCCTACCACTTTGATCACGGCAACAGCGACGCATATACTACATATTTATTACTTACGAATAAACTTTCGGTTCGTAATTCGATTAATCCTTCGATTAAAAAGCTTGAAACCCCGGGTTTGCGATATATAGACTTTTTCTTACCCGGACTTATAGCAATGGGTATAATGTCTTCCGCGATGTGGGGCATAAGCTTTACCTTGATAGAACGCAGATCTAAAAAGCTGTTGCGACGGATGGTAGCGACTCCGATGAATAAAAACGCGTTTTTACTTTCCGTAATTTCGGGCAGAATTATCTTAAGTTTTTTTGAGTCACTTATATTATATCTCTTCGCATTGGCTTATTTTTCTACGGAAGTGACCGGAAGTATTATCGCGCTGCTGCTTGTATTCCTCGCGGGAAATATCTGTTTCAGCGGAATCGCTATTCTTACTTCATCGCGCACCGCTAAATCTCAGGTCGGCAACGGCTTGATCAACGCGATTACTCTGCCGATGACCGTCTGTTCAGGTGTGTTCTTCAGTTACCACAACTTCCCTGAGTGGCTAATTCCGTATATTAAAATTCTTCCTCTTACGATACTCGCTGATGATATGCGGAGTATTTTTATTGAGAGTGCCGGACTTGGAGAGGTGCTGCCGGGAGTCGTGATTCTAACATTACTTGGGTCGATAATCACTTTCATCGGCGCTAAAATTTATAAATGGTATTAGGGCAGGATACATATATCAGTTATTAAGAGTCCCCCTGTTTTATAATCATATAGTTAATACAGAGGATAATTGATTGGAAAATATTTCATAACTTTACGGATAAACTTCTTCCCTAACAATAAGATACTTTATGAGTAATATGTACGACGTTTTTATAATTGGCAGTGGTCCCGGCGGTGAAGGTGCCGCTATGGCGTGTGCGAAAGAAGGAAGAAAAGTCGCTGTATGCGACAACTTCTCTCTTGTCGGCGGTTCCAATACTCACAAAGGAACTATTCCCAGCAAGGCATTGCGCCACGCAAGCCAGTTGCTTTTAGACAATAAGCTGATTGAGGGAGTAACCTTCACTAAACTTATCCGGGAAACCGAACAGATCATCCGTAAACAGGTCGAACTGCGGCACAGTTTCTACACAAGGAATCAGGTTGATCTTTTGATTGGAAGAGCGAAGTTTATTAACGCAAATACTATCGAAGTCACTGAACCTAGCGGACTAAAGAAAAAGTACAGCGCAGGCACTTTCATAATTGCCACCGGCTCACGCCCTTATCACCCGCCGGACGTTGATTTCTCCCATCCTCGCATTGTTGACAGCGACAAACTTTTACAGATTAAAGATGAATTCCGTACTCTTTCCATTTACGGAGCGGGAGTTATCGGCTGCGAGTACGCTTCAATCTTCCGTGGGTTATCAGTCAAAGTAAATCTGATTAATACAAGGAACCAGCTCCTTTCGTTTCTTGATGATGAAATAATAGACGCCCTTGGCTACCACCTGCGTGAAAACGGAGTGATTATACGACACGGTGAAGAATATGAAAAAGTCGTAGCCGATGACAAGGGAGTGACTATCTATCTGAAATCAAACAAACAAATACGCAGCGATTATCTTTTGTGGGCACAGGGAAGAACCGGTAATTCCCAGAATATGGGACTTGAAGAACTTGGTATAACTCCCGATGCACGCGGATCAATAGCTGTTAATTCAAATTATCAGACAGTCGTTCCTCATATTTATGCAGTCGGCGATGTAATAGGATACCCCAGTCTCGCCAGCGCTGCTTACGATCAGGGCAGATTTGCCGCACGCCATATAAACTTTGGGACTGATTCCGATCTTAAAACCCTGGATATCCCAACCGGAATCTATACCTTACCGGAAATCAGTTCAATCGGATTTAATGAACGGGAGCTGACAGAGAAAAAGATCCCTTACGAAGTCGGTCATTCATTCTTCCGCCATCTCGCGCGAGCTCAGATAACCGGAAGAACCACCGGTATGTTGAAGATATTATTCCATCGCGAATCTCTTGAAATTCTTGGTATTCACTGCTTCGGATATGAGGCGTCGGAGATCATACATATCGGTCAGGCGGTTATGTCACAGAAAGGCGAAGGGAACTCAATAATGTATTTTATAAATAATACATTTAACTACCCCACAATGGCGGAGGCTTACCGCGTTGCTGCTTTGAATGGTTTTAACAGGGTTGAGCTCAGCCGCCGGCACGGGCAATAACAGTAGAAAATTTACGGCTCCCCACCCCTCTAAAATGCCGATTTTTTGACTGATTTAGCTCAAAAAACTCGAGCTTATAATAATTCGCGATTTAAATCGAAAATTATTATCAGAATTTGCGATTTGCCAGAAGTTATTATTTCTGTTGCCTTTTGAATAACCCACGGGACAGCAAATAAAAACAGGAATAAAAGCGCTGATTGTAGATTTCTACGCACTGAGAGAATCAATTAAATTATACTTTGATATCGAACTAAAAGGATAAATAATAATTTTGTTTATAATTAAAATTTCACATCCCGCATAAAATTCGTGATATATACTCAAACTTTTTCCTGTTAAATTACCTATAAGTTTTAATTTAATTCAGTATGCAAAGCCCTGCAAATATTCTTAATAATGCCATACTGCTCCTTGTGGCGGCAGCTATCGGGTTCAGAGTGAGCGCACAATATGAAAGAGTGAGTTTTGAAAAAATCTCCCTCGAAGCAGGACTTTCACAGGTCAACGTAAGATGCATACTGCAGGACAGATCAGGATTTATGTGGTTTGGCACACAGGACGGCCTGAACCGTTATGACGGCTACGAGTTTGTCAAGTTTAAATGGAACTCCAGCGATTCAGGTTCACTGCCTGGGAATCTGGTCTCAGCACTTACAGAAGACATAAATGGAAATATTTTAATCGGGACAATGGGCGGACTGGCTATCTATAATCCGTACACAAATAAATTAAGGCGTATGAAAGTGCGGAATTCTCAGGGCGTAGCACTACCAGGGCACATTTCCTCTTTCAGTTCAGGGGAAAACGGTGTCATCTGGATCGGAGATTTCCAGTCAGGAGTGTACATTTATAAACCAAATACTGATGAACTGGAATCTTTGCAGGCAGACATAACTGAAATTAATAACATTGCAAAGAGTAAAGTGATGGCGGTGGCGGCGGATGATCGGGGGCGAGTATGGATTGGAACTTTTTCGGGTGGACTATTCCATTACCTCCCTGACAAAGGAGCAGTCTATCACTTTCCACTCCCGTTTGAATCCATCGGTTCTGAATCAATTACATCTCTTTATTATTCGCGAAATTTACTGATGATCGGGACTTTAAATGGCCTTTATATCTTAAACCAACTTACGAATAAAATTGAATATTATAAGCATAACCCTAACGATAAATATTCCCTCAGCAGTAATCATATTTTATCAATCTTCGTTGATAACGATGAACGTTCCTGGATTGGCACTGAGAATGGCGGTTTAAATGTTTTTGAAGAAAAGTATAGAAGATTTTACACCTTTAAGACTGAGCCTGGGAATCCCAACACAATCTCTGATAATACGATATTCTCTATATACAGGGATAGAGCAAGAAATCTTTGGATCGGAACCGCAAGCAGTGGTTTGAATAAATTCAATCTTCGGCCTGGGAAATTTCAATCCATTTCCCGGCGCGATGAAAGAAATGGTAAGCTTAAAAACTATTCTATCAGAGCTATCCTTGTCGATGACCAACGCCAGCTCTGGCTTGGAACAGATAATGGGCTGTATTGTTTTGACTCAACCGCCAAATTAAAAAAATCATTTTTTAATATCCGAGGAGATAAACGATCTCTGAATGATAATAAAGTTTGGGCGATTTGCACGGATAGAAAAGGTGATTTATGGATCGGCACACACAAAGGTTTGGCTAAATATGAAAAGTCAACTAATAACTTTACCAGATTTAACTTCCCCGAAAATCATTCTGACGAATCACCGGTTTTTATGATACGGTCATTATTCGCGGATAAGAATAATGATCTTTGGATTGGCACTTATGGCGCGGGTTTATTTCATTTTTCACCTTCAAAGAAATTAATTACACCATATCTTCCAAAAATTACAAACCCTGACGCTATCAAAGATATCGTGATTTTTCAGCTTTATGAGGACAACTCTGGCAAACTTTGGCTGGCTGCGCCAAGTGGCTTAGCCAGCTTCGACCTTGCATCGAATCAATACGAAAGATACTTTACCGAATCTCCGTCGGATTTCCCGGCACAGTTTAAGCCACTTTATTCGTTATTTGATGCAGGAGATAACAGCCTATGGCTCGGAACATTAGGAGATGGATTAATTAAATTCAATCTGAAAGAAAAGACCTTCTCCCGCCTAACAGAACAAGATGGATTGGCAAATAATGTAATATATGGGATACTCCCTGATCAAAGAGGAAATTTATGGCTCTCGACAAACAATGGAATTTCAAGATTAAGTCCTGAAACTATTTCCTTTAAAAATTATTCTGTTGATGATGGTATGCCGGGAAGTGAGTTTAATACCGGTGCATTTTTTAAAGACAATCAGAACAATCTTTATTTTGGCGGCACCGAAGGTTTGGTTTATTTCAATCCTGAACTTGTAACCGAGAACACACTGATTCCTCAGATAGCTGTAACTTCTTTCAGGGTTTTTGACCGGCCAATTAATAAAAATAGGATTTTCCGTGACCGCGATACGATAATATTATCATATTATGATAATTATTTTTCGATTGAATTTGCAGCGTTAGATTTCACCTCCCCTCAAAAGAATCAGTATTCCTATATACTTGAAGGTTATGAAACAAGCTGGATCAAATCCGGAAAGCGAAGATATGCCGCATATACTAACCTCGATCCCGGGAATTACAATTTCCGTATTCAAGCCTCTAACAACGACGCGTACTGGAATACCAAGGGAATATCTATTACAATAATAATAGAGCCGCCTTTCTACCTAACCTGGTGGTTCAGGTTTTTGACTATTTCATTAATTGCATTAATAATTGGTTTTGTCTATCGTCGGAGAATAGAATCATTAAAAAATGAAACTGCAATACAACAAGAGTTTACAAAACAGCTTATCGAATCCCAGGAGTCGGAACGTTTCAGAATTGCCTCAGAACTCCATGATGGCCTGGGGCAAAACCTGCTCACCATCATCAACCGTTCAAAAATGGCATTAAAAAAACAAGTAGATATTGTAACCGAAAAACAACTTGCAGCCATCTCGGAAACGGCACAGGATTCAATTGAGGAAGTCAGGAGAATTTCACGAAATCTTCATCCCTATCAACTTGGTTCTGTCGGTCTGACGAAAACAATCGAAGCCACCATAAAGAATCTTGAAGATGCTTCGGGAATTGAAATTATTAGAGAAATTGAATTAATTGACGAACTTTTTAATGATGAGCAGCAGATCAATATTTTCCGAATTGTCCAGGAAGGGTTTAGTAATATAGTCAAGCACTCCGGTGCCGCTAGTGCAAAATTATGCATCAAAATAATTCCGGGCTCAGTTTCCATCCTGATTACTGATAATGGAAAGGGATTAAAGCCAAGCCAATTGCAGCACATACTCAACAAATCGAAGGGATTTGGGCTTCTCGGAATAAGACAAAGGGTGGCTTTTTTGAACGGAAGCATAGATATCAGCTCTTCCGAAAACAAGGGAATGACTTTGCTCATAAATATTCCGGTATCGAAAATTTTGTCAAAGAATGAACAGAAATGAAAAAAAAGTGTAGTATTCTAATCGCCGATGACCACCCTGTTTTTCGTAAGGGCCTTATTGACATTATAAAGGATCTCAGTGACCACGAGATTATTGCCGAGGCTGAAAATGGACAACAGGCATTTGAATTGATTTCAGGTTTACAACCAGATATTGCAATCTTGGATATAAACATGCCCCGGCTCTCAGGATTTGAAGTAGTAAAAGAGATCACTAAACTGAAAACTATAAATCCCTCCGGAATAAAAACAAAAATTATCTTTCTTACGATGCACAAAGAAGAAGAAATTCTTAATAAAGCACTCGATTACAACGCCTCAGGCTACATCCTTAAAGAATGTGCCGTCGATGATATAATTGACTGTATTAATTTCGTTGCCGAAAACAAAGTATATATCAGCCCTCAGATATCCGGTTTGTTTTTACAACGTAACCAATTACAGAACAGATCAAAAGACCGCCTTACTCTCTTAACGCCTGCCGAGATGAAAGTGTTGAGCCATATTGCAGACGAAAAAACAAGCCGCGAAATAGCCGAACTTCTTTTTATAAGCGTAAGAACCGTTGACAATCACCGTACCAATATTTGTCATAAATTAAATTTGCATGGGGTTAATAGCCTGCTGAAATTCGCTCTGGATAATAAACATTTGTTATAATTTACCTCAACCTATTTAAAAATAGGTAACTTTACCTATAGCAATTAGGTATCCCTCTCTATTTCCCTTCTCATATGGAACCTCCATTTTACAATCAAAAATATTCGCTTTATGGATTTGATGATTGTAGATGATAACCCGGCAATGAGGCAAATGATTCGTGAGTTTTGTGCCCCTTATTTTAATCACATAGAAGAGTGCAGCAATGGCAAAGAAGCAGTTGAATTTTTTGCTGCTTATTTACCGCAGCTAGTTATTATGGATATAAAAATGCCGGTAATGGGCGGTATAGATGCCACAAAAGCGATTCTGAAAAATCATCCGCAGGCGAGAATAATCGTAACAACACAATGTAATGAAGTATGGTTGAAAGATGAAGCCGCTAAAGCAGGTGCATATCTATTCCTTCCTAAAGACAGGCTATTTGAAATTGTAAATATATTCAGTAAGCGAGAAATAAAATGAAGAAATTAAACTTAATTATCCTGACTCTTCTTGTAAACTTCAGCCTTGTCGTGGCACAATCTCCCGGAGACTACCGAAGCAGAGGAAACGGCAACTGGAAAGACGCTTCCACTTGGTCACGCTGGAATGGTTCCGCGTGGGTTAATGCCTCATCAAAACCGGATTATGCAACAAATGTTACTATACACGACGAAGATGTGGTTACGCTTACAGCTCCGGGCAGTAACCAATACAATGAGTGTGCAAACTTAACGGTACAATCCGGATACCTTATAGGAAATGAAGGGCTTTTTGTTTTTGGGAACATTTCTGTCAGCACTAATGCACAGATTGGCGATGCGTCATATCCCATTATCATTATCTCGGGCGAAACTTGTGAGATGAGCGGCTGGGGAGGTTATTATCTTGGTGGAATATGGAAATATGAGCATTGGAATGCATCAGACAATTCAACTTTAACAATCGCTTCAGGCACAACAGTAAATTATAAAGGTACTGTTGATCAGATTTTTATTAAAAACGACGATGCCGATACAAGATTTAACATTACGGTCAACGGTACAATCAATTGTGCAACAGGAACAATTGGAAATAACGGATACATCTCGTTTGACGGTTCAAATGGCGCTGGTGGTAATAGCTGTGGTGGTTCATTAACTATTAATGCAGGCGGAACTGTCAACGCCGGGCAAATCTATTTAATGAATAACAATTCGAGTTCAACATATTCAACGGCACTAAACATAGCGGGTAGAGTAAATTCTCGTGTTTTTACATTTTCAAACAGCGGATCAGCCGGTGGTTCGTTAAGAATTTTTAACAGCGGTGTTTTGAACATTGGTGTTAGCGGTTCTTACGGAGCCACCAATAATACGGTTACTTTAGATAATGGCTCAAAAGTGATTTATAGCTACGATAATAATCAAACAGTCTTAGCATTAGGAAATTATTACTATCTCGAAATGGATGGTACAAACGGACCGATAAACAGAACTCTTGGTGGTAATATTTCGGTAAACGGTAAGCTTACACTAAAAGGAACAACCAATATTGTGTCTGGTGGTTACTCACTTACTTATGGAAGCGGTGCATCATTAGAATATATCGGTACTTCTCACACTACTTCAAATACCGAATGGCCTTCAACATTAGATAAAAACATTACAATTGCCACATCCGGCAAGGTAACACTGAACGGAAGCAAATCAGCTTACAGCGGAACTGTAACTTTTTCTTCCGGTGAGTTTGATGTTGCGTCCTACACCATTTCCGGGACCGGATCGTTTAATATGAGCGGTTCTACCAAAATTAATACTAAACATGTAAACGGTATTGGCTCCACCGGGAATTTTCAATTATCCGGGACACAAACTTTTTCCACCGCCGGCAGCTATGAATACAACAGTACATCAGAAAGTCAATATTCGGGTAACTTGCTCCCTTCGGCAGTAGCAAACCTTATACTAGACAATATTGATTATGGCGGGAAAATCTACTTAACAAACAGCGTTACAGTGAATACTTTGCTAACAAGAAAAAGAGGCGAACTAAATCTGAATAGTAACTCTTTGAGTTATGGGGTTTCTGCCGGGTTGCTTTACGATAACGGGACTACAGAGCTAACGGCTGGCGATGAATTCCCTTCAACAATGAATGGAACGGTTAGGTTTTCAGGAACAGGAAAAATTATTATGTACTCTGACCGGCTGCTTAGTAATACTCTTACTGTTGATGCAGGCTCAAGGTTAACACTTGGTGCCGATATTATTTTTACTGTCACTGGTAATACTACCAACAACGGAACTATAGATGGCGATGTTAGATCGAAGATATACCACGGTGGCAATACCTTTGCTAACGGTTCTTCTTCTTTAATTGACACAGATGAATTTTATTTTACTAAATCCGGCGAACAATCACTTACGGGATTAAACAAATTTCATTCATCTCTCAATACAAAAATAAATTCGGGTTCAATAGTTAATTTTGGAGATAACGAAGTATTATTCCTTGATTATGGCACTTTAACTATTCTTACCGGAGGAAGACTAAATATTTCAGGTACAGTAACTATTAACGGTGAAGGAAATATATACATCTTTGGACTTTTATATGTAAACGGACTTTCCACTCTATTGATAAACGGTGATAACGGTGTCAATACTAACGCGGCAATTACAGTTAATCTTTATACAAGCCAAATAAACGGGAGTGACGGTAATATTATGTTCACCGGCTATAATCAGATACTTGCACACAATCAAGGAAGTATAACCGGTGGTTCATTGGGTATAGTTTTGGAAAGCGGGGAACTTTATCTGGGGCCTAATACAGGACCCGAAACCATAATAACAATTAATGGCGGATTTTCTAATACGGGGGGAATGTTCGAGACTTCCCCTTCCATAATCGTTTTTAATTCCAATTTTATCAATTACGGAACATCAAAAATATACAGAATGGATTTCAGAGGAAGTGCAATTACAAACACCGGAATACTTGAAATCAACAATTATCTCTACTTTAATAATGGCGGTGAGCAAAAAGTCCACGGTTTGACGGGTATTAGCATCGGCGCAGATGCAATTGTTAAAGGAACAACAAAGTTGATTCTAGATAATTCAGTTGCCACACCTGAGGAGCAACAGCTTACATTGATAGGTGGCAGCGGAGGAACCTTTACCGTTGAAGCAAATGCACAACTTGAGATTAACGGAAACGTAACGTTTTTTGGGACAGAAGGTTGTTCATCAGTGCCAAATCACAGATGCGGAACTTTCATTGACTACGGACAAATGACAATTAATAGCGATGGGAATTTTTGGCTATGTATGGGATGGGTAAAAATGCTCGGCCCTCAGATTGATGGTTCCGGAAGAATTCGAATAGGACAAGAAATGTCAAATTACTGCGATGTAACAGATCTTATAGCGGGTAGCTTGGCTACATCCGGGATAATGTTTGAAGTCCCTACTGGATGTGGTGTTGATATTGCGCGTACTATGTTTACTACGGATGGACCCTCTATTATCTCTGGTATATTTAAAATGACGCATCCTTGTGATTGTCCTGAATGCGAAAAACCTTGGGGGAGTGCAGTTTTTTATGGTACTACCACTATTTCGGCTGGGGGAGGATTTGGTAGCGCCTGGTTAAGTTGTTACGATTTAGAAGGTTGTTATGATGTTCGTTTTTATGGTAGCTGTATTAACACATCCGGAACGCCGATTTCGATTGGCTGTTACGGAAACACACAGCAATCTATTACCGGTGCTTTCAATGATTTAACACTGGATAACCCTGAGGGAGTTTTACTTACGGGTAACAGTTCAGTCATTAATCTCACTTTAACCAATGGGATTATTAATACCGGAGAGTACACGCTCACAGTAGGAACCGGCACAAATAATACAGGTACTGTAACCAAAACATCAGGATATGTAATCGGAAAAATAAAAAGGTGGGTTAATAATGTAACCGCTGAGAATATTTTATTTCCTGTTGGAACAAGCAGCTACTACCGGCCTGCTAATATCTCCTTTACCGGAGCCCCGCTGAACGGAGGGACAATTTTGGTTCAGTTTACCAACTTAAATCCGGGAACAAATGGATTACCTTTAGAGGATAATGGAGTTACAATCGAAAATATCGCAAGGGACGGCTATTGGGGTATAATCACGGATGATGGGTTGAACGGAGGTACTTATGATATTGATTTGACGGCTGCCGGCTTTGGTGGTATCAGCGATTATTCAACTCTGAGAATTCTGAAAAGAAATACGGGAGGGAATTGGGGTGCCTCAGGGGTCCATTCTGCGTGCACAGGTTCAAACTCAGTTCCTGTTTTGCATAGAACGGGTTTAACATCTTTCTCGGAATTTGGAGTAGGGGGAGCAGGGGATAACCCACTCCCAGTCGAGATTTCATCTTTTTCGAATTCGGTACAAAACAGAAATGTAATACTAAAATGGCAGACACAAACTGAGGTTAATTCATATATGTTCGAAATCGAACGAAGATTATCCGGAGTCAATGGGCAGGAGGTTTGGATTAAAACAGGAGAGGTTAACGCTTCGGGGAACAGTAATTCACCCAAGAATTATTCCTTCACCGACTATAAGTTAAACACCGGTAGCTATGAGTTCAGACTTAAGGCAGTTGATACTGACGGAAGCTTTTCGTACAGCCATTCAGTCTTTGCGCATGTCCTTGCACCAATGAATTTTGCTCTCGGTCAGAACTATCCAAATCCTTTCAATCCCTCCACTATAATTGAATTCAGTGTGCCTGAGATAAGTTGGGTAACCCTTGATGTATATAATCTTAGCGGCGAGAAAATCAGTACGCTGGTAAGTGGTTACCTTGACCCGGGTTATCATTCCGCCGAATTCAGCCCCGCGGAAATCGCTAGCGGTATTTATTTCTATAGAATATCCGCGCTTAATTCATCGGGCTTAAAATATGTATACACGAAAAAAATGATCCTAAAGAAGTAATAAAATGAAAGAAGATCTGTCATTTACAGAAAGTCACGACAGGTAAATTTTCCTTAGAAAGAATAGACAAAAATATTAGAAATAATTATGAAGCATTTAATGATGAAAAAGGACATTGGTGCAGAGAATATGCAAATCATAACTTCCGGGGTTGAATGGAATATTCAAAAAGGAGATTATGTCTCGGAAGACCCGGGTTATGTAAAGAGACATGAACTTGCAAAAAAGGATAAACGAAAAGAGATACTCGGGTTTTATTTTACATTAAGTGTTATAGGATTATTCACTTTAATTTTTATAGTGAACCTGGCTGCCCGCATAAAAATATAGACCCGGATTTTTGCAGTTTCAGGAAGCTTCCTGTTTCAGATTTTACATCCAAATCATTTTATCCGGGCAGTTTATATGATCATTTTTAATTCGAGATACGGAATTGCGCCGTCTCTCATAAAGAGTTTTAATTTATTTCTTAGCCCATCGTTCAACATTATTCTTAACCGGTTTTACGGTACGGAGATAAGCATAAATTGAAGCGAGGTCTTTTTCAGTCATACCCGCGTACATCGTCCACGGCATTACGGTGTTGAATTCATCCGGCTTTACGTTTACAATATTCCCGCTATCAGGAGAGAAATTCCGGAAACGGTTAATAAACTGGCTTTCTGTCCAGGTTCCGATACCGGTTTCATTATCAGGGGTAATATTAGAACTTCTCAGCACTCCGCCGGGGAATTTGAACTTAAATCCTCCCGCAAAACTTTTCTCCATCTGATACTCCCCTTTTACCTGCTCAGTGTGGCAATCGAAACATCCCGCGATTGTAATCAGATATTTCCCATACTCTTCAGGATCTGAGGAATCAGGGGATGCATTCTCAGGAAAGGATTTCTTGGGTATCGTTCGCACGATAAAGTTAAGAGGGAAATTTAATGAGCCGTCCGGCACGTCATTCTTTATCGGCTCCAGTGATCTTAAATACGCAATAATCGAATAAGCATCCTCTTTTGTCATTTTGTTATAACCCGGGTAAGGCATTATAGGGAAGTATGCTCTTCCGTCTTTACTGACACCGCAGGTAAACGCCCTGAGCAGTTCTCCGTCAGTCCATTCACCAACACCTGCGGGAGTGATGTTTTTTGCATACAATGTTCCGGGGATACCGCCCATCTCCTCAGTGAAAACCTCGCCTCCTTTTCCAAGTGTTCCCGCAACCAGCGGACCTGAGTATTTACCCCAGTCACGGCTTGAATGGCAATCCATACACACCGCGACGTGGTTAGCAAGGTATTCTCCGCGTTTTAGACGATCGGCGGATACTTCGATCTTAATATCTTCAGCGGGATCAACATCAGGATACGATGATACGAAATAAATCAATCCGCCTACAACAACAACTAAAAGGGATAGTACTATCCATCCCAGGATTCTGAATAATTTATTCATATGTGCCTCTCTTTATGGTGGGATAAATTTCACTCGAATATAGCTTCAAGAATATTTTTATCCAAATTCCTCCCCAAAAATTTTTTTTTATCTTTTTCTATTGAGCGGCAAAGAAGTCAGGTCAGATTTTTTATCAATCATAATAAACTGGTAGAATCCCATCATCCCCTTCTGGAAGGCGGTCATCATGAGGAATAAACTAAGGCGGTTTACGCGATACGTGAATTCATTAACGTGATTCAGGGCATCGGTGTGACTTTTCTCTAACCTTTCCAGCCATTGCTTTGCCGTAAGGTAATAGTGTTCCCGGATATTTTCCAGATCGCAAATCTCAAACCCCTGTTCCTCGGCGTGTTTCAGGTAAGTACTGATCGGGACAATGTGGTAATCGGGCATAAAGTATTTATCCGCGAAAGCTGGGCTTTTATATTTTCCGCGCGAAGGCATTGAAGTGATAGCAAGTTGATATGATATGCCGCCCGGTTTAAGAAGCTTTCGTATTTTCCTGAAGTATTCCGGCAGCACTTCCTCACCGACGTGATGCAGCATCTCCACACTCGCGATTTTATCAAACTTTTGTTCTTCATTTACTTCACGGTAATCTGAAAGAATCACCTTGCATTTATCCTGCATACCAAGTTCAGTGATTTTCGCGGTGGCATATTGCTGCTGTTCGAAGCTGAGTGTAACACCGGTCACTCTCGCGCCATATTTCCCTGCCGCGAAAATCGTTAGCGCTCCCCAACCACATCCGATATCCAGAAGTTCATCCCCTTCTTTAAGTTGCAGCATTTTGCAAATCGTATCTAATTTATGCTCCTGCGCTTCATCAACCGTCGCGCTGCGCGAAGGGAAATAACCGCCCGAATATATCATCTGTTTATCAAGCCACAGTCTGTAAAACTCGTTGGATGTGTTATACGCAAATCCAACCGCCTGCCTGTCACTTTCAATTGAGTGTTTCTTTTTTCTTATGGAGTTTCCGGTCTTTGAAACAAGAGAACTTAGTCCAAGTGAAAAAGCGCTGCCTGCAATTTTCGCGAGTTCCTTTTTATCCCATTTTTTTCTTCCCAGCGCGTCGCCTATTTCGACCGCAACGCCAAGATCTCCCTCAAGATCATATATATCCATAAAATATGCTTCCGCAAGTTTCAGTTCATCTGGCGGCACCAGCAAGTGAATGAACTTTTCAGGATCCTTAAGATGAACCACCAGCAAAGGGGTTCCGCTCCCCGGATTAAAAATGCTTCCGTCCCAGAATTTAAAAGCAATCGGCGCGCCGGGGAAATCTTTTAATGAAGTTTCAAGAATCTTTATCAACGAGGATTTTAATTTGTCATCTTTCATAGGTCTATCCCTTAACTACATCCATAAATAATTTATTCTTCTGCCTGATCAGTATATCCGCGAATATTCCGGGATGTTCCCTTTCATATACAAAATCATACTTCTGAACGATCGCTCCGATTATCACCTGCAATTCAAACATCCCCAGCCTGTTGCCGAGACATACGTGAGGCCCCTGACCGAACGGCAGATAATCGTACCTGACCGGGACTGTATTGCTGTCTCCTTCAAACCTGTAAGGATTGAAAACCAGCGGCTCATTCCATAAGTCACGATTACGGTGAAGCACATACGGCGACATCATTATCCATTCATTCTTCTTAACAGGATACCCTTCTATTTCATCATTCTCTCTTGCTATCCGGTGGAATGCCCACACAACCGGATATAATCTCATAGTCTCTTTGATGAACATCAGAAGCATATTCATCTCCTGAAGCTGCTCATATTTCGGGGGATCACCGCCGCATTTAGAATACACTTCCTCTCTTAAAATCTGCCTGTACTTTTTTTCCTTTGAAAGTGTAAACCATAACCAGGTTAGTGTTTCTCCAACAGTATCATACCCGGCAAAGATTATATTTTTAATCTCATCCACCGCTTCCTGCTTCTCAATTCTTCCGCCGTTTACCTCTTCAGTCAGCACCGTCACAAATTCCATCGGCTGCTTCCGGCCGGTGAGGCTATCTTCAAATATTGCCCACGCCGTTTTATCAATGAGTTCAAAAGCGGGTTTTACCTTACTTCCGTACCCAAAAGCATCTTCTCTTTTAAACAACAATCTGAAAGCCTGCCTCATTGAATGTTTGTAGAAAGAAGCATTTTCATAGATCATATCCAGGGCGTGGAGCAGTTCATCCTTAAGCAGATCTTTTTCGTTTACAAACATCGTTCTGAATGAAATGCGGGCGGCAAGTTTTTTTAATTCAAATGAAAAATTGGGACGAATGCCTTTCGATGCTGCATTCTCCAGCATCCCGATAAACAAGCCGGTTTCTTCGAGCACTATGGGATAAAACTCCTCAAAAAATTTTGTATGAAAAGCCGGAGCAAGGTAATGCCGCTGCCTTTTCCAGTCATCCTCCCCTGAAATAAAAATTCCGTTTCCCAGTATCGGTTTCAGATCGCCTGCTGATTTACCCCTCGGAAAATTGGGACTGTTGGTCTTAAGCACATATTTATAATGTTCGGGGCGGGTCAGGAAAAGAAAATAATCTTTATTAAAACCTACGCGGAGTATATCTTTCTCTCCCGAGGAGATGCTGGTAAGAGTATCCGGAGCGTTTTTAAGCAGCCCGGGGAGGTTCATCAGAAGTTTCAATCCGTTCACATTCTGGAGTTTATTCATCGGATATAGTCAATTCTTAAAGTGGTTATTAAATTGAGCAGGAACTGTTTTTATATTTCTGTCCGTTGACTTCAATCAGCCAATCCAGCCTTATCTTCAGCCCGTTTTCAGTGATAAGATATTCGGCTCCCTCCAGGGATCTAAGGTCAGTTATCCGGCTTACCACCTTAATGGGGTTATTTCCGTTTTCTGAGTATTCAATTTCGCACTCTTTTCCAAAGGTTGCTAATTCCTCCAGCCGGTCATAAAGCCCGCAGGCGATTGGAGTATATTTTTCGTTCAAATCCGTGTTCCGATATAAAATTTTTACCCTGCTAAATTAACTCTTTTTCTTTTATCAATTATCCCCCGTTAGTTAATTTTGCACATTGTCAATATAAATGGTATGATTTTGTAATGTCTGTCAACAAAGAAAAATTATTAAGCAGCCTCTATTTCAGCTGGGCCGGAGAAAAGCCGGAAACAATTACTCCCCTCCCCCAATCCGGATCCTACCGCGAGTACTTCCGTCTTCGCTCTGCCACAAAATCAGCGATGGGAGTCTTTAACAGTGATAAGAAGGAGAACCTCGCGTTCATTTCATTCACGAACCATTTTAAGACAATGGGACTGAATGTACCGGGCATACTTGCCGAGGAGCAGGAGAACGACGTTTATCTCGTTGAAGATCTTGGGGATGTTACGCTTTTTTCACACCTCACGGAAAAGAGAAAAAGCGGGGAGTTCACCTCCGATCTTGTGAGCACATATAAAAAGGTGCTTGATCAGCTCCCTCTATTCCAGGTGAGGGCGGCTGTCGGACTCGATTATTCCGTTTGCTATCCCCGTTCCGCGTTTGATAAACAGTCAATGATGTGGGATCTAAATTATTTTAAGTACTATTTCCTCAAACTCGCTAAGATCCCTTTTGATGAACAGGCGCTTGAAGCTGACTTTCATACATTCACCGATTATCTTCTGAAAACAGAATGCGACTTTTTCTTGTATCGCGATTTCCAGTCACGCAACATTATGCTTGTCGCGGGTGAACCATATTTCATTGACTACCAGGGAGGAAGGAAAGGCGCGCTTCAGTATGACCTGGCTTCATTATTGTATGACGCCAAAGCCGATATTCCCCAGAATGTAAGGGGAGAACTTCTTGCCTATTACATTTCTGTACTTAAAAACTATCACAACATTAACGAAAAGGAATTCATTCAGCTTTTCTTCGGATATGTGCTCATTAGGATAATGCAGGCAATGGGCGCTTACGGTTTCCGCGGATTTTATGAAAAGAAGGAGCACTTCCTGAAAAGTATTCCATACGCTCTGGCAAATCTTGAGTGGCTGCTCGAAAATGTGATGCTGCCGGTTAAGATACCAGCATTAATGGATGTTCTGGAAAAACTTGTCCGCTCGAAAGAATTAAAAAAATACAGCGCCGAAACCCGATTTACATACCACTTAAAAATTTCAGTGAATAGTTTTTCATACCGACGCGGTTTGCCGCAGGATAACTCCGGTAACGGCGGAGGGTTCTATTTCGACTGCCGCGCTATTCATAACCCGGGTAGATATGATGAATACAAACTCCTGACAGGGAAAGACGCGGAGATCGTTAAATTTCTTGAGTCTCAGCCGGATACGGAACAGTTCTTCAGGAACGTTACTTCCCTGATTGACCAGTCAATTGAAGTATATACAAAAAGAAGATTTACTGACCTGATGGTAAACTTTGGCTGCACCGGCGGGCAGCACCGCTCCGTCTACTTCGCGGAAAGGCTTGCGCGGTATCTTCAGGGGAAACCTGATGTAATCGTTGACCTTCACCACACGGCGCTTGAAAATCAGTTTTAAAAATGAAAGCGATGATCTTTGCCGCTGGTTTAGGTACGCGGCTGAAACCATTAACTGATACTCTCCCGAAAGCTCTGATTCAGATCGGGGGGCGCACTTTGCTTGAACGTGTCATTACTAAACTGATCGGTGAAGGCGTTAATGAACTGATAATTAACATCCACCATCTGGGCAGCCGGATAGTTGATTTTATCAGGGAGAGGAATTCATTTGGAATCAGGATAGAATTTTCAGATGAGTCCGACCTGCTGCTTGATACTGGGGGCGGACTTAAAAAAGCCTCCTGGTTCTTCGATGACGGCAAACCATTCATCCTTTACAACAGCGATATAATATCTGATATTGATCTGAACAGAATGCTCGTTTATCATTCGGGATCAGAAGCGATAGCCACGCTCGCGGTACGTGAAAGGCAGACCGCGCGTTATTTCCTTTTTGACTCTGAAAATAATTTATGCGGCTGGAAAAATATTCGCTCAGAAGAAGAGAGGATCGAGAGAATCCATTCTTCCCCGCTGAGAAACCTGGCGTTCTCGGGTATTCACATAATCGATCCGCGCCTGTTTTCTCTTTTCCCTGATGAGGTAAAATTCTCGATGGTTGACCTCTACCTGAAAATTGCTTCCGAAAACATCATTAAAGGATTTGACCATACCGGCGATATTTGGATAGATATAGGAAAACCTGAATCGCTTCAGTCAGCGGAAAAATTTTTAAAATAATACTCCCGTTGTAAAACATGGCGGCTGTTGATTTTGCGCCTTTTTATCAGTCGTTCGGGGAAATGACATTCGGGTATGTGCACCCGATCCCGTTACTTATAACCGGAAGGTAAAGGAAATATTATTTAAAACCGGGCATTAACCTAACCTAATTAATTTGTTAAATAATCTTCGATGAATCATGGTTAAATATTCCATTGCTTTTTTACTCATAATTTCAGCCATACTCCTTTACGGGTGTAAATCTACTGACACGGGAAAACCCGTTAACAAAGAAGACAATGCACACAATTCCAAAAATTCGCTTGACTGGGCTGGCTTGTACTCAGGAATCATACCCTGCGCCGACTGCGAAGGTATAAAAACAAAGGTAAGGCTTAACAGTGCCGGCACATTTATCAAAGAAACCATCTACCTCGGAAAAAACGAAGCTACATTCGAACGAAAGGGAAATATCAACTGGAATGAGGCCGGCAATATCGTTATACTTGCAGGACTTAACACGGATGAGATTCCTGAAAAATATTTTGTTGCCGAGAACAAACTCATCAAACTTGATATGGACGGTAAATTTATTGAAGGTGAACTGGCAGAAAATTATGTGTTAAAGAAAATTGAAAATCTCGGCCTCGCGGATATCCACTGGCGCCTTATCGAACTGAACGGAGAAAGGATAAATTCTTCGCCGAGAGAGATCTTTATTAATTTTTCAAATGAAGAAAACCGATTTGCGGGAAACGCAGGATGTAACAACTTCAGCGGGAAATACATTGAGAAAAGCGGATTTCGTTTATCTTTCTCTCAGGTAGTCTCGTCTAAGATGGCTTGCCCAGAAATGAAAACCGAGGAGTCGTTCTTTGTTATGCTGGAGTCGGTAGATAACTACACCATAATTGACGATGAACTGCATTTACACAGATCAAAAATGGCTCCTATGGCAAAGTTTATGGCAATATTAAAATAACCGGGCTCAAAATTCTGTTTGTTTGTTGAGATACCAATTGTCGTAAAGGCAATAACTCCGCGCAGATATTAATGATCAGCTGCGCCGTGAACTATCTGATGATCATCAATCGCTTCGAGGTGAGATGTGACATATACTCCCTCTTCAAATGCTTCCTTAACAGTGTCTTCCACTTCAGTTGCGAGCCTGTGCGCGTCTTGTATCGGGGTATCGCTCGGGAAAAGCAGGTGCAGTTCTACCTGGTAGTGATCGCCCATATTCCTGTGCTTTACGTTATGATACTGCAGACCGCGCTTTTTTACTTCGGAATCTAAAATGTCAACAAGTTTTTTGTGAAATTCCGGATCTGCGGAATCCATTAATCCACTGACACTCTGCCTCATCAGTCCAAAACCGGAAACAAGAATATTTATCGCGACCAGTATCGCGAATATCGGGTCCCAGGGGAGCCAGCCGGTTATAATTGTAAATGCAAGCCCAATTATGACACCAAGAGAGGTCCAGCTGTCCGTAAGAACGTGTTTACCGTTTGCCTCGAGTACGATTGATTTTTTCTTCTTTCCAATGTGGATCAGATAAAAACCGAGGAATCCGTTGATAATCATTGCTGCGGCAGTTATCGCCGTTCCAATGCCCAGATTTTCGAGGTGAAGCCCTGTCAGCCATTTGGAGATAGATTCATAGATTATATAAAAAGCGGCAATCACGATCATTGCGCCCTCAAAACCTGCCGAAAAGAAACTGATCTTTGCGTGTCCGTAAAGGTGGCTCTCATCCGCGGGTTTATAACTCAGGTGAAGGCTGTAATAGGCGAATCCGACTGCTACAATGTGCACCACCGATTCCGCGGCGTCGCTGAGAATGGCGGCTGAACCCGTCATAAGATACGCGCTGATCTTCATAACGAACATTCCCAGCCCGATGAAGAGCGATAACCTCATCGAAAAAATCAATGTCTGCCTGTCTTTATTTAATGCCTGGTGCAAAGTTTTTACCGGAAGTTTTATTGTGGATTATTGTTGTTCTTATCTTAATTGAGATTCCACCCCAAACCCGATCAGCCATCTGGAGCTGAGTCCGACCAGCACGTCGCCGTTACGGCCAATGATCGTCCATATACCGGGGGATATATTCCCGATTCGTAATATGCCCGGGTAAATATCAGCCATTATAAAATACTCTTTCACTCCGCTCAGGACAAAGGATCCGAGAAGGCTGTTTTCCCTGTCCCAGAAGACTCCCGCGTGCCAGCTTGTGGCTATCGTCCTCTGCCGGACTTCGGAAATAACTTCCATAAAGTGCTTAGATTTGAATCCAACGCCATAAGAAAGATTATCACCGTTATCCATTTTTTCCGAAATGCCGAACAAAGCGCCCATACCATAGCGGTAAAAGAGAGAATATTTTTCCGAGAACGGGAACTTCCATTTAATCGAAAAGTACTGCCCCGCGTTTACGCGCCACCCCGGCGCCGTGAGCGATGCCTGAAGAGACCAGTCTGAGAGATTGAGTTCGTTGGCGAAGAAACGGTTAACTGCATCCGACTGAAAAAGCAAAATTCCCGCCAGGTCAAAGATATAAATATCAGAGACTTCGTCTACGCTCCAGCGCTCATCCACTCCCGTCTCTATCATCTCATTAAGGATATGCTGAGTCATAAGTGTAGCCGCGGAGAGCCACCCGGCAAGTGGGACACTCTGCTCCTCATACCATTCGCGCATCATCGTATACTGCATCCCGCTGCCAATAAGGTGCTGCTGGTAATTTGGTATCCACTGCATTTCATCCCTCTTAAAACTAAGCGGAAGAAATTCGCCGCGAAGGAACTTATTCCAGCCATAATCATTTATTGACTTAAGCGGCGAACCCAGATTCCTCATTACAATCCGGAACATTTTGCCATACTGAAGTTCATTTGCCCTGTTTGAGACTAATTGCAGCTGGGTTACATCAAAGCCGCCATTGACCATCAAAGTAAGGGGATTAAACAGCGATTCGCTGCCGTAGGTTTTATTTGTATAAAAAAATCTTTCCTTCTCCTGCGCGGAAGTAAGAAAAGCAAACAAAATAATAAAATTGAAAAACGCTCTAAACATTATTCAGGCGGACCGTGTATCAATCGGCTCAGAAATCAGCAGTAATGAGAATATTAAAAAATAAATATATTCAATAAAAAATCACTTTACAATTGAAAACTGTCTACTTAAAAGCAGAAGACTCTTTTGCCGAAGCCCGGTTATTATTCGAACTTATAAATTTAACTCAGGATACCCCGATAGGTACAGGTATTTTCCTGTGAACGGCTCTTTGAACTCATCTGCTTCTTAAATGCCGATGGCTCTTTTACCGGAGTCCTGTTATACTTCACTGTGCGCGGGTAAATAAACCACGTTATAATACTGATGATTTTGCGGCAGGCTGTTTTACCGTAATTCCCCAACTTTGTCGGAATCCACGATACAATCTCATTTCGTCGCAGCGGAATGGCTTCAGCCATTTGCGAGCAGCGCCACTCTCCCCCATCAAACAAGACCAACCAACCCCTTCCACTCCGGCGTCGCCAACTCCACAGCAAAACCATCTCAACTACCCTGATACCGCTACCTCACTAATACTGTCACTGAAACTGACACTGAATCTGATCCGAGGAAGATTATTATCGATATTTTTCTTCCGTTTTAAGAATTGATGGAAATTAGATAATTGTTAATTATTTTATAGGTTGGCTTTATTATTAAAATAATTGAATAGATACTTTTATATATTACTGATTTACGCGGCTTTTTCGGCTTTGGCGCTGCTTTCCTGCAACGCGCCCCACGAAAACCCCCTCGATCCGGACAATCCTTCGAATAAGATTTACATAATAGAAGGAACCCTCCTGACGGGAGAATTAACGCCTAAACCTGTAGTAAACGCTCTCATTAACTGGTCTCCTGAGAAAAGCCTGGCTTCAACCGACAATAGAGGTTACTTTAAAATAAACTGCGCAGGACCAACAGACGGATGGCTCAGGTTCGAAAAAACCGGTTTTTCACCCGATTCTGTTTTCGTTTCCTGGAACGGACAAAAGACAGTTGCTGTGCAGCCCAGGCTTAATTACCTTCCTGTAGTAGATACATTTAATATTTATAGTTCAATAAAAAACAAGTACAGTAAGGCGGAGTATCAGTTATTCTTCGATGTCACACTGCACGATCCGGATGATGACATAATTTCCGTTAATGTAGAGAATAAAGCCCTGTCAATAAATAAGGTGCTGACGAAGATAACCTCCACCTATTTTGAAGGGCGGTTCTCAGATATCGAACTCGGCATCACTGCTTTCGATGAGATTGTAGGCAGAAGGTTCGACCTGATAGTAAACACTGCCACAGGTGATACTTTCACTCTCCCCGGCAGCAGTGTGGTAAGAATAATAAAGGACGAGATTGAAGTGATATCCCCGAAGAATTCCGATACACTCACGAACCGCACTCCCACCCTAAACTGGGTTAGGCTCACACCCGGCTTCTCTTTTACTTACACCGTGGAAGTCTATACTGATGAAACTGAACCCGTCCTGCAATGGAGAAAAGAGAACCTCTCCGCCGATGAAATCTCCGCAAATGTAGAGACACCAATTAATCCCACTGTTGATAATGACCGCTTCTTCTGGGTTATTTGGTGCATAGATAATTATAAAAATAAAAGCAGGTCTAAACCTGCCGGATTCGTGGTGAAATAATGGATATTAAAGAACGGCTTGGTTACATCAAAAACCTGACCAGAGAACAATTCGCGGCACTCCAGTACATCTCCGAGCGCCTGAACAGCGAAGTCTATGAAGACGCGATCGTTTTTGAGACCCTTGACTGGGTGATCAACGTGGTTAACGCGGAAAGAGTTGTATTTGCGAAATATGACTCGGCAACCGGAGGTTTTTCTCTTATTGCTTCAAGGAATGCAAATAAGGATATTGTCAATAAGCTTGAAGATTTTTCCACCGGACTGCTGAAGCTTGTACTCAAGAAAAAGGAACCTGTTCTCTTTCACGACGCTCAGAATGAACCCGGAATCTCTCAGCTCTCGAGCGTACTGCTCAAAAGGATCCGCTCGGTAATAGGAGTGCCCATCCTTAAGAATAAAGAGGTGTGGGGGGTAATTCTGGCGGACAGCCAGTCTGACAGGCGTGAGTTCACCGATTCAAATCTTCTTTTCCTGAATTTCTTCGCGAACCTTGTTTCTCTTGCCCTTGAAAAGGCACTTAAAATCAAAGAACTCGCCGAAGAAAATACTCTGCTGAAATACCAGTTTGAAGAATACAACCGCGTGCCCGATATGGTGGGCGAAAGTAAGACAATGAAGGAGCTTTCCAAATTGATACACCGCGTCTCCGCCTCCGATGCAACCGTGCTTATTCTTGGAGAAAGCGGGACAGGTAAGGACGTAGCCGCGCAGGCAATTCATAAACTCAGTTCAAGAAAAGACCACCCTTACCTTGCCCAGTTCTGTGGCTCCATCCCGGACACATTGCTCGAAAGCGAATTATTCGGTTATAAAAAAGGCGCGTTTACCGGCGCCTCTGCCGATAAAAAAGGCCTGCTCGAAGCTTCCGATCACGGCACCTTTTTCCTTGATGAGATAGCCGACATTTCCGTGGCGCTGCAGGCAAAGCTGCTGCGTGTACTTGAGAATAAAGAGATCATCCGCCTCGGCGACACCCAGCCCCGGAAGATCAACGTAAGAATAATTGCGGCTACAAACAAGGACCTTAACCAGCTCGTAAAAGCGGGAACATTCCGCGAAGACCTGTTCTACAGGCTTAATGTTTTTCCGCTCCGTATACCGCCTTTGCGCGAACGGAGAGACGATATCGCGCTTCTGGCGGATCATTTTTTACAGCGGCTTGGAAGCCCCGGAGTTAAACTTACCCGAGCCGCTCTCAGCAAACTGGAAAGCTTTTACTGGCCTGGCAATATTCGCCAGTTGCTTAATGTAATCCAGCGCGCTATAATACTCAGTGACGGCTCCCGCATAGAAGAGGAAAGCATCATACTCGAAGAAACTTCACACGAAATTAAATTCGACGGCACTCTCCGTGAATTTGAGAGGCAGATACTTTTGCGCCGCCTGGAAGAGCACGGCGGTAACCGCACTCAGACCGCGGCTTCTCTCGGAGTTTCCGTAAGATGGGTACAATTAAAACTCAAAGAAATCGGTATTCACTAACCCGATGGCTATTAAGGAAACAGAGATAATCTTTGAGAAATTCAGGATTGATGAAGTCCTGAAAAAAGACGACCACAGCGCCGTCTATCTCGCGGACCATATATATCTGCACAAGAAGATAATACTCAAGATCCTTAATACGCAAAATCTGCCAGACGAATCTATCCTTGTAAGATTCAAACGCGAAGCTAAATTGCTTGCTAAGATTAAACACCCTAATATTATAGACGTTCTCGATTTCGGCACCTACGATCACTACTTCTATATATCCTTTGAGTATTTTGAAAGCCGCAACCTGCGCTCACTATTGAAGACAAATACTTTAACCTACGGGAATAAGGTATCACTTGTTAAACAGCTCTTCCACGGGCTTGAGTACGCGCATAAAAACGGGATTATTCACCGAGATATCAAACCCGAGAATGTTCTCGTATCAGATTCTCTTCACCTCAAAATCGGAGATTTCGGCCTGGCGATGGGGCTTCACGAAAACCTCGTAACTGCACAGTATTCCATCGTTGGAACGCCGGGATATATGTCACCTGAACAAATCCAGGGAGCGCAGCTTACATCGAAAAGTGACCTTTTCTCGGCAGGCATACTTACCTACGAACTGTTTACCGGACGGAATCCTTTTTTAGGCAAGGATATCAATGAGACAATAAATAATATTATGTCCTTTGATGAGAAACAACTGATAATCGATGCGGGAGATCTGCCCGGTGATCTTCTGAAATTATTAAGCGCACTGCTGGTCAAGAATCCGGACAAACGGACAGACGACATTCATTCTCTCGCGATTAACCTTACCGGAGGCGACAGCACTGAAATCCTTACTTCGGGCAGGAGACTATCTCCATTCACTTCAAGCCCCGCGATATTTTCCTATATAACTCTGATTATCCTGATGATCACCGGGTATTTACTTTTTATGCAGAAGGGAGCTGATACACAGAGCAGCATCAGCGACTCCCCCGGCAATGATACACTCGCTTTCAACTCAGCAACGGATAATACTGGAAACGATACGCAGACTGCAGCACCGGTAAAAAAAGATACGGCCGGAAAAAAAACTGATCCGGCGAAATCAGAGGAAACGAAGAAAGAAGAAACAATGCAAAATAATTCGCTGAGTGAAGTAATTACATCGCCGAAACAAAACGGTTTCCTGTTTGTTGAGTGCCTCCCCTGGGCGCACGTCATTATTGACAGCATAAAAATGGAAACTACTCCTTTGAAGGGAAACATATTGCTGCCCGAAGGGGAACATCTTGTTACTCTACGGCATCCTGATTACCCCGTTTACAGCAGAAGGGTCAGCATTACACGCGATGAAGTGACAACCATAAAAATCAACCTCGAAACACTTTTTGGTTATCTCGATTGTAAAGTTATGCCGTGGGGGGAAATTTATGTTAACGGCACATTCAGAGGCCAGACCCCGTTGCAGGGGCCACTTCGTCTTGCTCCCGGTGATTATAAAGTGGAATTACGGAATAAAGACTACGCACCGGTTGAGTACACCGTGAAAATTTTGCAGAGTCAAACATATGAATTAAAACACATTTTCAGGAATTTGAACTGATTTTAACCTTTTTTGAAATGGCATAATATTTGATGATAAATATTGCAACATATATAGTTAAATGAATAGATTTTTTCACATATTGACATTGAGCATCCTTCTTACCCTGCCCCTCTGCGCGCAGAACGGGAACTGGGAAGTTGTGGGCTTCACTACCCGCGGATTAAGCGGCGGGCAGGCGCTCGTGGTTGACAGTGTCATCTATGTGGTAGGGGGGTATTCCGATTCTGTTCAGGCAGCGGTTGACTGGATAAGGACCTTCGAACCCACTACAGGCAAGTATACATTGGTGGGAAGAATGAAAAAAAGAAGAGCGTTCCACTCTGCGGTCGCGCTTGGCAAAAAAATATATTATGCAGGTGGGGAATATTATAACACGCGTGAAGCGAACGGAACAATTGAAGTTTTCGACACTGAAACCAAAACCACTGTGTTTCTGGATTCCAATAAAACTTTTAACCGTTACCTGATGGCTTCCACGCTGATTGATTCTTCTATCTATTTTATCGGCGGCGACCCTTACCAGTCTTCCCCTCACGGAGGAACAAACTACCCATATATTATCCAATACAGCATTTCTGAGAAGCGCATAACCTACCAGTATACCGCGCAGTTCTCAAATCAGAACCTGCGCGAGGGACAAATGATCGCCGTGAACGGGCCTAATATTTATATCTTCGGCGGAGAGTATAATACAATACTCTCACATATATATCGATTCAATTATGAAACCAGACAATTGATAAAGTTAAGTTCTAACCTGCTGATCCCGAGAACAAACGGAAGGGCATTCAAACTGCCGAATAGCCTGCAGGTTTTGATCTATGGCGGGTTCAATGAGAGCAGCTTTGCTCTTAGTTCGGTTGAACAATACACTCTTGTTGATTCAATGTCCATCTCCGCCAGGGCAATGAACCCCCTGAATTACAGGCGAAGAAATTTTATGAGCCTTCACTATAAAGAAGCGCTTTATATATGGGGCGGGACGAATGAATACGGACAGTTCGTGAAATCAATCGAGCGACTTCAGATGCCAACTACAAGCCTTAATGAGGACGAGATATCCGGTCCCGAAGGTTTTATACTGTACCAGAATTATCCCAATCCGTTTGGGGCTTCCGCCGGAAGAAACCACGACATTACTAATATATCTTTCTATCTCCCTGCGGAATCTTCCGTTTCGTTAAGGATTTATAACATCCTCGGCGAAGAAGTATCCGCGCCTGTTGACGGACTGCACGGTGCCGGTTACCACACTCTGCAATTCGACGGCTCAGGCTTACCCGCAGGAATTTATTTCTGCCGTATGATCGCCTCCCCTTCGGATAACAGCTCGGGGAAAACAAGATTTGATAAAACAAATAAGATGATCATCCGATGATGGCTTATCGTTTTTTTCTTCTGATTATGGGCCTTACTCTCTTTTCCGCGCTGCCTCAGGAGAAAGTGACCATCACCAGGATAAGATCAGCGTACGAATCTTTTGAATACCGTGAGGTTATCAATTTGTCTGCATCTTTTTTGGCTGAAGCCGATTCCTCAGAGATGAAGAAGGTAAACGAAGTCCTGTTGATGAAAGCCGTTTCTCATTACGCGCTTGCCGAAGAGGCAATGACCAGGCGCTGTTTTATTGATATGTTGAAAAACGATAAGGATGCCCGATTAGATTCCGCGGCCGTTTCCCCAAAAATTGTGGATCTGTTCGATCGTATCAAAGGCGATTTCCTGGAGATGCTCCCTGAAAACAGATCACAGGGAACCATAGTACTGCCTGAAGGGGGACAAAACAAACCGGAACCACAAAAAGATTATTCCGGTGAATTAACCCTGGTGCGCCAACAGTATGATATTTACAGGTCATCGGTAATACGTTCTTTACTCGTGCCGGGTCTGGGACACCTTCACCTGGGTGAAAAAACGTACGGATACATCCTTACCGGGCTGGCGGTGGTCACTGCCGGGACGGCTGCCTATTATATTATAGATACCGGAATAAAGGAGAATAACTATCTGGCGGAAACTCAGGAAAGCGCGATCCGGGCAGCCTACTCTGAATACAATTCAGCATATAAACTCCGCAACGGTTTCCTGACAGCTTTCGGGCTGATCTGGATTTATGCTCAGAGTGACATCTTATTGTTTAATAATTCGCTATATTTGTCGCCCGATATCCAGACAGTTAATAACCGGTTTACCGGGTTGGGGATAAATTTCAGTCTGGCTTTCTGAAAGCCGGCAGAATGATGCGAAATTTATTTTGGGGGGCGAAGATTTTTCGCGGTATTTGATCTGGACAACGCAAATTTATGGTAAAATCAAACTATTTTCGCTGGCACAGTGTTTGAATATATAGTACAGATAGTTATCAATAAACAATTAATTTAATACTCATAAGGAGAAACATTTATGAACTCAAAACGAACTCTTTTTCTGATGTTGTTCGTACTGATTTTCGGTTTTGCCGCACAGGCACAGGTAGCACCACCGACGAATCTCACCGCAACAGCAGGCAGTTTTTATAAATCAGTTAAACTGACCTGGGAATATGACCAGACAGTTACTGGTGTAAGATTTGAAATTTGGCGCAAAGATGCAGCAATTTCAGATACCATAAAGAACTTTAAGAAGATCTTCACCACATCACAGAAGACTTTTACGAACAGCAATCTGATCTCGAATAAAACTTACAGCTACTTCGTAAAAGCTGTTATTTCAGGTACCGCAAGCGAGCCATCCAACATGGTCGAATATATGTACACACCGCCGGTAATTGCTTACGGAAAAATTAACGGTTTCGTAGTTAAAGACGGTGACAATACCCCTGTCTACAGGGCAAAAGTGCAGATCATTCCTGTTGTTTCCAATAGCGGACATTCAACTTCATCCGCGATGGTTTATTCTGATTCAAACGGATTTTTCTCAGCGAGAGTAAGAACCGGAACTTATATTATGTACACCGGCGCTCACACATATTTTGGCGAATATTATGATAACGTTACCAGCCGCTCCGAGGCAACACAGATCGTTGTAGCAGAAAATGATTCGTTGATTCTGGCAGTCGGGCTCGCACCGGTTGTTCCTCCGGTTACTTACACTGTTTCCGGTTCAGTAAAGAACGCTGATGGTTCTGCGCCGCTGATGGCAAGAATATCTGTTTACAAGACTAACAGGACTCCTTCACCGGGACATCACGATTTCGGACATTACCGCGCGATCACAGACAGCCTTGGCAACTATTCTTTCACAACCCGCGAAAATGATACTGTTGTTGTATTCGCTGAGCCAATGGACAGAACTTATAAGTCAGAATACTGGGATGCCAAAGCAACATTTAATGAAGCTGACAGGATTCCGGTTTCCGCAAACGTTACCGGCATTGATTTTACGCTCGACCTGAAACCGGTTTACGCTAACGGGATTTCCGGTCTTGTTATGGATTCAGCCGGAACAACACCTCTCAAGGGTTATGTTTACGCGTATGAGAAACAGGAAAACGGTTTCTACAAAGGACGCAAATATACCAAGACAGATACGCTCACCGGCGAATACGCTTTCACAAATCTGAAACCGGGACAGTATATCCTTCTTGCTTCATCAAGATATTACAAAGCCACCTACTTCCGTTATGACGGCGAACCGACAATGAACTGGAGAAATGCTGATTCAGTAGTAGTTGATGATACCACTATGGTAGCCGGAATCAGCTTCAACCTGAGAGCCTGGAACCACAACCACGGAGGAAACTCTGTTGTATTCGGTAATGTCGGTGAAACAGCCGGCGGAGTTATCGAAGGTGTTCTCACAATGCTTCAGGATGAAGACGGCCAGGTAGTTTCAGCTACTGTTACCGATCCTTCAGGTTATTATATGTTCGACGAAATTGCTGCCGGTAATTATTCGCTCGTAACCAATACATCCGCATACAGCGCTGCCCGGATCGATGATATCGATGTTTCAGGCGACCTGAATGCTTCGGAAGTTACGATCACCATCAGCCCTGAAGGTGTAACCTCCGTAAAAGGCAGCACCATCGCGCCGGCAACATTCGAACTTTCACAGAACTATCCGAATCCGTTCAATCCTTCAACAGTGATTAAATATTCGGTACCGGCCGCCACGAATGTAACCCTTTCGGTTTACAACGTTATCGGTCAAAAAGTTGCTACCCTCGTAAACGAGGTTAAAAACGCGGGCACATACGAAGTTAAATTCAATGCTTCGTCACTTTCGTCCGGTTTATATATCTATAAACTCGAAACCCCTGGTCAGACGATCACCCGCAAGATGACTCTTCTCAAGTAAGTTGTAATGTGACTGAAAGAAAGAAAGTGCAGCGAAAGGAGTGGCTTAAGCCACTCCTTTTTTTTGTTACTGTGTTTCACATCAATGCTCCCAATGTTTTAAGACTCTATTTTTTACGCACACTTAACCCTTCAAAGAATTTGCATATAATCAATTTGATCAGATAAAAGATTTCCATAATTTTTGGTATCTATTTAAAAATAATATGTAGTTCATAACTCCATACCGAGAGGATTCTATGCTGCGGATAATACTGTTAAAGTATATTTTATTTGTTTCAGGATTTCTATTAATCGTTCTTACCGGCTGTAGTGATCCCGCGGGAACTGTGAATACCCCGAATTACCCTGCCATAAAAGTATTATCCGGAAAGATACAGGGGTGGACCTACGGAGTTGACAAGGTCGCCCAATTCAGCGGGGGTTTCAACAACCAGGCCTATATATTCGGTTCCAGCCCGATAGACAGTGCGGGAAACTTCTCGATCACTCTCACTGATCCCCCGGACAGCATATTACTCGCATTCCCCAGCGACCGACTGGAATTCTGTACATACAAGTTCAATCCCGCTAATCCGGCAGTCAAAGAATTAAAGGCAAATATAAACGTATTGAGAGGAAGTCAACTGGTCGGCATCATTCATTATGGGAATATGGACCCGAACAACATCCCCAATCGTTTCACGGAAATATACAGATATTTCGATTCCGATTTTGTTATGACCGGCCAGCGCGTCTGTGGTGATTCGCTCAGCAGAGAAGTATTGAATTATAACTTCAACGGATCGAAAGGCTGGAATGCACTATTTGTAAGAGGAGAAGGTAGTGAATCCGCGCCGGCGTCTCTTTCATCCGGTAACCGCCCTCCTGACGGATTCTGGATGATTTTATTTTTCTAAACGGAATGACAAATTTTTACGGAAGGAAGCTTTACTGCTGAGCTGAGGAGAGTAACCCCGGCTGATTCAATAATTTTTTAAATGCCTGCGCCTGAAGATAAACGCACCGGCGAGAAAATAAATTACTGTAAGTATAAGTATCGAGCTTATCTCCGTCATAACAGCACTAAGCCCCATATCCATCACCAGTGTTTTATTCAGCGCGGAGATGGCGTGAGTCGGAGTCATTAAACCCTGGACGCTGACTGGGTAACCGGCCAGGAAAAAGATGGGTTCGGCTTTCAGAGGAAATGCCGCGCCCGTGAAGAACATAAAGAGAAACATCGGGAAGTTCCCGACAACAAGCACTTCGTTAGCTGTTTTTGTGAACGCCGCGATGATTAGGCTGAACGCAATAATTGAAAGACTTGTCAAAGCTGATATAATTATTAACGCCCATATAGAACCGGTAAAACTGAATCCAAGCATTACAGCAGTTAACAGGGTCAGCAGCATTGATATAATTCCCACTAAAAGCTGTACCGCTGTAATACCGGAAAGAAATTCGTACGCCTTCATTTCAGACATTCTCAGTCTCAGCATTGTTCTGTTCTCCACCTCCGCCACAAAAGCGATACTTGCCGTAAACATTAGCATAATTAGCGATACGATCAGTATACCAGGCACAACCAAATCAAATTCGCTTATGATGCCCGATACGCCGAGGGGCGTCTCCGTTACTTTTATATAACTGTTCTCTCCTGCATACTCACTGATAAAACCATTAATGATTTCACCAGCCCATACCGCACTCAGCAGATAGTTTGTTGAGGTAAGATCGCCGATGAACTCAATACCCGCGACTGGTGCATCTCTCTCTTTCATCCTCTGTGATAATCTGATTGTAAATTCATCATCTATTATGATCAGCGCTTCAGCTTCTTTTGACTTTAATCGTCCAACCGACTCTTCCCTGCTTCCGGAAATACTGATACTAAAGGGGGCGAAGCCGCTCTCTTTCGAAGATTCCTCAAAGTAGTCTAAAAGCTGCTCCCCAAGGTTTACAGCGCCGCTCTCATTTTCAATCCCTTTATCTTTATTGATTATTATCAGTTCATAGTGCGGCATTGTGCTTTCAGTTATAAGATAGTATACAAAGATGAAAAAGGGGCCCATCATCAGCGTGAGAAGTAATATCCAGAAACTCCGGACCTGCTCCTTCAGACTTTTTGCGGCGATGCTGACAGCTTTCATTGCCTGAGAGTCCTACCCGTCAGGTGTATGAACACATCTTCAAGTGTATTTTCTCTGAGTTTCAATTCCGCGATTCGCAAACCCCGTTCGCCTGCCGCATCTTTAATTCCTGAAAGGCTGTTAATTATGTTTGGATTTTTTATCAGAAGTGTATCACCCGTGCAGCTGACCTTAAAGAATTGCTTTTTAATCTCGCCGGCAAACTCTTGAAGTTTATTTTCCGTGTGGCTTTCAAAAATAAGTTCGAGTATATCTCCTTCACCAGTCGTTCTCTTCAGGTTCTCTGGTGTATCAAGCAGTAGTAGTTTACCGTGGTCCACAATTGCTATCCGGTCAGCAAGCCTGTCCGCCTCGTCCATATTATGCGTGGTGAGTATGACTGTTTTTCTTGCACTGATATTTTTAATGAACTCCCTGACAAGTAACCGGCTCTGCGGGTCAAGCCCCGCTTCCGGTTCATCAAGTATTATCAAGTCAGGATCGTGAATGATGGCAAGACAGAGATTAAGTCTGCGTTTCATCCCTCCGGAGAGTCCGGCAGCACGCGCCTCCTCTTTATCAGTCAGGCCGAGAAGCTGAAGAAGCATCAGGGCTCTTTCTCGCGCTGCAGCGGCAGACATTCCGTACATTTCACCGGTAAAGATTAATTGTTCAAGGCAGGTAAGTTTGGGATAATAAATATTTTCCTGGGGACAATAGCCAACACGGCGCCTTTCTCCAGCACCATTAAAAACGACCTTACCCGAAGTCGGTTTGAGAAGCCCGCAGATCATACTTATTAGTGTGGTCTTCCCCGCGCCGTTCGGCCCTAGCAGTCCGAATATCTCATTCCGCCCGATCTCAAAGCTTACATCATCCACCGCTTTAAGTGAGCCGAAACTTTTACTGAGATTCAGAACTGCTAATTCGGCTTCCATAGCTTTAAGTTTTTAATTCCGCTTTCAGGAGCTTTACAAAAAACTCAGAACCCTTCCCTTCCGTACTTTCCACCCATAGCTCGCCTTTGTTCTTCTCAACGAACTCTTTGCAAAGCACTAATCCCAAGCCTGTTCCTTGCTCATTGGCAGTTCCGCGCCTTGAAGTCTGGTAATCAAGCCTGAAAAGGTTTTTCCGGATTTCCGGTTGGATTCCAGTGCCGTAATCCTTTACGGTCAGGATGATATATTCTTCTTCTGTAACATAATTCAGTTCTATCTGTCCGCCCGGATAACTGAACTTTACAGCGTTCATAAGCAGATTCCGGAAAACGACCGAAATGAGATTCGGGTCTCCGTACACCATCCCGACGGCGTGCTCAGGAAAAACAATGGTGATGTTCTTATTAGCCGCGTAGAATTTCACGTCATTATACGCTCGCCTGAAAATATCAAGAAGGAGAATTTCCTGCGGTGAGTACTGCAGAGAATCTGTCTGGGAGCGTGACCACTGCAGCAGATTTTCAAGCAGTTCATAAGATGAGCGGGATACTTTAGAAAGCAACCGGATGAAATGCAGCCGTTCTTCCTGCGTCATTTTCTCATCATCCTCTTCGAGAATTCTCGAAATGTTAATTATGTTACTGAACGGGTTCTTCAGGTCGTGCGCGATAATCGAAAAGAATTTATCCTTGCTTGCGTTGAGTTCACGCAGCTTATTCTCTGACTTTTGCAATATTTCTTCATTCATCTTTCTGCGCGTAATATCGTGAAGGAGCAACAGGTAGCCGCCAAGTTCGCCGTCCCTGCTCCTTATTTCCGATATCGTGATGAAGAACCAGTAATCATCCCCTTTGCCGGGATAGTAATACTCCAGGTGCGCTGCCGGAATAAGCCCCTCCACTATCTGTATTCCCGGAAGAATATCATAGATTTTTTGTGTAACTATATTTTTCCCCGCGATTACCTTCTCAGCGGCGGGATTAATATCAGTTATTACAAATCTGGTATCAATTACAATGATAGGATCAGGAATGAAATCAAAAAGTATTTCCTTCGCCTGCGGAAGGAGCGTGAATAACTGGTAACGCAGAATCGCGACAAGGATTATTGCGCTTGAAAAAAACAAACCTACAGGCGCGAAGTCAAACTCAGGATAGGGATTGATCCTCGTTATATACGTGATATTCAAAAGCCAGGGTATAAGCAATGAAATAAGGAGTAGAAAAAGCTGCTTATGGTAATATCTGTGGTTCCGGGTTAGATGTTTGATCAGGAAAACATAACTTACGGTTAGAAGCATATATGAGTAAAACGCAATTATAAAAACACCCGGGCCTGAGCCATAGATAACGACGTCCCCCGCGATACTATCCTTAATGGTATAGGATACCCACTGTAAAAAATGCAGTTCGTTGGTGAAAGCCGAGAACAGAATAAGCACGGGCACCAGCATTACTATTAACTGCCATCTCAGTTCCAGGTAACGTTCTCTGCCAGTATACGAACAGGTAAAAAAGAACAATAACGGAACTGATGTCACAATGCCGACATAGCTTAATTTTGTCAGAAATATTTTTAAGGGGAGAGGATCAGTAAGAAGCTCAAGTGAATTTGTCAGTGCCCAGATTCCCATCGAGAAGAACGCGAGGGCGAAGTAATTTCTTCCCTTCAATCCGGTCTTATAAAATACATAAACCCCCGACCCAATACTGAGGGTGGAGGCAGTTAAAAGGAACAACGATATCCAGTTTACCTGCATCAGCAAAAGCTATCCATAAATTCCCTGAAAAATAATGAATAATCTTTAATAGTTCTAATAAGTTTTAGTAAATTTAAAAGATAATTCAGCGATTTTTCGCAAAGATAAAAACATGATGGTGTTGTATGACATTAAACATTAATCCATCAGCTTTTAAGAAGCTCGCCCATTTAGCATATTTGGTTATTTTTACATGCACAGTACTGAACGCTCAGACAGTGCAGTTTCAGGATCCGCGTAACGCGGCAGGGCTATCAGTCAAACAAAGCTCTTCTGATAATATCCGGCTTGATTTTTCCATCCACTCGTTTTCGCTTAAAGAGGTTGTTACCTCCTCCGGAACAATGTCCGCCATTCAATTGCCGGGAGTGTTCCTCCCCAATGATGAAGGTAAACCTGACCTGCCTGGATTAAGCAAACTAATCGCAATCCCGCAAGGATCAAAACCTGTTTTCAGGATATTGTCTTCACGTGTCGAAACATATAAAGATATCCTCATCGCCCCGGCTCCGATAATCCCTCTTGAAACAGACGACGGCCCTGAAGTAAGAGTTGCCGATAACACAGTTTACCTCAAAAACAGTTTTTACCCTGAAAACCCCGTAATGCTTTCTGATGTCACGCAGATAAGAGGCCTCGACGCGGTTGTTCTCGGCGTTACGCCGTTTCAGTACAATCCGGTCAGCAGGGAACTGCTCGTTTACAGGGATCTTTCAATTGAAGTAAATTTCGTCGGAGGATCAGGACAGTTTGGTGATAACGCGTACCGTTCAAGATGGTTTGATCCGGTTCTGGAGGACGCGATCCTTAATTTTAATTCTCTTCCGAAAATTGATTACGCCGCGAGAAATTTAAGTTACCTTAAAGAGAATGCTACAGGTTGTGAATACCTGATCATTTCTCCGACAGGCCCTGAATTTTTAGCCTGGGCTGATTCAATCAAAAACTTCCGTATCAAACAGGGAATCAACACCAGGGTCGTACCAATCACCGACGCGGGTTCAAACAACCCGACACTGCTTAAACAATATATTACCGACGCTTATAATAACTGGCAGATAAAGCCTGTCGCGATTTTAATATTAGGAGATTACGGAACAAGCGTTACCAATTCGGTCACGTCACCGATACACAACAACTATTGCGTCTCGGATAATATTCTCGGAGACGTAAATAACAATGAGCTTCCTGATATCGTAATGGCAAGGATGACCGCGCAAAATAACGATCACCTTACAACATTCGTTACAAAGTTTATGGAGTACGAAAAATCACCCCCGGTTAATCCTGACTTCTACAATAAACCGATCACAGCACTTGGCTGGCAAACTGAACGCTGGTTCCAGGTTTGCTCGGAAGTAGTCGGCGGTTTCTGGAAGAAGAAGATGGGTAAGAATCCGGTAAGAATAAACGCGATTTACTCGGGAACTCCATCAACAACGTGGTCAACTGCCACAAACACCGCTACAGTAATTAATTATTTCGGCCCCGGCGGGCTTTATTATATACCACAGACACCCGATTCACTCGGAGGCTGGTCCGGCGGAACTGCTGGCCAGGTAACTAATGCACTGAATGCCGGTTCGTTTATGCTGATGCACAGGGACCACGGAGCGGAATCAGGCTGGGGCGAACCAGCTTATTCTACTTCCAATATCAGTTCGCTGACAAATACTGACTTATCATTCATTCTTTCAATAAACTGCCTTACCGGCAAGTATAACTACTCGTCTGAAGTATTTACTGAGAGATTCCACCGCTACCGCCGTGCTTCAGATGGGAAAAATTCCGGCGCCCTAGGCTTAATAGCTGCTTCCGAAGTATCCTACTCTTTTGTGAATGATGCTTTCGTGTGGGGGCTGATGGACAATATGTGGACAAACTTTATGCCTGACTACGGCACCACTCCTCCGTCGAGGGATGTACGCCCGGCGTTTGGTAATGCCGCAGGAAAGTATTTCCTCTACCAGTCAAGCTGGCCATACAATACAAGCAATAAACTTGTCACCTATCACCTTTTCCATCATCACGGCGATGCGTTCGTGAATGTATATGATAATGTTCCTGTTCCTTTAACCGTTAATCACGATAACTCAATAATGACGGGCGTGACTTCTTTCACCGTTTCCGCGGACGCGGGTTCATTTATTGCTCTCACGGTTGGAGGGGAAATAGTTGGTACCGCAGAAGGCACCGGGCTGCCGGTTGCTATCTCCATCCCCGGCACCCAGGTGCCTCCTGACGTTATGACTATAGTAGTAACTGCTCAGAACAAATACCGTTATGAAGCATCCGTACCGGTAATACCGAATAACGGCGCGTACATTATCAGGGATTCAGTCGCGGTTACCGATCCTGCTCCTTACGGGAACAGCAACGGTGTTTGCGAATACAACGAACAGATAACTCTTGATTTCCGCGTAAAGAACGTAGGTAACCTGCAGGCTGATAATGTAACAATTACACTTTCCTCCAACTGTGAATTTGTAACTGTTACTGATTCAACAGAGGTATTCGGAACCATAACAGGTAACGGGTACAAACATATAACAGGCGCCTTTGCTTTCACGATCTCACATCTGATCCCCGACGGAACAGTGATGAATTTTGTGGTTAAAGCTACTGACGGCACAAGTATATGGAACAGCAGTTTTTCACTTACCGCGCACGCACCTGATATGGCTCTCGGGACAGTTACGCTTAACGATTCTGCCGGCAATAATAACGGCAAGTGGGATATCGGTGAAACCGTTCAGCTTAAAGTTACATTCAAAAATACCGGATCCTGTCCGCTGGAAAACGCTGCAGGCAAGATAACAACCGCAAGCCAATTTGTCACTCTCACGGGCGACAGCCTTGACTTCGGAGTAATACCGGGACTACAGCAGATTGTCCGTACTTTTAATGTTACGTCACTCCCCACAACCCCAGCGGGGCATCAGGCTGATTTCACGTTTATGATGAGCGGAAGACTGCTCCCGATCAAAACGGGAACCTTCAACTTTGTTATTGGAAGAAGCTCCATTACCATCGGTCAGGGAACAACATCAGCAAGTTACCCGTTCTACACTTTATACCACGACAGCAGAACCCAGATGATATATACGAAGAATGAGATTCTGCAGGCAGGCGGAGGAGCAGGCTATATCGCGAAGATAGGATTCGACGTATTAACTGCATCCGGGCAACTAATGAACAACTTCACTATAAAAATGAAGAATACAACGCTCACCTCAATTACGGCGTGGGATAATTCAGGATTCACAACTGTTTACAGCGGTACTTACACGGTGCCCGGCACAGGATGGCAGGAACTGGATTTCCTGGAGCGCTTCTACTGGGACGGAACAAGTAATGTTTTAATCGAGATCTGTTTCGATAATACTTCATATACAACCAACTCCACAGTGAAATCTTTTACTGCCAGCGGTCAGGTAAAACATAATCACGTGGATAACGGCGCGGGCTGCTCACTTACCGGGAACAATACTGTTTCAACAAAACCGAACATTACTCTTGTAATGGATATGGGCCCGGTACCTGTTGAACTGCTTTCATTTACGGCAACAGCTGCCGGTAATGATGTTGTTATCGGATGGATAACAGCAACGGAAACCAATAACCGTTACTTTGTACTGGAAAGGAAAAATGAATCGGGTGTATGGTCGGCTCTTTCCGAAATTTCCGGCAACGGAACTACATCAGAGCAGTCATCATACTCGTATACTGATAAAAACCTCGCCCCGGGCAGCTATTACTACCGCCTCACCCAGGTTGATTTTGACGGAACCAGGACACCGTATAATGAGATATCAGCGGCAGTAGGGTTGCCGACAGACTACACACTGTTCCAGAATTATCCGAACCCGTTCAATCCATCAACGATAATTAAATACGCACTGCCGCATCACAGCAGCGTAAAGATAAGTGTGTTTAATTCACTCGGAGAAAAGATTGAAGAACTTGTAAACGCGGTTCAGGATGCAGGCTATTATCAGGCAGAATTTAACAGCAGCCGAATAGCTTCCGGTATTTACTTCTATACTATCAGCTGCCAGTCAGTTGACGGAAAGAATGTATATACACAGACCCGAAAAATGATATTGATGCGATAGACCGTTAACTTAAAAGGGCTGCTCAACCGGGCAGCCCTTTTTTAGTTTAAACACTATTAAAAAAATGAAAAATGATTACTATAAAACGGCTTACCAGATATAAGGGATCAGCCTGTATTTTACTCTGTCACAGTATTCTTTGTAACCCGGAAGGTCACGGGTCAGAACTTTTTCTTCATTAAGAAGCCTGAAAATAAACACCGGAGGGAGCAGTACATTCGGTATCAATCCGTAGTATGAACCAAGTAGCAGCGGCATAAATAACATCATCAGTACCGTGCCGGTATACATCGGATGCCTGAGTACCGAGTACGGGCCGCTGTCAATGACTTTCTGTCCGCTCTCCACCTCAACCACCCGTGAAGCGAAGCTGTTTGTTTTGAATACCTTAAACACAAGTAAATACGAAAAGAGAAAAACCCCTCCGGAGAAAAGAACCAGCCAGAGAGGGACATCCGACCACCCGTAGCGGTAGTCAAGCCCCGGAATAATAAAGCCAAGAATGTAAAGCAACGAGGCCAATTTAATAATCAGCCTCTGTTCTTTTTCTTTTTCGTGCATCTTCAGCCTTCGCCGGAGGAATTCAGGATCCCTGTTATAGAAATATACTGTTACATACGTAATGGGAATAATTATCAGCGCGAGAAGGAACCAGGCATTATAGTATTTAAAACTGCCGGAAGGAATAAAGAGGAGCAGGGAAAGAAGGACTATTCCCGTTACAAATCTTGTGAGGATCGTCCTGAGCATTTCAGGTTACCATTATTTATTAATATCTGTAATGTTTGATAGGTTCACCCACAGTACCGATTTCGGTCATCGCGTCAATCCCAAGCTGAAGGTGGAGTTCAGCCCAGTTCTCCGTAACTTTTTTATCTGACTCTTCAGTTTTAATCCCTTCGGGAGTAACCGGCACATCAGATACAAGAAGTAAGGCGCCTCTGGATATTGCGTTTGAATGCCCTACAATAAATATAGTAGCGGTTTCCATATCAATACCAATGCAGGTCATAGCCTTTAGTTTTTCCAGGAAAACAGTATCGTGTTCCCAGAGGCGGCGGTTGGTTGTGTATATCACCCCGGTCCTGTACTCATATCCCTGTTTGACAATTTTTTCCGAAACAAATTTATGCAGCTTAAAGGACGGAAGCGCCGGTACTTCCGGCGGGAAATAATCATCACTTGTTCCCTCACCCCTGATCGCCGCAATGGGAAGTATGAAGTGTCCGATTTCCGTCGACTGCTTCAGCCCTCCGCACTTACCCAGGAAGAGCACACCCTTGGGCATCCTGGCACTTAGCAGGTCCATTATTGTCGCGGCATTCGCGGAACCTATGCCAAAATTAATCAGCGTCAGGCCGTCGGTATTCGTCGCGCAGGGCATCGGCCTCCCTTCGCCGTGGATATCGCAGTTGAAAATTTCCGCGAATCTTTCAAGGTAATTGTGGAAATTGGTGAGGAGGATATAATCTCCGAATTTTTCGATCGGCATCCCAGTGTATCTCGGGAGCCAGTTGGAAGCTATTTCTAATTTGTCGCGCATAAAAATAAAAATATAATTGGGGATGAAATTTACGAAAAGAATTAATAATAGAAGGAGGCGGTAGAAAAAGAGAGGCAGGCTGCTCAGTATGTCATAGAGCAAAATACCGGCGAACCACAAAGTGATCCGCCGGTAAAAAGACTTTTATTCGAGTTTCCCGTTGGGGGTTAGCTGATCGATTACACCCGGAAGCATTTTCGCGAGCATATCTGCCACTCCGCTCGCGTTTGTGCCAAGCAGAGGCGCAATCGAACTAAGCGTGTCGCTGTTAAACACGTTTTTGAGCTGTTCACCTGATACGGGGAGGTTCGCGCCGGTACTAATCCAGGACTGTACCTGCTCACCGAGTCCGGCTTTGTTAAACATATCAACAAGCCCGTTCAGCCCTCCGCTGCCTCCGAGCATCTGCACAGCGGTGCTCATAAAATCATTCTGCCCGGCGCCATCCAATATGCTGCCAAGCTGTCCTCCGAGATCATCTAATAATCCCATAAGCTGTTCCTTTCTATCTGATAAATAATTGAGTAACCGGAATCATTCAGGTTGCAGAATGTCATCACCGGCTTTAAATTTAAGAATACTCTTGTCCCCGTACATAAGTTTAACTTATTCCAGTTCAGAATTATCTGATGTGTGCCATTACTTTTAAAGACCTTTAATCCTCGGGCAACAACTTATTTCTCGCAAAGGATAAGAATAATAATAAAATGAAACTGCCCCGTGAATTCACAGGACAGTTTTTAATTGTCTTCAGGAAATTACTTCATCAGCAGAAGTTTCCGCGACTGAGAAAACTCACCGGCGGTCATTTTATAGAAATAAACACCGCTTGCAAGCGCTCCGGCGTCAAATGTGACCTCGTGATTTCCCGCTTCCATCAACCCATCAACAAGTGTGGCAACTTCCTTACCAATGCTATTATATACCTTTATTGTCACTTTACCGGCTTTCGGAAGTGCGTATTTAATAAGCGTGGAAGGATTAAACGGATTCGGATAATTCTGATTGAGAGCGTATTCTCTGACAGAGAAATTGATGTCAAGGTTAATGACCGAACTAAGTTCGCTCCTGCCGTCAAAGTCGACCTGCCTTAGCCTGTAGCTAACATTACCTGAATAATTGAAATCATTATATTTATCAGAGTAAGAGTATGCAACCGGATCGGATGTTGTTCCTCTTCCTTCAACAAATCCTATGGTAATCCAACTGTTACCGTCAATCATCCTCTGAACTTCAAAGCCCCTGTTGTTAACTTCAGTTGCCGTATTCCAGTTAAGTGTAACCTGGTATTCTCCGACGGAAGCAGTAAAGGAGGTAAGTTCAACAGGAATAACTCTCTGGAGGTTACTCTTAAGCAGTAATCCTCCGTTGCCGCCTGTTAGGCCGAGATCGGCATCATTATAGAATCTGATGACATTAAGATTAAAGGCACCTGTTGGAATATTCTCAGCAGTCCAGGTATCGCCGTTATTCGTTGACCTGAATAAACCGTTTGCGGTACCTGCAAAGGCAACTGCAGTCCCTCTGATAAATTCCACACCGTGCGTCAAACCAAGAAGGGATGCGGTTACTGAGGTGAATGTAGTACCGCCGTCGACAGATTTGTTGAGTGTGTTTGAAGCCTGCCAGAAACTTGCGAGGCCGTTCCCGGTAGCTGAGGAGAATGCAACACCGCCGGCATAAGGCTGTGTGGTTGTCGCGAATGTCCAGGGCCCGTTAATTCCGTTCACTGAACGGTAAACCCTGTTGGCGTTCGTAGTGGCGCTTCCGCCTGTACCGAACCAGAATGTATTATCAATGCGATAGTATGAGCTGTTCGCTCCAAAGACCGTGCTGCTTGGTTGAGACGGTAAGTTCGAAGCCAAAGACCAGGTAGCTCCGGCATCCGTTGATTTCACAATATGGAACACACCGCCGATCGGATCGCTCTGCGCCCAAAGATTTGTGGCATCAATATTGTCAACGAAATTAAACCACGCGCCTGCGGTTGTATAAACCTGTGACCAGCTTGTTCCGCCGTTGGTCGTCCTCATCAGTTTACCGTCACCGGCATCCGGACCTAAGGAAACAACTGCCACGTTCTCACTTAGTGCGGCAATCGTGTAAGCGCCCTGCCCCGCGTTTCCTGCGGCTTGCCAGGTTGTTCCTGCATCAGTCGAGCGTTTAACATCGCCGTTCGAAGCGCAAAGCCATACTACTGTCGGGGATGCCCAGTCAATACCCCAGATGTCTCCTGTTGTACCGCTCTGAACCGCGATCCAGCCTTCAGCCGGGCCGCTTCCGATGGTGAATGTGGCGTTACTTACGTCAAACACATTCGCGTTTGAAGCGTCCGAAACTCTTACAAGCGCCTGATTCGTGGGGGTTGAAGGAATTACCCAGGAGTATGTTCCGCCTGCGGCGGCCACTGAAGCTGCTACTGTTGTCCAGGCGCTGCCGTTGTTTGTTGAGTATTCAATCTTGACGTTTGTTACATTGCTCGAGCTCCAGCTTATCGTTTGGGTTGATCCGACCTGCCAGACTTCTCCGCCGTTGGGCGCGATCACGCCAACGAGAGCCGCGCTTGTTGAATAAACCAGTTCGCCGACCCAGGTACCCCAGGTGTTTGTAGCCGCAACATATTCGGTAAATAACCAGATATTGCTGGTGGAAGGGTCAAGCCATATTCCGTTATAATCACCCCAGCGGTTTCTTGAGCCACCGAAAGTTTTATAATAGTAACCGGCGCCGGTTTTGAGAACTTTACTGCCGGTCATATTTGTGGCGTCGTTTGGCTTGGTGGTATAGTATGCACCGGCGTACTCTGTCGCGGCGCTGCGGGTATAAGTAAACGCGAGGTTATCCGCCGGATCAACTTCCATTGCCGGATAGAAGTGGAAGTATCCGTCGGCTCCCATTGCCTGATCCTGGACCGCGGTGTTTGTAGCTACATCGAATGCAACATAACGGACGCTTGAAAAAGCTCCGCCGGTACCGCTTTTAACCGCGTGAACCATATACAGCTTTCCGTTCCTGAACACGGGTTCGTTCCTGATATTGCTTGCGCCTCCGTCAATGGTCTGTGATCCGCCCTGCTGACCCGCATCGTTAGGATCGGAATACTGTGTAACCGGAACATCCACCGCGGTCATCGCTGGAGTTGTAAGCGGATTTGTTAATTTGTAAAGCGTAAAGAATGTACCTGTAACATAGGGAGAGCGTGCAACAAGATAAAACTGTGCAGGCTGTCCGTAAATTCTGGAGGGACGCAAACCGAAAACCCTGATACCTGTCGCGGTCTTTATATCCCAAAGGTCGTTCCAGGCAACTGGGCCGCCGTTATTCGCATACAGAGCGGTTTTAGGAATTACTCTTAGCTTGCAATAATCAAATGTACCGCTGAACTGGAACTGATTACCCGTAATGTATATGGCATCTTTGTCGTAACCAACTCCCTGGTAATCCGACCAGTTGTTTGACGGCGTTGAACCGTTTACGTGTGAAGGCATCGCGTAATTGTACCAGGTGCCTGTGGGTATTGAGTCATCTGAGACTGAAACGAGGAAATAAGCTGTGCTTGAACCCAGGTGAAGCCATACCATCACCCATCTTTTTGCGTGCTGATCATAAATTACCTTCGGATCAAAGGGATCGCAGCCGGGCAATACTGATGAATACCAGTTTGAGGCTTCAATCGTGTTTATGACCTGTCCATTCTTATCCAGTATGCGGAACCTGCTGTTAACAACCGCGAGCAGATGCGTAGGGCCTGCCGCGATGTACGGATCCGGAGGGATTGCGATACCCTGATCCGGAATACCCTGGAAGTTTTTATTAAGGATAAAATCACCCTGCTGCACAACCGGGTTTCTTGTCAGCATAGGGTCAATAAAATAATTCGCGCCTTCTGGTGCGGAAGGAGCGGGCATTTCTTTATTATCCGCAATGTAAGTATTAATAAAAAGGTTTCTCATTGGCTTGGGATTGTATGTGGGGTCACCACCGCCAAAGGATTCAAAGGTGAAAGTGCTCACTGATACACCGCTTGCAACGGAACCGGCTGCCGGCCCCTGGTATAACTGTCCGTATGTTACAACGGAAACTGCGAGCAATAGAATAAATAGTATCGAATATTTCATTAGGTCTCCTGTAGAATAGTTGTATAGATTAACTGGTTAAAAAATAAGCGTAATTGGGGGAAAATAAAAATAAAAACTTGCGGTTATTTTCATGGTTTCGGCGGCATCACATCCCCAGAACGAAAAGACAATTTCGAGAACCTAAGGATAAATACGGCCCGGAGATTGATTTCTGCTGATTCACGTGTCAGAGCTGAATCAAAAACTCCCAGTAATTACTCCTGTCAATTTTTTTCACTTCAGCGTTATAAGTCTCAGTAAACTTTACCGGGGTTTTAACCTTCTGTTTTTCTGAGTACTTGAATTCAAATCCGGTGATCTTACCTCCCGCTTCTTCCACATAATCAACTTCCTTCTGATCGTAGGTGCGCCAGAAATACGAATTCACCATGTTATTATTGGTTGCGTTCATTTTCCGCCTCTCAGTCACGCAAAAATTTTCCCATAAAGCACCGATGTCATCCCGAATATTAAGAGGATTAAAATTGTTCACCAGGGCGTTTCTAACACCATTGTCATAAAAATATATTTTCACTGACTTCGCCAACTCGTTTCGCAGGTTCCTGGAGAACGAATTCAACCGGAAAACTACAAAACTCTGTTCCAGAAGGTCAATATATTTTTGCACGGTTGCGTAGTTCAGCCCGAGCCTCGTCCCAAGTTCGTTATATGAAACATCGCTTCCCACCTGAAATGCAAGCGACATCAGCAGATTTTTAAGCATCGAGGATTTCTTAATTCCCTCATACCTGAACAGGTCCTTAAACAAGTATGATGATGTTAATTCACTCAGAATTGTACGTGCCGCCTCCTCATTTGAAAGATATACTTCGGGATAAGAACCGTAGATCAGGAGATTTTCAAGTTTAGCTTCCACACCCAGCAAACCTCCGGCATCATCTTTTATCTCGTTTAATGATAGCGGAAAGATAGTATGATGGAATACCCTGCCCGTCATAGGCTCTGTTGTCCGGTTGGCAATATCAAAACTGGATGAACCCGTCGCGATTATCTGTACATCTTTTATTTCATCTACAATCAGTTTTATTTTGCGCCCTATATCGGGAATATGCTGCGCTTCATCAAGCACGATTATCCGATAATCTCCCAAAAACTTTTTTATCTTTTCCGGTTCAGGCTCACTCAAAGCCTGTTCTACCGTTAAAGTTTCACAGTTCAAATACCTGCCTGAATCACCGAATTTTTCCAGAATACTCTTAGCGATTGTGGTTTTACCTACCTGTCTGGCGCCGTAAATAATGATCGCTTTTCCCTTAAAAAGAGATTCAATAATTCGGTTCTGAGCTAATCGTGTTATCATAAAAATTCAACGTTTATAAATAATAGGATTTCAATATGAAAATATAGCTAAATTTTCCGATTGTAATCTGAAAATTTTAAAGAATTTTCCGATTACGATCTGATTTTTTACGAATTATCACCAAGATTGAGCGAGAAACGTGACTTCAATCACATATCCCAAATAACCTGATTCCTGAAGAGCAGACGCCGCATCTGCGTTAATATATCTGTGGTCAACCATTTCATCCGCGTCACCTGTGTTCCGTCTCAGCTATTATCCTATTATATTAAGTGACTAAATATTTTTCGCTATTGAAAAAGATCAAAGATGTATAAAGCCCGGTGGTGGGAACCCGCCACAAATGATAAACTGCTCTGCACTCTTTGCCCCCGTTACTGTACAATCGGCGAAGGGCAGAACGGCTTTTGCTATATCCGTCAGAATATCGGCGGCGAACTTTATTCCATCGGCTACGGAAAACCCACCGGCTTCGCTATAGACCCGATCGAAAAGAAACCCCTCAATCATTTCTACCCGGGAACGGGCATCCTGAGTTTTGGTACGGCGGGCTGTAATCTTGGCTGCAAATTCTGCCAGAACTGGACAATGAGTAAAGCACGGATGGATGACATAAACTCCCTCTCTGTTCCCCCTGAAGGCGTAGTGGAAATTGCCAAAAGGAACAGGGTGCCTTCAATTGCTTTCACATACAATGATCCTGTCATTTTCGGCGAATACGTAATTGATGTATCGAAGATCGCGAGGGAAGAAAATATTAAATCAGTGATGGTGACCGCGGGATATATAGATAAGCGAGCGCGGTCTGAGGTATTCCGCTATATTGACGCGGCAAACGTTGACCTTAAAGCATTCACGGAAACATTTTACCATAAACTTACATTCTCGCATCTTGAGAACATTCTCGAAACACTCCTCTGGCTGAAGAATGAAACGGATATCTGGTTTGAGATTACTACCCTGCTCATCCCGGGAGAAAATGATTCATCTGAAGAGATAAAGCAACTCACCGGATGGGTGGCCGAAAACCTGGGAGACTCAGTACCGCTTCACTTTACGGCGTTTCATCCTGATTTCAAAATGCGTGATAAACAACCTACTCCCTTCTCGACCATCAGGATGGCAAGAGAGATTGCGCTTTCAGCGGGAATAAAGTACTGCTACACCGGCAATGTGCACGACCCGGAAGGGCACACAACGTTCTGCCCGGGATGCGCCAAACCTATTGTTAAAAGGGGCTGGCACGATGTAACTTCAAATAAAATTAAAAATTCCTGCTGCGGTTATTGCGGAACTAAGATCGCGGGAAGGTTTGAATAAGTTTTTTACGCGGTACACAGGTCAGCAATCAGTCTAACGACTCATCCCCACAGAAAGTATATTATAATTCCGGCCAATACAGCGGTCAGGAATCCGGTTAAATAATTATCATAAAATAGTCGTTCCTCATTTTTTGGAATATATAATTTCAAAGTATCAGTAATCGTGAAACTGATAGTATCTGTCTGAAAAGTTTCGAATGAAATTACGCCGGTTTCATAATCAAGAATGATTTCATCGCTGGTATCCGATCTTGTAATGATGGTGGCAATACTCAAATAATTATTCTTCAGGGTGTCGGTATAGATTAAATTCCCTTTGTCACGAATCAAAGGGCGCAGCACCGATTTATTTTGAAAATGCCTTATTGTTTTTGTTGTATCGCGCTTACCGGGCACATATATTTTTAATGTGTCCCCCTGTACAAATTCCTTCTCAACCGGAATTTTCACTTCCCTTTTATTCCACAGATGAATAATGATCAACACTGAAATCAAAATTATTATTAAAATTATTACTATCCGCCGGAACCTATTCATTTTCCCTTTTCCCTCTCCCGGAGTAATGTTCCAGCACATTACTTCCGAAAAACAATCCGCACAGTATTCCGTAGGCGGAGGCAAGCTGGAATACAAATGAGGGGAGGACTGCGTTATCGTGCTTTAACAATGCCGCGGTGATAATTACCACAACTGTGAAAAGGAAGACTGTAATCATAAAAGCGATAAATTTTCTTGAACCTTGTTTAATCATTTTAACTCCTGAATAAAATAATTGCCGCGTACAGAGCTTACCCCTGATTTTTACACAGCTGTACGCGGCAGATTGATTAGCTGATTATTACCCCTTCGAGCCTTGCGGCAGCTTTGTTATCCGCCAGAACAAGGGTCGTATCGAACTCAACGCCGTGAACATAATGTACCCCGACAAGCCCGAGGTCAACCACTTCAACGCCTATGTTGGTCGGCAGCGTAAGGTCAACTCTTTCACCGAACCGCACCGCGTAGATACTTGTACATACAGCGCCAGAGCTTCCCACAACTTCATCGTGCGGAATTACCCGGTTACCCGCGTTATCGTATCCTGCAGTGACAACAGGGATATGATTATAGAAGTAGAGCGGTGAGCCGAATTCATCAGCAGTCGTTGTGAACTGTTCGCGCGCGACAGATGTCAGCCTGCTAAGCGTTTTCACATCCATAAACAGCACCTGAGCGCCGCCGGTTACTTTCCCGATCAGTTCATCGAGAAGTTCCAGGAACTGCTGCTGCTTTTTCTTGGCGGTGTCGGAATTGCCGAGGTCAACCACCAGCCCGTTTCCCGACGCGGTTATCTTCTGCGATGCCGGAACTATATACTTAAGCCCGTCAAACGCGTCGGAATTATCCTGCGAGTTGCCGTTGAAGAAATAATTCTGGAACTGCTTGCCGAGATTGCCCGCGAAGGAGAGAAGTTCAGCAGCGCGGACGGAAGCAACATCAATCCCCCGCCTTTCGTGCGCCTTATCAACCTCAACTTTATCCCCTAATATCTTAAGCACGGGATTGGCGAACGAAGGGGATACGACGTTGGCCGGATAGTTACTGTTCAGCGCGCGGAACTTGCCTCCTGAAGCGCTCGCGTTTTTCCTTACGTAATCGGCGTTGCCTGCCATACGGTAGAACTCCGCGTAATTAAGCACGCTTGCCGTCTGGATCATTTTAGTTACAACCTGACGGGTGACCGCGTCCCCCGCTGATATCTGATGAATTTTCATTTCTGTTACTCCTTTTGTTTTTGTTATTGAATGTTTCTTAATACAGCCTGTCCGCGGACTATCTCATCCGCGATGATCTGCGCGGGCGACCTGTATTCATCATCGCGCCGTGCCCCTTTCTTCACCGCAATCTCATCTAATGTAAAGCGGGGTTCGAGGGTTTCGATGAATTCCTTTAAAAGGTTCATCGCCTTGCTTTCCGTACTGCTGAACTCAGAGCAGCAGAATGATTCACTTATCTGTCTGAGTTTGTTATTCTGCGCAGGGGTAAGGATGCCGGAAGTGGTTTTTTGACTGAGATACGCGCTGAACTCGGTAAGCCTCAGCTTTGTTTCAAGTTCGCGAAGTTTCTCTTCAGCCCTTTTCCTCCTCTCTTCCGACTCGGAAAAATCCAGCCTCAGCCTTTCCGCTTCATCATTGTTAATTGCAGCCGCGTGAGCAGGCTCATCTTCAGCGCTTCCCTCGAATACATACTCCGAGACAGCCGGGTTCTCTTCAAAAGCGATATCCTGCAATCCTTTAACCGCGGGTATCGCGCCTCCGAGGAAGCCAACATGCCTCAGCGTGCCGTCGGGATAGAGTGAAACTGACCTTTTCTTATATAATCCCTGCTTCACCGCTTCAGCGAATTCCGGAACCACGTTACACGGAAGCGCCAGCAGCCTGTCTCCCGCCCGCTTCAGTTTTTCTATCCAGCCGTAAGCCGGCGAATTATCCGCGGGGTGCCCGATAACTATCGGGGCTTCATTAACGGCGGGGTCATAACTTCCCGCTATTTTATCCAGGTCGCCTTCGCTCCAGTTCCTCTTCCTTCCTGAAGAGTCTGTATGCTCGCCCGTCCTGAATATTTCAAACCAGTCGTTCATTTTTTCTCCTTTCATAAAAAATTAATTACGGGTTCAAACGTATAAACGCTCAGGCGCACGGTCTAATGAACGGTTCAGGAATCGGTTCACCGAATAGTTCGGCGAACAATTCAGTGAACAGTTCACCGAACCGTTTCCTGAACGGTTCACTCGATTTATGCAGAAGCAGTATTTATGTTTGGAATAAAAAATACTATGGACTCAAACGAAATAAACAACAGGCTGAGAGAGCAGCGGGCTAAACTGATATTAACAATGGACCAGCTGCTTGAAGACGACGGCGAAAC
>JABWCL010000020.1 GCA_013360295.1 Ignavibacteriaceae bacterium | reverse complement strand
AACATGAAAGTCCAGATATGGGGAAATGTGCAATTCCCCGGCCTTTACCTTTTAAGCGAAAAAACAACTGTAATTGAAGTAATCTCTCTTGCCGGCGGCCCGCAGCCATCCGCGGATCTGGATGATATGAGAGTATTCAGGATGAAACCGGACTCAACGTATGAGATGATTAATTTTAATTACAATGACCTTTTATGGAACGACAAGCTGGAGAAAGTCACTCCTGCGCCTAAACTACTTCCGGGCGATATCATCTTGTTACCGGGTGAGCCAAGATTATACTGGAGAGAGTATCTTTCACTGGGCTTATCAGTGATGTCCACTCTCTTATCGATAACACTAAGCATTATCTATATTACCAATTAATTTACCAAACTGGAGATTTTTTGAATAAGCGTTCAAACGTATTAATAGAAGAACAGACCACTACTTTTAAGGATTACCTTAATCTGATCAGGGGCAATCTGTTTCCGATTCTTCTAATCACACTTACAAGCTTAACTTTTTCGATTGTTTATGCTGTAAATGCAACTAATATTTATCAGTCACTGGTATCACTAAAGATCGAATCGCCGAAGGGAAGTATTCTCGATTCTCCGCTTTTCCCCTCGATGGGCGATTTTGGCAAGGATCGTTTCATCGCGAATGAAATTGAGATACTTCAAAGCAATTGGGTTCGTACCCGTATTGCCCAGGCTCTCGTGGATTCGTATAAGGTGGTTAATGATCCCAAGTTGTTTTCGGTGCTTATGGATAAATCACTTCTGGATAAGGACGCGAAGCCTAAACTAAAAAAGATTGACGATATCAGAGAATTGTTAAAAGCAGCTGAGATAAAACAGAAACGCGGCCTCGATATCGTAACTATCTCCATGGAATCACCTTCGGCCTACGAAGCCTCTTTGCTGGCGAATACCTACGCAAGGGTTTACACCCAACTCAATCTGGAGACGAATCGTAACCAAATCGCTTTAGTTAAAAAGTATCTCGAAATTCAGCGCAATGAGAAACTCTCTGATCTGAATTTTTCTGAAGAGCTTTTGAAAAGATTTCAGGAGTCGGGTGGGGTTGTTGTGTTGGAATCACAGGTACAGCAATTGATTTCCAAGCTATCAGATTTTGAATCACAAAAAAGTATGGCGGAAATCGAACTGGCCGGAGTTGATAAAACACTTGAACTTTTCCGTAAGGAACTTAAAGAAAAGAATCCTCAAATATCCGATTACGTTGAAAATTTTGCTTCTGAGGAATACATTAAACTAGGCCACGCGGAAATCGCGAAATTAGAATATAACCGTGATATGGTGCTTGCCTCGGGGGCTAAGTCTAATGAGGCTAAAATCGCGGTCGACGAGTATAATCGAAAAATCGAAGATCTTCGCTCTAACCTTAACAAAAAACTAAATACTTATAAGGCATCCATTCTCGTCGCGACCCCGGATGAGTTGAAGGCGCTTACCCAAAAATTAATCGAAGAAGAAGTTAAAAAACAGTCCCTCTCCATTAGAATTAATGAACTTGGTAATATAGTGAGGGAATACGAGAGAAAGTTCGGACTACTGCCGAAATCTACCATTGAACTGGCAAGGCTTCAGAGGAACAGGGAATCACTTGAGAAGTTATATATCCTCATTGAACAGAAGTACCAGGAAGCAGTTATTAACGAACAATCTACTCCCGGAAACGTTTTTGTAATTGATTATTCAGAACCTTCTTCCAAACACAGTAAGCCTAACAGGATGCTTATAATTCTTGTGGGTTTTGTGCTGGGTCTCGGACTTTCAATAGGATTTGTTTTTACCCGAAATTATTTTGATAATACGGTAAAAACACCGGAAGATATTCAAAGAAGAGATATCACTGTGCTATCCTGGATCCCGCTCATCGAGGGGGTATCGATGAACGGAGAGAATGAATTTGAATTTATCGTCGCGAAAAAACCCGATTCGATACCATCTGAGGCGTTCCGTGCACTCAGGACAAGAGTTCAGTTTGCAAAGTTACCTGACAAGGATTTGAAGACTATACTGGTTACATCCTCTGCTCCATCCGAAGGAAAGACAATGATCTGTAATAACCTTGCCGGTAGTTTTGCTCATTCCAATAAAAGGACACTGGTAATTGATTGCGATCTCAGGAAACCAAGGGTTCACTCCTTCTTTAAGTCAAAAAGATATCCCGGTTTAGTTGACTACCTTTTCGGACAAGTATCACTGGAAGAGATAGTCAGGCAATCTGAAATGCAGTACTTACATTACATAACCGCAGGTACCATTCCCCCGAACCCGGCAGAGTTGCTGGAATCGGATAAAATGAAAGAATTCCTTCAGACGATATCATCCCGTTATGATTATGTTCTGCTGGATTCGCCGCCGGTAATTGCAGTGACTGACTCGGAGATTGTCTCAAGGTATGTTGACGCCACTATCCTTGTTGTCTCCGCTAACAATACAGAGATGGAGCTAATGGAGCAGTCAGTTGCAATTCTCAAAAATAATAATGTAAACCTCTTAGGTACCGTTCTGAACAATTTTGTGTATAAGAGTTCATACGGTTCCTACTATAAGTACTATTACTATTATACACGGCCAAGAAAAACCGATAAAGCACTTTTTCCGCCACCATCTCAAAATTGAGTAAAGTTATTCCATAATGCGATTTATTCTTTTTTTGGTGCTTTTCTTGCTTGGGGGCAGTGTTGTTTACTCACAGACACTGCCTGAATATTTCGAAAGAAAATCACTAACAAAGAGTGATTCTCTTCAGTCCGTGTTCTCTACCGTGGCTTCTGACGGAGTGATCGAGGCAGATAATTATTTCCCGGGCCCCGGCGACCGTTTCCTTATTGTCATAAGCGGTTTGGAAGAAACTGTTCATCAGATTGAGGTCAACCACGAGGGGCAGATTTACATTCCAAGAGTTGGCGGAATAGATGTTAATAAAAAGTCTCTCACCAGACTTAAGAATGAAATCAGGGACGCAATTAATCGTAATTATAAAAATGTTACTATCTTTATTTCTCTCAATAACCTGAGACGGATTAAAGTATATGTCGGGGGGGACGTGTCAAAACCGGGATCTTACATACTTTTCGCTAATTCACGCCTTAGCGATCTGATTTACCAGACAGGAATTTTACCGACGACCTCTATCAGAAGTGTAAAAATTACTCACAGGGAAGGAGAGGGGAAAATCTACGACTGCCTCACATTTTTCAGATTAAATGACCGGGCACAAAACCCCTATCTCCAGGAAGGGGACTTTATCTTTTTTGATAAGGTCACAAGCATTGTAAATGTAAATGGGGCGGTGAAGTTTCCCGGTACTTATGAATTAAAAGCGGGGGAATCAATGGATGAACTGATAGAACTGTGCGGTGGCTTGCTGCCAGAGGCGAGGGTTGACAGCATTGAACTTATTTCCTTTGAAGAGGATAAAACAACGCAATTCAGCCGCCTTTTTTCTTATAATCACATCCTATCTACTAAAATCATACTTAGTAATAAAGACAGACTAATAATCAGAACGATACCCAAATATCTTGAAGAGGATATCGTTACTATTGAAGGGTATGTCAGATATCCCGGTCCGTATAAGATTAAGGAAGGTGTTACTACTCTTTCCCAGATCATCGAAGAAGCAGGCGGGTTATTGCCTGACGCCTCTCTTATTGATGCTACCTTAAGGAGAGATATCGGGGTAATTGAAAATGATCCCGAATTTGAGAGATTAAAACTTATCCCGCGCGTAGACATGACAGATGATGAGTACGATTACTTTAAGTCCAAATCTCGTCAGCGAAAAGGGAGGGTCGTTGTTGATTTTGTTAAACTCTTTAAAGATAAGGATCAGGCTGAGGACATAATTCTTTCACGTGATGATAAGATAAATTTCCCTAAGAAGAAAGATTATATTGTTTTGATCGGACAGGTTGTTAATCCCGGAAATGTGGAATATAACCCGGCATATACAATAGATGACTACATCCGCCTTGCAGGAGGATTGGGCTGGCGGGCTTTGGAGAAGGATATCCGGTTGGTGCGCGGAACAACCGGGGAGTGGGTTGAGATGGATGACGTCGAGAAAATATTTCCGGGTGATATCATCTGGATCCCGGAAGATCCGCCACCTCCAAGGTTCTGGGATGTATTTGAGACATCGCTGAATATACTCGGACAGATTGCCACCGTTGTTGCCGCAACCGTGGCAGTAATAGTGAGTGTGAGATGATCCTTAGGCAATTATTAAGGACATTGGCCGTTAATTTCAGGTCTATACTGACCGTAACTGCGGCAGGAACAACCACTTTATTTTTATACCTGCTTTTTGTATCTCCCCTCACTTATCTCGCTAAGGTTTCTGTGTTGCCGCCGGAAAACGCTCCAAAGTTAGGGTTGGGAACCCTGCTTCAGGGGGGAGATATTTCTTCGCTGATGTCTGGAGGGCAAAATATTAATTCGCAGCTATACGCTGAATTAATGAAGAGCAGAACCGCGCTTGAATATGTTGTTAAGAAGAATAACCTACTTGATTATTATGATGTTGAAACAATGACAGCGGGAACAGCCAAATTATTTAAAGATCTGAATATTGAAGTGACAAAGGAAGGATTGCTGAAACTCTGGGTGCCGGTAAGTACCGGGTATTTTCAGCGCTATTCGGATGAGAAGGAGAAGTACAAGCAGCTAGCTTCCGATGTATCTCTGAGTTTTCTTGAGGTTCTTGACTCACTTAATAAAACAAGACTTGTCTCCAAGGCGCAGAAAGCACGCGAATATATTGAGACTCAGCTTGCGGTTACAAAAACCCAACTTGATTCCGCGGAGCAAAAACTTTCTTATTTTCAGAAAAGTAATAAGAGCATATCTCTGCCTGATCAGATGAGAGCGGCCATAGAATCTGCCGCAAAAGTCAAGGGGGAAATTGTGAATACGGAAATTACTATCGGGATTTTATCAAAAAACCTGACTCCGGATCATCCCAATCTGTTAGCTCTTAAGAGTAAACTCACCGAATTAAAGGATCAGTACAAAAAATTTGAGTCGGGGAACAATGATTTCCTCCTCTCTTTTACAAATGCTCCCGAACTTGCGATCAGACTCGCTGACCTGACCAGGGAAGTAAAAATCCTGAATGAGGTTTACCTCTTCCTTCAACAGCAATTCTATAAAGAGAAGATACAGGAAAATAAAGAAACAAGTACTATTGAGATATTGGATCCGCCGCAGTTACCTGAGCGGGAAATTGCCCCAAGAACTATTTACTCCACTCTTCTCGGAATGGTTTTTATTTTTATTATTGTATTAGGATACTATTTTTCTAAAGATATGAATATGATTAAATACCTTAAACAAAGGTATGAAAGGATTACTTAATGGGAAAGCAGACAGCAGTCATCACCGGCGGTGCCGGATTCCTGGGTTCTCATCTTGCGGACAGGCTTATCAAAGAAGGTTTAAAAGTAATTTGTATTGATAACCTTATTACCGGAAATATTGATAACCTAGCCCATCTTTTCGGAAATGAAGATTTCCAGTTCATTAAACATGACGTAACTAATTATATTCATGTCCCCGGCGAAATTGATTATATTTTACACTTCGCTTCACCGGCCAGCCCGATTGATTATTTAAAATTGCCAATACAAACTCTTAAAGTCGGTTCGCTTGGCACCCATAAGGTTCTCGGGTTAGCTAAAGAGAAAAATGCCAGGTTCCTGCTTGCAAGCACATCGGAAGTTTACGGTGATCCTGCGATCCATCCACAGAAGGAGGACTATTGGGGAAATGTAAACCCCATTGGTCCGCGTGGCGTTTATGACGAAGCAAAGCGATTTGCTGAAGCTATTACAATGGCATACCACCGTTATCACGGTGTGGAAACCAGGATTGTCAGAATTTTCAATACATACGGTCCGCGCATGAGGCTGAACGACGGACGTGCTCTGCCTGCATTTGTGTCGCAGGCGCTGAATAATGAAGACATTACTGTTTTTGGAGACGGCTCACAGACCAGGTCATTCTGTTATGTCAGTGATTTAGTTGACGGAATTTTCCGGTTACTGATGTCCGACGAGGTAAATCCGGTGAATATAGGAAACCCGGAAGAGATCACTATAATGCAGTTTGCCGAGGAGGTGAGGAAACTTACCGGAAGCAAGTCAAAGATTATCACTAAACCTTTGCCTGAAGATGATCCCAAAGTACGTCAGCCTGATATTTCAAAAGCCAGAGCTGTTCTTGGGTGGGAGCCGAAGGTTGACAGAAGCGAAGGACTAAGGACAACCCTGGATTACTTCCAGAATAAACTTAACCGAAAATAAATAAGCACAGTGTCCGGCACATATCGCGAGGATGGAGCCTCTGTATCCAAAGCTTCGCTCATAGTCTTTATAATCGGGCTTGGCGCTAAAGGGCTTGGATTCTTACGCGAAATAGTATTTGCTGCCAGATTCGGCGTGGTAAATGATTATGACGTATTTCTCACTGCTTCGGTTGTTCCGTTAATTCTGAGCGTATCGATTTTTTATATCTCGCAAAACTTCATCATACCCTTTTATAATAAAACCGGGATGGCGAACGACAAGGATGGGAGCGGGGAAACGCTTAACTCTTTACTCTTTTATTCAATAGTGCTTTCTGTCTTCATCACCTCAGTGCTTCTTTTGTTTTCGGAGCAATTCCTTAAGTTCTATTTTGGTAGTTCGGTATATAGCGATAACTCGCTTGCACTTGAAGTCTACACGATATATTGCATACTGCTGATCCCAAACACTGTTGTTTCCGTGTTTTCCGGATATCTGCTGGCACGGTTTGATTATAAAAACTCTCAATTGAATCAGGTAATTCCAACGCTTTTTATTATCCTCGGTTCGCTTTTTTTTGGTTCAGTATACGGTGTAAGAATCATTCCATTCAGCCTTATCCTTGGCACGATATTTCAACTCGGATTTTTATTCTTTGTTGTCAAGCCGAAGTTGTTTTCGAGCCTGTTACCTTTAAACTATTTTTCGGGCAAGTTTGGAGATATCTTTTTTTATACGGTGATGATAGAAGTGATCGGGCAATTATATGTTATACTTGACAGGGGGTTTATAGATAAGATACCTGACGGCGCGATCTCTTCTCTTAACTATGCAACAAGTGTTTTCTCTCTTCCGATAACCCTTATTACAGTTGCTATTACTACTGTGATTTTCCCTAAAGTCTCCCAGGATTACTTTAAGGGAAGTACTGATAACCTTTTAAAGCATGTTTTAACCTCACTGAAAGTGAATATGTTTATCATGCTGATGGTGACTTATATTTTTATTTATTTTGGGGATACAGTTGTAAGATTATTTTTTGAGAGAGGCAAATTTGATTCAGCCGCGACGGCAATGACCTCTGAAATACTGATCTATCTGACCTACGGTTTACTATTCTATTCCCTTTATTCCACCCTAAACAGAGTGTGCTATGGAATTGGAAAAGCTAAATTCCTTTTCCTGCTCACTTCCGTGGCCATTCCGATTAAATGGTTATTGAACTATTTCCTCGTGGGAAGTCTTGCACAGAACGGGTTAGCCTTAGCGACATCAATAACCTATACAATATTTTTTGTGTCGACATTATTATACCTTTCCAGGGAGATCAGGTTCAGTATATTCAGTTTCCTTCTGAAAGATATTTCGATTATTCTGTCTTTCCTTGGTATCGTATCACTTTCAGTAAATCTGATCATGGGAGTGTTCCCAGTTTCGTTCTTTACGCAGATTGCAAGTCTTTTATTCTTCTTGCTAGCCTCAGTCGGATTGGCTGTTATATTTGGTATTGAGCCGGGCAGGTTTATCACTGAACGGCTCTTGAGAACTCTTAATATAAAATTTCCGGGTATCTGATTGAAGAAACTTATTTATTTCATCTCTGACACAGTATTCGGATTTTTAAGATATTTTTTTACTCGTCAGCGAAATACCACCGGAAAGATTGCCATAATAACATTCCATAAATTGGGAGATTCAATTTTTACTTTTGAAAGTATTATGCGGGTAATGAATTACTACGGAAATGACCGGTGTCAGATTGTAACTCTTGAACAAAACAGAGATATTTTCAAAATCGAATTTCCTGATGCGGATTTTATGACGTTCAGCCGGAACGATTTTTTTGGTTACCGTGAATTCCCGATGTTACACGTGATTAAAAAGTTAAGAGAGGAGAGGTATGAGAAAATCTTTGATCTGACTGGTGGAACTAAAGCAGCGTTCATACTTTTATTCTCCTCCTCTAATCAAATTTTCGGTGCTAATGTAAGATTTTACCGTAAAGTCTATAATCATTTCCTGCCGTTGGATTATAATCGCCATGTAAGAGAGTTGTATCCCCCGATAATAGACCTTGATAGTGAAATTCCCGGATTCAAAAGTGCCATGCTCAAAGGTGAGAATTACAAAATTGTTAACAATATCTTAATTCATCCGGGCGCGGCGTGGAAGTCAAAAGAGTGGGGCGTAAGGAAATATTTTGAGCTTGGTTGCAGGTTGAAGGCTCTTAATTATAATATTTCATTAATAGCCGAATCTGGTTCGTTCTCTGAAGAAATCCAGCTTGAGTTCCGCGGGGCAGGGATTGATGTTATTTATTCTAAGACTCTGGATGACCTTAAAAACCAGATTGGTAACTGTGATCTATTTATCGGAAATGATTCAGGACCTCTTCATCTTGCCAACCATCTTGGGAAACCAACCTTCGCAATTTATGGTCCGACAAATCCGGAATATCATAATCCATATTATGGAATTAACGGATATGTCCGTTCAATAATCTCCTGTTCACCAATGACTACCAAACTATGCTATCTTGAGGGAGGGAGAAAGTGTTACCATTATGAGTGTATGAATAGTCTTACAGTCGAAATGGTTTATACAGAACTGGTGAAATTCATGAATGAGAAGCTTCAGCCGCTCAAGCAGGTGGAAAGTGCTGGTTAATTCATTGATATCCCGAAGAGACCTATTATTCGGAGTAGGGCTGGGCCTGTTCTCAGTATTAGTGATTGACTATCTGGTTTACCTTATTCCCCTTGTAATCCTGATGTTTTTATTAAAAAGCTTTGGAGAAAAGTATTTACTCTCATTGAGTATTTTTCTTTTATTATCATTCGGAAGCGATATTGGGGAGAGTCTGCGGGAGATAATGAATTTATTCAGTATGGCAATTATCATTTATCTGATATTCTCCCGTGAACTTAATATCTTTGAGAAGTTAAAAAAGTTACCGGGTTCATTTGTTTTTCTCATATTTTTTGTTCTTGGTTCAATGTTCGTGTCCTCGGCTTTTTCTTCCTTACCAGCCATCGCATTCCAGGCGGTCGGAAGGCAGATCATTTTTTTCACTCTGATATTACTGATATTCCTTCTTTATAATAAGCGGGAGGATTTCGAGATGCTGTTTAACACAATTGTCATTTCCGGGGTGGCGGTCAGTACATTTATTATCTACTCATTTTTTTCTTCTTCATCAGACCTTCAACAGCTCCTGATTGACTCCTATGTAAAGCAGGGCGGACTTTTCAAAAATATCGCGGCGGCCGGGGGATTATTGATGATTACCATTGGCGCGACACTGGTCGTAATTACTTCCAGGAGTTCCTTCTCTGAAAATTCCCGCAGATTTGTCTGGTTATTTTTGTTTATTCAGATTATTGCTTTTTTACTGACCAATTCAAGAGCTGCTTTTATGGGGCTCAGCCTGGCGGGTGGGCTTATGTTTTTTAGCTACAGACGAAAGCTCTTTTACAGAACAGCAACCGTCGGACTGTTGCTCATTCCCTTCATTATATTTCTATTCCCGGAGATTGTTCATATTTTTTCAAATTTCCTAAGACTCGAGAGGGTGCTGGAGAATACGAGGTATTATCTCTGGGATATTATGTTCCGGATGATTAATGATAATCCGGTTCTTGGTGTTGGTCCTATGATAACCAAATACAACCTTGACAGATATATCAACGTTTTATGGGGCTCCTGGGACGCTGAGCAACTCATTTATAATTTTGAAAAGGGGGGGCTTGGACAGGCTCATAATTTCTACATTTTTCGCTGGACCGAACTTGGCATCCCCGGCTTATTTTCATCGGTCTTACTTCCGGGAATATTCGTTTTTTACAGTTTAAGAATTCTGAAGCATCTGAGGGGATCCGGCAACGCAGATGACCGGCTATATAGCGGTATTCTTTTTATAGGGGCGGGCGTTTTTCTCAGGGGTGTTTTTGAAGCTACCGGGATTCTGTCTCATGGCTGGATCAGCAGGGATCTTCCGTTCTGGCTGCTGTTTATAACTGTGTTGCATAAATTCACGGAAATACATGCTTCTCAGAATCGTGAAACTAAAACAGAAAGTGAAAAGTGAAAATCCTTTTACTTGCAGATGCCAATGCCGCGCATTCAATCAAGTGGATCGAAGAGTATACCCGCATCGGTTTAAACTTCATGGTTTTCAGCCTAGAAACTCCAAATTTCGAACTTTACTCCGGACAAATCAATCCTGACTTATTCGTTTATTCGAAGTTAAAGGATGGGGGTGTCGGAAGTGAGGGAAGTTTCAGCAAATTATTCTATTTTTCTGCTTTATCCTCCTTAAAAAGAATAGTTCACGAATTTAAACCGGACTTATTACATGCGCATTATGCAACAAGTTATGGAGTCCTTGGGGCGTTATCCAACTATCATCCCTTCATCATTTCAGTTTGGGGAAGTGATGTTATGAGCTTTCCCCAAAAAAGCTTTTTTCACGAAAAGATGTTGAGATACAACCTTAATAAGGCAGATTGTGTTACTGCCTCAAGCAGTTATTTGAAGTCGATTACATCCCGGTATTTCTCCCGACAGATTGAGGTTGTTCCTTTTGGTATCGATACAAAAAGATTCCGCCCTCTCGGATTGGATCAAGAGAACGACGTCACTGTGATAGGCACTGTGAAAGGATTGGAAGAATACTATGGAATAGAAACAATCATACGTGCCTTTAATGTTCTTATCACCAATTCTACGGGTAAGAGTCTTAAGCTGAAGATAGCGGGAGATGGATCCAGGAGGGCGCATCTCGTCTCACTGGTCGGTGAACTCGGCTTAAATGATAAAGTTGAGTTTTTAGGGCGATTTCCATATAACAAAGTTGAAGAGTTGTACAATTCCATTGATATATGTGTATTCGCTTCGTCGAGAGAGAGTTTTGGGGTGGCTGTATTGGAAGCCCAGGCCTGCGGCAGGGGAGTAGTTGTTTCGGATATCGAAGGTTTTCGTGAGGTTTATAAAGATAACGTAACAGCTCTAAGTTTTCGGGTTAATGATGAAAAAGATTTGGCTGCCAGGATTGGCCAGTTAATTGAAGATAAATTATTAAGAGACAGAATAAGGACTAATGCTGTCGGATTTGTATCGGAGAATTATAACCTGAAGAAAAATTCGGAAAGTATGGTTGAGATTTACAAAAGATTAATAAAAGGTAAAATGAATTGAGCACTCCCACAATATCAGTAATTATTCCAGTATACAATGAAGCCCTTTATATTGATAAAATATGTGAGTTTTTGATTAAAGCGAAACCGGCGGAGAAAGAAATATTTTTTATTGATGGCGGCTCAAAAGACGAAACTGTGTCAATAATTTCAAAATGGCAGGAATTGGGATTAAACGCATTTGTCCTGACCAACAAAATGAAATTCGTACCTTTTGCCTTAAACATAGCTATTCCGAAATGCACCGCGGAGATCATTGTCAGGTTGGATGCTCATAATGAATATAGCTATGATTATTTTGAACAGATCTTAGAAACATTTAGTGAAACCGGCGCAGATATTGTAGGAGGACCGGTCAGAACAACCGCGAAAACACCTTTTCAGGAAGTTGTTGCTGAATCCGTAAAAAGTAAATTTGGTACCGGGAATAGTAATTTGTACAATTATGAGTATAAAGGTTATACTGACCATGTCATCCTTGGCGCCTGGAAAAAGTCTATCTTTTCTGAAGTTGGGTACTTTGATGAGGAGATGCTCAGAGATCAGGACGAGGAATTCCATTACAGGGCAATTAAGCACGGGAAAAAGATTTATATCAGTCCCGATATTAAACTCTATTACCACCCAAGGGGCAGCCTGAAAGGATTATTTAAGCAGTATTTTCAGTATGGTTTATTTAAGCCGCTTGCATTAAGCAAGGCGGGTCGTGGATTAAAGCTGAGACATGTAGTTCCTTCTTTATTCACTCTTTACCTGATTTCACTGGTATTCTTTCCTTATTTGCTGATTTCGATACCATTCATGCTCTATTTACTAGCGGATATCGTTCTAACACTGAGAATATCCTCGGGGAAAAGACTGATGATGCGCAGTTTCTTAATATTTCCTGCGATGCATACAGCATACGGAAGCGGTTTTATACTCGGGATCTTTATGGGGAGGCAGGCTACACGCCTGCTTCAGGGGAAGCAGGGATTTGTGATTTGAAACCCATATCTCTTTAAATGAGTTGTTAATTAAAATATTGCGTTATATCTTAAAAATTTGAAATTTAATAAGAATAGTTGTTATCTTTATAGGTTATTTTTAAAAATTTGAACTTAATGCTAGGTAAAATCAGAATAAATCACGGTAATGGGAAGACAGGGCTCGTTCATTAAACTATTTACTGACATAGTAATAAGTCTGGTAATACTGATTGTTAGCCTCCCCATCCTCCTGATATGCATGGTTGCGATAAAACTTGAGACTCCGGGTCCGGCGATTTTTATTCAGGATCGCGCTGGATACAAGGGGAAGAAGTTTAAAATGTATAAACTCAGAGGTATGTTCGAGAATGCTCATGAATTAGGGCCTGAACTGACCGTCAAGGATGATCCCCGAGTTACCAAGGTCGGAAGGCTCTTGAGAAGGTTAAGCATTGATGAAATACCCCAATTTTTCAACGTTTTAAAAGGGGATATGTCCATTATCGGCCCCAGGCCTGAAATCATATCAATTACTGATAACTACACAGAAGAACAAAGGAAAGTATTTGATTACAAACCCGGTATCACGGGTTACTCACAGATAAACGGCAGGCAACTGCTGACGCCTGATGAAAGGATCAAGATGGAATTAGAATATTACGCGAAAGCAAATTTCTTTACCGATCTTATTATCTTTCTGAAGACCCCGATCATTGTTTTTACTAACGAAGGCAATTTATAAATTAATCCCGAATACTGATTGATTAACCGGTCAATTCTTTTTTTTCTCATAGTACTGGCGTTCCGTGCCAATTCACAGGTGGAACTCGTTCCGCTTGAAAATCCCGTATACATTTTCCTTAAACAACAGTACATCAAGGGGAACCTCGATGCCTATGATGACATTATTGTTCCTCACAACCGGTATCTCGTCGAAAATTATCTTCAGGAAATTGACACCAAGTACATCAGTCTTTCATTGACGGACAAACAACAGCTGGATTTTTTCGATACATATTTCCAGTTCCGGGGTAAAAATCACACCGGTGTGATCGCTGAAGAACAAATTCCTTTCTTCTCGGTGCTTTATGAACCCCGCGAGAACCACTTCATAAATTATCAGGATTCTCTTATCAGTTTTAGGTTTGATCCCCGGGCGAGTCTGAAAGCAATAAGGAACAACAATAGCGGGTTCGATTCACTAAGCGGTGTTATGCAATACGGAGGTAAGTTTATACTTAATTATGAGCAAAATCTTGCGTTCGAACTGGATGCCTGGAACGGTAATGTTTATTCAGCCCGCTCACCGGCCCTCGCAATTAAAGAGGTATCTCAAAGTTTAACCTTCAATAAAACGGGAATCAATAATTTTGACGGAACATCCGGTTACATTCACTACCGGAGCAGTATCTTTAACCTGCATTTTGGCAGGAACAGAATATTATGGGGCAGGGGAGAGCACGATAAACTGACCCTTGGAGGCGAGGGGCAAATATTTGATTATTTCAATTTTAATATCGGCTACAAAAATCTCCGTTATACGTTTTTACACGGCTGGCTTGTCGTGGGAATAACTGAAACCTATCCGGATTCAATAAATAAACTTAAACTGAAATTACCGAAGCATGTTGCAGTCAGCCGGCTGGGATACTCGCCCTCAAGACTCTTTGGGATAGGAGTTGCCCAGTCCGTGATTTATGGCGGAAGGCCATTTGAAGCCGCCTACCTGAATCCATTTTTATTCTGGGAATCCGCGCAAAGATCATTGAATGATATTGATAACTCATTTTTAACCTTCGACATAAGCAGTGTTCCGGTTAATGGGCTGGAAGTCAGTTCAACTCTAATGCTCGATGATATTCATTTCGGGAATTATTTCAGCGAGGGATTTGATACCAAATCAAACAGAAGCGCTGTTCAGGTAAATCTTTTAATAAGCAATCCCCTCCTCCCCGCAGGTTTTGATTTTTTCGCTGAATACACACTTATCCGCCCTTACACGCTCAGTCACCCCGGTTTCAATGAGACTACCGCTTATACAAATAATGGCTATAAACTGGGAGCTTCATTAGAACCTAATTCTGTTTCCTATACTATCGGTCTGAAGGGATTTATTTTCCCAAGACTACTGGCTGAAACCGGTTTCAGGTTAGTGAAACACGGTGCAAATGTTGTCGATTCGTCAGGCACTTTAATTCGCAACGTCGGTGGTGATATAAGGTTCAGTTACGATTATTTTACACCGGCAAGCACTCCGCTTCTGGACGGTGAATTGGAAATAACCAGGACTTTTTTTCTCAAGGGAAGCTATTACTTATCCTATAATTTGACTCTCTCCTCCTACATACAATTTTCCGCGTCATCCTCCGCCACACGGCGATTCAGCAGGATACTCTTTGTTTCACTATCCTACGGATTTTTATAAGATAGTTTTACTATTTATCCGTATTGTAATTTTTTTGCACTTGCAGGCGCGGACTGCGTTTAATAACTTATTTTTTATTAAAATATTAGATGGAACGAATGACGAGCAAAATATCCCTGTTTCTTGTTATTACATTGTTGTTTTTTTCTCCCGCCAGATCACAGAATTACAGAATAATTGAATCGAATGATCGCTTTATTGAGATCGAATTTAATTTTTCCGAATCCTTCAAATTAAAGGATACTTTAATAGATGGGGCAAAATTCAGTTTTATCAAATCCGATATGTTTTCGTTTCGCAATCCCGGGGAACCGTGGCTGCCTCAGGTGTTTCACAGTGTAGCTATTCCCCAGAACGCAGTTCCGACTCTTTCATATTCGTATTCCGGCACCAAAAAATTTGCGAATATTATGATCCCTCCTTATCCGGATAACGAAGGATACTTTGAGAAATATGATAAGGAAAAGTTTGACAGGAATATTTACGGAAGTAACAAACTATTCCCGGCAGTGCCAGCAGAACTGGGAGCTGAAGGCAGAATGAGATTTGCCAGGATTCTTCCGGTTTTTGTCTCGCCTGTTCAGTACAATCCGGTTCTTCGCGAGTTAGTATCATATTCTAAGGTCAGGGTTAGAATTGATTATAATGGTGACCCATTGGCAGCAACGGGGGTTATACCTGTGTCAGACCCCTTGACAGAAGAAATATTACAGACTTCAGTTATTAATCCCAATCAGGCCTCAAAATGGATCGGGAAAGTGACGAATACCAGGAATACACCTTCATTGAATTCCTGGTTTGATCCCAGCAAAAGGTACTTTAAAATGTTTTATAATAAAGAAGGGGTCTATCGCGTAACTTATGCAGAAATGATTGCTGCAGGAGCGTCAATAGGATCCGGGATAGATCCGTCAAAAATTGAGGTTGTAGTTAATGGGGCATCAGTTCCGCTTGATGTTAACACAGGGACTGATACTATTTTCAATTCAGGCGATTATATTCAATTTGTTGCTTATAAACTTCCTCCTTCCGAATATACAAGGCAGAACATTTATAATACCACTAACGTAATGTGGATTACTTTCGATGGCGACGGTACCTCACCCCGGTATAAAAGGAAACACGGGATTCCTTCCGGCGTACCATCATATAACTTATTCGGTTACCTGAAAACAGACTTTTACGAGAAGGATTCTCTGTATGAGCGGTTAGGATACGCCGATGATGCCAATAGAGACCATTGGTACTGGGATAAGGCAACAGGCAACAGGGGGAATGCGACTTATGCTTTCAGAGGACAGTTTCAGCCATTTCAAAATTTCTCGATGTCATTCCCGAACGTAACTATGCGCGTAAGCATGCACGGTATGACCGTTACAAGCTGTACCTACGGGCATCACGCCAGGATTCTTTTTAATGATAAATTACTTGGAGAAGCATGGTGGTCGGGCCAGCAAGAGTATATATTTGAGAGAAATTTTTATATATCTGTAGACAGTTTCCCTTTGTATCCCAGCGGTAACTATCTCACGGTCGAAGTGGATGGGAGAGTATGTCATCCGGACAGCAGTGATGAAATAAGGGTCAACTGGTTTGAATTCACTTATTTCAGCCAGAACAGAGTATTTGGAGATAATTATAATTTTAATAACTCTTCGTCAACTGTCGGTGTTAATTTTTACAGAATCTGGCAGTGGAATGATCCTAAAGTGAATATTTATATACCCGGCAGATTAGAGATAATAGATTCAGTTCATTTCCTGAATGACGAGGATAAAACATTTATTTTTGCCGATACTGCTTTGGCTCCCACCCAATATTATTGTGCCGGTTCCAATTTTTATATGCAGGTGGATTCGATACGGGCGGATATAAGTTCAAATCTTCGGAATAACCAACCCGGAGCCGACCTCCTGGTCATAATTCACTCAAAGTTTACTTCGGTTGCCGATCGATATAAGAATTTCAGGCTGAATAACTGGACTGATAATACTATTACAAACCCCAGAATAAAAATTGTTGATATTCAGGATATCTATGATGAATTTTCCGACGGACTATTAGAGCCAGCTGCTATAAGAGACTATCTGAAATATTCTTTTGAAAACTATCAGGCTCCCGCACCAGCCTATGTAGCTCTGATCGGGGATATGAGTTATGATTACAGAGGATTAAAGCCTGCCAGCCGGAAAAATTATATTCCCTCATTGTCGCATCACTCATATACATATGGGGAAGCTGCGAGTGATAACGCGTTGGTATGCGTCGCGGGAGATGATGTCTGGCCGGAAATGACCATTGCGAGATTGTCCATTGAAACAGTAGAAGAGGGGAACATCCTCATGGATAAACTGGAGAATTACCCTGCTGATGCCGGAAAAAAATGGAGAGAAACAGTCTTAATGCTTGCTTCAGGCTTGAACAATGATGATGAGATCCGGTTTGGATTTAATGATGCATCCATCAGCCTTGCAAACGGATTTGTAATTCCACAGGGTTATGATCCGAAAATGATTTTCAGGTACCCTAACAGGCCAGAACATTTTCAGTACAGGGGAAGCACCCAGGAAATCAGGGAGGCTATAAATACCGGTGCCTCAGTTGTGAATTATTACGGACACGGCGGAGGTTATCAATGGGATCTGACTTTTCTTAATGAGGATATATACGTTCTTCAGAACGAGTCAAGGCTCCCTCTTGTTTTAAGTGTTACCTGCTATACTGCCCATTTTGATAACCAGGATGTATTTGGCGAGCAGTTTATAAAGGTTCCTGGAAAAGGAAGTATTGGATTCTTTGGCAGTTCCGGATTGACTCACTGGGAGATTGGGAAATACATAAACCAATTGATTTTTGATTTTACATTTATCAAGAAAGATTATATTTCTGGAAGAGCAGTTTTAAAATCAAAATTGCAGACTCCGCCAATCGGGTATTACGGTAACCAGATAGCTTTACTCACCTTCCTGGGTGATCCGCTTTTCAAACTGGCATTGCCGGATAAACCCGATTTTGTGATTAAAAACGCCGACATAACCGTATCCCAGACAAATCCCGTAATCGGTGACTCCGTTGATGTTACGATCAGGTTCTCGAATTTTGGAATACAGGTTAATGATTCCGTCTCCGTAAGGTTAAGTTTCTCCACACCCGACACAAGTGCCATTCTGGAAACGAGGAGGATAAAGGTATTTCCGAACCGCGATTCTCTTGTTATCAACTGGAAGCCTGTAGCGGGCGGTTTGACTGAACTTAAAGCGGAAATAAATCTGGTCGATTCTATTCCCGAGATTGACTATAGTGATAACAGCGCTACTTACTCGCTTGCTGTTTTTAATATTTCGGAACCGAGTATAATAAAACCGCTGGACGGTGAGAAATTCGCGGCCTCATCTCCTGAATTTTTTATTGCTGATATAGGTCTTTATACAAATAAAACTCTGGAATACTATATTGAAATAGATACAAGTATTTCGTTTAATCAGCCAGTTGTTAAAACACCAGCGCTTGTTAGTACCGACGGTGTAATAAAATATACTCCTACCGGATTATCAGCGGGTGTTTATTTCTGGAGATCAAGAATTTACGACGGCCAGAATTTTGGTAAATGGACGCCTACAAAAACCTTTACTCTTGGTACCGACCGTAATTCAGGTTACTTTATTTCAGGTAATCAACTTCAAATGTTCAATACTGAAAACCTAAATTTTCTTCAGGAAAGGCAGACCCTGGCTCTTAACACAAGCCTATTGCCTCCCAAACCTGGCAGGGAAAGAATGATTTCTGATACTCAACTGGACTCAGTTCTTTTCTCAAACTTCGGTATGAGTATTATGACTACTGATGGGAAATATCTTTACATCGGTAATATGTTTTACTGGATGATTTACTATTACGGTGATTCACTCGGGAGGACAAAGATTTATAAAGTTGGTACCGGTGAAGAGGGAACGGTCGCGGGACAATTTTACGGTGAAGTTCCAAACTTTCAGGAGAGGGTAGGGAATACGTTTGCATATTTCAGAACAGGACATATCTATGTTCCAACAGTAGACCCCTACAAAATTCTCAAAGTTGATGTAGAAACGGGGGCTAAGGAAATAGTTGATGTTCCGCTGGGATTGATTGATTCCGAATCTGGCAAAGTTAAAACAGGTAATTTTACAATATCTTCTGATAGCAATTTTATTTACTGTCTTGCATTCAAAGACAGCGTTAACAGTCCCGGAACTTACCGGTATACTCTTAATGTTTATGATCCGCTTGATGGCATGAGGAGAGTCGCTTCTCATTATTACCCGCTGATCAGCAGTTATAATCCATTTACCTATTTCTTTGTAGCCGACGGATTCTTCTATCCTTATGAAAACCTGTATAGCGGATTTATGCGCAGGATTCGTATAAGTGACGGATTCTTCGAGCAGGAATGGATTCCGGGTTATAATGAAAATCCGAATAATCTTATCAGGTATTACGGATGGGCAATTGATACGAAGAACGACTATGTATATGGCGCTATCTATCGGCCAGGAATTTTTCAAAGGCGCGTTGTGACGAAATTCCCGGCAAGGTATATTGACGCAAAAGGCGTAGTGAGTACACCCGCGATCGGGCCGGCCCAAAGATGGAAGACATCAAAGTTTTCAATCGGAAATAAAACATCTCAGAATATCGCGAGTATGCTGATGTTCGGTTATAACAAAAATGCACGGATATGGGATACCCTTTATGTGAATCTCCCGGATTCTTTCGATATGACCGGTATTGATAATTCAGTTTATCCGCAGGTTAAGTTTAGCCTTCAGTTAATCGATTCCTCTTTCAATTCAGTGAACCCGATCGAACTCCGCGGATTGTCGGTTGAATATACCAACTATCCTGAGTTGGTGATGACTCTGAACGATCTTTCTTTCGCTCCGGATTCTTTACTCCAGGGATTACCGATTACGATGACGTACACGGTGCGGAATATGCAGTCATCCGATGCCGACAGCGCGAGGATTGAGTTTTTTATTGACGGTGGTGATTCGGTTTTTCACGCTCAAACGCTGGATGTGAAAGCCGATTCTTTCGCGGTTAATACATTTGAATTAAATACGGCACCCTATATTTTTAATCACACTGTTAAGGCGATCGTCCGTTATCCTAATCCAGAAAGATTTACATTTAACAACATTTTGTCCAGGGAATTTTTTGTTGCAAGGGATAGTATAAATCCACTGTTCAGAATAACCTTTGATGATAAGGAGATAATAAACGGCGATATCGTCTCTAAAACACCGGAAATAAAAATATCTCTTAAAGATGACAGCCCGCTTCCGCTGGATACATCTTATTTTACTATTCTTTATGATAATGTGCCGTTATCATTTTCGAGGCCGGACATTAACGTCACAACCGTTCAGTACCCAAATACTGAAATGATAATCACTTGGAAGCCTGTACTGACAATGGGGCGTCATACTCTCGATATCCTAGCTAAAGACGCTTCCGGCAACTTTTTTGATACGACATTTTTCAGGAATACTTTCTTTGTATTTGATAAGGATGATATTGCAAACATCTATAATTATCCTAATCCTTTTAAGGATGATACTTACTTCACCTTTGAATTGAGAGGTTCTAACATGCCGGATGAAATGACCATCAGGGTATATACGATTGCCGGCAGGCTCATCAGGGAAATTAAACCCGAAAGAAGCCAGCTTTCACTCAATTTTAACCGGATAAGGTGGGATGGCCGTGACCAGGATGGGAATGAGATTGCAAACGGTGTATACCTATATAAACTCGTAACCAAATTCGGTGATGTCACGAAGACAAAGATAGATAAGATCGTGAGGGTAAGGTAGATTGAACGAGGGGTGATGATTCCCGCGTCACCCCTCGTTATCAAATCCGGTAATTTTAAAAGTCATGATCATTACCCTGAGACTTTTCATATCGGACAAAGCACAATACCATCAGTATTTAATAATGTTTAAGAGTTCTTCCACACTTTAAAATCTATATCATTTGCTTCACAAATTCAGATGTTCAGCTAGTTCTACAGCGCTCTACTTTGGATTAATTTATTATATTCATAATTGATTTTTGAAAACTTTGACAAGAAATTAACTGATGACAAAAGAACTGCTAAACGACATAATAGAATGGGATGTAACAAACTGGTCGCTCGCATTAGAGTTTTGGGAAAAGAATACTGCTCAGGAGCTTAGCCAAACCTACACGATGGAAATCGGTGGCAAGAGGGGAGGGCTCTCTCTCTGGTTTGCTCAGAAAGGAGGGAAGGTATTCTGCACTGATGTTGATTCCCCGGTCGATGTTGCCTCGAAGAAGCATGACGCATATAAAGTATCGGATAGGATCGACTACGGATCAGTTAATGCTTTGAGCATTCCCTACGAGAACAAGTTTGATATTGTTGTCATAAAATCAGTCCTGGCATCGCTGGGCCACCATGATAATAAAGATGCCCAGAGAACAGCGGTTGAGCAGATACACAAAAGCCTTAAAAAAGGAGGCGAATTTATGTTCGCCGAAAATATCAAGGGTTCGCCGGTTCACCAATTTCTCAGAAGAAATTTTGTTCCTCACGGCAAATCAGTACGCTATACCCCGTTAGAAGATATGATGGAGTTTGTTTCGATATTTTCGGATTTCAAATTTATGACTGCTGGATTCTTAGGCGGGATGGGGCGGACTGAATCCCAAAGACAATTTCTTGGTTCAATTGATAGAGCTATATTTAATAAACTCTTTTCCTCGTCGCATCACTATTTTATGATTGGGATTGCGCGGAAATAACACTTCAGAAGTTTGATCATTTCTTGTGGCAGGGTAATTTTATTGGGGTAATCGCCACAGTTGCCAAATTGTGGAAGCGTTTATTGGGGAATTATTCAATTCCGATAGTTTATGGGTAATATGCCGGTCGTTCACCTTGACGGGATTTTCCCGTGGTTATATTCACAATCCATTGTTTATGCTAAAATAGCAGAACCTCTGACAATACTACTTATTCCAGACCTTGAATAGCACCTCTTAATTTAATATCTTATCTGGCTAAATTAAATGATACAAGGTACTAATTGAATATACTCGCAGATAAAGAATCTAATCTTAATAACAATATTTTAATCGAGGACATCCCTGAAATCATTCCGATACTTCCGCTCAGGGATATAGTGATCTTCCCTTATATGATCTTTCCGGTGTTGGTAGGGAGGGAGCAATCGGTTAATGCAGCGAACGCCGCGCTTGAGAACAAAAAATATATTTTTCTCGCGGCTCAGACAAAGTCCAATATTGAAAATCCCACAATCAATGATATTTACCGGGAAGGTACAATCGCGCGGATCATTCAAATTCTTAAGATGCCCAACGGTTTAATAAAAATTCTGGTCGACGGACTGATGCAGGGAAAAATTGAGTTCTTTACTAATAATAAAGAATTTTTTGAAGCCAGGATTATTCCGGTCAATGTCGCCCTGCAGCATGATACTGAGATGAATGCCCTTATGAGGCAGCTTACCAGCCTTTTTAAAGAGTATATAAAAATAAACAGGAATATCTCGGAGGAGGCGTTTTCTTCTTTCGAGGCAATTGAGGAGGCAGACCGGAAACTTTTTTATGCAGCGGCAAATATTACACAGCCTCTTGAAACCAAGCAAACGATACTGAAACTTGAAAATATCAAAGAACAGTATTATGAACTGATTAAGATACTGAATTCCGAAATTGATATCCTGAGAATTGAAAAAGAGATAGATAATAAAGTTCAGGAGAACATCGCACGTACTCAGAGAAAATTTATTATCCAGGAACAGATAAAGATTCTCCAGGATGAACTCGGAGAGGAAGATGATTCATCCCCTGAGATCAGTAAAATAAATGAAGGGATTGCAAAAGCCGAGATGCCTCCGTCTGCGCTTGAAAGAGCAAAAGAAGAGGTCGCTAAACTTAAAAAGACTCCTCCTTTATCACCCGAGTATACAGTTGTCCGGAACTATCTTGACTGGTTAATTGCCCTTCCGTGGTCTAAAAGATCCGAAGATAACCTGAACGTTCAACACGTCAGGAATATTCTGGATGAAGACCACTTCGGGCTTGAAAAACCGAAAGAGAGAATTATTGAACATATTGCAGTACTTAACCTGGTGAACAAGATGCGCGGTCAGATACTATGCTTTGTCGGCCCTCCGGGTGTCGGTAAAACTTCTCTCGGAAGATCGATCGCCCGTGCTCTCGGCAGAGAGTTTGTGCGTATAAGCCTTGGTGGTGTCAGGGATGAGGCAGAGATCAGAGGCCATCGCAGGACTTACATCGGTTCGCTGCCGGGTAAGATAATACAGGCAATGAAAAAGGCCGGCACGATTAATCCTGTAATTTTGCTCGATGAAATTGATAAACTTTCATCCGATTTCAGAGGGGATCCATCTTCGGCGATGCTAGAAGTATTGGATCCCGAACAGAATCACACATTCCAGGATCACTATCTTGAGATTGAGTATGATCTTTCACAGGTGATGTTTATCACTACCGCGAATGTCCGGTACAGCATACCTTTACCATTACAGGACAGGATGGAGATTATCGAACTCAGCAGTTATCTTGAGAACGATAAGCTTGAAATCGCGAAAAGGCATATAATTCCCAAACAGCTTTCTTTCCATGGACTCGAAAAAAGAAATATTGTTTTTGAGGATAAGGCAGTTCTGAAGATAATTAATGCTTATACACGTGAAGCGGGAGTGAGGAATCTTGAGAGGGAACTTGCCTCAGTAATGCGAAAAGTAGCTAAAGAAATTGTCGCGAAGAATTCACATGTGAAAGAGACCAGGGCGAAAACTTTGAAAATCAATGATCTAAAAGTAGAGGAGTTTCTCGGCGTAATAAAATATAAGGCTCATAAGGTTAGTAAAGAAAAAAGAATTGGGAGTGTTGTAGGGCTTGCCTGGACGAGCGTCGGAGGAGAACTGCTGTCAGTTGATGCGACCTATATGAATGGTCCCGGAAAGCTCATTCTTACCGGTCAGCTTGGTGATGTAATGAAAGAGTCTGCCCAGGCCGCGCTGAGCTATATCCGGTCGAACACTTCGGCATTCGGCATTCAGGCCGATTTCTTTAAGAATAAAGAATTCCATATTCATCTTCCTGAGGGAGCTATACCAAAGGATGGCCCTTCTGCCGGTATAACTCTGGCGATGGCTCTGCTTTCCGCCATCTTAAAAATCCCAGCTTCGACAGAGGTTGCTATGACCGGCGAGATAACTTTGCGCGGAAATGTCCTACCCATCGGAGGACTTTCAGAAAAACTGCTTGCAGCAAAAAGGAACGGCATAACGACGGTTTTGATCCCCAAGGATAACGAACCGGACCTTAAAGAGATTAGCGCTCAGATCAGGAAAGGAATGGAAATTATTCCGATTGAACAGATAAAAGATGCAGTACCTTACGTTTTAGGTAAACGAAAGACCGGAAGGAAGTAGACGTATTTGAGTACGAATCTTCATGTGAACAGAAATATGACGGAACTTGAGAAATATGAGGATCTCATAGCCCGGGTTCCATACCTGATTTTACCGGAAGATCAGTTGATTTCAAATCTATCAAATTTTACCGCCGTACTGAAAGAATTTTTTCCGAAGATAAGTTGGGTGGGTTTTTATATATTCAATGGTCAAAAGTTATTTCTTGGTCCGTTCCAGGGTAAGATAGCGTGTACTTCCATCGAAATCGGGAGCGGAGTGTGCGGCACCTCAGCTCAGAGGAATGAAACGATAATTGTTGAAGATGTAGAAAAATTCCCCGGTCATATTGCCTGTGATCCTGAGTCAAGGTCTGAGATTGTAGTTCCAGTCAGTTATCCGGACGGCAGGCTGTTCGGCGTTTTAGATCTGGACAGCACAGAGTTAGGTTCATTCAATCTGACGGATAAAAAGTATCTTGAAAAACTAATTGACTATATAGAAAAAAACATTTTACCACACAGCAGCAGATTATGGCATTCATAGTATCAGCAAGGAAATATCGTCCGGTTAAATTTGCCGAAGTCGTCGGACAGGAGCATATCACGCTCACACTCAAGAACTCAATCTCTACAGGCAGAATCGCTCATGCTTTTTTATTTACCGGTCCGAGAGGGGTGGGGAAGACCACTACAGCCAGAATTCTTGCAAAAGCTTTAAATTGTGAGAATCCGCGAGACTTTGAACCCTGCAATGATTGTGAAAATTGTAAACTAATCCAACAGAACAGGTTTATGGACATCATTGAAATTGACGCTGCTTCAAACCGCGGAATTGATGATGTAAGGTCTCTACGAGAATCAGTCAAGTTCGCTCCGGTAAGGGGGAAATATAAAGTCTTCATTATCGATGAAGTTCATATGCTTACCAAGGAATCATTTAACGCATTCCTGAAAACACTTGAGGAGCCGCCCCCTCATACGATATTTATTTTTGCCACAACTGAAATTCACAAAGTTCCGATTACTATTGTCTCCAGGTGCCAAAGATATGACTTTAAGCGTATCAGCCTCGATGTTATAAGGAGGCAGCTTTCAGCGATAGCAGAAGCGGAAGGTGTGAAAATCGATGAAAAGACCCTGACCCTCATATCCAAAAGAGCTGATGGCGGGCTTCGCGATGCAGAAAGTTTTTTTGATCAGGTTGTTGCTTTTTGCGGTAAAGACGTAAGACATGAAGACGTTACAAGGCTGCTGAGTGTCATAGGAGACGATATCTATTTCAGGGTATCCGATGCGGTTGTTTTCAAGAATCATTCTGAAGGATTGAATGTAATAAATACCATCTACGGAAACGGATGGGATTTTACTGAATTTCTGAACGGGCTCATCGCGCACTTTAGAAATATTCTTACCGTTACAATTTCCGGGAAGACGGATTTTATCGAAAGTGCAGTGGAGTACAAAGAAAAATATCTTGAGTGCAGGGAGAGTTACACAACAAGTGACTGCCTGAGGATTTTGAATTTTCTTACGCGGTCGGTTAATGAACTCAAATTTGCGTCGGATCACCGGTTGAAAACTGAAATAGTAATCTCACTTCTTATCGGTTTTGAAGGGAGCCACACTCTATCGGGACTTATTTCAGAAGTTAAAAAAAAAATAACTGAAAACCCTGCCGGATCCTTCGAGATTCGTGAGAAGCCTGTGGATAGGGAACTTGCAGAACCGGAATACAAAATTAAAGAAGAATCAAAAGAATACTACAAAACACCGCCGCAAAAGAATTCAAGCAATGCTCCACAGTCCCCTTCCGATATAGACCTGATTAAATCAAAATGGGCCAAATTTGAAGAGGCGGTATTAAATGAAAAAAGATTTACGTTTGGTGATTCACTATCCCATATGACTCCTTCTGAATTTTCAGGAAGCAGGCTGGTCGCCAGAATCTCCGGTCAGGATGCGTTTATTATCATTGAACAAAATCTCGAATATCTGGATAAAAAAGCTTCCGAATTTTTCGGGATCAGAGTTACATTCAGTCTGGTAAAAGGGGATGAGCCTGCCGCCAGAATAGTGAAAGAGAATCACGAACCAGTTCAAATAAATAACGCCAGGAGTGCCAATTCTAATTATGACCCGCAGTTGAAGCAAATTATTGAAAAATATGATGGCAGGGAGTACTCCTGATCTCTAGATGGAACTTACCATTACATTTTCCGACAAATTACCTGTCTTATTTAAATATGTATCGATTTTAGCCTGAAAATGAGGGGGCTTAGCCGTCCATCGCGGATCCTGTGGTTTTAAAATCTCAGAATATTTTAGTAAATTTCCAGATTATGAAAAAAGTGATTGTAGCGATAGATGGCCCTGCTGGGTCAGGTAAAAGCACAACTGCAAAGTTGTTGGCTAAGCGCCTCGGGTATATCTACATTGATACCGGTGCAATGTATCGCGCTATCACACTTTATTCATTAAGAAACAACCTGCTCAGTGAACCGCCCCGGATCTGTGACGGTGCCAGAAACATAAAACTCACGATATCCATTATTGAAGGTGAGAATAAGGTTTTCATCAATGATGAGGACGTTAGTGATCAGATACGCTCCAAAGAAGTAAATGATAACGTAAGCTTTATCAGTACTCTTGAGTGTGTTCGAAAAGAACTGGTAAATAAGCAGAGGGTACTTGCCGAGAATGGCGGCGTGGTGATGGAAGGGAGAGATATCGGGACCGTGGTATTTCCGAATGCGGAGGTTAAAATATTTCTGACTGCCAGTCTTGAAAAAAGAGCGGAGAGAAGATTTCAGGAATTCAAGAGCCTCGGCAGGGATATACCGATCGCGGATGTGATTAAAAATTTGCGCGATCGTGACATAACAGACTCTACCAGGAAAAACAGCCCTTTGAAAAAAGCAGAGGACGCGTTCGAAGTGGATAACTCGGAACTTTCAATTGAGCAGCAGGTACAGCAAATACGTGATATAATTCTAAAAAAGATAGGTACTATTGTAAACGAGTGATTTGTTTTACCGAGAAAAGAGAATTTTATGGAAGTTAGTATAGATAAATTTGCCGGTTTTTGCTGGGGGGTTGTAAGAGCGATTGATTTTGCTGAAAATGAGTTGAAATCAACACCTAAGATGTATTCACTCGGAGATATAATTCACAACACAGTCGAAGTAGACAGGCTTGGTAAGATGGGTATGGAGACTATCTCGGTTTCTGATCTCGACAATATTGAACCAGGCAGTAAAGTTCTTATACGTGCTCACGGTGAGCCTCCGTCCACATACAAAAAGGCTTTAGAAAGGGGTATCGAACTTGTTGATGCCACTTGCCCGGTTGTTACGAAGGTTCAGGAACGAATCAGAAGGTTCATTGATAAAGAGTTCCAAATCGTAATATTCGGGAAAAAGGATCACGCTGAAGTTATTGGTTTAAGAGGAGTTACCGGAGATAACGCGATTGTTGTGCTCAGCGTCGAAGAAGCTCTTGAGAAAGTAAATCTGAAAAAACCAACCGTCTTGTTTTCACAGACAACGATGGACAAAGAAACTTTCTATAAAGTCGCGGCAGCCCTGAAGAGTAAGATCGAAGTGTTTGAGATAGGTACTATGGAGGAGACTGCAGTTGAGTTTCACGCGAAAGATACGATTTGCGGACAAGTATCCGGCAGGGAAAAAAAGTTGAGGGAATTCTCGAAGTCGCAGGATATAATAATTTTTACAGCAGGTAAGAAGAGTAGCAATGGGAAGGTACTTTACAATATAGCTAAAGAAGAAAATCCCAGGACTTACTTTGCTGAGACCCCGGATGATCTCGATTGGGAATGGTTTGATGGAGCAAGCACAGTCGGTATTACGGGTGCTACTTCAACACCCCACTGGGTGATGCAGGAAATAAAAAATTTGATTGAAAAAAAGTTTAATACAAACTGATTTAATTAACTATGTTAAAGAAAATTTTAGTCGGAAGCGTGTTTATCAGTTTAACGGTTTTGACTGCAACTAATATCTTAGGAGGCTTATGCCCGAAATGAATGAAGACTTATTGAACCAGATGGCACTTGAATATGAGTTCGAGAAGTCTAAAAAATATCAGGAAGATGCCGGCTATTCTATGGAAGAATTTGCCGCGTTATCAAAAATTTACTCGCAGTCTTTCAGTAAGGTAAAACAGGGAGAGATTGTAAAAGGCAGAATAGTACGTGTACTGAATGATTCAATAATTGTGGATGTCGGCTTTAAATCTGAAGGTACAATACCTAAAGATGAATTCACAAGCATGGATTCATTAAAAGTCGGAAGTGAAATTGAAGTAGTACTTGAAAGTGTTGAAGACCAGGAAGGTAATCTTGTTTTAAGTAAAAAGAGAGCAGATTTCCTCAGAGTATGGGAACGTGTTCTCAGAGCTCACGAGACCGGAGAAATACTCACCGGCAATATCCTCAGAAGGATTAAGGGCGGTATGGTAGTGGATTTAATGGGAATGGAAGCATTCCTGCCCGGTTCCCAGATCGATGTTCGTCCTATCCGTGACTTTGATGCCCTGGTAGGCAAGACCATGGAGTTCAAGGTAGTTAAAGTTAATATTCCAACTGAAAACGTAGTTGTATCGCATAAAGTACTCGTTGAAGAAGAACTTGCCGATCAGCGTAAAGCAATCCTCGATAAACTTGAAAAAGGCCAGATTCTCGAAGGTATCGTAAAGGCGATTACTGACTTTGGTGTGTTCGTTGATCTTGGCGGCGTGGACGGCCTTATACATATTACCGACTTAAGTTGGGGCAGAATCAATCACCCAAATGAAGTCGTTAAATTAGATCAGGTCATTAACGTTGTAGTAACTGACTTTGATGAAGAGAAACGCAGAATTTCTCTTAGTCTGAAAAAACTGCTTCCGCATCCCTGGGATAATATTGATGAAAAACTCCAGGTCGGAAATAAAGTATCGGGAAGAGTTGTTTCTCTTACCGATTACGGCGCATTCATCGAGATTGAAAAGGGCATCGAAGGCCTTATTCACAACTCAGAGATGAGCTGGACACAGCACATTAAGCATCCTTCACAAATGGTTGCGATGGGACAGACGGTGGATGCTGTTGTTTTGAGCCTCGATAAAGATGAGAAAAAGATTTCTCTCGGAATGAAACAGCTTGAACCGGATCCGTGGCATGAATTAATGCAGAAGTACCCCGTTGGGTCACAGCATATCGGAGTTGCCAGGAACCTTACCAATTTTGGCGTATTTATTGAATTAGAACCTGGTATTGACGGTTTAGTTCATATTTCTGATCTCTCCTGGACTAAGAAGATCAGACACCCCGGTGAAGTTGTTAAAAAAGGCGAGAAGCTTGACGTCATCGTTCTGAATGTTGATGTTGATAGCAGAAAAATCTCCCTTGGCCACAAACAGATTTTTGATAATCCGTGGGATTCATTCGAGAAAAAATATTCTTCCGGCAGTGCAACCGATGGTAAAGTTGTACGAATTATCGAGAAGGGTATCATTGTTGAACTCCCTGATAAAGTTGATGGGTTTGTTCCTACAAGCCAGCTTTCAACCGCGAAGATCAAAAATCTCAGCTATCACTTCCCGATGGACGCCGATCTTAAGCTGAAAGTGGTTGAATTCGATAAGGAAAACAAGAAGATCGTCCTCAGTGCTATCGCCGCTCTAAAGGAATTATCCGATGCCGAAATCGAATCTTATATCGCCACATACAAACTTGAGAAAGTATCTGTAAACGATGTGAAAAACGCGGAAACCGGTATTATTGATACCACTGATTTCCCGATATTTGAGCTTCCTGAAGAACCGCCCACACCGGTTGATGAAGCACAGGTATCTGATTCAGATTCAAAAGCGCCTGTTACCGAGTAATTACTCAATTTCACTCTGATTTTGTGTAATTCAAAATAACTTAAACAACTCACCTTGCATCAAATATCGGATGCAGGGTGAGTTTCTTATTTATAAACCTATTAGATCATTATAATCTTTAGTTTAGACACTTTTTTCTGATGAATAAAACAGTATCATTATACACTTTAGGATGTAAGCTTAATTTTGCTGAGACTTCCGCGATCGGTAAGCAGTTTATCGGTAATGGGTATAAAGTTGTAGGCGAAAATGAAAAAGCTGATGTGTACGTAATTAATACATGTACTGTTACCGAGAACGCGGAGAAGGACTGCCGACAGGTCGTGAGAAAATTCCTCAGGAATAATCCGGAAGCATTTGTAATTGTTACAGGTTGTTACGCTCAGCTTCGTCCAGAGCAAATTGCTGGTATTGACGGTGTAGACCTTGTACTTGGCAGTAAAGAGAAATTTGACGTTTTTAGCTATTTGCGGACAAATTCAAAAAATGAAACCGCCTGTATATTTACTTCACCTACCGAGCAGCTTAACTCTGAATTTGGGAAAGCATATTCCTCAGAAGCTGACTCAAGGACAAGGGCATACTTTAAAATTCAGGATGGATGTGATTATAAGTGTTCTTTCTGTACTATTCCATTAGCCAGAGGGCAGAGCAGGAGTATGAAGCCGGACGAGGCTGTGCGTCATTTCAACCAGCTGTTAGAAGAGGGGTATAAGGAAATTATTCTTACCGGTGTAAATGTCGGAGATTTTCAAACATCTACAGGCGATGGGCTTATTTATCTCCTGAAAGAACTTAACCGGATAAATGGTGACTTCAGGCTCCGTATCAGCTCAATTGAGCCCAATTTACTGATACCTGAAATTATTGAACTTGTTGCTTCATCAGACAAATTCTGTGATCATTTCCACATCCCACTGCAAAGCGGGAATGATAAAATACTCCGTCTGATGCAGCGCCGGTATAGCGTAAAGGATTATGAAAAGGTAATCCATGAGGTAGCCCGGCGAATACCTTCAGCAGGGATAGGAGTAGATGTTATTTCAGGCTTTCCCGGTGAGGACGAGAACGATTTTCTTGATACTTACAATTTTCTAAAGGATATGCCTGTAAGTTACCTCCATCCCTTCACCTATTCAGAACGGCCTGATACTAAAGCCATAGATTTTCAGGGTAAAGTGGATGTGGCCATACGGCGTAAAAGAACCAATATGCTTCGAATCCTCAGCGAAAAGAAACGATTTGAGTTCTTTCAAAAAGCTTCTGATTCAGTGTTAAATGTTCTATTTGAGAGTAACAATGAAGAAGGAAGAATTAAGGGCTTCTCATCAAATTACATTCGTTGTGAGACTGCCTATGACGGGGACCTTGTCAATAATATCGTCCCGGTCAGAATAACTAATATTACACCTTCGATTTGTACCACCGAATTAGCCTTTGAAAAATCGGTGGCTTTAATTTAGATTTAGTCATGAAATACTTATTTATACTTCTTTTCCCTATTTCCGTTATTTATTCACAGAGTTCACTCAAACTTCAGAATGATATTAAAGTCAGTCTTAAGCCTTCGGAGCAGACCGGATATTTGGTATCTGCAAATACTTCATCGCTGAATCCGGAGAAGAAGAAGACTATACTTGGTATTATCTATTCTTTTATCCTGCCCGGAATGGGTGAATATTACGCGGGTGATTATTCAACCGGGAAGTATTTTACTATCGCCGACGGAGCTTTCTGGGGGACATATCTGGGGATGTCATATTATTCCTCCCATCTGAGGGATAATTACATTACTTATTCACGCTCCAATGGAGGAACAACCGGCGAGGGGAAAGATGATGATTATTACGCCAACATCGGTAATTACCGTGATATCTACCAGTACAATGATGAAATGGCTTTCCAGAGAAGGTTCGATGAGATGTATGATGAAAATACCCATTTCTGGAAGTGGAACACAACAGGAGAGCGTAAATCATACCGCAATATGTGGGTCTCAAGCCAGCAGACAAAAAACAGTCTTAGGTTCGTAGTAGGAGCAGCAATTCTGAACAGAGTCGCATCGACCGTAAACGCGGTGAGGCTGATTGTTAGGCACAACAAAGGACTTGAAAAAGAAAATATGACTTCAGTGACAGTAGATTACTCCCACTTCAATCAGTCTGTTAATCTGAATTTAGTTACCAACTTCTGATTGGATTACTTCAGGAAGAGAATTTTCTTACTGTAAGTCACATCGTCAGTTGTGATTCTGATTATATAAATCCCGGTGCTTTCCAAATCTCGGGAGATATTTCTCTGAATTAATCTTTCTCCGGTTCCGGCACTTCTGTTCTCGCTTAGTATCTCTCTTCCGGTAAGATCAAAAATACTGATATTTATGTTTTGATTCTCTCTATCCGGCAGGAGTAAAGTAATGTTATCTTTGACAGGATTCGGATAAACCGCAAAAACATCCTTTCCTGTACCTCTTTTTTCAGAGGTGCTTATTGTTTTCAGGATATTCACATCACCGTTAAAGTCGATTTGTAATAGCCTGATAAATCTACCGTAAGGAGTCCCATATGTAAGATTTATGGAATAATCATTTCTTGAAGTAGTTGTGCCTTTCCCGGGTACAACTCTCAGTAAAGACCACTTCTCTTTTCCGTCAGTTGAAGATTCAATTATAAACTCCTTATTATTTTGCTCCGTCGCCGTTGACCAGGTCAGGACTGGATTTGCACCCAGCGCAGAAAAATCAAAATTTAGTAATTCTACCGGGACCACTTTGGGAATAATGGTTACCGGAAACTTTGGACCAAAAGACCAGTAATCACCGACATCCGGGGCGCCATCGTGATTGGTACTCAGTCCACAAGAATAGATCGTATCGATGCAAGCGGAATCAGGCGCGGTGTAAGCAAAGTCCCAGTAAAGAGTGTCAGCCGGGGTTGGGAAAACCAGCGGCATAGCCTGAGTTAATTCATTGTCGACCAGTACCGAGAAGGAGTCTATTGCAGACATACTTCCAAATCTTACAGCGACATTATAACCTCCGCCCAATGCAGGCCCACCGGCAAGATATGCTCGATAGATGCCCGTTTGACCGGCTTCAAGTTGTTGGGGGCCAGTAACCCAGGTCCTGACGTTCACGTTCATTTCCACACCATGGCAAACACATCCGTTCCCGTTTAGTTCAGTACAGTTGATCCTCTCAGTGTACCTTTTGAATGATGAGAATGCGACGGATATAAATCCGAGCAGAAATGCGAATATGACGAGGGTACCGTACTTTTTCATTTTGCTAATACCATTTTAATAGTCTTGCTGACCGGGGCACTGGGAGTGACTTCAATATTTAAACGGCAAAAATAGATACCCGTGGGAAGGCTGCCAGCGTTCCAGGCAATTTTATGATTTCCGGCAGGGAAGAAGGAATTGGCTGCTGAAGAAACAAATTCACCGGCAGCATTGTAAATATCAATCCTTACCCGTCCTCCCGCAGGGGAATAAAATGAAATAGTTGTGCCCGGATTAAATGGGTTGGGATAATTCTCGAGCAGGTGAAAATCAGTGACACCAGCTAAAAATACTTCATTTGATATATACGACTGCGATGTTCCGTTGAAGTCCACCTGTTCCAGGCGATATCGGTACCTGCCTACCCGGGAGGGGGAGTCATTGAACTGATATCGGTTAGTTTCGAGGGAGGTTCCGTTTCCCGGAATAAATCCCAGTAATTCTTCTTTACTATCGCAGATCCGGTAGAGATTGAATCCTTTATTATTGGTTTCTGATGATGTAATCCAGGATACGATCACTTCCGAGCGGCTTAAATACGTTGTGAAAGATGATAACTCCACAGGTATAAATGACACTACTTTAACCGGAAAATTCGGACTAAAATTCCATTTATCTTCACTTGTCGGGATTGAATCCTGGTTAGCGCTTAATCCAACGGCGTAGAGTGTATCCCATCCTAAGGATGTTGGTGCCTGGTAAGAGAATTTCCAGGTAACCGTATCATTGCTAAAAGCTTTTGGTTTCGTATGAGTAAGTTCTCCGTCAATAATCCGTGAGGTTGTGTCAAACGGTGACAGCGATCCGTTTCTGGCAGCTACATTCATTCCGCCCACAACACCGGGACTTCCTGTCATTTTTACAGTATATTGTACTATTGAACCGGCAAGGACTGAATCAGGTCCTGTGATACTGACGTTCACAGTTCCACTTGAAGTGAAATTATGACAGACACATCCTTCACCATTTAACCTTGTTAGTCCGGTTATACCGTGCATAGACGTTACCGATGAATATACTACGGCGCTGACAAACAGGCCGATAATTATAAGCCAGATTTTCATTCTACTAAACCTTTATTTACTCAGTGTGAGTTTTTTAACTTCAGAATATTTTACACCCTGAGTACCAGTGAATTCTGCCTTGTAGAGATATATGCCACTCGGGAGGCTGCCAGCATTAAACATTACGAAGTGGTGTCCCATTTCGAAGAAACCAGAAGATAAAACAGTGATCTTTTCACCTGTTACGCTATACAAAGAGATAGTAAAGTAACCACTCTCAGGAAGTGTAAAGGAAATCCTAGTAGCCGGGTTGAACGGATTAGGGTAATTTTGTCCGAGTGAAAAAGCAACCGGAAGGGCGAAACGGATTTCAATTGTTTCAGAATATTCATAGTTTCCGTTAAAGTCAATCTGTTTCAGTCTGAAGGAATAGTTCCCGGTTCCGGGAAGGCTGTATTCAAAACTATAATTATTTTTCTCAGTCGTGGTGCCGTTCCCGGAAACAAATCCGATTCCGCGGAATTCAGAATTATCCAAGCTAATCTGGATTTCGAATCCGGAGTTATTGATTTCGGAAGCAGTAGACCACATAAGTTTTACGGAATTACCATTTACACTGTGAGAAAATGAAGTCATCTCAACGGGTACAGCGGGGAGCCTGAGTTTATAAAAACCGTTACTCTGTGCGGCATAAATTGTCGCTGAGTCAACTATCACTACTGAGTAGTTGCTGCCGCTGATATTCGTGGTAATCCAGGTTGAAGCGTCGTCGTAGGTGAGGTAGATACGTCCGCCGGAGTACTGTCCGGTGATATACATTTTTGAGTTGAATGGATTGTAATCGACGCCCCACATATTCAAACCGTTGAAAAAGGTAATAGGGGTCCAGGTCAATCCGTAGTTTGTGGACTTCAGAAAGCCGCCGCCGCCGCCCCAGCGTGTGGCAAGAGCATTACTGTTATTCACTTTATCAATCGCTATTGTCGGTATCTCGCCGCTGGTGGCAAAAACCTGGGTCCAGGTAGCGCCATAATCCCTGCTTCTGAAAATACCGGTTCCATTATCACCGACTAATATGACATTTGAAGAATCAGGAAATACCTCAATATCACAGGGTACAGAAAATGAGGTTACGTTTGACATCGTTGTCCAGTTTCCTCCAAAGTCAGTTGATCGGAGAAAACTGTTTCCTGTCATCGTATAGATGGTATCAGGATGCGACGGATCGGGAGTCATTGGTATCCCGAAGTATGAGAAGGAAGCATTATCAAGACTTACAGACCACGTTTGCCCATAGTTTGTTGTTTTAACTATCTGGTCTGAGGGAGACTTTTCGAGAGCCACTAGCATAGTAGAACTGTCCTTCTCGGAAAGGATAATATTTTTTATTCTGGTAGACCCTGTGATTGGTGTCCCGATTTGGGAAAAAGATTCGCCGCGGTTATAACTTGCGTAAATCCTATCAACAGAGCCATAAAATACAATGTCGGGTTTATTGAACCGGTAAGCGGTCGGATCACCGAGGCTTGTGCCGGATTGCTTAAGTTCCCAGGTGTAATCCTGAGCATTCACATATACAGAAAAAAGAAATAAACATAAAAATAGTATGTAATTTTTCATTCGCTCCTAATAATTAATGGTGTAACACATTGAACAGAATAGACTAAAAGTTATATATATAATTGGAATAATACAAAAAAGTACTTGTTTAAGAATTCAGCATTTTTAAGTCCCGGTATTTCCTTATTTTAGGCTATCATTAAAACAAAATTCCGGATTATGAAATTAGACACACTAATATTTGCCGCTCATCCCGACGACGCCGAACTGGGGATGGGCGGGACAATCGCTAAGATGACCTCAGAAAATCTGAAAGTTGGAATCATTGATTTGACAAAAGGTGAAATGGGTACGAGAGGTACAGTCGAAACACGGCAGACCGAAGCATTCAAAGCCGCATCAATTCTTAAATTAACTGTTCGGGAGAACCTTCACGTTAAAGACGGTGAGATCTCAGACACAAAAGATAATCTGATGAAGATTATCATCTCGATTCGTAAATACCGGCCTCGTTTTATTTTCGCGCCATATTTTAATGACAGGCACCCTGATCACGTGGCGCTGAGCGCACTTGTTAAAAAGGCTTATTTTTTGAGTGGCCTTGCCAAAATAAAAACATTTGAAAAAGATACCGCCCAGGAGTCTTTCAGGCCTTCAAGGCTGTTCTACTATATGCAGACTTACGCATTTGATCCTAATTACATAGTGGATATTTCAGCTACATTTGAGACCAAGATGAAGTCGGTGAACGCCTATTCATCTCAATTCTATAATCCTGATAGTAAGGAGCCTGAGACATTTATAAGCCAACCCAGGTTTTTCGGTTATATTGAGGCAAGGGCCAGAGTGTACGGCTTTCAGATAGGAAAAGATTTTGGTGAACCATTCTTCTGCGAAGAGGCTCTGCCGTTTGATATCATCTCTGCTCTTTCCGAACCCGAACACACAAATCAAAAGAGAGAAGAACCGAAACTTTTATAATCAGGTCCGAAGGAATAACTTCTTTTTTGTGAAGAAACTTACTGCCATTGCCAGTAACCCGGTTACAATTATGCCCTTGATTACACCGGGCCAGGGACCTATAAATAAACTTTGTAAAAATTTATCGAGATATGTGACGGTCACAACAGGTGTGAGCAGATTTGTACCTGCTACGTAAGCCAGCATTGGGTTCTGGCCATTATCAATAAGTACTTGGATTGATTTACGAAGAGACAGGGCGTTATCAAGGATGAAGAACGCGATCATCAGCGCTATTGCCAGGCCGCTTGTGAGAAAATAATAACTCAACGTAGAGTGATCTTTCTTTATTCCGCCCTCGAATGGTTCGAACAATAGCCCCAGGATTATCCAGATAAATCCCCAGTGGAATAACAACCTGATCATTTTTTCAAATGAATTCTTACTGTCCCTCAGAATGTATATGGAGTAAAGCCCTAAAACTATACTGACAATCATTGTCCATCCGACTAACCGGGTATACAATCCCACGAGACTGACAACTATTAACGAGAGCATTGAGACAACAATCAACCAGTGACCACATTTGTTGATACCTGGATTCTCATTTTCTGCAACCGGTTTTTTCATCCAGGAAAGTATTATGTCACCCGCGATTGTACCGGGTATTACGATGAGTAAGTATTTAAGAAAATTAAGCTGAAATAAAAGATAACCGGGGTATTGGGAGGAGATGGATTGAATCCAGCTTCCTTCGACAGTATTTGAAAGCCTAATTCCGACAATAAAAGCCATTATAGCCAGCCGGAGTGAAATATTGTTCGGTGTATAAAACCAGATCAGGGAGCCAACGATCGCGACGTTTGATAAAACAAGTATTATTATATCGTACTTCCTGAACGAAAAACCCGAACCGTCGGGAAACCTAATCAGGAACAGGAATAGAATTAACCCGATTAAGCCCACTCCCTTCAAACTCATTGATAGCTTTTTACTAATATTCTCAGGGTACCTGAGGAAGAAGAGCACCGTAAAGACAAACATCAAGATTGCCAAAAGCATCACTGAGGTGGGTTGAGCTGGATCAATTACGTGGGGGCGCATATGCTGAATTGCTAGTGCGAAGAACATCAGCAGCAGTCCCCTGTAGATTATTTGCCAGATTACTTTAACCTTTGAACTGCCGTCATTCAACCTTCTGGTTAAAGCGAACGGAAAAGCAGCTCCCATCGAAAAAAGGAAGAAGGGGAATACCAGATCTACCCAGCTTATACCGGGAATAAACGCGTTGAATTTATGAATGGGAGGAGGAACCTGAACGTGGTACATCCAACCTGGAAGGACACCGTATGGAATACGGCTGGAAAGAATCATTGTAAGAATAGCGAAGCCTCTGAGGGCATCCAGAGCAAGAGCGCGACGGGGTTCATTGGTTGACATAACAATAAAAATTTTTTCTTTTGCTTTAAAGTTAATTAACTAACTTTCAAATTAAAACTAATATGTTTTCGATTTAAACCCATTTGCCAAATGAGAATTCTGCTTTTTTTAATCTTTTCAGTTTTTTACCTCTATGCGCAGCCCGGCGAAAGACTGGCTGCTCTGGTTGACTCGTACAAATCAGGACCTGAGTTGAAGCAGGCTTCCTGGAGCCTTTATGCAGTTAATTTGGGGACAAATGAAGTCTTGTTGAGTCTGAACCCTGAATTAAAACTCGCACCCGCATCTAATCTTAAAGTGCTAACTTCTGCAGCGGCAATTACCTACTTCGGACCGGAACACCGGTTTTCCACTATCGTGGGATATTCAGGGAGAATAGCTGATGAAATTTTAGAGGGGGACCTGATAATACTGGGTGGCGGAGACCCGACTTTTTGTTCGGAGAGAATCCCCGGCTCACCGGGATTGAAGGAAATTCTGTCCAGGATTAAAAATCAGGTTGATAAAGAAGGAATTAAATATATAAGTGGCGGAATTACTGTAGATGTCTCCTTTTTTGAAGATTATGTGATTCCCGATTATTGGCCTTGGATTGACATAGGAAACTATTATGGTGCGGGTGTATCCGCGTTATGCGTCAATGAAAACTATTACACCTTAAAATTCCAACCCGGTAAAAAGGAGGGGGACCAGGTACTTATTCTTGGCACAGATCCGGAATTGAGAAATACTACAATTATAAATGAAGTCAGAACCGGCAGTGCTGGTAGCGGGGACAATGCATATATTTATTTTATTCCGATAAACAACTCACTTGTTGTGAAAGGCACAGTACCTGCGGGAGAAGATGGCTTTTCGATCAAAGGTAATCTCGCCAATCCGGCTCATTTTTTTGCTGCCCTGGTGGAAAAAGCGCTTTTCGATGCGGGGATTAAGACGGGCAAACCGTTCAGTGTCACGGATAAAAGGACGGATGAACTGACAAAGATTCTTGAATTTACATCCCCTCCGCTTATTGAGATTATTAAGGTTATTAATAAAAAAAGTAATAACCTGTATACTGAACAACTACTTAGTCTGCTTGCACAGAAAAGGGGTGGCAGGGGAGGCCATAAAGCAGGAATACTGGGTTTATACGAATTTCTCAGGGAGAATAAAATTTTCAACGATGGGATCAGTCTCTATGACGGTTCCGGACTATCAAGAAACAACTGTATTACGACGAAGACTTTTGCCGGCGTTCTCGGTTTTATGGCTAAGAGCCCCCATTTCCAGCTATATTTCGATTCACTTCCTGTCGCGGGGGATGAAAATGATCTGGGAGGATTCAAGAAGTTCGGGAAGGGTACTCCGCTTGAAAGGAAATTGTTTGTTAAGTCCGGTTTAATAAATGGTGTCAGAGCCTTTTCCGGCTATCTGTTAAATAAAAAGAATGAGATGATCGCTTTTTCTTTCATAGCGAATAACTTCCAGGGAACGTCTCAAAAAATTGATGATATCCACAAGGATTTGCTGATGGGACTGACCGATTAGGAATCCGGTAGATTCAAAAAAGTAGAGTGATTATTACCTCAGGAATTATTAATTTTGTTGTCTATATAGATTATTTTTTAACTTAATTCCGAAAGGGATGAGTATGAACTCTGAACACGGTAAATCCGTCAAACTATCAAATGAACCTGCCGTTGACGACACTAAATATTCAATGGAAACCCACCTTATATATGGCAAAAATCAATCTACAAAATGGGACTATTCTCATCACGTTACACCCCCGCTATCATCATCAGTAATTTTCAGACTTGATTCAGTTGAGCGAGGTGCTGAAGGTTTTAGTGAATTTGCCAATTCTGAAGGAACGCCTGAAGGCTCACTTCCAATTTATATTTATGATCGTATGGGTGAACCAAATAAGGATATGCTCGAAGAAAATCTGGCTTATATTGAGAAGGGTGAGATGGCGATAACCTTTGCAACTGGTATGGGCGCTATTTCTGGTGTCCTGACAATGTTAACCAAAACCGGAGATGAGATAATCGCTCATAAAGCCCTTTACGGCTGTACTTTTTCACTCCTTAACAACTGGTACCCACGATATAATATCACACCAAAACATACTGACCTTACTATTCCGGAAAACATACTCAAATTGGCGACCCCTAAAACGAGGGTTATCTATTTTGAATCTCCTTCCAACCCAACTCTGGATGTCATAGATATACGTGCTATCAGGAAAATTGTCGATCAGTTGAATGAGGGTAGAAAAGAAACCGAAAAAATATACATTGTTGTCGACAACACTTTTGCTACGCCTTTCTGCCAGCGCCCGATCGAATTAGGCGCTCATTTTACGGTACATTCACTCACAAAAGGAATCGGCGGATTCGGTACCGATATGGGCGGAGTTGTGATTGGACCTAAAAGATTCCAGGACGTACTACTGTTAGTGAGGAAAGATTTTGGCGCGGTTCTTGGAACGAAGGCTGCCTGGACAATATTAACTTACGGTTTACCAACTCTTCATCTTAGGCTGACAAGACAGATCAAGAACGCACAGCGAATTGCAGAATTTCTGAATTCTCATCCGGCCGTTGATTATGTTAACTATCCGGGCCTTCCAAACTATAGATTTTATGAACTTGCTAAAACTCAGATGATTGATTTTAATGGGAATTTCGCTCCAGGCAGCCTTCTCTTTTTTGTTGTGAAGGGTAAAGATAATGAAGAGAAGAGGGAGAAAGGAAAAAATCTTATGAACTACGCCGCGAAACACGCCTATACTATGACACTGGCTGTTAGTCTGGGACATACCCGCACATTGATCGAGCATCCTGCTTCGATGACTCACTCGATGATCCCTGCAGATAAACTTCTTGAAGCAGGAATAAATCCGGGTGGTGTCAGGATAGCCGTCGGTCTCGAAAATGTAGACGACATAATTATGGATCTTGACAAGTGTCTCTCAGTCCTTTAATTTTTTATTAACAACTTTACCAGATAAGTAAGTATGGATTATACCGAAGGTTATTATCCGAAAATTCTATCCATTCAGGATATGCTCATAAGCTCTTCAAAGCGCTATCAAAATAAAAATGCCCTGTTTGATCTGACGGATTATGAAATAAATTCAGTAACCTATGACAAGTTGCTGGATAAAGTCCTAAGCTTCGGGAATGCTCTGCAGTCATTGGGTATCAGCCAGCGAACACACATTGCGATCATCGGTGAGAACCGTGTGCAGTGGGGTATCTCATATCTTACGGGCATGATGTTTGATCATGTGGTCGTGCCGATTGATAAAGGGCTGAGCAAGGATGAAGTAATGAATATTCTCTACGAAGCAGAAGCAGAGGTGATAATTTTTTCGAAGTCCTTCGAAGTAATGATGAATGAAATTAGGGGGAACCTGAAGAAATTGAAAACTTTTATCTGCATGGACAGGCCTGAGAACAGCAGTGACTACTCGATGACTGAATTGCTGCAAAAGCACCCGCCCATGGATTTATCCGGACTTCCAAAAATCAATCCTACTCAGGTTGCTGAGATAATTTTTACTTCCGGATCTCTTGGAAGGGCTAAGGGAGTTATGTTAAGCCAGCATAACCTTGCTTCGAATCTTATGGCGATGACGGGAGTCGTAAAAATTCTTCCCACGGATCGTTTCCTCTCAGTTTTACCGATGCATCATACTTATGAGTGTACCTGTGGCTTCCTTTGTCCGCTTTACTGTGGTTCAACCGTGTACTATGCCCGTTCACTAAAGACGGTGGTCGAGGATCTTGCGACTTCAAAAGCAACGATTTTATTAGCCGTCCCTCTCCTCTATGAAAAGATGTATAAAAAGATTCTGAAGGGGATACAGGAAGATAAAGTTAAATCAAAGGTAGTTCCTGCTTTACTAAAAGTAACCGATTCGGTACAGAAGTTTACAGGCAAAGACCTTAAGCGAAAGGTTTTCAGTCAGCTTCATGAGCGCTTTGGAGGCGCGATAAGGTTGTTTATCGCCGGTGGTGCGGCAGTCGACCCTAACGTTGCCAAAGGGTTAAGAGGATTTGGTTTCAGTTTTATTCAGGGGTATGGTCTAACGGAGACAGCCCCGATCCTTGCTTTGAATCCGATAGAGGATTTTCTCGATAATGCCGCGGGGAAACCGCTCCCGGGTGTGACAATCAGGATAGATAATCCTGACTCGGAGGGTTCCGGTGAGATCATTGCCAAAGGTGATAATGTAATGCTGGGTTATTATAAGAGGGATGACCTTACCGCGGAAGCAATCGTTGATGGATGGTTCAGAACCGGGGACCTTGGTTTTTTGGATAAAAAAGGATTCCTGCACATTAACGGGAGGAAGAAGAACGTTATTATCGCGAGGAACGGGAAGAATGTTTATCCAGAAGAACTGGAGGACAACCTTCACTCATCAAAATATATTCAGGAGGCAATGGTTTACGCCGATAAATCAACAGGAGACGAAATAATTTCTGTCCAGATATTACCTGATACAGAAGCATTTATTGAGCTTTCTGAAGAAAAAGGAATAAGCCTGACTAAAGATATAATTGAAAAGAAAGTGAAAGAAGAGGTGAACAAAATAAATTCTGGTTTACCCCTTCATAAGCAGATTAAAAAAATTGTAATACGCGAGAAGGAATTTCAGAAAACCACAACTCAGAAAATTAAGCGCTTCCTGGCTGAGCAGGATGCCTGAACCTATGTTTAATAGAATTATCAATAATTTAACCGGACTAAAATATGAGAATTGGCATACCGAGAGAAACAAAATTTGAAGAGAAAAGAATAGCTCTTGCACCCGCGGGCGTGGATTCACTGATCCGTCAGGGGCACACTGTCTATATAGAAAAAGGCGCTGGCGAAGGGAGCCACTTCGCTGACGAGGAATTTAAGAGCCTCGGCGCGAATATAGTTTACAGCGCTGAAGAGGTATTTCAGCGTGCTGACTGCGTAATAAAAGTTCACAGGATCACGGAAGAGGAATCAGAAATGCTTAAAGAGAACCAGACACTCTTTTCTTTTTTGCATCTCGCCGTCGGAGAGAAAAAAATACTCAATAATCTGCTGGAGAAAAAAGTTACTGCCATTGGTTATGAACTGATTGAACAGGATGGAGACTTGCCGGTACTTCACTCTATGAGTGAAATCGCCGGGCAATTGGCGGTACAGGTTTCTGAGCATCTGCTCGAGAGCACTCATCCGCAGGGCAGGGGAGTGCTGTTAGGCGGTATCGCAGGAGTAGCTCCTGCTGCAGTTGTGATATTAGGAGCAGGGGTTGCCGGCACGATGGCTGCCCGTGCCGCTCTTGGCAGAGGTGCTTCAGTCATCATTCTTGATAATGATCTCAGAAGACTTAAGAACATTGATGATACATTCCAGAAAAAAATAACAACTGTAGTGGCGAATCCATACACTATTGAAAGAGGTGTAAAATTCGCCGATGTATTTATAGGTGCTGTACTTATTAAAGGTGAAAAGACGCCGCATATAGTATCTGAAGAAATGGTTAAGCAGATGAAGAAAGGCGCTGTTCTCGTGGATGTGTCCATTGACCAGGGCGGTTGTATTGCTACAAGCCGTCCAACATCTCTTTCATCCCCGACTTTTGTTATGCATAATGTAATTCACTATTGCGTACCTAATATGCCGGCGATGGTTGCGCGGACTGCTTCATACGGGCTTACCAACTCCTCACTTAAATATATTCACAGTATTGCGGATAAAGGGCTCTCACATGCTTTGCTTGAGGATGCCGGACTGATGCAGGGAGTATGTACGTATAACGGATATTGTTCAAATCAGAACATTGCCGAGACATTTAATGTCGAATACAGGCGCATTCACATTTTTTCAACAAACTAATTAGTGATTGATTTATGGTTTCAGAATTAAACAGTGTAGTGAATTTACCCGTCAATATTCTTAGAAATTACAGCAAGAAGGTTGTTTCAGCTGATGAGGCGGTTAAAGTTATAAAATCGGGCGATAAGGTTGTTGTGCATTCAAATTGCGCGATTCCGATGAAACTTGTTCATAGTATGGTTCAGCGTAAAGATGAGTTAAGAGATGTTGAGATCCTCCACGTTCTTGCGGTTGGAGACCTGCCGTATCTTCACGAAGACGTAAAGGGAAGTTTTCGTCATACTTCGTTTTTTATGGGAGCCAGCGTAAGAAAAGCAGTCGGCGATGGCAGAGCGGATTTTGTTCCGATCTTTTTGTATGAATACCCGAAACTTTTCAGTAAAGGATACATTAAACCAAACGTTGCTCTTATTCACGTTTCTCCGCCTGATGAGCACGGTTTCTGCAGTTATGGTGTTGAAGTGGGTATCACAAAAACCTCAGCGGAGAAATCCGATATTATAATCGCGCAGGTGAATCCAAATATGCCAAGGGCATTGGGAGACAGTTTCATACATATTAATAAAATAAATTATATTGTTGAAAGCGATGAAGAAATAGCTGAATTACCGCAGGGCGAACGTGATATCTCCCCTCATATGGCACAGGTTTACAGCAGGATAGGCGAACTGATAGCTGAAATGATTGAAGACGGTTCCACTCTTCAGATGGGTATTGGGGCGATTCCGGATTCGGTGCTGAAGTTCCTTGATACTAAGAAAGATCTGGGAATACACTCAGAAATGTTTTCAGACGGCATAATTGACCTGGTCGAAAACGGGATTATAACTAACAGCAGAAAGAAGATCCATACAGGAAAAATAATCGCCGGATTTGTTTTAGGAACCCGCAAGTTGTATAAGTTCATTAACAATAATCCACTTATTGAGTTCCACCCCCAGGAATATGTAAATGATCCTTTCGTAATCGCAAAGAATGATAAGATGGTTGCAATCAATTCAGCGATAGAAGTTGATATTACCGGGCAGGTTTGTTCTGACTCTATCGGAACAAAGTTATTTAGCGGCTTTGGGGGACAGGTTGACTTTATTCGCGGAGCGTCAAGTTCAGATGGCGGGAAGCCGATTATTGCGCTCCCTTCAACAACTAAAAATGATACAATTTCCAGGATAGTCCCTCATCTTAAACCCGGTGCCGGTGTAGTAACCAACCGTGCTGACGTTCATTATGTGGTTACAGAATTCGGAGTAGCTCAGCTCTTTGGAAAATCAATCAGGCAAAGGGTGCTGGAGCTAATCAATATTTCCCACCCGAATTTCCGGGAAGATTTGTTAAGATATGCCCGTGAATTAAAGTATATCTGATATCATGGTAGCGGTTATCGGAGATGTGCACGGATGCTTCAATACTTTTGAACAACTGGTGAGAATTGTCCGTGAACGTTATCCGGATATTGATTTTTATAGTACAGGAGATTTAATTGACAGAGGGCGTTTTCCTCATCTTGCGATTGAATTTGCTATTGCGGAAAACATCCTCCCTGTACTGGGGAATCACGAGTGTATGTTCTATTATTATAACTTTTTCCCTGATTCGCATCTTGCGAAATTATGGACGGAGGACAATGAACATACGGAGGAAGCATATTTTACCTCCCCCCACCTGCTTGAGCCGCATTTAGAATATATTTCGATGCTTCCTTTCTATCATAATCTTGATGATTGTTTTATCTCGCATGCAGGGATCGCGAAAAAATTCAGATCCAGATTTTTCAGTACCGGGCATTTGTCCGAGCAAGCAGTGAGTGATCATTACTCATCCACTCTTGATAAGCCGGACAACATCTTGTGGAACAGGGAAGACCTGCTTGATATCGGAAAACTCCAGATCGTCGGGCATACCAGGAAGAGGAATGTTGAGTTGGATGAGAGTAATAATGCGCTTTATATCGATACATCTGCCTTCAGCGGAAGGATGCTTACATGTGCCGTAGTCGAGGACAGTAAAGTAGTGGACCTACTTTCGGTTGAGACGGATAGCCGTGACATCTAATGACCTGTGTCACAAGCCATACAGGGGAATAAAAATTCTTCCTATTTTATTGGTTTGTTCATTTTCTGACTTTTTATAAATTAAAGGTTTTAATTTTGAAATTACTTTACTTAAACCTGACTTATTAAACATTATCGAGGATTTATAGCCATTTTCTACTGTTAAAATATTAAGCTAACATAGTATCAGGAACTTGTATTAAATCGTTTTTTAAGTCATTCTTTAAGTTGTGTATCCTCCCAGTCGTCCTCCCGGGGTTTACTGTTCTGGGAATTCTCTTCACCTTTGGGTTTACTCTGCATAAACCAGTCAAGGTTAACAGGGATTTGTGGTTCGATGGCGTATTCGAATATTACTCCAAACTGAACACACAACACATTTCCCTTAGCGGGACCGAAAATTTTGCAAGACCTCCTCAGCCCTCTGAATTAACCGCGGGAACGATAATTCCAGCTGAGGGGATGTTTAATTTTGAGGACAGGGTTAGCCACTTCCCTGATGATACGCTCAAACCTACTGATGACTCTCTCTCCGTTATTGATACCACAGGAATACTTGACTCATTAAAACTCACCCAGGCAACCGATACTGTTAAAATTGATAGCCTCAAACTTGACTCTACAGCACGTCAGCAATACTTTAAATATGTTAGGCGCGACCGTCCATATATGCGCTTTTATGAGCCGAAAGGATCTAAATTCTTTGTAGAACCGACGAATAAAAAGCGTGAAATAAAAATTGATTCAACGGGGAAGTACGTGGAAGTTTCGGAAACTGTTTCGGGGCAGAAGACTAAATTACCTCTGAAGATTCCGATCGATGAGTATCTGAATGTGGCCCTGAGGTCAAAGGAACAAAAACTATGGGAGGAATTGAATGATAAGTATGAGTTAAAGAGCGGAAAGAAGGACCTTACCGGGCTTATCAGGGATATCACCGATTTCGAAATACCGCTGCCAAGCGTTGGAATACTAAGTATTTTCGGCGCACCGAAGATCAAGCTTAATATTGGCGGGGCAGTCGACATACACGGTGCCTGGCGGAATGAGACGACTGAGGGTATTACGGCTTCAGGACTTGGAAACACGAGGAATGAACCTGATTTCCGGCAGCAGGTACAGATAAATGTTAACGGTACAATTGGTGATAAACTGCAAATTACCGCGGACTGGAATACAGAAAGAACTTTTGAGTATGAAAACCAGCTTAAGATCAAGTATACCGGATATGAAGACGAAATTGTGCAAAGCGTCGAAGCGGGGAACGTATCACTACAGACATCAGGACTCGTCGGAGGCAGTGAAGCACTTTTTGGAGTTAAAGCCCAGTTTAAAATGGGTCCCCTGAACTTAACGATGCTTGCCAGCCAGAAGAAGGGTGAAGTAAAAGAGAAGACTGTAAGCGGGGGTTCTACAACATCGACTTTTACCAAGAGAGCCTATGATTATTCAACGAACCATTTTTTCCTCGATTCAGTTTATGCGGACACTTCAGCCGACCTGAATATTTTTAATAAGTATTACGGCAGCGCGACACCTATAACGATCCAGAAGTATTATGTTAAAGATATAGAAGTCTGGAAATCTATTAACCAGACCCTTAATAACCCTAATGAGAGGCTTGTGAATGCTTACATCACGCTTCCGCCTATCGCAAGAAATCAGACCTACCCGGACAACCTACGCAGTGACGGGATAGAAGAAGTGCAGGGGAGGATTGCTAAGGGCAGGTTCCTCCGTTTGACAAAGGACAAGGATTACATACTCAATCCCTATACCGGGGTTCTGACGTTTAAGACAAACATACTAGAAACTGATATAATCGCGGTTTCTTATACAATTGATAATGATCTTCCTGGCTTTGAGGACGATCAGTTTTTCGGTGAATTCCTTAATCCTTCTGATACTTCCACGACAAAGAGATTAATACTGAAGTTGGTGAAACCTAAAAACCTTCAGCCTTCGGATAGAACCGCTTGGCGTCTTATGCTAAAGAACATTTACTCTATTGGCGGCCGTGACATTAAAAAAGAAGGTTTCCAGTTTGACCTGAAGTACGAAGTTGAAGGTCAGGAACCTCAATCAGTTGTCGGAACCACAAGACTTCTTAGCGCCTTTGGATTTGATGAAGTTGATGTTAACGGTTCCCCGCCGGGCGATGGTATTTTCGATTATACGGCCGGCAGGAACATCATTCCTGAGACCGGAGAAATAATATTTCCCGTTCTTGAACCCTTCGGAAGGAACATCCCTCAATCGATCCCAAACGCGGATTCCCTGCGTTATCTGGATGTTTACGATACTTCAACCGTCGGAGCAAAGAACAATAGAATAAAAGATAAATTTATATTAAGCGGTACTTATACCGGCAGCGTAACTGCCAGTTATCAACTCGGTTTTAACGTTGTCGAAAATTCCGTAAAAGTTTCATTGAACGGCAGAGACCTTACCCCGGGAGTCGACTATTTTGTTGATTATAACATCGGAACGCTGACTATCAGAAATGAGGCTGCACTGGTGCCGGGCGCAAATCTCCGGATCAGTTACGAGGAAAATGATCTTTTCCAGATCGCGTCGAAGACTCTGTTTGGCCTGCGCGGCGTCTTTGATCTATCTAAACGCACCACCATCGGTTTCTCAGCGCTCACTCTTACAGAACAAACGCTTAGCGATAAAGTACGTATTGGTGAAGAACCATTGAGCAACTCTATCTATGGTGTTGATTTCAGTACTTCTGCTGATATGCCGTTTCTGACCAGGGCACTGGATAAAGTATTTTCAACCAAAGAAATGAGTACGTTCAACCTCAGGGGTGAATTTGCATATATGAGCCCCGATCCTAATACAAAGAAATCGACTATTCAATCAGATGGCGGAAAGAGCATAGCTTATATAGATGATTTTGAGGGAACAAAGAGGATTATCCCCGTAGGTATCGGATATACTGCCTGGAAAGACCTGAGCGTCCCACGGCTTTTTGATGATCGTATTGACACCCTCAGAGCACTTGACAGAATGAACTACAAAGGGAAGAGCTGGTGGTTCAGCGTGTTGCCATCTGACGTTGATGTAAGAGACATATGGCCGGAGAAGCGTGTAGCCAAAGGTGATGAAGCAGTTTCTGTGCTTGATTATGTGTACCAGCCTGATACTGCAGGAACGTACAACTATAACCCCAATCTTTCAGACAGAAAACTTGCTTGGGGCGGTATGATGAAAATGTTATCTACAACTGCCAGTAATCTTATTGACGAGAATATTGAATTCATTGAGTTTTGGATGAATATAGATCAGGCCCCTTCCAACGCTAAGTTATACATTGACCTCGGTAAGATAAGTGAAGATGTAATTCCGAACGGAAGACTTGATACTGAGGATAAAAACAGGAATGACCTTGTGGATGTCGGGGAAGATGTTGGTTTAGACGGATTGAGTGATGATGCCGAGCGGGCGTTTGTAGGCAACAGCGATCCCGATCCAAGCCGTGATAATTTTGTGTATCGTGGTGGTATAGGCGCTACAGCGGACGATTATTTTAACATAAATGGCACTGAGGGGAATGCCGCTCTGACTGATGCAGGCAGAATTCCGGACACGGAAGATCTCAACCGGAACGGTTCCGTAGACGAAGTAAACAGTTATTTCAGGTATGAAATTCCTCTCGATACAAACAGGCTTGTTAATCCTTATTTAGCCGGAGGTAATAATGATAAAGGCTGGTATCTTTACCGAATACCTTTGAAAGATTTCACTAAAGAAATAGGCGGTGCCAGTTTTTCTGTTGTGGAAATGATCAGGCTGTTCGTAACAGGTGTTGACCAAAGAGTGCACTTCAGGTTAACTGAATTTAATCTGGTTGGAAGCCAGTGGTATAAAGTTTTGCCAAATGACTCAGTTCTGTCAGTTTCAGTTGTTAATATCGAAGATAACCCTGATTACTCAAGCCCGTCAGGGGTGCAAAGGGAACGTGACAGAAGCCGCCCTGATCAGGAGATATTCAGGAATGAGCAGTCCTTAAACCTGATTCTTAAAGAACTTCGCCAGGGTGAAAAGAGAGAGGCTGTTAAAAACCTCCTCCGGCCTCTCGATGTTTTTAATTACAAGGAGATGAAACTTTTTATACACGGTGACATTAATCCAGATTGGAATAGTATATCTTATTTCGAGAGTATTACTAATCACGCCACCGATGTATATTTCAGATTCGGTACTGATTCCAATAACTATTATGAATTCAGGAAACCATTACAACCGGACTGGCAAGAGATTACAATTCCGTTTAAGGATCTCACAGCCATCAAGCAGACAAGAGATTCGGCGAATGCAGTATTCAAATTGCCCGTTACCGATCAGCCGGGAAGCTATTATCTGATCAAAGGCAATCCAACCCTTACACAGGTGAAATTTCTCTCCGTAGGTGTCCAGAACCGTTATGATGAAATCCCTCCCCCGAACGGAACGGGAATAACAAGTGGTGAGGTTTGGGTCAATGAGTTGAGGGTTATCGGTGCGGATGATACTCCGGGTTGGGCTTACAGCGCATCAACTTCGGTCAAGTTCGCTGATATTATGACCCTGAATTTTAATATTGCCGAGACGGATCCGTACTTCCACAGGTTAGCCGAGAGATTCGGATCGAGGACGGAAGCGAGGAACTGGGGCTTTTCCGCTGATATCGATCTGCTCAAGTTACTTCCGGTAAATTCACAGGGAAGCAACCTGAGGTTAAATTATTCGCGCACTGAATCTGTCGGCAAGCCGCTCTATCTTCCAAGCACTGATATCAGGATATCCGAGGCACAGGATCAGATGAAACAGAAACTGGAATCGCAGAACACACTTAGCCAGGAAGAAATTGATAAAACTGTCAACCAGTTAGCATCAGATGCACAAACCGTTAATATCTCGGATTCCTATACTCTGAGCAATATTAAAATAAAGATCCCGAGTAATCACTGGCTTATTCGCGATACTTTTAATTCGATGACTTTTGGCTTCACCTACAATAAAACGTTCAGCAGAAATCCGTCTACACTGGCTAATATGGGATGGGTCTGGAACGGGAATATGAACTACGCTGTGAATCTGAGCCCAGACTATTCATTTTATCCCGCGAATATTCCTTATGTCGGTGATTTCATTACCTGGTTCACGGATTATAAGAATCTGAAAATTTATTATGCGCCTCAGAGTTTCAGTTATAATATGACCGCGAAAAGGAACCGGAATGAAAATATTACCCGTCCGACTCTTACGACTACTTCTGACTCCCGAGTGTCAAGAGATTTCTCGACAACAAGGGGATTCAGTTTCAACTGGAAGATCACGGAGGGTGGTTTCTTTAACGTATCCACTTCATATTCTTTTGATGCTGTTTCAACCCTCGCTTATCTTGAACTTGACCAGACAGGATTTGAAAGGCCTGAAAGCCGGATCTGGAAAGATGTTTTAACAAAAGATTTCTTCGGAAGAGATTACAATTTTAATCAGACATTTGATGTTAAGACATCTCCTAAACTCCCTTCCATCTGGAACATAGGGAAGAACTTTACGATTAGTCTTGGCTATAACGTCCGTTATTCCTGGCAGAACAATTTCCAGCAGGAAGATCTCGGAAGAAGCGCCGGTTATAATAACAGAATAAACGGATCGCTTACTGTCCGTTGGAAAGCGCTTATGGAACCACTTTTCGGAGAAACAACCACAGATCAGAAAAGTCAGGTTCAGCAGCCTGCGAGAGACCCAAGAAATCGTGCCGGTTTGGACGGTGGTGAAGTTAAGAAAGATGTAACAGATAGCACCGGAGCCGTGATCACTGATGTGCCTGCTGATACAGTTGCAGCTAAACCCTCTTCTCTGACGCGTGCATTCAGCTTTTTCAAAATGGTATTTAAATATGCTATCGTTGATTATGAAAGCATTTCCTTCGGAGTTAGTAACGACAACTCTTTGTCCGCATCCGGTGTACGCGGTGTCGGTACCGGTTTCAATAATTTCTGGGGTTATTTGTACCGTCCTGATATGGGACCTAACCGTGCGTTTATGCTTGGCTTGAGTAATGACGTTGGGCCAAGAGCACTAAAAGGAAATCTCAGTGATAACTTCTCGCAAAGGAATTCAATTGATCTGAAGACTGCACGTCCCCTTTGGGAAGGCGCAAGGATTGACGTGAACTGGAAAGTTGGCTGGTCTATGAATAAGAGCAAATCAATTGTTACCGACAGCCTTGGTAATATGAATGTCACAAACATTACCTCCACAGGAAGCCTGAACCGTTCATTTCTAACGATTCCTCCGGTATTTTTCCTCAGTGTATTTAAGAGCGGAATAAAGGAGGTTGCTGCCAAGTATAATCCCAAAGCTCCGGATCCTGCTGAAAACCTGAGCCAGGCTTTTGTCAGCGGTTTTGAGACAATGCCGGTACTTTCTAAGTTTGGTTTTATGCAGGAATTTATGAACTATATTCCGAGGCCTAACTGGAGAATAACCTGGGACGGAATTGAAAAATTTACATTCTTCCAGAATTATACAAAGCGTGTCTCCCTTGACCATTCTTATAGTTCAGAATACACTGAAGGATGGAAACTTAATCCTGATGGAACTCAGGTGACACAAAGTCAGAAGATCTCATATGGATTCCAGCCGTTGCTTGGAATGAACATAACATTCAATACCCTGTGGGAGGGTAATCTAACCGGCAGCGTCAAATACTCGACAAGGAACAGCTATGATCTCAGCGTCACGACGAAGAATGTTACTGAAGGTTTTTCCAGGGACGTTGGTATTAGTGTTAACTATTCGAAGTCGGGATTTGAAGTGCCACTTTTCGGAATATCACTTAAGAACGATATCGAGTTTTCATTCTCCTATACGAACACAAAGAACTCGACGGTTATTTTCGATATGAATAAATTTGATGAGAATGGCACACCGCAGGACGGAACAACACGAACCTCGCTTGAACCGCGTGTGAAGTATATTATTAGTTCCAGGGTATCTCTTTCAATATTCTATAAACGATCCACCACTGAACCTGAGGGAGCGGCGAGGATACCTCCTACGACCATCAACGAGGCGGGTCTGGATGTCAGGATATCAATTCAACCCTGATGATTCTAAGTAATCTCTCTCAAATAGTTTATTGCAGTCTGAGGGTCGTGAAGTAGGCGACCCTCGGCCTCAGGTAAATTCATCTTTTCTTTTGCTAAAGAAATTAGCCGAGAAAGAGCAGCGCCGGATGCTATATTGGGATACCCATTATCCCTAAGGTAGTGGACAAATTTTAGAGTCCTGAATCCATCAAACCAGAGGCGTTTTTGACGCTCCAACTGGTCCTCTTTCGCCGTTTTCCCCAGAATATTTATCCACTGACTTTTGAAATTATTAATCTCCAGGAAACGGACGACAGCCTTATCAATTTTATTGCATTGATACATAAAACGCTCTGTTTCAGATCTCAGCCCGGAAAGCAATTCAAGAAATCTTTTTAAAATCAAGAATACCTCCGGGTTGTAAACAAGGTTTCTTTTCTCAGGATTGAGGAGATGGTTTTGAACAGCCTTCCCTGTACCAAAAGGTACTCTGTCTGAAGGGCGGGGAGAAGGATACACAGCACAATTCTTAATATACTTGTGCGAGCCCTGTTTTGCCATTTTTTCAATGAAGTAAAAGTCTTCTCCTGCCTTTCTCTTATTCATCCCCTCACACTTCATGTAGATTCCCGGTCGGCAAACGAACGCAGACCCAATTGTGTGGAGTGCGTAGGAGGAGCCTGCGTATGTGAGTCCTAAATAATAATACCGGAGAAAAATTTCGTACGCTATAATTGAATTATTGATCTCAACGTCAGATGAAGCCTGGTGAGAATATCTTATGGTCGCAAAGTCAGTCTTATCAGCCATCGAAGCAAAAATTGTTTCGAGGTAGCTTTGCGATACCGTACAATCAGCATCCAGTGACACGATCAGGCCATCGTTGATATTGTCTCCGCAGAGGAACGATAGAGCAGCATCCATACCTATTTTACGAGCAAGTCCTACACCTCCGGTTTTATCATCAAGCGCGTATCCATTTGATGAGGCATCAATAATTCCAATAGATAGACCACCCGGATTGCCATCAAACTGATTCATCCGGTTTCTTAGAAAATTTATAGCCCGCAGATTGTCCTCTTTAACGCCGGGCGCCGTGTTAACATTACTGTTGATTACGAATAAAAACGCCGTCGCGCTAAGGGATTCAGGAGAATTTTGGGAGAGCGACTGGATTAAAACCGGCAGATTATCCGATTCATTAAAGCAGGGTACTACTACAACCGCTTTTTTTAACGACGAAAAATTCTTTTCAATTGTATATTTTCCGTATTGATATTTCGCGAGATATTTGGAAATAATATCTTTTTTCAATTCAGTTAAGTTTTTATCATTTTAAATTTATCAGGTAGTAAAATAATCAATTCCATTAAAAGCTTTTTTAATTTAATCCGGCTGGGAAATTGCCTGATAACAATCGTGACTGTGAGCCTGTCTTACTTTCTGTCAGGAGGCCTCGAGATTACATTGGAGTTTAGTGCAGGTATATTAGCGGCATTTTTAACTACTGCTTCAGGGAATATCTTTAACGATATAATGGATCTGGAGATAGACAGAATAAACAGCCCTCTCCGCCCATTACCTGCCAGAATATTTACTGTCAGACAAGCCTTTTTGTTTTTTTATATTTTCACAATTTCGGCGTTATTACTTGCGTACTTTATATCCATCACAGTGTTTCTGATCGTGATATTCACTCAGTTGACGCTTGTGGCCTATTCATTCAAACTAAAAAGACTTCCGTTTTCTGGCAACCTAACTATTGGGTTGCTCACTGGCACAGCGTTTATCTACGGGGCTGTTCTCGGAGGAGAAACTGAGCACGCATTTATTCCCGCAGTCGTTGCGGGACTGGCAAATGTTTTAAGGGAAGTGGTTAAGGATATTCAGGATATAGAGGGTGACCGGAAAGGGGGAGCACGGACCTTTCCGATAGTGTACGGTGTAAACATTGCACTGCTTGTGGTCATTAATATTTCATCGCTGTTCATCTTTACTTCTGCCTTGCCCTTTTTTATGGGATACTATAATATCAATTACCTGCTTGTAGTTTTCCTCCTTGTACACCCGTTCCTCATTTTTTCGCTTAAACAACTGGTAAATTCAACTGAAGCTACTTCTCTGAGATCTGTTAGCAGAAATCTTAAAATCATTATGTTAATGGGAATTGTTGCTCTCTATGCCGGTAGATAAACAATTTGACGAGAATTTCAGACTCGGAGGGTTTGCGTCTATCGCGGGAGTTGATGAAGCGGGGAGGGGACCATTGGCGGGGCCCGTGGTGGCGGCGGCGGTTATACTGCGCAGTGATTCGCCGGTTTATGGGTTGGATGACTCAAAGAAACTTTCTGCTTCAAAAAGAAACGAACTTTTTTCGGAGATAATTAAAAAGGCTGAGGCATACAGCATCTCAGTCATTGGTAACACGGAAATTGATAAGATTAATATTCTGAACGCTTCACTCACAGCAATGAAGAAGGCTGTCACAGCCCTTTCGGTTCTGCCTGATATTGTATTAGTGGACGGGAACAAGAAAATAAAAACGGAAATACGATGCGAGTGTATTGTGAAAGGGGACGGGAAGTCAGAGTCAATTGCGGCTGCCTCTATTTTGGCTAAGGTGGTCCGTGATAAAATAATGACTGACCTGGAACTGCTTCACCCCGGTTATGGCTGGAGCAGCAACAAAGGGTATCCGACTAAGTTTCATAGAGAGGCAATCTTGAAACTTGGAATTACGCCCCATCACAGATTGAGTTTTTTAAAGAAAATGGAGCAGTATGAGCTATTCGGGAAAGAATAGAGGAAAACTGGGCGAGATGATCGCAGCAGAGTACCTGCAGGAAAAGGGTTTTGAGATCCTTGAGAAGAACTACCGCTTTGGCAAGGGTGAAATCGATATAGTATGCCGGGATAATGGGGTACTGGTTTTTGTCGAAGTTAAAAGCCGGTTCAACCTGAACTATGGGGAGCCGGAATATGCATTTACAAAAAATAAACAGCAGCAGGTTAGAAAAATGGGGGCAGCTTATCTCTACGACAAGGGATTAAGCGAATGTGAGTGCAGATTTGACGCGATAGCGATACTTTTTGATGAAGATAAGGGTTACAGGCTGAATCATATTGAAAATGCATTTTAGATTAAATTTTTATTTCAATAGTAAAAAATTAATTATCTTTATAATTTAATTCGCACAGATATTAACTTAATTAATTGATGGTCTCTTCGACAGGAAAATCTCTCAAAGCGTTCTTTATTGAGATCGGTGGAATGACGGCGTTTATGATGCGCTTTTTCCGCTATTTTCTCTTACCCCCATATGAATTCGCAGAGATCAGGAAGCATATGGAGGAACTCGGTGTTAAAACACTTCCCATTGTGAGTGTTACCGGATTCTTAATCGGTTTTGTTCTCGCCCTCCAAAGTCATCCAATACTCGCCCGCTTTGGGGCTGAATCGGTCTTGCCTGCCATGGTAGCGCTTTCTGTAATAAGAGAGCTTGGCCCTGTGCTTACAGCACTTATCTTTGCCGGCCGCGTCAGTTCAGGCATCGGAGCTGAACTTGGCTCTATGCGGGTTACCGAACAGATTGACGCTATGGAAGTGTCCGCGATAGACCCATTCAAGTTTTTAGTTGTTACAAGGATAATTGCTTGTACGATGATCCTGCCACTGCTTACAATGTACGTTAATTTTATCGCTTTGATTGGTTCTTATGTTTCGATCCTGCTTCTTCAGGCTATGTCTCTGCAACTATACACAGGAGAAATTATACAGGCGATTGGTTTTGTTGATCTGCTGCCTGCCGTGGCAAAAACTTTCTTCTTTGGATTTATTGTCGGATTGGTTGGGTCATTTAAGGGATTTAATGCTGAAAAGGGGACCGAAGGAGTAGGTAAGGCTTCAACCTCTTCAGTTGTCGTTTCATCGTTACTAATACTGATAATGGACAGCGTTCTGGTAAAAATATCCCTGATTATATGGCCAATCTGATAATAGATATCCAGAACGTATCAAAGAGTTTCGGTGATTTCACCGTGCTGGATGGTGTCTCCGTTAAGGTTCACGAAGGGGAAAATCTGGTGGTGTTTGGCAAGAGCGGAACCGGAAAAAGCGTTTTACTGAAATGCCTTGTGGGTTTATTAGAGCCCGACCAGGGTAATATTGAAGTATATGGTCAAAGTGTTTTGAAAATGAAAAAGAAGGAAATGGATGCTTACCGGAAAAATCTTGGATTCCTTTTTCAAAGTGCGGCACTTTATGATTCAATGACTGTCAGGGAAAATCTCGAATTTCCTCTCAGGAAAAATTTCAAATTCAGTGAAGAAGAAATACGCGCTAAAGCCGAAAGGGCGCTCCAGATGGTGGATCTCTCGCACGCCATTGATAAAATGCCTTCGGAGCTATCGGGAGGAATGCGTAAAAGAGTTGGATTGGCCAGGTCTATCATTACTGAGCCTAAGATAATGCTTTATGATGAACCGACAACAGGGCTTGATCCAATAACTACCAAGGAAATCAGTAAACTCATTCGTAATCTGCAGCAGGAACTTAAGATGACTTCAATAATTGTCACTCACGATATGATCTGTGCTCAAATAATTGCTGACAGAGCGATTGTTCTGCATAAAGGGAAGGTTGTGATCGAAGGCTCATTAAATGAGCTGATCTCTTCCAATAACCCATTTCTAATTAATTTTTTTAGTCCTGACATAATAGAAGAAACCAACGGAGAAATAGATGGCTTCTAAAACTTCGATATTAAGACTAGGTATTTTTATCTTTATCGGCACTGCCTTTTTAGTGACAGCCATATTCCTGATCGGGGATAAGGATTCGATGTTCACCGAAAGTTATAATGTCAAGGCGTATTTCAACACCATCGAAGGACTACGCAAAGGTGCCGCGGTAAGGCTGAGCGGAATTAATGTGGGAAATGTTAGCAGTATCTCTATCGTGGATGACTCTACTGGCAGGGTAGAGGTTTTAATGAGGCTTTCCGCGGACGTTAAACGTTTTATTAAATCAGATACTCGTGCGACGATCGAAACAGAGGGGTTAGTCGGGAATAAGGTCATAATCCTTCTCATTTCTTCAACAAATGCCCCCCCGGTTGAAAATTTTGGAGTAATCCAGGGAGTAGATCCATTAGGTTTTGGTAAAATTGTGGAAGAGACACAGAGCACTATCGAATTCACAAAACAGATGACCAGAGACCTCTCTGAAATAGTGGCACGGGTAAACAGGGGAGAAGGAAGCATCGGTAAATTCCTCACCAGGGATGAGTTCTATTATAATGCGAACAGCCTGCTTCTTACTACTGATACAAGCCTGAGTTCTATTACTCAAAAACTGGATACAATTTCACTCGTTGTCAGTTCACTTCTGTTGGGTACTCAATCAATCGTGAGTAATGTGGACAGAGTGGTACTCGAAATTGATAATATTGTGCACGATGTTGAACAGGGGAAAGGTCTGCTGGGAGCATTCTTAAAGGATAGCAGTAATCTGGATAAAAACTTTGGAATGGTGCTGAACAATATTATAAAAATTACTGAGGATACTAAGATCGGAGCAGAGAAGTTCTCTGAAAACATGGAGGCGCTTAAGAGGAACTGGTTATTTAAGACCTACTTTGAACAGCGTGGTTTTTATGATAAGACACCTTATGAAAAAGTACTCGAGCGTTTTATTCGGGATGTTGAAGACAAGATACTTATCCTGGATAAAAAAATAATTGAATTGGAAAAGCTTAAGAAACTTGAAAATAAACAAAGCTCAAGTAATTAAAAAATAATAACTTAGCTCTATTTGATTATCTTTAATATATCCCGGAATTCGGGATATGTATAATCTTCAAGTAATTCGAAAATTGTAGATTCTGTGGAAGAAATATCCACTCCTACCGCTCTCATCCGGGCGAGGGCTATATCATAATTCTCCTTAAATCTGGAACCCGTGGCATCTGCTACCAGAGTGACCCTATATCCATTCGCGATCAAGTCCAATGCTGACTGCATAACACAAACGTGGCTTTCGATTCCGGTAATGATTACCTGCTCTATCCCGTGCTCCGAAAGATGCTCCCATAGCTCTGTTTGACCTCGTACGCTGAAGGCAGTTTTAAGCAGCGGTTTTTCTTGCCGGATAAGTTTACGGATTGCTGGTGCAGTTGCCCCCAGTTTTTCCGGATTCTGCTCAGTAAAGAATGTTCTCACACCTAAAATGTTAGAACACAAAAGCAGTTTTTCGATATTAACGGTAATTTGACCGGCGTTAAAAATGGCCGGGATAAGTTTTTCCTGAAAGTCAATTACAATTAGTGCAGAAGAAGAGCGCGAGGGGATAAGCGGGCTTTTTTTGATTGTCATTTCAAATTCCTAATAAATGGGGTCCATTCCATACTTACCACAGGCGTACATCATAAGAATACACGCAAGGTCGATAAGTGCTTTTTTCTGATCGCTGATGTAAATAACCAATCCATAAACTTCGGCAATAAACTTAAAGTTATTCAGAATTTTTTCCAGTTCGTGGTAGGTTGGGGTACCATGCCAGTCGGCAACACTGCTGACTATTATGTGTTCATATCGGCGCAGGAACTCATTGAGGGAGAGAGTACGCTTGGCGTTTGGATTATCAGGACGGCAAATATTAATCAGGTCGTTGAAGTAAGTATCCCATTTGGTTGCGAGGTCCAGATTTCGGTTCTGCATAACAAATTTCGCCTTCTCAAGGGTAAAATTTGCTTTGGTGTTAACTTTAAATTCTGGAATTAAAGCATATCCGTCGTAACTTATTTCGCCTGTTTCGTTTTCAGTATATTTCCATCTTTTACATAACTGGTAATGGGAGTAAACGGAGATGACCTTGTCGAGTCCGCTATCTACAACGATAAACTTTTCCTGCTGGTAGTTCAGAACAGTGAGCCAGTGCTCCCAGTTATCAACGCTGAGAATACAGGGATAGCCCTTTTTGAGGTGATTGATGAGCGTCTGGACAGCATCCTCCGAAGCTTCGCGGCGGAAGTATTTCATCCGGCAATTGTAGTACTTTGCTGCTTTGGCTAGACCGATCTCGTCTGTACCGTACCACCAGTTACTGCCGGCTTTTTTAGCAATTTCCCTCTCATTCCTGAACTGACCGAGCATAACTAGGGCATATTTCAAGGCGAAAGGTCCACACTGATATTTAAAAGGCTGCGGGTAAAAGCTCACTAATAAATAATACCAATTTTTATTCTCACAAACTTAATTATTTATACTCTATTTGCAAGAAAATTCTTTCAAAAGCTGAATTTTTGTAACTTTAAAATTTGATTTTGTAGTTCCTATGGAAAAGTCCCTTAAAATACTTGTTCTTTACAACGAAACACTCGACCAAGTCGCGGAAGAACACGCAAAGAGACAGGAGAACCTGCCGTTTATGGATAAGAGCCTGCCCACACCCGATGAGGAATTTGAAGAAATTGCGTTAGCTCTGCGAAGCAAAGGGCACACGGCACAGATTTATAATATCGAAGACAACCTTGAAACGCTGATACAGAAGATTGAGACTTTTAAACCCGACGTGGTGTTCAATCTGATGGAGATTTTCAGGTTTATTCCAAAGCTCGAAAGTAATGTGGCCGGGATACTTAGCCTCCTTAAAGTACCCTATACGGGCGCAACTCCCCAGGTCCTGAGAAACTGTCAGGATAAAGTGATGGTGAAACGAATCCTTGGGAATAACGGTATCAAAACAGCCTCCTTCATTGTTACACAAGAGCTGATCTCACTCAAGGATACCGGGTTAAAGTTACCTCTCATCCTTAAACCGGCTTATGAGGATTCCAGCGTGGGAATTGAAAACGCCTCAGTGATTCGTGAGGAGGACAAGTTTATATTACGGTTAGAATATATGTTAAAGAGATTTCTCCAACCCATTATCATTGAAGAGTTTATCGAGGGGAGGGAACTAAACGTTGCAATATTCGGATACCCGAAGTTGCATGCACTTCCGATCAGTGAAATTGATTTCTCGGCTATGCCTCCTCACCTTGAGAATATTGTCAGCTACGAGGCCAAATGGGATGAGGAGCACGAGGCTTATCACAAAAGCGTGGGCGTTTGCCCTGCAGATCTGCCAAAAAACATCGAAAAGAAGGCTAAGCAAACAGCGCTTAATGCCGGCCGACTTATGGGAATAAACGATTATGCCAGAGTAGATATGCGGTTAACCCCCCAGGGGGAATTGTATGTACTGGAAGTTAATCCGAATCCAGATCTTACGGAGGGTGCAGGATTTATGAGATCTGCGCATGCTGCTGATTATTCATTCGCCGATGCGCTGGACCTGATTGTGCGGTTGGCATTCAGGAAAAAATTTCATCAATAGACGGAAATTTGTATAAAAAATCAAAACCGGAAATAGTTATATTTCGCAATTATTATTAAAAATTAGAGAAAAATGAATCAGAAAAATCAAAATGAAGTTCTTGAAAAAATAGTATCACTGGCAAAGAGGAAGGGGTTTGTTTTCCAGTCCAGTGAAATTTACGGAGGATTAAACGGTTGCTGGGATTACGGCCCGCTTGGCGTTGAGATGCTTAAGAACATTAAGGAAGAATGGTGGAAATTTATGACCTATCGCCCGGATGTGGAAGGGCTGGATGCTTCAATTCTTATGCACCCAAAGGTTTGGAAAGCTTCAGGACACGTTGAAAATTTTACCGACCCGATGCTGGATTGTAAGTCCTGTAAGTCGAGATACAGGATGGATACGCTCGGGGAAAGCATTAATTCAAAGAAGAAGAAAAAATACCTGGAAGCCATTGACTTCTCAAAATTAGGGATAAATGGCGGACTGAACAGTCTTTCCGATGAAGAATTAGAAGAGAAGTTTGAAGCCGCCCTTACCGATACTGAACTGGTTCCATTAATACTAAATGAGATGGTTTGCCCAAACTGCGGAAACAAAGGAACATTTACCCTACCCCGGCAGTTTAATCTGATGTTTAAGACATTTATTGGTCCTGTTGAGGATTCAGGTGCAGTGGTGTATCTTAGGCCGGAAACAGCTCAGGGAATCTTCGTTAATTTCCTAAATGTGCAGGGGGCGTCCAGGCAAAAACTTCCTTTTGGAATTGCTCAGATCGGCAAAGCATTCAGAAATGAGATCAATACTAAATATTTCCTGTTCCGTACAAGAGAGTTCGAACAGATGGAGATGCAGTTTTTTGTAAAACCATCAGCTGATAAAGAGTGGTATGACTATTGGAAAGGGGAACGCCTTGAGTGGTATAAAAAACTTGGAATGCGCACCGATAAACTGCGCTATCACGATCATCCGGCAGATAAGTTAGCCCACTACGCAAAGGAAGCTACGGATATCGAATATGAGTTCCCTTTCGGATGGGGAGAGATTGAAGGAATACATAACAGGACGGATTTTGATCTTGGCAGGCACGAACAGTTCTCTTCAAAATCGCTTAAGTACTTCGATGAAGAGTCGAAAGAGAAATTCGTTCCTTATATAATTGAGACGTCTGCCGGCGCGAGCAGAGGCTTTATGGCTTTCCTCGTGGATTCATACAGGGAAGAAGTTGTGAATAATGAGCAGAGAGTCGTCCTGGGATTGAATTCCAGAATTGCTCCTGTAAAAGCCGCGGTTCTTCCGCTTGTGAATAAAGACGGGATGCCCGAGACAGCTCAGAAATTGGAAGAAGACCTGAGAACTGCTTTCAAGGTGTTTTACGATGACAAGGGAGCTATCGGCAGGAGATACAGGAGAATGGATGAAATCGGAACTCCGTATTGCCTTACAATTGATACACAGACCAGTGAAGACAACACCGTCACGGTTCGTGAGAGGGATAGTATGGTACAGGAAAGAATTTCTATTGATAAAGTTAAAATATATTTGTTTGATAAACTGAATAGTTAAGAGTAAAGATGAAGTCGTTTAAGCTGAATATTATTGTAATTTTTCTTTTTGTTTTTAATTCCGGGTTTGCGGCCAGCGAGGTCATGGATTCCACTATAAACACGGGAATTAAGCAGATATATAATATTCAGTTTGATGATGCAGAGAAAACTTTCCGCGGACTCATCGCCAATTATCCCGAAAATCCGGCGGGGAGATTTTTTCTTGCTATGATCGACTGGTGGCGGATTCTTCTTGATCTTGATAACGAATCCTACGACGACATTTTCTATCAAAAACTTGAAGATGTTATTTACCAATGCGATGATATTCTAGATCAGAACCCTAATGATGTAAACGCGCTTTTCTTCAAGGGGGGAGCGATTGGTTTCAGAGGAAGATTAAGAGCTGCCAGAGAGAGCTGGCTTAAAGCAGCAGACGACGGCAGGGAGGCCCTTCCAATAGTTCAGAGGGCATCAAAGCTTGACGCCAATAATAAAGATGTCAGGTTAGGTTTTGGTATTTATAACTATTATGCGGCGGTTATCCCGGAAAAATACCCGCTCATTAAACCTCTGATGATATTTTTTCCTCCCGGAGATAAGTCCCTTGGGTTATTACAACTTAAGGAAACTGCTTTGAGCGGGAAATTCGCGAAATATGAAGCACAGTATTTCCTTATGACCCTATATTATCAGTTTGAAGATAATCCTTATGAAGCCGAACTCTGGGCTAAAATGCTGAATGAGCAATTCCCGAACAATCCTACTTTCGAGCGCTGGCGCGGAAGGATCGCTGTAAGAAGGGGAGACAATTACGAATCATTCAAGATCTTTGAGAGCGTAGCTAACAAGGTCAATTTGAGATATACCGGATATAATAAAAAGTCCGAGAGGGAAGCTATGTATTATTTAGGCTTGCATTATAAGAACACGAATTCTCCGGATTCCGCGAAGAAATTTTTCCAGAGATGTGAAACTCTCTGCAATGAACTTGAAGGGAACAGCGAAACAGGTTTCTTGATAAATACAGTATTATATCTTGGAATGATGTATGATGCTACCGGCGAACGTGAAAAGGCGGTCACGTACTACAGAAGATTAATGAACATGAGGGAGTATGGGGCATCCAGGGCATTTGCAAAACAGTATCTGGAAACCCCGTTCAGGTAATAAGGAACAGACTTTTAGAAGCTAAAAGTGCTGTTTACACCGATTCTGTGAAGCGCGCCTATTTCACCGAATGAGGAATAGGCGTAGTTAAATGTATAGTCCTTAACATTGAATCCGACTCCAAAATTAAAGCCTGCTAATCCCGCGAAACTTCCGACTTTAAGCTCACTTCTTTTTTCATTATCATAACCAAATCTTAATTTCAGAACTTTGCTCAGAGTAAACTCGGCTCCGAAAGTAAATGATTTGAGCCTTGATGTTATAGAACCCTCAGATGACCTGTTAAGCCTGTGGAAGTCAACATGGAACTGGAGAGGAAGATAGAGCAACCGCTTTGAAATACCAAAAACAACATCCAGAGGGAGTTCCTCTTCCGAGGCGATATAGGACTGTAGTTGTGTACCAACATTCATCACTGCAAAGCCTATGTTCAGCCTCTCGCCCGGGATCAGGTACATAACTCCGATATCTCCTGCTAATGCGGTCGAAGAATATCCTGCTATTGAAGAGTAAACATATTTCGCGTTAACACCATAATTGAAATTCTCGCTGATCTCGTTTGCATATCCGACTAATAAAGCGAGGTCGCCGGCACCGTATTCTCCAAACTGATTTCCGTACTCATCGTATTCAGTGAAGTCTCCATAATTAGCATATTTGATTCCCAGGCCGAACCTACCAATATTCTTAAACTCATAAGACGCAGAGAGGGCGGTCATATTCATATCCAGGAGGTGTTTTGTATAAGTGAAGGAGACCGGTACTCCTGAGAGGTCTTTAATTCCTGCCGGATTATAAAAAATAACATCAGGGTCATCCACTGTTGCCACAAAACTTCCGGCCATTGCACCGGCCCTGGGGCTGACATCAACCCGGAGGAAATTAAAAGCGCTCTGAGCAAAGCCCAACTGAGCTATAAAAAATGTAATAAGAAGGTATTTCATAAAACTTCAATATGTTGCGAACACAATTAATATATAAAATGGTTACGATTCAAGGGTAATTTATTTTCCGAATTACGGAGAAGCGACAGTAATTTTATCCCTGATCCTTGAATATTTTACTTCACCAATCCCCTTAACATTCATTATTTCTTCCTTGCTTTTGAATTGCCCGATCCGTTTCCTGTATTGGATTATCTTTTCTGCTGTTTTTTCTCCGATTCCCGGAAGCAGCGTCAGTTCTTCCTGCGAAGCGATATTCAGATTTATTTTTCGGTCACCGGTGAGATACTTTCCGGCAAAAATCTCTTTCCCGGATTTGCTGTGGACGACAGAATCAATATCCCGGTTAATTGCCTTAAGCTTTAAGAAGAGACTATCCTGTTTTGAATAATCGAACTGACGGAATGACGGTTCATCAATGGCAATTACCTTTATCATTACTCCCGCTAAAATCATCACTGAGAAAAAAAACAGACCGGAAAGCTCGATGTTTGTTAACCCGGCTTTTTCTCCCAACCGTTTCAGCAGGTGATTTTTCAAAGCCCGAACTTCTTAAAGAATCCCTGGTCGCTGCCGGTATTTGGCTGAACATTCGGCAAAGTCTGAAGTTCTTTCAACAATTCCTTCTCGCGAGCATTTACTTTTTTCGGAACAATGACGTTAACCCTGACCAACTGGTCACCGGCACCGTGACTGTTCAGGTGCTGGATTCCTTTTTCGCGCATCCGTAAAAGTTTACCGACCTGAGTTCCGGCTTCAACTTTAATTTTGGCCTTCACCGTGAGAGTCGGAACTTCAACCTCAGTTCCCAAAACAAGATCAGGGTAGCTAATGAAGAGGTCATAAATGATATCGTCACCTTCCCGCTTGAAGGACTCGTGTGGAAGTTCCTGAAATACAACAATGACATCACCCGGCGATCCGTTCCTTAAGCCGGCATTACCTTCACCGCGCAAAGTCATATAATTACCGTCGCTCACGCCGGCCGGGACCTTAATTGAGATGGTCGATTCGTCTGCAATTCTTCCGTCACCATAACATTTTTTACAAGGCTTGTCGATTACGCTTCCTTCTCCGTTACAATTAGAGCAGGGCTGAATGTTAACAAATTGCCCGAAGACCGAACGGGATACATTCCTAACTTCACCAGATCCCTGGCAAACGGGGCAGGTTTTAACGGAGGCTCCGCCATCCGAGCCGCTTCCCGCGCAGGAGTCGCATTTAACATATTTTTTAATTTTGATCTTTTTTGTAACTCCGGTTGCAATCTCCTCGAGAGTCAGCTTTAGTGTGACTCGCAGATCAGATCCGGGAGTACCCTGACCGCGTTTTCTCGATCTGCCTCTTTGTGAAGAACCGAAGAAATCATCAAAAATAGATGACCCCCCGAAGATATCTGAGAATTGAGAAAATATATCGTTGATATTCGAGAAGCCGTGGAAGTCCTGCCCGCCCCGCATTCCGCTGTGCCCGAACTGATTATATCGTTTTCTCTTCTCCTCATCACTGAGCACTTCGTAAGCCTCGGTTGCTTCTTTAAACTTGGCTTCTGCTTCCTTGTTGTCTGGATTTTTGTCGGGATGGAACTGCATCGCTATCTTCCTGTACGCCTTTTTAATCTCCTCTTTAGATGCATCCCTGGAAACACCCAGTACTTCGTAATAATCTCTTTTTTGCATTTAATTATTCCTTATTCTCGGTATCTGACGCAGCGTTTTCCCCATCTTCGGGGGCGGCAGCCACAATTACTTTACCGTGCCTGAGCACTTTATCCTTAAAATAGTAACCTGATTCAATTTCTTCTATGATTGTTAAAGGTTCTACACCTTCCCTGGGCATCATCATTACTGCTTCGTGAAGATGAACATCGAAATGCTGGCCAATTGATTCGATCTTCCTGATGCCCTGTTCATTCAGTACTTTCAGGAATTTGTCGAAGATCAACTGCACCCCCTCGCGTACAGTATTGGCCGAGTCACTCTCCTTTGTGAACTTCAGTGAGCGTTCAAGGTCATCCACCACCGGAAGTATTTTGGAAATGAAGCCTTCACTCGAGTATTTAACCAGGTTCGATTGTTCCTGTTCCATCCGGCGCTTATAATTATCAAATTCGGCAACTTTCCTGAGAAATTTATCATTAGCAGTGTTCAACTCGTTTTCAAGTTTCTTTATGACTGCTTCCAGACCTGCGATCTTTTCGTCCGGCTCATCTGCCGATGGGATAGCATCAGCATTTATTTTAATTTCTTCGTTTACTGATTCAGTTCCACCGGGAGGAACAGCACTATTTTCATTATCATTTTCAATCATTTTTTCTTTTTCTTCGTTAATCATTTCCTCTGAATTCATTTCTGTTATTTATCCTTTTTTAAGATACTCTGATAATATTGTTGATACAAAATCTACTATCGCAACCATTTTTTCATATTCCATCCTCCGCGGTCCGATCACTCCCAGTGTCCCGGGTGTAGAATCCTTCATATACTCCTTCGCGACAATGCTGAAGTGTGATAACTCCGGGGACGGATTTTCGGCACCTATCGAAACAAAAACCTTTTCCTGCAATTTCTCGGACGACTTTTCAATGATGTGGATAATTATATCTTTATTTTCAATTAATTCCACCACTCCCTGGAAGTGTTCGGCATTTTCAAACTCAGGTTTTTTGAGCAGATTTTTAGCGCCTGCCAGAATTACTTTATCACTGGTTTTTACGTCGGTAAAAAGATTATCTACAGAATCAAAAAACAGGCGCATTATCGGCTTATCGCCCACCGGGGTATCGCTCAGCCTCTCCTTAAATGTTTTCCGGATTTCGGACAACGTGAGACCTGCTAATTTTTCATTGATCAGTGATTCAGCCAGGATAATTTGTTCTTCAGAAATTTCCGAATCGATCTCAAGTGTGATCTTTTTAATAAGCCCGGATTCCACTGTGATGATAACCAGCAATCGGTTAGATGACAGTTTGATCAACTGGATTTTTACCATTTTACCCGCGTCAAACCTGGGGTATATTACACAAGCGAGCTGATCAGTAATGTCACTAAGTATCTTACCTACAACTGAGAGGAGAGTATCAGTATCGCTCAGAGTTCCCTGAAGAGCCGAGTTTATTTTCTCTTTCTCCTGGCTGGGAATCTCAAAGGAATCCATCAGGCCATCAACATAGAAGCGGTACCCACTGTCGGTTGGAACCCTTCCGGCAGAAGTATGGGGGTGGTTAATATATCCCAGGTCCTCAAGATCAGCCATAATATTCCTGACCGTGGCAGGGGAATAGCCAAGATCGTATTTCTTGGTAATATTCCTTGATCCCACAGGTGCAGCCGTCAGGATAAACTGCTGGATGACGTACCTCAGAACATTTTTTTCTCTGTCAGATAGCTGGTGAAGCACTAAAGCCTGAAAAATTAATAAATAGTAAACTGCAAATATACGCTAATTTGGTCAATTTTTGGGTCATTTTACGGGTTATACTGTTAATTTGTCACATAAAATATGTAAATTATGCCTACTATTTTAATTATATGGAGCATACTTGGGAATTGATTACCGGTCTGCCGGCGTGGATATTTCCGCGGGTGACGAAGCTGTAAAAAGGATAAAATCGAAAGTCCGAACAACGTTTTCTGAGAATGTACTTTCCGATATCGGCTTGTTCGGAGCTTTTTTTAATCTCGATAAAAACGCCTACACTGACCCGGTTCTGGTCTCAAGTGTTGACGGTGTCGGTACTAAACTTATGGTCGCCATAGAGTCCGGAAAGCATCACACGATCGGACAGGACCTTGTGAATCATTGCGTTAATGATATTGCAGTGTGCGGTGCTGAACCGCTCTTTTTCCTCGATTACCTTGCATTTGGCAAACTTCACCCTGAAGTAATGGAGCAAATCGTAGACGGTTTTGCACTCGCTTGTCGTGAGAACGGGTGCGCCCTGATCGGGGGAGAAACCGCAGAGATGCCTGGTTTATACGAAACCACCCATTACGATATGAGCGGAACCATCGTTGGCATAGTTGAAAAGAATAAAATTATTAACGGATCCCGGATTGAGAAAGGGAATGTGCTTCTTGGTTTTCCGTCTTCCGGGCTGCATACGAACGGATATTCTCTAGCCCGTAAAGTGCTTCAATCCAGGTTCAATCTTAATCAGTTTGTTCCGGAACTTAACTGCACACTTTCTGATGAACTTCTGAAAATTCACAAATCCTATCTCTCATTGATAAAATCACTGAAAAACAGGTTTGACATTCGTGGATTTTCCCACATTACCGGTGGTGGAATTGAGGGGAATACGTACAGGATTTTAAGGGGCAATCAGAAACTTAAGGTGGACTGGACTTCGTGGGAGAGGCCACAGATATACAACCTAATTCAGACTGTCGGGGAGATTGCTGAAGATGAAATGCGAAGAGTATTTAATCTAGGTATCGGACTTATTGTTATCGTTTCCAAAGACGACGTGAAAAATATTATCGACTTTACTCTTTCAATTGGGGAATCGGTATTTACTATCGGTGAGGTTGTTTGAAGAAAGTTATCCTGATTCTCCTGCTCGCATTAATTAATCTTTACCCGCAAAAGAATACCGGGGTTCTGATTACGTACGGCGATTTTATGAACGATGAAATAAGGGTAGGGGTACTCGATATTGCATTGGGAGAAATCAATGATCTTGGATTTAACAAGTCCTATCTTCCTTTTATTTTTCAAGAGAAAGTTTTTTTCAACAGTGACAGGTTTATGTGGAGCGTCAACTGGAATGGAAAAGAACTAAAGCAGGAAAATAAAGGATTCAGAGGGAGTCCGTCACCCGACGGCATGTTATTAGCCTACTACACATCCACGGGGATAGAGGTTGTGGATGCCCAATTGAAAAGAGTGAAATTTCTCGAGGTTGAGTTTACCCCGGACGTCCAAATAACCTGGCTGCCGTCTTCAGAAGGATTGACATTTTCGCGTGAAGGTCAGACCTTCGTTTATAATTTCCGGCAGGATAGTATTTATCAAATCGGACAGAGTATATTCCAGCCGGTCTGGCATCCAAAGAGTGATAAATTTATATACACCAATTTGTCTCAGAATAATATTTACAGTATAAAAATGGGGAAAGGCGCTAACACAAGCAGGAATGATTTATACGTCACTGGCAGCAACGCCGAGGCATTTGCCCCGCAATGGTCTGCTTCTGGTAAGTACATCGCGTTTTACAGCATTAAAAAAATCCCTGAACTGGCTGAAGAATTGGATATGATCCACGCGGAAATTGTTGTGGTAAATAGTGAGAACCTGAAGGTGATTTCGACTTTCAAGAATGCTGCATACACAGACGGAGTCTATCCTCAGTTTTCATTTTCTCCCGATGAACGTTATATTTATTATACGGGAGCGACAAAATTTGGTACCGGTAATATTTGTTTGGGTAATCTGCAAACCGGGGAAATCAAAACCGTTGATACAGAGGAATACTTGGATATACGTTTCCCTGTTGCTGTTTTTATAAATAACTAGCTTCTTTATTAAAAAAAAATCAAAGAAATTATTTAATTCTGCATTTGAAAAGCAAAAAACTAATTTTATTTATCGCCTATTTTTCATTGGTCATCTTCACTTCGTGTGGTGGTGGGCTTGAACCATCCGGACCGGTTACTGAGTTGCCCGGTTTTTCAGGGAAGGTAACATTTGTCGGCGACTGGCCGGAAGGAATCCAGAGAGCACACCTTGTTGTGTTCAGAAATCCACTCAATACAGTTGGTGACTTTAATCCGTTGAATCTTGCGTTTGTCGGTGATTCAATCCCTATCGGCGCCTCTTCGTATAGTTACGATTCACAGGCAAACAGGCTTGCGGATATCTTTGAGATTACCCCCGGAGATTACTCGTATACAGCGGTCGCAATTTCGTATTCTGCAGAAATACTTTTGGACAGGTCATCCTGGTATGTGATCGGTGTATATTACGCAAATAGTGATACAACTGCACCGGGTAAGTTTTCAGTGTTTGAAAAAAGTATTACGAAAAATATTGATATAATCTGCGACTTCAATAATCCGCCTCCACAACCTCCGGAATAATTATGAAATACATACTATTTTTTATACTGTTTACCGGAATTACTTTTGCCCAGTTTGGAAATATCAGCGGAGAAGTGACCGATGAAAACGGTTTGCCTGTAACCGGTGCACGAGCTTCCCTTACAGAATTGAACACAAACGCTACCTCGAACCTCAGAGGAGTCTTTACTTTCTCCGGAGTTCCTCTTCAGGATTATACGATTATCATAACTTCGCTCGGATACCATCCGGATACTGTAAGAGTAAAAATTAGTGATATCGAATCCGGAAAAATTCATCAGGTAAGGTTGGTATCTGTTGAGGTAGTTACTGCACCCGTTATGGTTTCGGCGATGAAGTACAAACATGCCATCGACGCTCTGCCATATGCAACCGAGTTATTGAGCCATTCTTATTTAAATGCCCGGACTGTTCAGAGTGTGGACGATGTTTTAAGATCCGTTCCCGGAGTAAATATTACGCTCGACCAGGTGAGTATAAGAGGTTCGAGCGGTTACAGCAGAGGAGCCGGAACGAGGGTTATGACTGCGCTGGACGGAATACCGCTGTATACCGGAGATACAGGTGAGATAATCTGGGAAATGATACCGTTCTACGATCTCGAAAATGTTGAGATTGTCAAAGGGCCGGCAAGTTCGTTGTACGGGTCAACCGCGATCGGCGGGGTTATAAATATGCAAACCCGCGATATTACAACTGAGGGACTTACCATACTTAAGACATTTTATGGTTTGTATGACAAACCTTCCCATAGTCAATGGGATTGGAGCGGTCAATACAGAGCTTTCAGCGGGGTTACAGTCTCTCACAGCAACTCGATCCCGAATTTTGGATATTCTGTTTCACTTAAAAATCAGACAAGTCAGGGATATAGACTAGATGATTACTACAAAAGGCTGACAGGTTACTTTAAAGTGAAATACAATTTTTCAGAATATACAAATATGAGTTTCTTTTCATCAAGTCTCGATCAGTACCGTGGTAATTTTATCTATTGGAAGGACTCCAGAAATGCGCTTGTCCCTCGGGAGGAAGACCGCGATCAGCGAGTGAATTCCTTCAGGAGTATTAACGCATTACTCTTTGATTCTCAATTGTCCAGCTCACTATTCCTGGGTTTCAGAAGCAGTCATTACCATACTGACTGGAGGGATGAAAGTGTTTCAGCGAACCGGTCAGTATCAAATTTACTCAGGAATGAAGTTTTCCTTGCCTCAGACCTTGGGGAAGAAATTAAAATACTGAGCGGAGCAGAAATTCTTACCGGTGTGGTAAGATCGAACATCTTTTCGAATCCTACATCTACTGGAATCGGAGCGTACTCTCAAGTTGAATATAAAGGAATAAGTGATCTTACCTCTGTGGCAGGTCTGCGATACGACCGGAACAAGGCGAGCGGTTTGGATGTAGTCGACAACATTTCTCCCAGAATTGGAATTAATTATAAACAAGATCAATCCATTTATTACCGGCTAAATGCAGGTACTGCTTTCAGGGCTCCCACACTGGCTGAGATATATACCACAACCAATGCGAGCGGCGTGGTTATAAAAGCTAACCCCGGGCTGAAGCCTGAAAAATCAGCTTCTTATGAAGCCGGTATACTCTTCCGTCCGAACAATATCCTTGAGTTTGATCTTTCAATTTACAGGAATGATTACGAGGGATTAATCGAACCGGAAGTTGACCTGACTGACGGTAAGGTGCGGCTTAATAATGTCGCGGAGGCCCGCATAATCGGTGCAGATATTGTAGTAAAAGGGAGATACTTGCTTGACCGCGTTACATATACTTTAGGGTATACCTGGCTGGATACAAAAGACATTACCAGGAACAAAGAACTTAAGTATCGTCCGAAACATCTGGTTAATTTCAACCTGAGATTTAAGTATGGGAATTTTGAACTCCATTTGGATTCCAGGTTTGCCAGCAAGGTAAAGGAAATCGATAATGAATTGATTGAACTGGGGATTGTTAAAGAAGGGGATAAGCGGGTACCGGTAGTTGTCAGCAACGCGGGACTGAATTACACAATCCTTAAATGGGAGGTTCCGGTAAGGCTCAATCTTACGGTAAATAATATTTTTAATTATAACTATGTAGAAATTATCGGTAATCTTGCCCCGATCAGGAATATTTCATTGGGAGTAGAATTACTATATTAAGGTAGAATAATGCTGATTGATACTCACGCTCATCTTTTTTATCCCGATTTTATTAATGATCTTGATGAAGTAATTGACAGAGCCCGTGGAAAAAATATTGGCGCGATAATCGTGCCGGCGACTAACCTGGCGAGTTGTGAACAGGTTGTTAAACTTTGTGAGAAATATGATATCGTTTATGGTGCCGTCGGAATACATCCGCATGACACGGCGGAGTGGGATGAATCATATATTGTAAACATTGAAGAGTTCGCAAAAGAGAGGAAAATTGTCGCAATAGGTGAGATCGGACTGGATTATTATTATGATTTTTCTCCGAAGGATAAACAGATTTCCGCTTTCAGGTCACAGCTTGATCTCGCAGCGGATATCAACCTTCCTGTAATTGTCCATAACAGAATGTCTGATGATGATACTTTGGAGATCCTTTCATCTTATTGCGGCAAAGGATTGAAGGGGCATCTTCATTGTTATAACGCACCGCTTGAGCACGCGATTAAATATATAAGTATGGGGTATTATATATCATTTACAGGGAATATAACTTTTAAAAAAGCTGATGACCTCCGTCATATCCTTCGAAGTGTAAGTATTGACAACCTGCTGCTGGAAACGGATTCTCCGTTTATGACTCCTGCACCGCACCGAGGGAAACGCAATGAACCTTCAAACGTAATGCTTGTTGCTGAAAAGATTGCTGAGATAAAAGGAATGGCTATGCAGGAAGTGATTGACAGAACTTCCTATAATGCCTTTAGATTGTATGGGATCAACGGCGGAGAAGGCGGGAAATATACCTATAAACTCTATGATGCGTTATACATTAATATAACAAACCGTTGTAACGCAAATTGTGTTTTTTGTTCGCGGAAAACCGATCCTTCAATAAAGGATTATGATCTTGGGTTAAAGAAGTCTGAGGAGCCTGACTCGTCAGTTTATATCAATGAAATTGGCGACCCGGCACAGTATAAGGAGATCGTATTTTGTGGTTACGGAGAACCTACCATCAGGTGGGACGTTGTAAAAGAGATTGCCGCATATGTAAAACAAGAGGGAGGACGTACCAGGTTGAATACAAACGGGCACGGAAGTTACATTAATAAAAAAAATATTGCCTCTGAAATGAAGGGATTGATAGACGAAGTATCGGTGAGTCTGAACACAATCTCCAGGTCTCAATACGCCGAACTTATGGGAATTGACCAGGAAATGTTTGATGTTATGATTGAATTCACGAAACAGGTGAGAGACTCTGGTATAGAGGTTACTATGACGATAGTTGATTTACCGGAAGTTGATGCTGAAAAGGCAAAGAAATTCACCGAAGAAGAAATGAAAGTTAAATTCAGAGTAAGGAGTTATTTTTAAGATGAAGAAGATTTTTTTATTTCTCATTTTCTTCTCCGCTTTTCTGTTCCCTCAGAAGAGAAATGTTATTGCAAGCCGAATTGATTCACTCCTGACTCAACCCTACTTTGATACCTGTATGGCTGCCGTTGAGGTTTTCGACCTTACGGGAAATAAATCAGTTTATAAAAGGAATGAAAAATTCCTTCTTCACCCAGCGTCGAATATGAAACTTTTTTCGACAATTGCCGCGCTGATTAATCTTCCCGGAGAATATAATTACAAAACGGAGTTCGGTCATAACGGAATTATGAACGAGGGTGTTATTAAAGGTGACTTAATAGTCGCTGGCGGAGCCGATCCTGATTTTGTGACAGGGGATCTGGATACATTGATTCTGACGCTCCAAGGCAAGGGGATTAGACGTATTGAAGGAGATTTAGTGGGGGATATCGGCCTGATGGATTCGCTTTTCTGGGGGAAAGGATGGATGTGGGATGATGATCCTTCTACTGACGCACCATATCTTACCCCCCTCAGTATCAACGATAATTGTATAATTGTTGAGGTATATTTTGACAGGGAAGCCGATTCACTTGTAGTACGGACTGAACCTGAAGCAGATTTCGTTACTATTTATAATTACGCCTCCTTTGATTCCCTGAAGGGTTCAAACCTCACCGTTACCCGGGATTTCTTGAATCGCTCCAATGACATCATTATAAAAGGCAGCTATGACCGCTATTCCCGGATAAGAATCAAGTTGAATGTGTTTAATCCTGCGGGATACTTCCTGAGTTTATTGGAATCCCGGCTCAGAGCCAGTGGCATAGAAGTCACCGGACAGAAATTACTTAGAGATACCAGTGTCACATCTGTATCCCTTTATCGGAAAGAAAGGGGTATAATGGAGGTTCTGACTAATGTTAATAAAACAAGCGATAATTTAAGTACTGAACTTACACTTATTCAATTAGGTATGCTGCAGAATAGACGCAGGTTAAACGCGACTGAGGGAATAGAATATATTTATGATCTTATTGAAGGTTCGGGTTTTGTTCCTTCGAATTACAGGATAGTTGATGGATCCGGAGTTTCACACTACAATCTTGTCAGCACGGAACTTATAAACGGAATACTAAAATATTTATATTACAACCATCCTGAGAAATACCTGAAGTTATACGAAACTCTACCAATTGCCGGCGTAGATGGTACCCTGGCTTCAAGAATGAAGCAGACAAAGGCGTTTAATAATGTCCGTGCAAAAACGGGCACACTCAGCGGAGTAAGTTGTCTTTCAGGATATGTAAAAGATATGGATAATAATTTGTATTCCTTTTCAATAATGATGCAGAACCATTACTCTCAATTAAGAACTGCGTTAAAAGTGCAGAATGAGATTTGTGATATTATAGCCTCATACGGTAAAAAATGATGAATATGGTCATCATATATCATCACACAGAATGCCTGCTGCATAAATCTGCCGAATTCCATGTGGAGAGACCGGAGAGAACAGAAAGAATCTGTGACGTCTTGATGCAGAATAAAATGGAGAACTGGCTATTTAAAGAAGCACCTCTTGCTGCTGAAAATCAGGTGAAATTAGTTCATACACGTAGGCATTGGGACTATGTGAATTATTCGATTGCAGAGAAGGCAACGATGCTCGACGGCGGGGACACTTATGCTTGCGGGGGATCACTTAAGTCGGCGCTTCGTGCCGCTGGAAGTGTTGTTGCCGCGGTGGATGATGCGTCGGCAATGGTTTCGAAACGGTTCTTTTGCTGTATCAGGCCCCCTGGGCACCACGCTGAATCGGACAGGGTGATGGGTTTTTGCATATTTAATAATGTTGCCATCGGGGCAGCATATGCCACCAGAGTTAAAGGTTACAACCGTGTAGCGATAATAGATTGGGACGTTCATCATGGAAACGGTACCCAGGAAATCTTCTATTCAGATCCGAATGTTTTGTTTATAAGTATTCATCAGCATCCCCTTTATCCCGGGACCGGGATGAGATATGAGACGGGGAATGGCGTCGGTAAAGGGTTTACGTATAATTTCCCAGTGAATCCGGGGACTGACGGCAATGTATACAGAGAAATTTTTTCGAAGGATATAACAAACATTTTGAGAGAATACAACCCGGAACTGGTATTTATATCCGCAGGCTTCGACGCGCACAAGGATGACCCCCTTGCAGATATCTTGTTAACCGAAGAAGATTACACACGACTTACCCATATTATCTCTGAACTGGCGAAGGAGATGTCCTGTCCTATAATTTCGGTTCTTGAAGGGGGATATAACCTGGACGCTCTTGGGAACAGCGTCCTTGCTCACGTAAGAGCCCTTACGGATAAACTAGATTCCTGATTAACTTTCGTTTTAAGTTCCTTATTCGTAGTACCTTTCGTATTTTTAGCCAGAGAAAAGTAATATTCTATGTATTTCCGTTTTAGAGATATTAGTGTGTTTTATAATGCCAGCATAAATCAGGCGGAAGGATTGAATGTTGTCTTTATCCACGGTTTTACCGGGGACAGCTCTGACTGGGGGGAGATTGAATTATTACTTAACAGACAGCACAACTATTATTTTCTGGATCTACCAGGTTGCGGGAAGAGTGATAAACCCTCCGCGTCTTATTATTATACGCAGGAGGGATTAACAGAACTAATTTCAGAATTTCTGAGTTTGATAATAAAGAATAATGCTGTGTTATGCGGCTACTCAATGGGAGGCAGGATAGTATTATCGGTCGCCGCAACTATTACCGGAGTCATTAAAGGGTTGATACTCGAAAGCAGTTC
>JABWCL010000019.1 GCA_013360295.1 Ignavibacteriaceae bacterium | reverse complement strand
CCGAAGAAATCATAAAGCAATACGTGTTTCGGAGTAGAGGAGAGCCATTCCTCGCCGCGGATAACGTGGGTGATCTTCATCAGGTGGTCATCCACAACATTTGCCAGGTGATATGTAGGGTAGCCGTCGCTTTTTATCAAAACCTGATCATCTATATTATTACTGTCGAACTCAACATATTCACGGATGACATCCACAAAAGCAACTTTCTCAGCGGCGGGGACATTCATCCTAATTACATACTGTTCACCGGCGGCAAGTTTTGCCTCAACTTCAGTTCTTGAAAGATTCAGACAGTGCTTGTCATATTTTGCCTGCGGTAGTTTTGCAGCTTGCTGTTCTTTCCTGAGCGCTTCAAGGCGCTCCGCGGTGCAGAAACAATAATACGCGTTCCCTTTATCAACCAGTTCGAGCGCGTGCTTTTTATAAATATCAAGCCTTTGCGACTGCATATACGGACCGTACTCACCTCCCTTATCCGGACCCTCGTCATATTCCAGTCCGCACCACTGTAAGGCCTTAATAAGATTCTCAACCGCGCCTTCAACGTAGCGGTTCCTGTCGGTGTCCTCTATGCGCAGGACAAACCTGCCATTGTTTCTCTTAGCGAATAAGTAGTTATAAAGTGCTGTTCGCAGCCCGCCCACGTGAAGGTAGCCGGTTGGACTTGGAGCAAAGCGCACTCTTGGTGTATCGTTAATCAAGTAAATCTCCGGAAAATTAAAGCGTAAATTTACGGAATTTTAAGGAGAGAGGGGAGGGTTTTGATGATTTTAGGGGCAGCGTGGTGCGGTGAATTTTACCGGTCAGGATTGCCTGATTCCTCCTGCAGGTAATAATTACTGATTAAAACCGCACCCATTTCCCGTCAACTGGACGAATAGTATTACTATTTGTCTAGTAAAGTTGTCATTTAGTAATACTATTCGCAAAGTATACTGGACAAATAGTAACGGTTCTTCAGAATTTATTGGATTTGAACAATACTTTGATTGTCCAGCCTCTTCCTCATTCACTCTCCCTGACTTAGGAGAGGGAAGTATTAAAACCATTTCCCTTTCAAGACGATGGGAGTTTCGCAGAGTCTGCCAATTTGTCGGTGTTAGTTGAAAATCTTGAACCCAAAAACCCGCTCTTTAGATAGATTCAACGATTTCTACCAAATCCATAATAAATTAGAGCTACATCCGTGTTTTATCTGTTTATTTTAATATAGTAATTAACAGATACTGATGCCGGTTTATTTTCCGAAGCATTTCTAAAAAATCCGCTTAATCCCCTGACAGGACTTCCGAGATCAATGTTCGGAGAATTTGTTCTGGTTGACATACGCGGGTAATTGAGTCCTCCTGCCGGGGAACTATCATCTCCAAACCAGAATTGATGACCGTGCTCCAAAACTTTATCTTCTTGAAATACTCCTGCAGCGCCGCCGTCGTAAGTGATATTTCCACCAATACTTACGGAAACAGTTTGTGATCCTGTGCCTCGCAAGAACATCCCATTGAGATTTGGAACATTAGAACCGACAAGCGAAGCATAATTTGAACCTGCAACACTTCTGCCATCACACGGAACCCAGGATGTGGTGGTCCCCATTTCAGTGTTAAATTGAGAAGGGCTAAGCATCGATGAAATGATTGTGCCTACGGGGAGCATAGCGCTTATTACATTAACGGCTAAATCTTCTTTCGCAATAGTGGAATTTGATATTTTACTTGAGGTTACACTATTATCACTCAGTTTTGTACCTGTTACTGCGTTGTCTGATATCTTAGGGCCGGTGATTGCTCCATCCGAAACAGTAACGGCATTAAAGGAATAGGCTGTACTTGTCAGCGGTATTCTGGGCGTAATTTCACTTTCTCCCTGCGGCGTAAGTGAGAGGTAATATTGTTTATCAAAGGAAAGTGTTCCAAATGAAGTTGGGCTTCCCAGCAATGTAGCAAAAAACCCTTTTTCGATATTTACTGATTTGTCCACTTCGCTCCATAACAGATTACCTCCTGAAGGAGCGTCATAAAGTTTGAATGTAATTATAAAGGTTCCGTGACGAGGTATACTATTCGCATCAGTAAGGTAGCCCTGGTATGATAATACTTTTGGTATTTGCCCCAAAGCATAAAATGAAATAAGAAAACTAAATAAAAAATTTCTCATAGATATATTCATCTCCAATTCAGTTAACTTTAATAAAATAATTAAAAGATACACTCGCCGGTTTTGTCTCTGTGCTTACTCTTGGTGTACCGTTATTATATGCGCTTGGCGCTTTAATGGTTATTTCGGTAGATGTCATCTGCTGACTATTACCATAACGACCAATTCCGTGTGGATTGGCGGTACTTTGACCAGCTCCTCCCCAAAATTCGGCATGTGCAACATCTGATCCTTGATAGTGATTTGTTAAATGGTAATGTGCATCGTTTGTATGTGCGTGCCCCTGCACTTTATCTTCCTGAAAAGTTAATACAGAGCTTCCATTGTAAGTAATTAGCTCTCCGGTTGAAGCCGTCTTTTGCTGGCTTGAAGCGCCTCGGATAAACATTCCTCTCAAGTCCGGTACGGTACTACGTCCGGTCAGTGTTGCGTAAGTTGTACCGGAGCAAGTCTGACCATCACAGATTTTCCATCGTCCTGTATTTCCACCCATTAATGTATTCAGTTGAGCTTCTGAAAGTGCGGATATGATAATTGTCCCTATGGGTACTAAAGCATTCATAACCTCCGCAGCGAGTTTCGATGTGGTTATCGCGTTATCAGCAACTGAAGCGGCATTAACTGCGTACGCAGAACTTGTTAGCGGGATTCTTGGTGTTATTTCATTTTCTCCCTGTGGGGTCAATGTGAGATAATATTGTTTATCAAATGCGAGAGAGCCAAAGGATGTAGGACTGCCAAGCAGCGTGGCGAAGAATCCCTTCTCCACGATTACCGTCTTATCCACTTCACTCCATAACATATTCCCGCCGGAAGGGGCGTCGTAAAGTTTGAAAGTAATTATTGCATTACCATTTCGCGGGGTACCGCCTGCATCAGTTAGGTAACCCTGGTAAGAGAGCACTTTTGGAATCTGCGCGAATAAAACAGATGTGAATAATATCAATATTCCTATTATTAACTTTTTCATTTTATATCCTTTCAAAAAAACTTTTTATTTCACTTTATTATTGTTGCTTTAATCATTGATCTGGTTTTTCCGGAAACAAGTTCGCAGAGGTAAACTCCTCCCGCAAGTTTTTCTCCGGAAAAAACTATTTCGTACGATCCCGGTTTGGCATATTCATCAAGCAGTAATCCTGCTTCCCGTCCAAGAATATCAAAAAGTTTGATTGTGACTCTTCCTTCATCCGCGATGCTGTATCTTAGTACTGTTGTCCGGGTAAAAGGGTTAGGGAAGTTCTGCATCAGACGGGTTTGTAGAGGTGTTATTTCTGATTTCTTCTGTTGAATGAAATCTGATGTGCCAAGAATCAATCTGTATTGTCTGACGGTTGAGTAGGCCGGAACTGCAACATCAGCGCCTTCCTTTACGTTATAGAGCATTTCCATTTCAGTGTCGTACAGGTAAACCTCGTTTTGAAATTCATCAGCGCGAGTGAACCGGAGTGAGGCTTCGATGTTTTTCATTTTTCTCGTGGTAAAAGCAAACTCGTGGTTTACCTCTGATATATTTCGCGCTTCCACGAATAATTGGGTGCTCCGTTCAGGGAAAGAATTGTTGATGATCCTTAAACCGGAAACCTCAAAATCCCCCGGAGGTGCAATGATATCAATATCATCCATACCCAATGAGGCGCTCTGAGCGAAAGCGGCAGCGACCGTGCCGAGAATTTCACCCTGCCGGACTAATTCAATTCTGATATGCTTCTCGCCGAAAGACGTGTTATTGTCCTGCTCCCTTGCAATACCGGATGCAGGGATAAACGGAATTTTAATTATCGCGCCTGCGCCTGCGTCATTCCTGTAATAGTAGCCTTCGTAGGGCTGCATCACCGTAGCGCCGGGGAAGGGATAACTGCCTGCCCAGGAATAGATTGACGCATTTGCCGGAAGGTTATTAAATGCTTTAATATTTGACCAAAGTACAGCCTTGTCAAACGGATTGGAAATAATATTCCAGCCTGCGTTGAGAGTTATTGAATAACTGTTATCGGTTGCCAATGGTACCGAGGTTACGTTTCTTGATGATACATTAAAGCCATTCTTTGAAAGCAGCCAGAAACCGTTGCCGGGTTTGAAGTTGAATTTTGTACTACCCGCGGAATAAGATTCAAAATAATTTGTATTAGCCCCGTTATCCAGATATGCATTCCACTCTTTCCCCGCGTCACCCGAACCGACAAACTGCGAGATTGAGAGGTCGTTATTACCCGGTAATCCTACAAGCCTGTAACTTGCGGAACTTGTAACATCAGGGAAGGTTATTGACTTACTTACGGTAATTGTATCAGGGTAAGTGATAGTTGGCAGCTCACCTGTACCCTGCATAAGAATTATCGAAGGGCTTCCGGGCGCGTTATGATATAATCTGATCGTGTCGTTAAAGATTACCGCTGTCTGTGGCTGGAATGTAACGTCTATATTCTTTTGCTGGCCGGTTGTTAGGGTAAAGGAGGTTGACGGATTGAGCGTAAATGATCCCGGCGAAGTAGCAGTAAGGGAACTGACTATTAGCGGAGCCTGCCCGTCATTCCGGACGGTGAAGGTCTGCAAATTAGAATTATTAATTTTCACTGCGCCAAATGACAATAACGCGGTTGAGAGATTAATAACCGGCTGTGCAACGGCTGTGCCATAACCTTTCAGCGGAATGGTAACCGCGCTTCCTCCGCCATTGTGGTTTATAACCAGGTTCGCAGTGTAAGTTATTTCCTGCCTTGGTGTGAAGGTTACATTTATTTGTTGCGGTGAATTTGGCGCGACGGTGAAATTGCTGTTAGGACTCACCTTAAAAGCCGTGTCAGAAGATATGATGCTGATTACAGTAAGATTAATTTCACCGGTATTATTGATAATAAATGATTTTTGTGAAGGGGTATTCAATGTAACCTGGTCGAAGTTGAGAGTGTCAGTCTGGCTTACCGTAATTTTTGCTTCCGCGAGTGAGACTTTCAGTGCAAGGAATCCGCTTATCAGCCTCACGCCGGATTGCGGCCCGTTACTGCTAAAGGATTCTCCTGTTGTACTCATCAAGTGCGTGCCGTTAGTGTTCGAACCGTTATTAACAGCTCCGCAGTTAATTGAGTTGTAAGGGACGTTGCTTTGTGCGATAAGTGGTAACGAAAGCAAGTAAAAGAAAATTATTAAATAATCGAATTTCATTTTATTTCCTTACAATGACACTAATTAATAAAAGTAATTATTACGTTTCCGCTTCTGGGAATGTTATTTGCATCCGTAATGTAGCCCTGATAAGAGATCAGGCCTGGAATCTGCGCAAAGAGCACGGCATTAAATATCAGAAACAGTGAAATTGTAAATATCTTTTTCATAGTATCTCCGTTATTTCTGTTGATCTTTTTTAATAAAAATAAACTGTCCCCCCTCATCGCCGGTTTTACTTATCGGCATATAAATTGGCGTTTGTTCTGAATTGTTTGCCACAGGCACGCTAAGTTCATTGAAAACCTGTCCGGTAGTCATATATTTCTTCTGATTTTCCTTTAGTGCTTTTAAGAAATAGTAAGTAAAGACGGAGTGCCCGTCCCTTCCTCCGTCTGTGACAGGCTCGTTTCCGCCGCTTGTAAGCGCTGCCCGTGATACTCTTTTGTGAACTTCCTTAAAGTATTTATCGCTATCCTCGAAAGGGATTTCCTCTGTTCTTCCTCTGAAAATATCACCGCTGAAACAGGCATCCGCGACAAGAAGCGTATGCTTTGAAGGTATCGCGGCGAGAAAATCCTGAAGGTCAGAATTTGAAATATATTCCGCGACGGATTTAGTAGTTGCATCGGCGGGGACCCAGAATCCCTTGCTAAGGGTTTGCTTATATTCGCCGTGTCCGCTATAGAATATCAGCAGGTTATCATCTTTAGTAATGGTGGTGCTTAGGAGTTCCATCTTTTCAATGATGTTTTTCCTGGAGGCATCTTCGTCATACATCGAAATAATCTCATCGAACTTATATTCTGATTTAATTAACGACTCAACTGCTTTGGCATCATTTACCGCATTACGAAGCGGAGCCCACGTCCCTTTGTATTTATCTATACCAATGATGAGGGCGTAGTATTTACCGGCGGCTATAATTTCTTCAAGTTTCCTGGTTATAAAGAAGGTATCAATGGTTGAGTTATTGTTTTTATCAATTGCCTTGACAATTATCCTGTTATCGCCGAGATTAAGGAGCATATCAATCGTGAATTCTCCTTTTTCATTCACGGCAGCAGGCCGGCTATTAACGAGTACTTCTTTTACGCCATTCCGGTCAAATGCCAGCCCCTTCACAATCTGAACTTCTTTTTTGCTTACAATCAGGCTGCCCCTTGTAACCGCGGGTTCAAGTATTGTGAGCGATGGTCCGTCCGTATCTGAACTGTAATTTATCGTCAGCACCTTTTCGGTAATATTACCGCTCATATCAAATGCCTTCACCAGAAGCATATTTTTTCCCTCAGTCAGTTTTACCTGCGCGAAAAATTCTTTGGTTTGTGTGACCGTGGCTTTCGTTTCGTTCACAAGTATGTTCTGTATCCCGGTTTCATCTTCCGCTATACCTTTAATGGTGATATTTTCAGTGCGGTGAAAATACTCCTGGCCCTGTATAAAAACAGGTTCGGTGATTGTAATTACGGGTCCAAGGCGGTCTGAGTTATAGTTCACTTTATAAGATTTCTTCGTGATGTTTCCGTGCTCATCCGCGGCAACGATGTTTACAGGATTAATTCCCGGCGCCAGATCCATAAAGTAACTGAATTCGTTGGTTGGACTAACTACAACGTTATTGGCGTTTATGTAGAGTGAGCTGATCTTACTTTCATCGCTTATCTTCCCGAGAATAGTAACTTTCTTTTCCGTGGTCGTAAAGACGGAGTCTTCCGTAAGGTACGGATTGATCATAATAAGAATGGGAGGGTTGCTTTCTTTTACCGAAGCTGATTTTTTCTTAAAGAGGCTTCCGGTTTGAGTAACACCGGTTCCCTGTCCAAAGAGGGACGCAGTGAGTAACAACAGAATAATAAATATCTTTTTCATTTTGCTGCTCCAATCCGGTTATGGCCTGCCGGGGGGTGCCGGGAAAGGAGTCGCAGCGGGCGTCCCACCGTCATCTCCGCCGTTCGCTAAAAGAAAATACGCTCCGCCACCCACAATCGCGGCCGCAACGTAATAATACCAGGCAATACCGCCTCTTGGTATTTCTTTTATATTTGGTTCAAAATAAAAATCATCACCATCCAGGCTTGCTTCTTCTGAAGGTGTAGTCAGCCAGACAATGGTTTTTGTGCCCGGTGTGCATTTCACGGTGCCGATGTCGCCGGATGCGGTGGAAGGAATAAGTTCGAACGTCGGGATGTTTTTACGTTTTAGTTTTACACTTACGTTGTACTCAGTTCCTTCATCGCAGGATAACATTTCATAGTAGATAAATACTTTTCCGTCTCCCGGCTCAAACCCGATGTACTTAACTTCCTGGGCAAGTGCGTTTATCGCGGGAATGCAAATAAACAATAGCACAGCGAAGAAAACAATCCGCGTTTTCATAATTGACTCCTTTTATTTGTTCTTATGTTCTATTTCAATAATTATGGGGATCAGTTTATTCATACTTCCTTTTGAACTGAAGCTGATCTTTTTTTCGTAATTAAATTCAATTGTTCCAAAATCAATTATTTCATCTCTTAAAACATTCCGTACCTTTTCATAAAAACCCCCTTTAAGTTTTTCTATATCCGATAATACCTTATCAATATCAAGCCTGGCTTTTGAGTAGAGGAAGCAAAAGTATGTTTTCCCTTCTGTTTCATCGAGCATATTGTAACTCTCTTCATCAGGGATAGCAATATCATTCTGACTGTAAGGCAGGTAAGCAACCATCCGGTCATTGTAAGGGAAAACCTTTGTTATTTTTCCGGTCAGGTCCGAACTAAAAACATAGAGATAAGCCGGTTCATTATTTGAAACGAAAAGTTCGAATAAAGTGCCGGATGGATATGCTTTTTCCATAAAGAAGTAACTGCCGTTAAAGTCCGCTTTCATTTCTTTACCGTTACTCTCTCTGAAGAGGATGGTTCCGGAAAGGTCGGGGCGGTTGGGGTCTTTAATGGAAACATCAATAAGCTCAAACGCGTAGAGGCAGAAGAAATCAAAATCGCTGTATCTCATCCACGTATACCCGTCTTTGCCCCACGATGTGCCCCAGCTATTGATAATTTCAAAACTGCCGCCGTTTTTAGAGTCGTCATAACCAACTATTCCCATAGCGTGCCCATTCCCCCACGTTTCATACTCACTGCTGTCGGGCACCCAGAATTCACCCGCTTCAAAAAAGCTTTCGGGGATATCCATAACAAGCACAACGGGCTTTCGTTCCGCAAGGCTTTTCTTCACGAACATTGTCTGATTTTTATTTTCATAACTTGCTACAAGCCTGTACTCGACGATTTTATGCCGGCTCGCGCTGTCGAGATCAGTCATTTCAACTTTTCTGTCGCAGTCATAGGCGAACGAATTTATTTTTACTCCCCCCTGATCCTTCAGCACATTAAGTGCGTCCACAATGCTGGCGCCGCCTTCACAATTATCCTGCGCGCGGATGAGGTTATAAACAAAGGAAGGGGAGTATGCGTTATCCGTGCTGTTTGACTTATCCCATCCGTACTTAATGCCGTCAAGCATTGTCCGGCAGGCATAGGCAGTTGCCCAGCCTGCACACGTGCCTGATCTGCCCTGATTCCCGGGCACGGGGGAGTATTGCTTAAGGCTTACTGCTTTCGGCAGGTCTTTATAGGAGCCGCGCATAAGCGGCGCCTGAAGGGGTGAATTTGCATAAAGTTCTCTTTCAATTAACGCGCCTGTTCCGAATGGTTGAGGTGATATGATAACCTGGAGGAGCAGGAATAATAATATGGCGCGGTTAATCATTTTTATGGCTCAAAGATTTGTGTAAAATATATTATTGTTTTTCTATTAAGATCCGCGTGGAATTGAAGCGGAAGGTTGTAAATACTATTTAATGAAAAGCCGTTATCATCCTGAACGGAAAACCGTAGTAATGCCGGGAGCTCCAGCGTGGGAAGCAGGGATGGCGGTTCGGGCGGAATTTTTCTGTGTTTATATAAAGACATACTCACCAAATGACACGCAATGAAATTATGATATTGTCTTAACAATTTTAGTAATATTATTTCTTGCATGCAATAAAGATAAGATAGTTTCGATTGCCGGAAGTTAATAATTGCCAAGTGTTAAACGTTTGTGTCAGCGAAATAATGAATAAGTTTCTTTTCGCCCGCTTTCCAAAGGCATCGCGCATATTAAAAGTATAAAATTTTACTTAATCCGCCCATCATCTTCAATCCGGAAATAAGGCTTGCTCTTAATTAAAAATCTTTTAGTAAGATGCTGCCTCGTGAAAAGCAAACAGGGGAGTGTGATAGATCATAAAAAAAAGGCTTCTCCTTTTGCAGCCGGGAGCCACTATTTATTTTTTACACAGGCGCGGATTCAATTATGAGGCGAGTGGTCTTTTTAAGGCTTCTCCCTGATTGCTGATTCCTTTTTTATTATTAATTTTAGCGGTGATGTGTAAGAATAAATTATTCCTTTTTATAGCTATTGCTGCCCTCCTGCTTTGCGCGGGGACGGGCAGCACCGCGGGCCAGCAGTTTGCTGATGAGCGGGATATTGGCGAGTTAAATGTGACCAATTATCCTCAGCGTGAGTATAAGGCGCATAATCAGAACTGGGATATAGTGGCAGGCGCGGATGGTTTACTGTACATTGGGAATTCGGCAGGGCTGCTTGAGTATGACGGAATAAGATGGAATCTCATCCCTATCAAGAATATGGTAGTGCGGTCTCTCACCACGGATGATAACGGAACAATATACGTCGGTTCCTATAATGATTTTGGTTGTATTAAAATAAATAAAAGGGGGCAAAAGGAATATTTCTCACTGCTTGAAAACAGCAGCCTCGCGGTTAAAACCATAGGGAATGTCTGGAATGTGTGTTTTAATCTCGGGCGCGTATTTTTTATTACTTCATCCGCAGTTTACATCTATGAGCCTGCCACTGGAAATAATGCTAAAGAGATTAAACTAATTAAAGCCCCGTTCCGGATAGATGCGTCCGAGAAGATCAGAAACGAGATTATTGTCTATTCCCGCGGTAACGGCCTGTACAGGTTCGACGGGAGTAAATTTATTTTTATCGAGGGTAGCGATTATTTCGGCGATATGAGAATGTTCCACTTCTTCCCCGATATTACCAGCGACCGGGGAATATATTTTGCCACTGTCTCCGACGGCCTGATTGTATATGACGGCCAGTCTTTCGGCAGGTTCAGGACCGAAGCGGATGGTTTCATAAAGAAGTCCTTGTTATATAAAGGCTGCAGACAACTCTCCGATGGCATTCTTGCTCTCGGAACCCAGACCGGGGGTATGGTTATGCTGGATAAGTCCGGGAAAATTCTGAGGACCATTGATACAAGGAACGGGCTTAACGATGACGGAGTACTCTGTATGTATGAATACAGGAACAGGGTCTGGATCGGCCTTGAGAACGGGATCGCTTCTTTTTATTACCCGAGTCCCGTCAAAACTATTTCCAAAATATCAGGATTGAAAGGCTCCGTTAATGACCTTTATTTCCGGAACGGCCATATTTATGCCGGCAGCACAACCGGATTACTCTCCGGAAATATCAATAGTGGAAATAAAACAAAAATATTTGATCATATTGACAACTCGGTGTATGAAGTGTGGTCATTCGCGGAATTTGGAGATAAACTTCTTGCGGGAACTACTCTTGGCCTTTATGAGATAGCGGGTGATAATCTTGTTCTCATTTATAAGGGAGGGCCGGTGTATTTGTTGTTACGGTCAACTGTACACCGTGACGTTGTCTACCAGGGATCTGAAACAGGCCTGCTTAAAACCACCAGACTGAACGGCGGATGGAAAACCGAACGTATTCTTCCTGATCTGAAACCGAAGATCGTTGGTATGGCAGAGACTAATGAAGAAGAGATATTCCTTGGTACTTTTACCGGGGAGATTATCAGGATCTATAAAGAATATGGCGTTTACCGTTCTCAGACTATTAACTTTCCGGGAAAGAGCGACAGACCTTCAGAAAGCCGTGTATACAGTATAGACGGCAGAATCTATGCCTCCTCCGGCAGCGGGTTTTATTTTGTTAATAGTAATGTAATGGAGGAAGATCAGCTTACAAGAGCAGCTAAAAAAGCAGGGTATAAAAACATAATCGATCTGTTTTATGGTCCGGACGGAGACATCTGGCTAAGCGGCAGTACCACCCTGCACAGGAATGTTCCGTCACTTGTCCGGAAGAATATTAAAGGGGAATACACCGTTAAATTTCTGAACCTTCTGAAACCTTACCTTGATTTTGAAAATGAGAATTCCGTAGTATCGCTTTTCCGCAGGAATGATCTGCTCTGGCTGTTTGGTTCAGACGGGATAGTGTCCCTGAATGTTAAAGCCATCAGTGAACCGGACACAAGAGCGTTAAAAGATTTTGCCAGGATCAGGAATATCTATATCGGCGCCGACTCGCTGCTATTTATCGGGGATGATAACAACTGGCGGGCAGCGGGTAATAAAGGAAAGGCGGAAATTATATACGCGAATAATGCAATACGTTTCGAATTCAGTTCAGTCAATTTCGCGCATTCTTCAAACTTTGCATTTAGTTATAAACTTGATGGATTTGACGAGGGGTGGTCATTGCCATCGGGAACCGTGGTTAAAGAATATACTAACCTTAGTCCCGGCTCCTATAGTTTTAAATTAAAATCATTTGACCTCTCTGAAAATGAAAGTGATGTCGCTGCTTTCTCTTTTATCATTCTTCCTCCCTGGTACCTTACGTGGTACGCGTACCTTATCTATACCTTGCTTGCGGCTGCCGCGGTCTATTTTATTACCCGCTGGCGGTTTAATTATCTTGTCAAACGCACTGTCAGGCTTGAGAGTATTATCGGTGAGCGCACCAAACTGCTGCAGATACAGGCGGAAAAACTTCAGCAGATGGATGAAATGAAGTCCAGGTTTTTCACAAATATATCCCACGAGTTCAGGACGCCGTTGACTCTTATACTCGGACAACTGGAAAGCCTTACCAGAAATCCAGTAGTGGAAAATATCGGGAGAAAGGTGGAGATGGCACAAAGAAACGCGAGAAGCCTTCTGAACCTGATCAATCAGTTGCTTGAGATATCGAAAATGGAGGCGGGTAAGTTAAAGCTGAAAGTAGAACCGATAAACATAGTGAAATTCACGCGGCTGATTTCTTATAACTTCGAGTCCTTTGCGGATACAAAGGGAATAAACCTTCGCTTTTCATCTGCCTTTGATAAACTAATTATATACGCCGATAAGGAAAAACTGGAGAGGGTTATAATTAATCTTCTTAGTAATGCTTTTAAGTTTACTCCGGAAGGGGGAAAGATAATGGTGGAGGTTAGCAGGAAAAGCGATTATTACAACGGGAAAGATGTTGACGCGGTTGTAATCACCGTAAGTGATACAGGTGTAGGGATACAGAAAGAGCTGCTCCCATATATTTTTGACCGCTTTTACAGGATAGAAAACATTGATCCTTCAGTAGTGCCCGGCAGCGGCATCGGGCTCTCACTTGTAAAAGAACTGGTGGAACTGCATCACGGACAAGTCGAAGTTGAAAGTGAACTCGGAAAAGGAAGCCGGTTTACTTTTTCGCTTCTGACCGGCACCGCGCACTTTACCGGCGCGGGTCCCGAAATTACGATTGAAAGACTGAGTGATGATACTACTGATGCTGAGTCCGCTGATGTATTGTTCCCGGCGGCAGCGATTAAAAAAATCGTTTCGGATGACGAGGAGGACCGGCGCGACTCAGTTCTGATAGTGGAGGATAATCCTGATATCAGGGAGTTTATCTCCGAAAACCTGAGGGATGAGTATAAAATCCTCCAGGCCGGGGATGGCGAGGCAGGGTTCGAGGAGGCAAAGGAATCTATCCCGGATCTTATAATCACTGACATAATGATGCCCAAAGTTGACGGTTTAACATTTACAAAGAATATAAGGGCGGATGCAGTAACCAGCCATATTCCCGTGATCATACTTACCGCAAAGGTTGATGAAGATGATAAACTCGCCGGGCTTGAAGCGGGAAGTAACGATTATATCCTTAAACCGTTCAGTTCGCAGGAACTGATACTGAAGGTGAAAAACCTGCTCAAGCTCAGAAAAAACCTGCGTGAGAAATACAGCCGCAAAGGGACGTTCAATCCGGAAGAAGTCAGCGGAAATATTGTTGACCGCCGCTTCCTTGAAAAAGTTAACTCCGTTATTAACGGCAACCTCGCCGACGAGAAATTTTCAATTGATAAAATTGCCTCGGAGGTGAATCTGAGCGTGTCACAGTTGAACAGGAAACTTAATTCTCTGATCGGCCAGCCGGCGGGGCAGCTTGTAAGGACAAGAAGGCTTGAAACCGCGGCGCAAATGATATCGAGAGGGGAGGGGAGCATTAAGGAAATATCCTGGAATGTAGGGTTCTCAGACCAGTCAAACTTTACCCGCAGCTTTAAAAATCATTTTGGGTATGCTCCTTCAGAACTGGAAGCAAAATCAACTGCCGTGAAAGCACAGAGAGAGGACCCGGAGTTATAAACTTTATTGATAAGTGCCGGATTGTGCATAAGTTTGTAGTATGAAAAAAGCAATATTATTTTTTCTTTTATTTTTCCCCTTTTCTTTCGCCCAGGAAAGCGCCGCATTTTACTCAGTACAAACACACTTCGGCCAGATATACCGTGCTGATATTGATTCAGCTGCTATAGATACAATGCTGAACGGAATCCGTTCAGCAGGAATAAAAATGATAAGGGATGAATGTTACTGGTCTCTCATAGAAACGACCCGGGGCGTTTACAGCTTTCATCCGCTGTTTGATTATTACATTAATTCCGCGAAGCAGAGGGGGATAGATGTGCTGCTTATTCTCAACTACAATAATCCTCTTTACGCTCCCCACGCGGGATCCGCCGTAACCACTGACAGTAACCGTGCGGCGTTTACGGAGTACTGCAGGCGTGTGGTTGAACGCTATGCTCCGCAAGGGGTGAAATATTATGAAATATGGAACGAACCCAACATCCCTATGTTCTGGGATCCGGCACCCAACGCGCAGCAATATAAACTTTTACTTCAGTCAGTTTATCCTGTAATCAAATCAGTTGATACGACAATAACGGTGATGGGATGCGCCACTTCGCCGGCGGAGGGTAATCCGGCTCCTTACATTTCCTGGCTCAGTTTTATTACGCAGGTGTTTAACGCGGGAGGCGGTGCATTTATGGACGCGGTTTCTTTCCATCAGTACCGTGTTGATAAAGCGCCTGAAACTTATCTTCAGAATGATGTAAATAGTTTAAAAGCGGTTACCGGAAGCAAACCGATTTACCTTACCGAGATCGGATATCCCACTAGTTCTGTCTGGCCAAATGTCTCACAGGCAAAACAAGCTGAATACCTCGCGCGGGTTTATCTGCTGGGGAGGAGGATACCGGAATTAAAAATGATATCGTGGTATGACTATAAAAATGACGGAGAAGACCCTGCGAATAATGAACATAATTTTGGAATAGTTGATTTCACATATGCACCAAAGCCAGCTTATAACTATTACGGTATAATGAGGTCAGCGCTTGGTGACCGGCCGTACTCTTCATCAACCTCGAACAGCGGAGCGCATAGTTTTGTATTCGGCGCCGGCAGCGAGCCTGTGTGGGCATTCTGGCACGAAAGCGGAGAGGCGAACCTGATTTATAATTTTGGCGCCGCCAGGGTTTTGAATGTTAAACAATCAACCGGGCAGGAGTATTATATCCACGATAAGGACGGCGCTATGACAGTGCGTTACACAACGTCCCCTGCATATTACTGTTCTCAGCCATTACTGCCTGCCAACACTTACCTTGAGATTACCCCTATAATCAATACTGTAATAGTTAATCAGAAAATAAATTTTTCGATGAGGGGATTAACGCCTGAAGGTAAAACCGTTTTCATAGACAGTTCACTAGTGCAGTGGTCGGTAACAACCGGTAACGGAGAAATTGATTCGCTCGGAAGATTCAGGGCGCTCTCTCCGGGGCTATGCAGAGTAGAAGGTACATATAATTTCACTCAGTACTCACACATCTTCACGATTGAACCAGCATACACTTATCTGGAGATAGAACCGTTTAACAGCGTTACTCAGTTTACCCCATCGTTCTTTAATATGCTCGATACCATTGACGTACTTAAGTTTATTGATTCTTCATATACAACCCCTCCCGGTTCTATGGAAATTAAATACAGGTTCAGGTATCAGGGGATTGATAAGCACCGTGTTTATCTTGATTGTAATTATCCGCTGACAGGCGAGCCTGATTCCATATTGATTGATGTATATGGCAATGGTAATGGGCACGTATTTAATTTTATGCTCGAAGATGCCGACGGGCAGGTTTTCTCGGTTAATTCCGCAAGTTCCGCGTTGATAAACCAGTACGGATGGAAAACCGTTAAAGTTGCGATCAATAAATTCGGTACAAGTTTTAATCACCCCGCAAAGTTAAAACGCCTTACGTTTTTTGCAGTTAAAACAGGCGGTATAGTTGATTCGGTATACAGCGGAAAGATTTTGCTGGATAATCTGAGGATTCATAACGGGATAATCTCAGGTTTTGAAAGTTCAGGCGAAAGCTCCCGATTCAACAGAATTGCTGTGTCAAATCCTTATCCCAATCCTTTTGGAAAATTTAGAGGTAAAGGTAATAACAGTACAGAGATCAGGATAGCAGACTCCCAACCTTCATTCTCATCAATTTCTCTTTACAATGTTACCGGTTCGCTTATCCACCGGAAAGAATTTATCACTCAGGCAGGGACCAATATTCTTCGGATCGATGCTGACGAAATAAATCTTTCATCGGGGTTTTATCTCTACCGCATTAATATCAGAGATGAATCATTCGCCGGGAAAATTATTTATATTAAATGATCTGATGAATGGCAGCGTGTTAATGGAGTAATAAAAAAATCAGAATTGTCAGGATGGATGTTGTCAGCGCGGTTATCTTCTGATGTTTACTGTTAAACATAACGATGAGCGAAACAATCCAGAGCACCGGAAGTATGATGTGATTAATGCTCCATATCTCTGCGGGGCCGGGGACGCTGTGTGCTATCGCTCCTTTGTGGTATGATATCAAAAGCGGGGATACAACGAATCCGTAAAGTATAAAAAATATCGCCGCGAATATTCCGTGCTTTTTTTCATTTCTTGTTTCCGCAAAATATTCAAGTCCTGTCCTGGTGGAAAGGAACAGCGCGAACAGAAGGCAGAACCAGAATAATCCCGTTACTATCGGCGAAGTTGCTCCCATAACCTGAAGCCGGACAGTGCCCTCGTACGGAATCTTATAAGTCTTATCGTTGGAAAATACCTCCGCCCTGTATTCCGCTTTTCCCGGAGCTGTTCTGATATCCATTGATCCTTCCAGCATTCCGGGTTTGAATTTCATTACGGAAGTATCCCACGATGCTGAGTTCTCTTCTTTATAAATTATTATTCCCTTCAGGCTGTCACGGTCAGTTCTGATCGCCACGGGCACCGGCTGCTTTCCGTCATAATACGTATCGAATTTATAAGTTGTCTTTTTCCCTTCAATTCCGAAAGTACCGCTAAGCGGCAGTCCGCTTCCGGTGACGGAGTTAAGATAACCCGCCAGGAAAGTGATAATAGCCGCGGCAATCCAGAGTATTATGTTTTTGTGCATCAGTCCTGCTAAATAATTTTTTGAATATCTATAAATTGTTATTTTATGCCTTCCAATTTAATCAATATTTGCACGAAATTTTTAATCAATGGACCCTATTAAGTCTTCCCCGGCGCTGAAAAAATTGCCTGTGAGGAAGAAATCACCCGCTGAAGGAAGCGAAGCCATAACAGGACAGGTTGAGTATCACCGCGGATTTCAGTCCGCGTTCACCGGAACATCACGTGACATTATAGTCTGGCTCCCTCCTTCATACCAAAAGAAAACAGGGAAATCATACCCTGTTCTTTATGTCCACGACGGGCAAAATATATTCGACCCAAAGACCTCTTATGCCGGATCCGACTGGCGTCTGGATGAAACGCTTACCAGGCTTATAAACGCGGATGAGATTGAGGAAATAATTGTCGTGGGGATATATAATACGCCCGAAAGGCTCGAAGAATACAGTGACAGTGAAAAGGGGATAGAATACCGGAGGTTCATAATTGAAGAATTGCGGGCGTTCATTAAAGAAAAGTACAGGGTATCTGAGGAGAGGGAGAATACCGGCGTGATGGGTTCCTCTATGGGGGGACTCGCCTCATTCCTGATGGTATGGTACCGTTCAGATATTTTTATGAAAGCCGCCGCGCTCTCGAGTTCTTTTTACTACGACAACGGAAAGATGTTTAAAATCATCGAGAGTTACCAGGGGGACCGGAAACCATTAAAAATTTATCTCGACAGCGGCGATGACGGAAAGCGCGACGCTCAGAAAATGTTTTCCTTATTAACGCAGAAGGGGTATATCATCGGAGACGACATAGATTACTATTTCGACAGGGGGGCGCTTCATACTGAGTCCGCCTGGGCAAACCGCCTTGAGCGCCCTTTGAAATTTTTATTTGGAAAAAAACCGGGAGTCGCTCCGGGATAAATGAGTCATTCCCCCTTGTCAATCACTTTTTTTGCTTCTTCCTTATCGGATGAGAACGTGAACGCGTTTATCAGATTGTAAGAATTGTATTTATCCGCAACCCTTGGAAAGACAATTTTTATGGCAGAAATCTTGCCACTGCTGAAAGTGAAAACATCTATTATCCTGATTAACTGATCCACCGAGAAGTAACCGTATCTGGCGGCTACTCCGAGCACATTCAGCTGTTCCTTTTCAAATGATTCCTTTTTCAGCGCGATCAAAAGATTCTGCAGGTCTGCTTCCGGCATTATCATAGGCATATAGGGGGGCGGATCCAGTTTGCCGCGTATGAGATCGAGCAGGTAATACATTTCTGAAAGCAGTTCCTCTGCTTTCCTGTAATCATTTTTTCGCAGTTTTGATAAATACAGCTCGTCCATCTCATTCAGTTTATATTCAAGGGCGTCAGTCGGGCTTAGTTTTACCGGCTTCTTTCCCTGGCTGCGTGTTGTTCCGCGTTCCTGCGCGGCGGCAGTAACAACCACCAGCAAAAAAACAAGAACTATATATTGTAAGTGTTTCAACTCAGTCTCCGGAAAAATTAAATTTAAGGTTCTAATATATGCTTCTTAACTGATGTACTGAAGAATTTTCCGTTTTGTTCCATAAAATCCAATTGATGGGGACCTACACCACCAGGATGAATCTTTCGGGAACCGGCGGAATTACGCGGGCGGTTTCTACCTGCCTCAGCGGGGCTGAGAAGGCGAAATTGCAGAGCAAAAGATTCTGATATGCAGGTATCAATAAATAGAAGAAATTAGTTATTTTTCCTTAGAAAATTATAACTGTCATTTATGAATATTATTAGAGGTGATAATGCCGATTGAATTTACCATAGAGGATGCCGGCGAGCACTTAAAAGTAACCGCTAAGGGTAATGATGATAATGCTAAAGAAGCGCAAAGATACTCTTCCGCGATTATTGAAGCGGTACTGAGTAGTAAAAAGAAGCGAATCCTCTGTGATGAGCGTGAACTTGTTTACGAAATATCGACGGCAGAAACCTTTCAGATGGCAACCGAAGCCGCCAAACACGTAAAAACATTTGTTAAAGTAGCAATTGTCTGCAACCCTTCATTTCTTCCGGACGCAAAATTTTATGAAGTTGTCGCGAATAACCGCGGACTCTCGGTCTCTGTTTTCACGGATTATGATGATGCGGTAAAATGGCTTTTATGATGGGTGCCCCGGGCAATAGCTCAGATAAGTGCGGGCTGCCTGGTTTTGACCAACGCCGCTAAAATGTTTATCCGTAATATTTAGTAAAGTTATTTTTTGTTTTTCCACAGATAGAATTATGATTAAAAAAATTCTTTTTATCTCCTGTTTCCTTTTCTCTATGACATTCCCTCAGGCTGCTGATTATTCTTTCTCCTCATCAAATTCAACTTATGCGGAGATCAGTGACGGAACTCAGAGTACTGCGACTGGCGATGACGGAGGGGAGAATATAAGCCTGCCGTTTACTTTTGTGTATAACGGAATAGCGTACAATAATGCCCGTATCTCAACTAACGGGTGGCCGGTGAAGGTTAATTGTTAACTTAAATGTATCTTCACCAAAAATTTTTAATTATTCCACGTTTTTACAATGAATAAATTAAAAATATTCATCAGCAGCGTTCAATCTGAATTTGCCCTTGAAAGGCAAGAACTATATGAATATTTGCTAACAGACGCGCTTCTGGGCCGCTTTTTTGAGCCGTTTATTTTTGAAACACTACCTGCTGCTGATGTGAAAGCCTCAACCGCATATTTAGAACAGGTTAGACAATCAGATATCTATCTTGGATTATTTGGAGTTCAATATGGGTCAGAGAATGCGGACGGATTATCACCTACAGAGATGGAATTTAATCTAGCATCAAAAGAATATAAAACTCGGCTTATATTTATCAGCAGTCATAATGATAAAGACCGTCATCCTAAATTATCACATCTGATTAAAAAGGCAGAATCTGTTGTTGTCAGGAGAATGTTCCGTGATTTTTTTGAGTTAAAAACCTCGGTTTATGCATCTCTTATCAACCTTCTTGAAGAAAAAGAACTAATTCGCACAGCACCATTTGATTCTGCCGTTTGCAGGGAAGCTAAAATGAACGATTTAAATCAAGAAAGAATGTCTTCATTCATCCGCAAAGCCAGAGCGAAGAGAAGTTTTCCTTTGGCCGAAAATGCTACACCCGAGGAAATCCTAACTCACCTAAACCTAATGAGGAATGGTATGCTTACAAATGCCGCAGTCCTTCTTTTTGGAACGCAGCCTCAACGATTCTTTATTACTTCTGAGGTTCGCTGCGCAATGTTTCACGGTAATGAAGTTAGTAAGCCCATTCCCTCATACCAGGTCTATAAAGGCGATCTTTTTCAACTGGTTGATCAAGCTGTTGGTTTTGTTATGTCGCGAATAGACCTATTTGTTGGAGACAGGAGTAAATCGGTTACCGTTCCCACTAAATATGAAATTCCGGAAATTGCGGTAACCGAAGCAATAGTTAATGCGATTGCACACAGAGATTATACAAGCAACGCTTCTATTCAGATTATGATTTTTCGCAATAGGGTTGAGGTATGGAATCCGGGTATTTTACCATACCATTTACCGGTTTCAAAACTAAAAGAAGTTCATGCTTCTTATCCCGCCAATCCCCTTATTGCTGAACCTCTCTATCTTTCCGGCTACATTGAACGTATGGGGACTGGAATACCGGATATGGTGAATGCTTGCATTGAGGCGGGCTTAAAGGAACCCGAATTGGTTCAGGAAGAAGCATTCAGGGTAATACTTTGGAGGAAAACAAAAGTTGCCAGCCCAGTTACCCCGCAAGTTACCCCGCAAGTTACCCCGCAAGTTACCCCGCAAGTGGAGCAACTTGTCTTAGTACTTAACTCTGAAATGTCAAGGAAAAATCTTCAAGTTATTCTTAGGGTGAAAGACAGAGAATATTTTCGGGAGTCATATTTAAAACAAGCGCTATCAGCTGATTTGATTGAAATGACGGTTCCTGAGAAACCGAACAGCAAAAATCAAAAATACCGTCTGACAACAAAAGGCATTGCATTGAGAGATAAACTAATAAAATGATGAGATATTTATGAAATCCAGAATTACTTTCCAGAGTTTGAATTTGAGGCTATACAGAACGCTTATCTTAAGTCAGATTATACTCCTTTTCGCATCTCCTTCAGTAAAAGCACAGGCTGCTAATTATTCTTTCTCCTCATCAAATTCAACTTATTCGGAGATCAGTGACGGGACTCAGAGCACTGCCACAGGCGATGACGGTGGGGAAAATATAAGCCTGCCGTTTACTTTTGTGTATAACGGAATAGCGTACAATAATGCCCGTATCTCAACAAACGGCTGGCTTGAGATGGGTATCTCGTATACCGGAACAGGGTGGCTGAATGATCTCGGCTCTACATTCTCCAAGCCATTATTATGCCCGCTCTGGGACGACCTTAAGCGCGACGCTTCAAGCTCTATTATGTATAAAGTTTCCGGTACGGCGCCAAACAGGGTATTTACCGTTCAGTGGAAAAATTCCGGCTGGAGTTCGGTTAGTTATCGTGTGAACTTTCAGGTCATACTATTTGAGGGGACAAACGCAGTAAAATTCAGTTATGGAGCTATGCAGGCTCCCGCAAGCGGTTCAGCTTCTATAGGAATTAATGATGAAGTTGGCGGACCGGGGCATTTTATCAGTGTTACCCCGGGGGCAGTTCCCGCAATCTCGACAGTTACTGCGAACAACAGCGTAAACTCAGTTGCATTTCTTAATCCGGGGCTGGAATATACGTTTACTCCGCCGGTGCAGCCGATAAAAGTCAGGGCAGACCAGATAACAATGAATATTCCCGCGGGGAGCATTGATCAGCCGGTGTTGCGCTTAACCATCGCGCAGGTTTCTCCTGATCCGGTTGCTACTCTTTCCGCGTTAAAGTTTAACCTTTCTACTACGACGAATAAAAATGATATAGACAAAGCCAGGGTTTATTACACCGGCAGTTCACCGGTAATGAATGAGCCTGAAGAATTCGGAACGGTTATAATTTCACCTGATACTGCTTTTACCTTCAGCGGCAGCAGGCAATTAACAAACGGCTATCACTATTTCTGGCTGGTTTATGACCTTAAGCCAAATGCAACCGCGGGTAATTTTATTGACGCGGGTTTTAAATCGGCTGATTTTGCAGGACTGGCATCATCTATGCCGGACACTGTCGAACCGCCCGGAAACAGAAAAATCACTGTCGGCAGATCGGGGCTTCTCTCTATCGGTATAGGGAATGAATTTCAGAGCCTGACCGCAGCGCTGAGTGAACTTGAAAATAAAGGAGTGGCCGGACCTGTTTCCCTGGAATTAACCGCTTCGTATGATACAACAAACGAGCAGTACCCGGTTTATCTAAGGGAATTGCCGGGAGTGAGCAGTTTGAATCCTGTTGTTATAAGACCCGCTCAGGGTATTAATACGGTACATCTGAGAACGGATTCACTCGCGGTGTTAATCTTTGATGGCGGAAAGCATTTCAGTATCACCGGAGGAAGCAGCAGGAATCTGCTGATCTCGAACACAAACTCCCAGAGCCATGCGGTGCTGATTAGGAACGGTTCTGCCTATAATGCGATCACAAAGTGTGAAATAAGGGGACGTAATTCAAGTACTACCGGTGGTGTAATAAAATTCACTGACTTAATAATGTCCGGTAACTTATACAATACCATATCCGAATGTGTGATAAGAAGCGCTGATGTCTTGTTCAATACTTCTAATACGCTGATCTATGCAACAGGATATTCCTCTTCTCCTTCTAAAGGTAACCGAATAACAAATAATGACCTGATAAACTTCCACGATAATGGAATCTATCTGACCGGCGGCATAACGGGAACCGTTATTAAAGGGAACAAAATTCATTTTATTGATAGTCCGAATTTCATAGCAGCTTCCGGTACCGTTCACGGCGTCAGGATAGACAACGCTCCGAATACCCTCGTAGAACAAAATATGATCTATAATCTCTGGAGCAACATACTTTCAACTTACACTGTCAGGGGAATTTTTATGATCGGTTCGCTTGGCGTACCGATGACAACGGTTGTAAGGAATAACTATATCAGTCTCGCGAAATATTATCCCCCTGCCGATTGGGGGAAGTTCTACGGAATTGACTACTACGGATATCCGGAAAACAGCATTGAGATTTATTATAATACGATTGAGATAGGCGGTGTGGCAGACGGTCTGGTGCCGAGTGCCGGGATATATAAAAGATACAGCGCAAATAATTTTATAATGAAAAACAATATTATCCAGGTACTCCGCAGCAGTAATACACCCAGCGCGAAGTATTATGCAGTTCAGTTCGAAAATATTCTCGGTAACATTGTCTCTGATTACAATGATATGTTCGTAAACGGGAACGGCGTTATGTTTGGCAACTGGAACGGGACGGATATCAGCAGTCTCCCAGCGTGGAAGACCACTACAGGATTGGACGCGAACAGCATTTCAAAATTCGTACACTTTGCGGATTCACTCGGCCCTCATCTCGCCGCACCCTCCCTGGGCGACCTCGACCTGGCCGGCACTACCATCCCCGGAATTGACGTTGATATCGACGGTGAACTCAGGCATTTTTATACACCGTATATGGGGGCGGATGAAAGCCTCCAATTCCCTCTTCCGGCTGAACTTGTGTCTTTCTATGCTATGGCAGGAGATGAAGGAGTAGTATTGTATTTCACAACTGCCAGCGAGTTGAATGTTAAATGCTTTCAGATTGAAAGAAGTACTGACAGATCCTCGTTCAGCACTATTGGCGAAATAAAAGCCGCGGGAACAACAACATCCGTTCAGAAATATATCTTTACCGATAATCCCGCTAAAACAGGATCTTATTTTTACAGGATAAGGACGGTTGACTATGACGGGTCTTTCGATTACTCCACGGTTATTGAAGTAAAAACCGCACTTCCGCGGAGGTTCGAATTAATCCGGCCATACCCTAATCCTTCAGTACCTACCGGCTCAAACGTCATCGTTTCCGGTTTCACTTTACCGGAGAAGCGAAAAGCTGAGGCGGTGCTCTATGATACACGGGGTGCAGTGGTAAGAACTATTGCCTCGGGAGAATTTGACGCGGGGACTCACAGGATGGAGATTAATACTTCCGGGCTTGCTTCAGGGATATATCTGATAAGGATAACTGCCGGAGAATTTACGGCGACAGACAAGCTCGTTGTTGTAAAATAAGGGAGGGAACCGGCTGCAGAATTTATTTGATTTACTCTTCATTTTACATTAACTTATCGTACATGAATATTTTTTTTGGAAACCGGCGATGATGAAGAAAATTTTGTTAGGCTGCTTTATTGTTGGTTCGGCGTTTTTATTTACACACTGTGATGTCACTTACGACAATGTTGTTAATATAAGAAGCATTGCTGCTGAGAATGTGTACCTGAATTTCCTCGGCAGGCTTATCACAGTTACTCCGAATGCCAGCGTTCAGATCAAAGACGTAAGGAAAGGAACCTACAGGTTTGCCACGACTTTTGATATTCCCTCTTCAGTAACAGGAGCTTCCGTTGAAGGGGAATCTGAAGGCGAAATTGTGATGGGTCCTGGAACGCGTGTTGCCATTTTTTATTCAAGCCGGATACAAGCCACCACCGGAACAGGAGGAACTGCGGGTCAGACTAACTATATCCTTATTGCCTCGATTTCTTCCTCCGATGATGTTAACACGGCAACCGGTCCTTAGTATTATTAAGACTTTCCGTTAAACATTTAAAGCAAAAAACGCAGCCCGATTATTCAGACTGCGTTTCTTTTTTAAATAGCTCAGTTAGCTTTCAGATAAGGACTGATTTTACTTTCGAGATATTGTTTCGGAACCGCTCCGATAATACCATCAACAACTTTTCCATTTACGAAAATCCCGAGCGTGGGTATACTCCTTATCCCGTATTTTGCGGCCACCATCTGGTTTTCATCTGTATTGACTTTGACCACTTTTAGCTTACCATTATAATCTTTCGCGAGTTCTTCAACTACCGGGCCGACGATCCGGCAGGGGCCGCACCAGGGCGCCCAGAAATCAACGAGTACAGGAAGATTTGAATCCAGTACTTCATTCTTAAAATTTATGTCGGTTCCTTCAATTACAAATTGGTTCATAATAATTCCTTTCTTTATTAAATATGATGCAATCACCGGCTTTGGGATTCAGGGCTCTACAGTTAAAAGTAAAGAGTGAAAAGTTAAAATTGCCGGGGTTAATTGATAAACCTGCCAATACAATACCAGGGATGACCTTCCGCGCAAGCCTCACGCAAAGACCACAAAAAATATCTTGTATTTAAACTCTCATTAAAATTTCTCAACTTTATGAAAACAGTTTTATTTCAAACCCGAAAACTCTTTATCTTCTAAGGGATTCTTAATTTATAATTTCTAATTCTTAATTGAATTAAATCGGTTCGAACCTTGCTGTAAAGTGCCTGAGCATCGGCGCTTCGTAAGTAATACGGTAACCGCCGAGTGATTCCCTGAATTTAAAGACATCGAGAATTACTTCAAGCAGGTAATCCACGTGGCTCTGAGTATAAACTCTTCTTGGTATGGCCATTCGCACGAGTTCCATCGGAGGAGAAATCAGGGAGCCGTCGCCAGCATACTTACCAAACATAACGCTTCCTATTTCCACGCTTCTCACTCCGCCAGTTTCGTAGAGCGCGCAGACAATTGATTGCCCCGGGTACTGATGGGGAGGAACGTGGCTAAGGAATTTTTTGGCATCAATATAGATCGCGTGTCCTCCGGGGGGCTCGATAATCGGTACTCCCGCGGCAACAAGCCTCTCGCCGAGGTATTCAACACTTCTGATCCGGTACTGCAGGTAATGTTCATCAAGGACTTCTTCGAGTCCGATTGCCATAGCTTCAAGATCCCTTCCTGCAAGTCCGCCGTATGTAGGAAAGCCTTCAGTCACGATCAGAAGGTTTCTGCAGTTGAGAGCTAATTGCTCGTCATTAAGAGCAAGGAACCCGCCAATGTTGACAAGTCCGTCCTTTTTCGCGCTCATCGTCGCGCCATCACAGTAGGAGAACATCTCCTGAGCTATACTGAGAACTGTTCTTTCAGCGTAACCAGGTTCCCGTTTTTTTATAAAGTAGGCATTCTCGGCAAAGCGGCAGGCATCAATGAAGAGAGGAAGCCCGTATTTTTTGCAAAGCTTTTTTGTTTCCCTGATATTATGCATAGAAACCGGTTGTCCGCCGCCGGAGTTATTCGTAACAGTGAGCATTACCAAAGGGATATTTGCGGCGCCCTTCTGTTTGATAAAGGCTTCAAGCGCCTCAAGGTCAATATCCCCCTTGAAGTCAGCTTTTATCTCCGGGTGTTTGCCGATTTCATTAAGGAAGTCATCAGCTTCAGCACCGGTAAATTCGATGTTAGCGCGGGTAGTATCGAAGTGTGTGTTGTTTGGGAAATACTTACCGGGGCCGCCGAGAATTGAGAACAATATTTTTTCCGCCGCTCTTCCCTGGTGAGTGGGGATGATGTACTTCAGTCCGGTAATTTTCTTAACGACGGACTCAAAATTGTAAAAGCTTTTTGAGCCGGCATAAGATTCATCGCCGAGCATTATTCCTGCCCACTGCTGCGCGCTCATTGCTGAAGTACCGCTGTCGGTTAGAAGATCTATTAATACATCATCGGCGTGAATAAGAAATGGATTATAGCCTGCATCTACGAGAATTTTGTGCCGCTCTTCGGGCGTAGTGAACCGGATCGGTTCGACGGATTTGATCTTGAAAGGCTCAATTATAGTTTTCATACTGTTATATAAAAGTAAAAAAAATTTACCCTTAAAATAACAATAAACTAAATAACGGGATTAGCCGGGAGAAATGTTTTGTTAGTTGATTATCGTGATATTCACTGAAGAATTTGTGACTACCGCCTGGACGGTTACCGGTGAAGTACCATTATTTCCGATCTCATTGCCGGTAGCGCGAAAAGTGATTGAGGAAACTGTGCCGGCTGCTGTAATAGAGAAGTTACCGTTTGGATTGGATGCAAGGACCATCGGAATGGAAAAACCAACGAAAGAATTCCCGCCTCCCCCTATTTGAGCCGGTTTCCTGTAGTATTCCATCGCGCGGAAAGCAAGGTGGTCAAGGTCTGCGATAAGTGCGTCGCGGTTAGCTGAAACTGTGTATGCCTGGAACAAAGTAATTCCCACCACTATTGCGGTACCTGCTACGATTACGCCGAGCACCAGGAGAAGTAACTGTTGCTGGCCCATCTGAATTTTATCCTTTCAGCTTTAAGTTGTGACTCTATTATCAAATAGAAAATACATTAATTATGTTAAGACGGAGCCCGGAAAGTTCCGGGCTCCGAAAAAAGTTAGTTAACTTTTGAGATTGTAATCGCGGTGGCGGTTACTGTAGCTCTGTGAGTTACACCGGAGGTTCCGTTGTCACCGGTCTCCGTACCAACACCCTGGAGCACAACAGTAGTTGCCGTACCGGCAGTACTGATTGTAAATGTACCACTGGCGTTTGAACCCATACCTGTGGGGATAGCGAATCCAACAAAGGAGTTTCCTCCTCCGCCAAGTGTAGCAGGTTTCTTGTAGTACTGCTGAGCCTGGGCTGCGAGAGTATTCAGATGAAGAACAACCGCATCCCTGTTACCCTGGATAGCACTTGCCTGGAAAAGATTGATACCAACTACGATTGCGATACCAACGATAATAACACCGAGAACTATGAGCAATAATTGCTGTTGACCCATTATAGATCCTTTCTATGGTTTATGAAGAAAAAAATATTTCATTTTTAAGACAGTCAGGATAACTTTAACGGAACCAGAAATCGAAGAATTCATTATCTCCACACACAGCTCTTTTTCCTGAAAAATGATCCTGTCTGAATTAGCTATAAAAAATACAAAATCCCGGCGGATGCCGGGATTTTGTGGGAAAAACTCTTAGTTTACTTTAGCGATAGTAATTGCGGTAGCAGTTACTGTGGCTCTATGGGAAACACCGGAGGTTCCGTTGTCACCTGTTTCCGTACCAACACCCTGGAATACAATAGTTGTAGCTGTTCCTGCAGTGCTGATTGAATATGTACCGTTAGCGTTTGAACTCATACCCGTGGGGATAGCGAATCCAACAAATGAGTTTCCGCCACCACCGAGAGAGGTAGGTTTCTTATAGTACTGCTGAGCCTGAGCGGCTAAGTTGTTGAGGTCGGCAACGATTGCATCCCTGTTAGCCTGGATTGCACTTGCCTGGAAAAGATTGATACCAACTACGATAGCGATACCAACGATGATAACACCGAGAACGATGAGTAATAATTGTTGTTGACCCATTTTGGGACCTTCCTAAATTGATGATTAAATGAATGAACTATGTTTTCGCATTCTATATGAAAATATCGTGCCAAATGGAAATCACCTCGTTTTTTTAACATTTTAAGCCTGTTCAGTTGTCACGGCAATTTTTACAGGTAATTATTACCGATTCATTGCTTAATTACCTATCTGGAAATTTCTGTAAGTGGACAGAGGAGGGAGGAATCATTGCTCCTTTTTGATTGCTATTTATCAAATATTTTCATCAAACGATAAAAATATTCTTAAAAATAAGAACTTTTTTGGGTGGCAGAATGAAATGATGCGTTTAATTGATTTAAAGAGGGGATAAAGTGTTGAAAAAATTGGCACTTTATATGATAATATAATATCATATGAGAGATGGAATAATCAGTACTATTCCCGACAGATGCCAGAGATGTTACTCCTGCATCAGGGAATGCCCGGCAAAAGCGATTAAGGTTGTTTCAGGACAGGCGGTAGTCCTCGAAGAGAGATGTATTGCCTGTGGGCACTGTGTTAAAGTCTGCTCTCAGGATGCAAAAAATATAAAAAGTGATCTCGGATTTGTAATATCGTTATTAAGCGCGCAACCTGATGTCTATGCCATTGTAGCGCCCTCTTTCGCAGCTTCATTTCCGGCGGATTATCGCCACATCCCCGCTTCGCTAAAAAAGCTTGGTTTCTCGCAAGTTATTGAGACTGCTTTCGGTGCAGACCTGATCTCAACGGTTTACGCCCAGGATTTTGAAAAAATAAACGGTAAACCGGTTATTTCTTCAAGTTGTCCGGCAGTGTATAACTTTATCAGAAAATATCATACCGAACTGGTGGACAATATTGCACCTATTGTTTCACCGATGGTTGCTCTCGGCAGGTATATAAAAGCCAACTTTGGCGAAGATAAAAAAGTTGTGTTCATCGGGCCTTGTATTGCGAAGAAGTCTGAAATTCTTGATGAGGAAACCGGCGGTGTGATTGACGCCGTGCTGACTTTTACGGAATTAAAAGATTTTTTTGCCATTAAGGAGATCATCCCCGGAGATGAAGCAATAATTCCCTTCGATCCGCCTCACGCCTATATGGGAAAATCTTATCCTCTCGCAGGCGGTCTCCTGAAAACAGCCGATATTTCTGATGATATTCTGCAGAAGCAGGTGATCGTAGTGGAGGGAAAAAGCAAGGTTGTTGAAATTGTTGAAGAACTGGCGGAAAATCATATTGACGCAAGATTCATTGACATTCTTTTCTGTGAGGGGTGTATCAGCGGGCCGGCTATTGATAGTCATCTCAACTATTATTCCCGCAGGCAAAAAGTTATCGAATTTGTGGAGGAGAGCCTTAACCGAACAGATAAGGCAGTGTGGAAGAGTGATCTATACAACAACCGCAACCTTAACCTCAGGCGAAGCTTCAAGGCTGAAAACCAGAGGCGCCCAATGCCTTCGGAAGAAGAAATAAAAGAAATATTAAGGCAGATAAACAAGACAAATGATAAAGACGAATTAAATTGCGGCGCCTGCGGTTACCCAACCTGCAGGGAGTTTGCAATTACAGTTGCAAAAGGGCTGGCTGAAAAAGAGATGTGCCTGCCGTTCCTTATTGATGAACTTGAGAACGCGTATAACTCGCTCAGGACAACGCAGGAACAGCTTCATTCAGCGGAGAAACTCGCGTCAATCGGGCAGCTTGCCGCGGGGGTGGCGCATGAAATAAATAACCCTTTATCAACAATTATGCTCTATGCTTCACTAGTGAAGGATGACATTAAAGAAATAAAAGCCGAAAGCTCCGATGATCTGAGCCTGATCATCAATGAAGCCAACAGGTGCAAGAATATTGTTTCGAACCTTTTGAATTTTGCAAGGCAGGGGAAACTGAATATTGATAAATTCAACCTGCAGAATATCATCGTGGATATTATACAGAAACTCAATGTCAGGCCGGAGTTCAAACAGATAAGGAAAGAATTTATCGTCGACCTTGAAGATTTTATCGTTTCGGGTGATAAGGAGCAGCTTGAGCAGGTATTCAGCAATATAATTCAGAATGCCTGTGAATCAATGGAAGATTCAGAAGTTAAGAAACTCGCGATCAAAGTTTATACAAATGATACCCACTGGTGTGTTGATATTCAGGACAGCGGCTGTGGTATTGAAAAGGGAAATGAGGGGAAAGTTTTCACCCCATTCTTTACGACGAAAAAGATGGGGAAGGGGACGGGATTAGGGCTGGCCATAGCTTACGGGATCATTAAAATGCACAAAGGGGAAATATATTTCAGGAGTAACGAAGGCAGCGGTACTCTTTTTACAGTGAAAATTCCACGTACAATTGGTAACTTTACTGCCTGAAAATTTATTTTGCAGGAAAAGATAATGGAAAACAAGAAGAAAATATTAGTAACAGATGACGATCCGGATATTTTAGCACAGACAAAGATCTTGCTGGAGGCACGGGGTTATGAGGTACTTACCGCTGATAACGCGGAGGATGCCATTCGTGTATTCGAGAAGAATGATATTTATGCCGCGGCTCTTGACCTGATAATGGAGGAGATGGATACAGGATTCACACTCAGCTACAAGATCAAGAAAACGGAAAAAGGGAAAAATATACCGGTAATGATCCTCACTTCAGCCACCTATCTTACCGGGTTCAAATTTGACGCTGGCACCAAAGAAGAAAAAAGCTGGCTCAAATGCGACGCTATTCTCAACAAACCGGTGAATGTGGATGACTTGTTGATGAAAATAGAAGAATATTATAGTAATTAAAAATTAAAAATTTAGAATTAAGAATTGTTTTAATTAGGAGAAGTGAATCTTTTTTTATGGAAATCCCACACGATTTTCATTTATAAGCAAAAATTCATTTTTAATTTGTAATTCATAATTCTTAATTATTTCATGTTTCCCCCGGTGCGGTTTGCCGCAGGGCTGGTTTAGGACGGCCTCGTTAATTACGCCGGGCAGGAGCATAGTCTTCCGTGCAGCAATAGTTTTAATTTTCACGGAATTGCAGATACAATGAACACAAACGGCAAGCCCAGGGTTCTGATCATTGATGACGAAGATGCCCTGAGAGGTGCGGTTAAAAGGATACTCGAGCGGGAAGGCTACCAGGTGGCCACCGCTGAAAACGGTTCCAGAGGCATAGAACTCGGAACACGGGAAGAGTATGACCTTGCCCTTATTGATCTTAAAATGCCAGATTACAGCGGCATTGATGTGCTTAAGGAGATACGCCGCCAGAAACCGAATACCGTTTGTTTTATTGTTACCGCTTACGCCTCTTATGAAACCGCAGTCGAAGCCACCAAAATGGGCGCTGACGGATATATACTTAAACCTTTTACACCCGAAGAACTCCTTAACCATTTAACTTCAGGTTATAAAAAACGCCTGCTTATCCTCGAAGCCGAAGCGCTTAAGCATGAACGCGAGGAAAGGTTGCTCGAAATCGCGTTTGAACGTACAAGGCTTAACACTGTCATTAACTCGCTTGCTGACGGAGTGCTTGTTGTTAATACCGACGGCGAAGTTGTGTATTATAATAATGCCGCTATGACTTTACTTAACCTTCATGATGTCGTGATCGGAAGGCCAATCCTCGAAGAACTTCCTGCTGAGATCAGGGAAATAATATTTACCAATTTTACCGTAAATGTGACGGAGAAAAAATCGTTTTCAGTGGAAGTTGAGTTAAAACCGAAGCACGAACTGGTGGTAGAAGCAACTCTCTCCCCTGTATTGCGACATAATGGCCAGTTATCAGGCGTGGTGATCGTTCTGAAAAACATAAGCACATTTAAAAAAGTTGAGCACCTGAAATCGCAGTTTGTTTCAATGGTCGCGCACGAACTTAAGGCGCCGGTTGCCGCCACTCTCGGATTCCTTAACATAATCCTGAATAAAGAAATGAGCCTAACCCGCGATCAGGAACTCGACTTCCTCTCAAGGTCACGCCACAGGCTCGCCTCCTTATTAAATATGGTAAACGACCTTCTTGATATTTCGCGGATTGAAATGAAAACGATCACGCGTGAGATAAGAGAGCTCAACTTAAACAATATCATTACTGAAACTCTGAGCCTCTTTACAGCGGAAATTAAGAAGAAGGACCTATCTATATTATACGACCAAGAAGGGCTGCAGATCACAATCCGTGCGGACTACAGCGAAATATCAAGATTAATAACAAACTTTATCAGTAACGCCATCAAATACAACAAACAGAGCGGAACTGTCGATATAAAGTGCTACGCTGAGAAACATTATAGCGTTTTTGAAATTGCGGATACGGGAATCGGTATGAGGCCGGAGGAGAAGGATAAACTCTTCAGTGAATTTTACAGGGCAAAGAATGAATTTACCAAAGATATTACCGGTACCGGACTTGGGCTTTCAATTGTCAAGAGGATAATTGACGCGTATTCGGGGAAAATAGAGGTGGAAAGCAAATATACCGAAGGGACACGTTTCAGAGTTTTTATTCCCATGGATTTGAATGAAGATGAAATCAATAATTAAACACAACTTAAATAAAACTTACAGGAAAACTTTATGTCTCTAATTGCAATAATAGACGACGATCCAGATATTCTCGATGCCAGCAGTTTAATCCTTAAAACTAAAGGTTTCGAAGTCATTACCGCAAGCAACCCCGTGGATGGGTATAAAATAGTCAAAGAACATAAACCGGATCTTATAATTCTTGATGTAATTATGAATGAACCGGATGACGGTTTCTTTCTTGCCCAGAAATTCCGGCGGGAAAAGATTACAACGCCGATCATAATGTACACCTCAATTTCAAAAACTCTTGGTATGCAGTTCGATAAAAGCGATATGGTTCCGGTGGACGAGTTTGTTGAAAAACCGATTTCACCTGAAGCCCTTGTCGCTAAAGTACTGAAATTCGTCAAACAGCCGGTGGAGAATTAATTATATGCTAGTCTACGAGAAAAATTCATTAGCAGAAGAGATAGAAGAACTTGTTAAGACCTACGGTAACGAGAGACCTTCGCTTCTCCCTATCCTCGAAGCAATACAGAGCAAGTACAATTATATTTCTGATTTTGCCCAGCAGGAGATTGCGCAGCATTTGGCGATCCATCCTGTTGAAGTGTACAGTGTTATCTCATTTTATTCTTTCCTGCATGCTGAACCGAAGGGGAGGAATATCGTCCGACTCTGCCAGACAATCTCCTGCGACCTTGCGGGGAAAAGTAAAGTGGCTGAAGCCATCCAGAAGGAACTGGGCATTAGATTCGGCGAGACAACCCGCGACAGGAGAATTACCCTTGAATATACAAACTGCCTCGGAATGTGTGACTGCGGCCCGGCAATGATAGTGAATGACGCCGTTTACACGCACCTTGATCCGCAGAGAGCCATTAAAATTCTATCAGAGATTAAGTAAGGAAAGGAGAATAAAATGGAAAAAGCGAAAAGAAATGGATTAGTTCTTTTTACCGATTATCAGCAGGGAAGCGCGGTTAAAAAAGCCGTGACCCTCACACGCGATGATATTCTCTTTGAATTACGCGAAGCTAAATTAAAGGGGCGCGGAGGCGCGGGTTTTCCTACTTCTACAAAATGGATGCTTACTGCCGCGGCTATTGCGGATAAAAAGTATATAGTCTGCAACGCGGATGAAGGCGAACCCGGAACTTTCAAAGACCGTGTGCTCCTTTTAGAGTATCCCGAACTTGTTTTTGAAGGTATGGTAATCGCCGGTTATACAATCGGCGCGGAATACGGCTTTGTTTATCTCCGCGGAGAATATAACTATATGTTAAAAAGCCTGAACGATTACCTCGCTATGATGCGCAAAGAGAACCTGCTCGGAAAAGATATTGCCGGTAAAAAAGGATTTAATTTTGATATAGAAATTAAACTCGGTGCCGGCGCCTATGTTTGCGGCGAAGAAACCGCCCTTATCGAATCTCTCGAAGGGAACAGGGGCGAACCGCGCAACAGGCCTCCTTATCCGGTAAACAGAGGTTACCTCGGTTATCCTACCATCGTTAACAATGTGGAGACCCTGGCTTCCGTTCCTCATATTATCAATAAGGGCGGGGAATGGTACTGCACAAACGGTACTGATAAATCAACCGGATCGAAACTCTTTTCGGTTTCGGGAGACTGCGAAAAACCCGGCGTGTATGAACTTCCGTGGGGAACCACAATTAATGAACTGCTTGACCTCGTGGGCGCGAAAGATACAAAAGCCGTTCAGGTTGGAGGCGCATCGGGCGTGTGCCTGAACCAGGAGCAATTCGGAAGAAAGCTTGCGTATGAAGACGCGGGAACAGGCGGCTCAATAATGATCTTTAACAGCAAACGCAGTATGATAAAGGTACTTAAAAATTTCATGGAGTTTTTTGTTGAGGAATCGTGCGGACAGTGTACTCCGTGCCGTATCGGAAACAGGAAACTGCTCGAAGGAGTAGAGATGATTGAGAAAGGTACTTTCACTTTCGGATACATCAATTCTCTGAAAGAATTAGCTAAGACAATGCAGATCGCTTCAAAGTGCGGCCTCGGCCAGTCGAGCCCTAATTCTTTCCTCTCAATTCTTGAAAACTTCGATGATGAAATCTTTCACTCAAAAGGTAATGGAGTAAGCCATGTCAACTAATAATAATAATCACAGAGCCCCCGTTAGTCAGAAACCATTAAAGGTTCCGAAACCACAGGACACCACTACCATTGGGAGTATGATCAGTATCGAAATTAATGAAAAGAAATTTTCCGTACCTTTCGGGACAACCATACTTGAAGCGTGCCGTGATAACCAGATATACGTTCCTTCTCTTTGCCATCACGAAGACCTCTGCATTGCCGGTGTTTGCCGTATTTGCGTTGTGGAAGTGGAAGGAATGAAGACCCTTCAGGCGTCCTGCGCGTTTCCGATAACTCAGCAGATAAAAGTCAAAACAACTTCCGAGCGCGTTAGAAGGGCACGCAGGCATATTATCGACCTGATGCTCAGCGAGCATTACGGTGAATGCTACTCTTGCGTGAGGAACAAGAACTGCGAACTCCAGAATCTTGCCGGTGAGTACGGCGTTGACGGTTTCACTTTCGGGCACCCGGAAAAACCGGTATTCGAAATTGACCGCTCATCTTACTCTGTTATGAGAGACATGAATAAATGCGTCTTGTGCAGAAGATGCGTAAGAACTTGCATTGACATTCAGGAAGTCGGAGTGCTTGAAGCAGTTGAAAGAGGAGATAAAACAAAGATTTCCACTTTCTTTGACAGGCCTCTGAATGATGTAATCTGCATCAATTGTGGCCAGTGTATAAACCGCTGCCCTACCGGCGCCCTGTTCACTAATGATCCTTCCGATGAGATATGGGCGGCGATTGACGATCCGAAAAAGCACGTTGTTATTCAGACTGCGCCATCTCCAAGAGCGGCTATCGGTGAGGAATTTGGTATGCCTGCCGGTAAATCATATACACGCGAACTAAACACCGCGCTCAGGCGGATAGGATTTGACAAAGTATTTGATACAAATTATTCTGCCGATCTTACAATTATGGAAGAAGGCACGGAGCTGCTTCTCAGGCTGAAGAAGAAACTTGTTGATAAAGATGACTCCGTTAAACTGCCGCAGTTCACTTCCTGCTCACCCGGCTGGGTAAAGTTTATCGAGCACTTCTATCCCGAATACCTCGATTACCTTTCAACCGCGAAATCTCCGCAGCAAATGTTCGGAGCGATAACTAAAACATTTTACGCGCAGGAAAGCGGTGTTAATCCCGAGGATATTGTTACTGTTGCTGTGATGCCTTGTTCAGCGAAGAAGTTCGAATGCAACCGTCCCGAAATGACCGATTCAGGTTTTAAGGATGTTGATTACGGCTTAACAACACGCGAACTCGCAAAGATGATCAAAGAAGCGGGACTTCACCTCCCTGAATTACCCAAATCCGATTTCGATGATCCTTTCGGAGAAGCATCAGGTGCGGGATTAATATTCGGGGCCACCGGCGGAGTAATGGAAGCGGCGCTGAGAACGGCGTATGAGCTTGTTACCGGCCGTGAAGTTCCGTTTGAGAATCTTAGAATAGAAGCTTGCCGCGGATTCGAAGGAATAAAACAAGCTTCGGTGAAACTGGAGAATGTGAAAACAGAATGGAAATTCCTTGAAGGTGTTGATTTTAAGTTTGTCGTGGCACACGGAACAGCCAACGCCCGGAAAGTAATGGAAATGCTGAAGGCAGGAGAACTGAATGACGTCCACTTCATCGAGATTATGGCTTGCCCCGGAGGCTGCATAGGCGGCGGCGGTCAACCAATCCCGACTTCACCTGAGATCAGGAAGCTTCGCGCGAAGGCGATCTATGAAGAAGAGGAATCGCTCCCGATAAGGAAGTCGCACGAAAATCCGCATATTGCTTATATCTATGAGAAGTTTCTGACGGACGGCCCGTGCGGGCATATTTCGCATAAACTTCTCCATACTCATTACACGAAACGCGGAGACTTTATCGTATAGGAGATAATTCTCGTTATATCATAAAACTAAATTAGCGGATTACCGGGATTAATGCGGGTGGTTAATCAATCAGAATAGCAATTGGTAATATTAACTTCGCATTTCCCGGTCTATCTGCTTTTTTATTAAAACGATCGGCTGTGACACCAGGCGTTTGCTTGCGGGTCATTGCATGATAATACCCAGTAATTGTTTATTATTTTTACCACATATAAATAAATAATTTATAGAAAGCCGGTAAGTGATTCTGTCATTAGCGCCCGAGTGGGCGGTACATTACAAAGAATTCTGGGAGACGGTAAAAACCCGTAACCTCTGGTTTATCCGCCTCCGGTACCTCGCGGTAGTACTGCTGGTAGGGTATATACTGACCACTCACCTGCTTTTAGGGTTCAGATACACGAACGAACAGTTCGTCATACTTTTCGGCTCATCTTTTTTTCTTCTCGGCTATAACCTGATGTTTGACAAGATATGGGGCAAAACAGAGGCAATGTCGGGTGGTTTTAATGTGCTTCATTTCAGTCTGCTACAGATGATACAGGACCTGCTTACGCTGTTTGTGATAGTGTACTATACGGGTGGGCCTGAGTCGCCTGTGCGAATGATGTTTATTTTTCATATGATAATCGGGAGCCTGATATTACCGGGCAGGGTCATATACTCTCTCGCCATACTGCTGATCCTTGCTTTTTCAGGAATTTCATTCGGCGAATATTTTGATCTGATCGCCCACCAGAATGTTTCGGGATATAAATCAGAACCACTTCATAATAATTTTAATTTTGTCATCCTTAATACTGTTATCTTCGCCGCGATAGTATTAACCAGTGTATTTATTGCCAATGGGATAGCGGTTCAGCTTTACAAACTTGAGCAGCAGCTTCTCACCTCCTTTGATAAACTCAAAAAAAGCGAGGAAGAAAAAGAGAAGTATATTATGGCTGTGGTACACGAACTGAAAACTCCTCTCACCGCGGTAATGTCTTATCTTAATATTGTGACGGGAAAGATCCTGGGCGAAATACCACACGAGCCGCTCGAAAGGCTTGAGAGGGCTCAGATCAGGACTCGGGAAGCGATTGATATGATAAATGATGTGCTTCACGTTTCACGGATGAGGCTGTTCGGTCAGATGAATCTGCAAATACTCAATATGCATGAGTTAGTGGAAAGCTCGGTTGATAAATTTTTTGATACGGCAATCGCAAAAGGTGTTGAACTCAATTACATCAATGACCTTAGCAGAGAGACTACTCTCGAAGGGGATCCGTTCTTACTCACCCTGGTATTCACGAATCTTATTAGTAACGGCATTAAATACACGCCTCACAGCGGCGCAGTTATTGTGAGGGCATACCGCATTAGCAAAGAGATCAGGGTTGAAGTTATTGACAGCGGTATCGGGATACCAAAACAGGATATTGATAAAATATTCGAGGACTTCTACCGTGCGTCAAACATTAAGGGGAAAGGGTATGAAGGCGCGGGGATTGGATTGTCAATAGTAAAGCAAATCGTTGAGACTCATAATGGCAGAATTCAGTTAGAAAGCCCCTCGGGATTCGGCGACCAAAAACATCCGGGTACCAAGTTCACGGTTATTTTTCCGTTAAAGAACTTTTAATTTCCTAATTATTATTATATTTTATCGGCGGGTTTAATAAAAATGACCCGTTCCATTCATCCGTTTGTTTTCTGGTTCCTAATTTTATTCAGCTATTAATGAGAAAAGTAATATCAGTTGCGTTACCCAAAGGCGGAGTAGGTAAAACTACAACCGCAGTAAACCTTGCTGCCAGCCTTGCTGTGGCAGAAAAAAAGGTTCTCCTCATCGATGCGGACCCATCGGGCACTTGTGCTATTTATCTTGGAATTGAAAACGAACAAACCACAGGTTCACTGTTCGAAGTGTTAAGTTTTACCCGCAGGATATCCCAGGTAATAACAAAAACCCAGATTCCGATGCTTGATTTTATAGCATCCGGTGAACCTTCTTATCATCACGAAGACAGGATCTCCCGGCTCACTGGCAACTTAAATCTCTTTAGTAATATGCTGACGCACGAACTTGGAGAGTATGATTATATCATTATTGACTGCCCTCCTTATCTGAAAGGATTCACGACTATCGCGCTCATAGCTTCTGATTCAATCATTATCCCGATGCGCGCAGGGCAATTTTCCATTACCGCGCTTAAACGGATGGTTGAACACGTTAAGTGGGTAAGGTCAGCCTACAATCACAAACTTTCCATTGAAGGCATACTACTCACGATGTATGAGTCTCATTCCAAAGCCTGGACAATGACCCGTAAGGATATCGAGAGGGATCTGGGCCCGTTTCTCTTTACTACTTCCATCCCCAGGAGCACGGTACTTACGGTATCCGAGTTCCAGGGAAAGCCAGCCGTACTATTTGACGCTAAAGCAAAAGGCTCTCTCGCATATATGAGCCTGGCGATGGAGATAATGGAGAAGGATATGGGGTTGAGGCGGCCGGCGGTTGGGGTGCAATAGATGAGTGTGGGGAAACAGCGATGACCGGGGGAGCATTCCGGTTCCAAATTATCCTGTCGGAAATTTGTACCGGAGAGATAAACCTCCAGGTCTTTGAGAGGGATGAAAATGAGTGTTGTTTTATAGAAACTGATGAATCATAAAGGCATAAATAGTACTACCCTAAAAGCTGCTCTGAAATCAATCTTCAGCGGAGAGCAGTCTTATGAAAAACTTAAGTATCTCATTAATTTTTGTCATAAGATAGCCCTCAGCTATATCTGGTTAAAGACGGGTAAAACTAAATTCAGGGCTGATAAATTTGGTTTGTCCGCAAATGACCTTGCTTTTGATTCGATTGCAGACCTCTTTAAAAATGACGACCCATATAAAACATATCCTGAACTTTACAATTATTTTGTTGAGCATCATACATATGAAAGTCTTGATGAAACTGATGTACTCATCCTGCTCAGGAAATTAGTTTTCAGCAGCGTCAATCACAGAATATTCAGATTATACCAGTCAAATGATCCTGCCTTGGGAAAACTGATCAGAAATATAAAACTGTCCATTAAAGATCATCCGGGGATTGAGTTAACTCGTTTAATGAATAAGGAGTATATAAAGCCAAAATTTTTACCATCCGGGATAAATACCGTTCAGGATATCGGTGGGGATGAGTTGGCGGTTTCTTTTACTCCGAAGAATAATATCACCCTCAGGGAAATAATTAATCAGGTCGCGGATACGCTTTTGAACAGCGGAAAAGATGTTAGGAAGATATCCCTTACAGAAGCCGCGTTAAGTATTCGAACTCTCTTTTATCAGGAACTCTTCCCCGAATGCTATTCCACTGTATCTCCATTACTTAGGGATGAAATCTTAATGTTTATAAAAGACGCAATCGGCTTTCTTGAAAACACAATTATAAAAAAATACCGTATCTCCGCAAAACTCCACGAAAGTGTGGCTGAAATCTTTATTAAGGCTATCAGGGAATTACTGATAGATGAGTTTGTGGAATTAAATGGACACGAAAAATCTTATTATGAATATTTAAGCTTTTATATACCCGGGCTTTCGGAAGAAGAGTATGGCGTAAAATACCGTACGAAATTTGAATACTGTGCGAAAATTACAAAAGAAAATTTACGCACTCTTTTGAAAAATGAGTTATAATTTTCTGAATGGTTGATGTTTTAGAACGATATGAATATGGAACACACTCATTATACTGAAACTGAATTGGAAAAGCTGGCTATCAAGTTAAATCCTTCTGAAATCGAGGAATTCGAAGCTTCCCTTCAAAACCTATGTTCGGTTTGCCTGAAAAAATTCAGGGAATTTATAGAGTTTTATTCCATACTGAATGCAGAAATATCTGAACCGGTTTCTAACTCTGCAAAAGAATTAGCGAGGCTTCTCTCTAACCAGACTAAATTAAAGTTTCTTAATATTAATGAACTGCCCGGGCCGAAAGAAGAAACTTCACAGAACCTCATTGTATTTGCGGCTGCTGACAAGCGTCAAACAGAGGAGAATTATTCAACAATGGCTGTATTCTCAGCGGTAAATGGCAATGTCTTAATCCGTGTTTTGAAGGAAAAAGGCACCGATGATATACTATTTTATATTCTGACCGACGATAAAAAGTTCTATGATACAGTCCTGATAATAGTCAAAACTAAATCGGATAAAATGCATTACTTCTTATCCGGCAGTGACGGGAGGTGTAATGTGAGTAACTTTGAAATTGATGATTGGGAATCAGCGGAAGTAGCTGTTACCGCTGCTATATTGGAAGTGCCGGTAAATTCTATTGAACAAGAGAAGATTAGTAACCCCGGCAAACTTGTTATTGAAAAAAATGATGTTAATGAATTCGTTATTCAATTGCCCGCTTATTCAGCAGGGATAAAAAGGGCTGGTTTAATATATAAGGAGGATAAACCTGTGCTTATGGAGCTAATTGACAGAAGATTAATATTAAACTCAAAAGCGGCGGAAGGCCTTATATCTGTAAAGTTTTATCTGTGATTTGAAATGCAAGGGATTAAAGGGCCATTGGAAATTGAAAGGGAATTCGAAAGAATTAACCAGTTACTGCGGATTTCTCCGGCAAGCAGGTATAAGCTAAAACTCATATCCGATTTTTTGCTGCAAATTAATAACTTCAGGAACAAAAATTTCCTGCGAAGTTACTATATTCTTCTTCATCCACATTTTACACAACTTATCAAGGAAACGGATTTTTCGTTTACAAATCCGGCTTTTATCAGGGAGTTGATACATTTTACCGATTTACTTGAAGGGATAGTTGAAAATCCAACTGAACGAAGCGAATTAATTATTAGCCGTGAACGCCTGGTTTTGGTATTGCATCAGATAATTGATACAGCACAGTTGAGATTTACCCACGTCCCGGCTCCGGAAAAGAGTGAACTCCACAATTCAGTAAATATACCACTTTTAGAGAATGAATTATTGTCTGCCTCGGGGCATTCCAATTTCAGCAGTGTAAGGAAGCTTTTTGTTGAATTGAGTTACAGCAAGAGTTCCAACGGGGATATTGTTCAGTTGACGAATCATCTTGGTACTGAGCAGCAAAAAATATTTGAAAAAGCAATCAGGGCTGCCCGTACAGTCGTAACCAAAATCACAGGCTCCTGCCCCACAAAAAAGATGGTTGCAATGTGCTGGTTTGAAAGGCCTGATTACTTGCTTGGAGAATCTTTATTAGCAGGGCTTGCGGTAAGTATTGCGGTGGGGATGATTAAAATGATGCAAAACAGGAGGGAGTATTCAATCCGCACGGGAATTGCCATAACGGGAGGGATAGATCCGGATGGACGAATGCTTTCGGTGGATGACACAGGCTTATTAAAAAAACTTGAAGCCTGCTTTTTTTCGCCAATAAAAATATTGGTGGTACCGGAGGAGCAATACCATATCGCAAAAAGGCATCAGCAGGCTTTTAAGGAATCTTATCCCGAAATTCCCGAATTAAAATTAGTTCCGGTTAATAATATTAAAGATATACTTCTGAATCCTGAATTGACAGAAATCAAACCAATCCGTTATCCAGTTTGGGCGTTACGGAAGATATGGAAGATAAGGCGCGTAATTGCTCTTCTGTTGTTCTTAATATTGGCGGGAACACTGTCTCTTGTTTTATATGGTCCGGTAGATAAAAATCCTGTCAAACACACATACAAAGGCGATTATCTCGTGATACAGAATCAGTTTGGTGAAGCTCTGGATTATATTAAACTCAGCAGCATTGGTATCGATTACCTTAAGAGATCAAGGGACTATTTCAATTATGTTGATTTTATTGATATAGATGATGATGGAATAAATGAGGTTATATATTGTGACAGAAAAATAAATACCTACCTGGATATAATACTCTGTAAGTCCATAACGCAGAATAAAATATTATGGAAACATGAACTGAAGAAAAAAATAAAATTCGTTGGTGTTGAACTTCTTGAGGACAGTTACATTTGTGGCAGCTTATATGTTCTTAAAAACCCAGACTCCAAATATGAATTACTTGTTCTTGCCAGATGCCCCTATTTTTCAACTTATTTGACCAAAATAGATGCTCGGGATGGGAAGGAACTCCAATGCTACGTTCATATAGGAGGGCTAAATCTCATCAAATTCATTGATTTAGATTATGACGGTCGCACAGAAGTTGTGATCGGGGGAATAAACAATGCATTTAAGTCAGCAGTGCTTATAGTATTTGATCAGAAGTTAATTAATGGCCAGTCACCAGGTACTACCAAATACCGTGTTCAGGATTTAGCTGGAGGTACGGAAAAGTACTATATAAAATTTCCCAATTATCTTTTAGGGCAGGTTTTAGTTGATCAGTTACTCTACGGCAATCTGCACGAGATGGATATTTTTTCTGAAGCTCAATATCTTAGATTACATATAAAGGAATCTTTTAGCGATAATACTTTCGATGTTTCTTATTATGTGTATTTGAATTTCAATATGAATCCGAAGTCATTGGCAACCAGTACGCCTTATGAAAATAAAATCGCCTTGCTAAAAAAGACCGATCAAATCTATGGTATAAATCGTCAGAGATTAAATACTGAATACCTCAATAGTATTGAATACTGGACAGGTGATAAATTTGTTAAATCCTCATCTTTAAACTCCGTAAATAATTAAAACCTCTGAAATCCCGTTCTGTTTTCTGCAAGTATCCCCAAATGAAGCGATATAATTTTAATTAAAAATTCTTAAAGGAACTATCTCTACCTCCTTTGAGACATTATTTTCATTAATATTTATAGGTTGTTTTTATGAAACTTTTTATTACTCTCTTTGCGTTCTTTATGTTACAAATTTCATCGCCCTCATCAGCACAGACGATTTCGGTGAATGTGTATCCAAATCAGAACACAGTAATGATTCCGGGAGATTTTAATTCTTCGGCAAAAATAAGACTGCCACACGGTGATTATAAGGTTATTGCGAGTTTCAACAATACGCACGCAGGCGGGGACATTGATAAAGTTTTTATGTGGGCGTCAAACGGCGAAATTACCCCTGCTTTTCCTCGGGGTCATGCTATCCATCTTTCCTTAGGAACGACTCCTCAATACTTTTCATTACCCTTACCTTCTAATTTCCCTGATAGTGTGGAAATTAATTTATTTTTTTTGGATGGAGGCGATTTAAATGATAATAGCGGCACTGCAAATCTGCTCTTTATTAAACAGCCTGGTCTTTCCTCTAATGATTCATTCAGGGTTTCTGTCCGTCCAGATGAGAATACATTATTAATACCATCCAATTTTTCGCTATCAAAAAAAGTACGCCTGCCCCATGGTAAATATAAAGTTCATGCTCAACTGTTAAACACACACGCGGGCGGTGATATCACACGAGTTCTTTTCTGGGCCCCATCAGGAGAATCAACAACTTATTATCCAAGAGGGCATGCAATTCATGAGAGTTTTGGGGCAGATACTATAATGGTAGATTTTCCACTTCCTTCTACTCTTGATAGTATTGATGGTTATTTGTTTTTTGTTGATGGTGGAAACCTAAATGACAATACAGGAACTGCTACAGTCAATTTTACTAAAATAACATCTCAATTTACAGACACACTCACTGTTCAGGTAAAACCCAATCAAAACACAATGCTTATCCCTGCTAATTTCGCGAATCCAAAAAAAGTTCGCTTGCCTCACGGTACATTTAATGTGTCAGCCTCTTTCTTCAATGCTCACGCCGGTGGGGATATTGATAAAGTGTTTTTCTGGACAACAACGGGAGAGATGACTACTCAATTTCCTAACGGACATGCGATACACCTAGCCATTCCCTCAACACCAATAACAATATCACTTCCAACACCATCTACCCTGCTCGATACAGTTGATTGCTACCTATTCTTCGTTGATGGAGGAGACCTGAATGATAACAGAGGAACTGCCGAGGTTACATTCAGACGTATGAACGGAACTCAAATAATTGATTCCGTCAGTATAATCGTAGACCCCAAAATAAATACCGCTCTATTTCCAACTAATTTTGGCGCTGCTGCAACCGTTAATTTAACACATGGTGAATGGTTCGTTACTTCTTCATTTGACAATACTCATGCCGGTGGAACTATCGACAAAGTGCTTTTATGGACTTACAGTGGAGAGACGACCCCTCTATTTCCGGTCGGTCATGCCATAAATGAATCAATCGGGACGGATACCACCAAAATTATTTTACCAACCCCATCGGGCATGGCAAATAATATCCCGGTAAGTTTATTCTTCCTTGATGGGGGCGATCTTGGGGACAATACTGGTACAGCAACCGTTAAATTTTATCGAATTAAAACCGCAGTTAAGGAAGTTTTCCAGCCCTCGGGATTCTATCTCGCGCAAAACTACCCCAATCCGTTTAACCCAAGTACTGTGATAGATTACCAATTGCCATTTGCTGGCAACGTTTCGCTAAGGGTTTATGACATACTTGGTAAGCAAATTACGACTTTAGTAGATGGCTATAGGGATGCAGGTCATCACAGCGTATCATTTTCCGGAGGTGGCTTGGCAAATGGTGTTTATATTTACAGGATGCAGACGGGTAGCTTTGTTCAGAGTCGCAAATTGATTCTGGTGAAATAAACCTTAATCCTGTGTTGAAACGTTATTAATTAAAATGGGTTTTCTAAAGAGGCTCCATCGTGGGCCTCTTTTTTTAAAGAATTATTTTTGTCTCATTTGCCAAACATTACAGTGCCCTAGTTACAAACATCGCGATAGAAAATTTTGTTCAATCAGCTGATTTTAAAGCTTCATAATTTTTAAACTACTTGTTGACTTACCCCTAATTACAACCGCAATATAAATTCCACCAGGCAGGTTGGCGATTGAAAAATCAGTTTGTTCGGTTTGCATTATCATTTCCCCTAAGATATTAAATAGTTTTAGGGAGATCTTTTCCTTATTCTGATTGTTGATCCGTATGTTCCCGCTTGTTGGGTTAGGATAAAGCAGGATTCCATTATCTTCTTTCGATTGCTCCTTTATTGCTGTTATTGCTAAAGGAGTTCTTTGTGTGTAATATATTTTATCTCCTTTACCTTGCATCAGGCTGTTGTTGTATACGGCACGCATAATTCCGTCCGCTCCAACCTTGAAATTATGGTATGATATTTCCATTGTGTCGTGGTCGGTTATGAATTCGGGAGCGGAAATTACCGGGATGCCGTTATTTGTAAGGTAAACCCCAACCAGGTCCGCGCGGGGATTCCCGAATGTTGCATCCCTCTCATCTTTCCAGACGCACCAGACCGCGTCATTTTTAATATCGTAGGCTGTTTTTACAAGGTGGCTCCGGTACGGTTCGGAAATTATATGGCTTCCGGACCAGGTTGTTCCACCGTCAGTTGAAAATTTGTAATGGATGTTGGCGGTTGAATCAGCCCCGGTAGTATCACTATGGTACTCGTGGAAAAAGAGATGGATAAAACCTTTTTTATCAACTATCGTGTTGGGATCCCACTGATGATGTTGACCCGCGGCGATTGGGGCAGGTTGTCCCCAGGTCACTCCGCCGTCCCTGGTAACGGCGCCATATACATCCCAGTCCATAATATGCATATTAGGGTTCCCGCTTGTATTGTGCCTCCAGGTAATTATCAGAGTATCCGTCGCGGTGCCCCCAAAATCCGCAACAGGGAAAGCAGCATCCCCCGGTAAAGTCCCCGAAAGTTTTACCGGAACGGAAGAAAAAGTCACCCCGCCGTCGGCTGACCTGCTGTACCAGCAGGATGAACTAAGGCTATTGTTGTTATGATTTCCCTGCTGCCACATCAAATGGATTATTCCTCTCCGGTCAACTGTAATTTGTGAAAACCCGATCGTGTCATTTGCGGTTATGGTACTGGTGCTTATCGTAACCGGATTTGACCAACTCACTCCATTATACCTCGAATAGGAAAGAGCAAAGTGCTGAGATTTCCACAATATATGTATGTTGTCATTTACATCTATGTCGGCAGATATGCTTGACAACCCAGTTGCAGCGTTTGGCGGCGGAGTTGTCAGAAGTGAAGGTGCCGGTGCATCCCACGAAACGCCGTTATCATTTGTTCCTGTCCAGTAGTTTGAATTACCTTTCCTGTAAAAAAAGATAGTTGTCCCATTCCCCTTGACAACCATATTGTTCGCAACAGCACCATTCAGGTCTGCATTTACGGAGGCCACAGCTATTTTTGGCGATTGATACCACGCCGGATGGATGCCGTGAGGCTGAGTAAATAATTCTAGTGCTGATGTTAAAAAGATTAAAAAAGTCAGGATATTTTTCATCTAGTCTCCGATATTTTTTCACAATTGGACAATGGACTGTAATATTGGGTTTAAAGATTATTTATTTTACTGTATAGTGAATAATCCCAATGTGATTCAAAGCATATCGAAAGAGGTGTTATCTTTTCTGTTGAATAGGGGGATGTGGGCTAAATTGGGCGGGCGGAAGCAATAATCCTGATTTCAGAAAAATGTGAAAAAGTTTGAGAATACAGCTTTTTTTACTAAATTTCAAGGTTAAATTCGGAGAAACAATAGTATGAAATTCAACATAAACAGCCGCATTTTAGAGAGGCTTCTGGCTAAAGTTCTGCCTGTGGTACCCAACAAAACCCCGCAGCCGATCCTTGAATATTTCTACCTCGTGATCAAGGAAAATAAACTCCTTGTTTACGCGACTGATAATGAAATTGCCATTAAGGCTACCTCCTATATTAATGCCGAGGAGGAATTCGAGGGCGTCGTTCCTGCCAAACTGCTTTATGACATTGTAAAATCCCTCGGAGATGAAGATGTCCGTTTTGAAGCGACACAGGACTTCAAACTCAAACTTAAAACCGACAGCGGTCAGTATTTCCTGACTTATCTCACCAATGTTGAATATCCTGTACTGACAGCTCCTTCAAAAGAAACAAAAATGACTTTCAGCGCGAACGAACTTAAAAGGGCATTTGACCTCACCACTTATGCCGTTAGTAAAGAACCCGCCCGTCCGGCTATGACAGGTGAGCTGATAGAACTCTCAGAAGACGGCGTTAAGTTTGTTGCCACAGACGGGCACAGGCTGATCAGGTATTTATATAAAGCCCACGAAACCGAACCGGTGCAGCAGTATATCATTCCCGAAAAAGCTGTTCATATTATGAGCAAACTTCTTGAGGACGGTGAAGTAAGCCTCTACCCGGATGAAACTGTACTCGGTGTTGAAATTGAAAATGTTGAAATGATCACCAAACTGATCGGGCATAAATACCCCGATTATAACAGTGTGATCCCGCTCGATAATGAAAAGATGATGAAGATCAACAAACATAAACTCCTGACTTCTATCAGAAGAATGCTCTATTTCGGAGGAGTAAATTTCCATCAGGTTAAGTTTACGATCTACGAAGATACACTTGAAGTCTCCGCGGATGACGCAGAAAAGGGACACAGGGGTATTGACCGCATACCTTGTGAATTCAGCGGCGAAACCATGGAGATTGCTTTTAATACATCTTACCTCGCCGATGTGCTTACGCACCTCGAAGGTGATGACATCATATTTAAAATAAATTTACCGACGAAAGCGATAATAATTCTTCCCTCACAGCAGCAGGCGAAGGAGGAACTGCTTACTCTCATTATGCCGGTCCGTTTAAATAATGGTTGATGGTGTTAAAAAAGCTTCAATTAAAAAATTTCAGGATCCACGCTGATACTGAAATTAGTTTTTCCGACGGTTTAAACCTGATCGTCGGAGGCAACGGGCAGGGGAAAACTTCGATTATTGAAGCAATTTATTTTTTATGCACAACAAAAAATTATAAAGGGGCGCCTGACCAGGAAATACTCAGGTTCGGTGAGCAGGTTTACGAGATTCAGGGTGAATTCAGTGATAAAACTGAAACAGCCGCGAGAATATATTATTCTCTGGCTGAGAACAGAAGATATTATCTGAAAAACGGTAAACAGGTTTCAAGGGCGGTTGATGTTATAGGCAGCCTTCCGGTTGTGTTACTTACACCCGAAGACCACGCCATTACGCAGGGCGCACCCGCCGACCGCAGGAAATTTGTTGATTCCGTTATATCGCAGGAGAGCAGCGCCTATCTGCAGACACTGCTCGATTTCAACAGGACATTAAAACAGCGCGCGTCCCTGTTATTCCGTCTGAGGGAAGAAGGTACAACGACTAACCGGTTGGCTGAACTGGATGCGTGGGATGAAAGACTGGCAGAATCAGGGGCTGAACTGATCAGTTACAGGCAAAGATTTACCGACGAATTCATCCCTTATCTTAATGATGCTTATAAAAAAATTCCCGGCAGTTCTGAACTGCCGAAGATAGACTATGTTTATCTGGATGGATTCAGCGGTAGTGGTATTAAAGATCATTATCTCAGCCAGTTGAAAGAGCGGAGAAATGAAGAGATCAGGCGCGGGACGAACCTGACCGGGCCTCAGAAGGATGAATTTGTTTTTAGTATTAATGGAAAGTCCCTGAGGAATTTTGGATCACAGGGGCAGCACAAGACTTTTCAGGCGGCTCTCAGATTTGCACAATTCTTTTATCTTCAGGAGAGGTCGGGGCTGACTCCGATTTTACTGCTTGATGATGTGTTCGGTGAACTGGACGCGGAAAGGTCAGTGAAGATAAGTGAATATCTTAAAGTTGTGGGACAGGCTTTTGTTACGATTACTGATTTTTCCAACCTCGGTTTTATCAGGACCGGCGGGAACGATTCTGTTTTACATATTAAGGGAGGGAGACAGGTTGTCGGACTTTAAAAGTATCGGTGAACTGTTTGATAGCGAGCCCGGATTGAAGAAAACCCGCAAACTGCTTGAGGAAGGAGAAGTACTTTACTACTTCTATATAATTTTCCCGCAGTTTATTAATATAGCAGAACCGGTCAAGGTAGAGAAAAAGAATTTATACCTGAGAGTTGAGAACGCGGCGTGGCGTAGTGAACTGAAATTCAGGGAAGACGAATTAATAAAAACGATTAACGATTATTTTTCCGGCGAACGGATTAAACACTTAAAGTTTATAATATAAACAGCGAAGGACAGGAGAATTTAATTCTTGAACGAAATAACGAAGCAAGTTGAAAAAGATTACAGCGCCAAAAGTATTAACGTACTTAAGGGGCTGGAGGCTGTGCGTAAACGCCCCGCGATGTACATCGGTGATGTCGGGATGCGCGGTTTACACCATTTGATAAATGAGGTTGTTGATAATAGTATTGATGAGGCTCTTGCCGGATACTGCGATACGATCAAGGTCATAATAAACAAGGACGGCTCTGTTACGGTTGATGATAACGGAAGAGGTATTCCGGTTGATCTCCATCCTGAGGAGAAAAAATCAGCTCTCGAAGTTGTGATGACTGTCCTGCACGCGGGAGGGAAATTTGATAAGGATTCTTATAAAGTTTCCGGAGGATTGCACGGAGTGGGTGTTTCTGTCGTAAACGCTCTTTCCGAATGGCTGCAGGTGGAAGTAAAGAGGAACGGGAAACTCTACCGTCAGGAATATGAACGCGGTGAAGCGAAATATCCCGTTAAAGAAATCAGCGCTCTGAAGAAAAACGAAAACGGAACTAAAGTAACATTCAAGCCGGATAAGCAAATCTTCAAAGCAACTAAGTTTAAGTTCGATACTGTAGCTGAAAGAATGAGGGAACTCGCATACCTCAATAAAAATGTAAGCATTACGGTTAAGGATGAAATAGAAGGGGAGAGCGAAACATTCCACTTTAAGGGAGGAATTATCGAGTTCGTTAAATACCTTGACGAAACCAGAACCCCGATGCATAAACCTGTCTACATTGAAGGGGAAAGGGAAAAGACACCTATCGAAATCTCCTTTCAGTATAATGACAGCTACGCTGAAAACATCTTTTCTTATGTAAATAATATTAATACCCACGAAGGCGGAACTCACCTTGTAGGATTCAAATCCGCGTTGACGCGTACGATGAATAACTACGCATCAAAGAACAACCTGATCAAAGACGGCAAAATAACTCTTACCGGCGATGATTTCAGGGAAGGCTTAACGGCGGTGATTTCGGTAAAGGTGATGGAGCCTCAGTTTGAAGGACAGACTAAGACCAAACTTGGTAACAGCGAAACCAAGTCCGCGGTGGAAACACTTGTAAATGAAAAACTGGCTGAATACCTTGAAGAAAACCCTTCGGTAGGGAAAAAGATAATTGAAAAATGCCTTCGTGCCGCCGAAGCCCGGGAAGCCGCTCGAAAAGCGAGAGACCTTGCGAGAAGAAAAAACGCGCTTGATAGCTTTGACCTTCCCGGTAAACTTGCTGATTGTTCAATCACTGATCCGGAGCACTGCGAAATATATATAGTTGAGGGGGATTCGGCAGGCGGCTCGGCAAAGCAGGGAAGGGACAGGCGGTTCCAGGCCATCTTGCCGCTTAAGGGAAAGATACTTAATGTTGAAAAAGCGAAGATGAATAAGATACTCGAAAGCAGTGAAATTAAAGCTATCATTGCGGCGATCGGAGCCGGGATCGGCGCCGATTTCAATAAGGATAACTGCAGGTACGGCAAGATCATACTTATGACGGATGCTGACGTAGACGGAAGCCACATCCGCACACTGCTTCTTACTTTCCTCTACCGCCATATGAAAGACCTTGTAAATACGGGTATGATATTCATTGCTCAGCCCCCGCTTTATAAAATTAAAAAGGGGAAGGATGAGCACTATGCATACGATGACGATGAGAGGGATGATATACTTAAACGCCTGAAAGCACAGGGGGGCGAGGTTATTAAGAACGAGGAGGAAATCGTTGATGAAGCCGAAGAGGCTGCAGGTACTCCTAAAATAAAAGGGATAACGATATCACGTTATAAAGGATTGGGAGAGATGAATCCAGAACAGTTGTGGAGCACTACAATGAACCCTGAAACGAGGACTCTCCTCCAGGTTACCGTTGAAAGCGCTGCCGCTGCTGATAAAATATTCGAAACACTTATGGGTGACGCGGTTGAACCGAGGCGTGAGTTTATTGAAAAACACGCTAAATATGTCCGCAATCTTGATGTGTAAATAAAAGGAAAGTAAAAGAAAAATTTTATGGCTAATCTTTTTGATAAAATAATACCGATAGCGCTTGAAGATGAGATGAAATCTTCCTACATAGATTATTCTATGTCGGTTATAGTGTCGCGGGCTCTGCCTGATGTAAGGGACGGGCTTAAGCCTGTGCACAGGCGCGTTTTATACGGTATGTCTGAACTTGGTATGTTCTTTAACCGTCCGTATAAAAAATCAGCGAGAATCGTGGGAGAGGTGCTTGGTAAGTATCACCCGCACGGCGACTCCGCGGTTTATGATACTATGGTTAGAATGGTTCAGGACTTTTCGCTTCGCTACCCGTTGGTTGACGGGCAGGGAAATTTTGGTTCGATAGACGGTGACTCTGCCGCGGCTATGCGTTACACTGAAGCGCGCCTCGACAGGATTGCGAATGAAATGCTTCGCGACCTTGATAAAAACACCGTGAATTTTGTCCCGAATTTTGACGATACTCTCCAGGAACCGTCCGTTCTCCCCGCTTACCTGCCGAACCTTCTTATTAACGGTTCAAGCGGTATCGCGGTTGGTATGGCTACTAACATTCCTCCGCACAATATTACGGAAGTAATCGACGGATTGATCGCTCTTATTAAGAATCCCGATATTACAATCGAGAAACTGATGAAGCACATCACCGCGCCTGATTTTCCGACTGCCGGTATAATTTTTGGTTATGAAGGCGTGAAGGAAGCATATTTGACCGGGCGCGGAAGAATATTGCTGCGCGCTAAAGCCAACATCGAAACACTCAAGAACGGCAGGGAAAATATTGTCGTTACAGAACTTCCTTACCAGGTGAATAAGTCAACGCTGATTGAAAAGATTGCTGAACTGGTTAAAGATGATAAGATTCACGATATTTCCAATATCAGGGATGAATCTGACCGTGATGGTATGCGGCTTGTGATTGAATTAAAACGCGACGCGCAGGCAGCGGTTGTGATGAATCAGTTGTATAAACACACTCAGATGCAGACAACCTTCGGGGTGATAATGCTCGCCCTGGTTCACGGTGTGCCGAAAATACTTAACCTGAAAGAAATCATGCAGCACTTCCTCACCCACAGGATGGAGGTGCTTATCAGAAGAACAAAATTTGAACTTGACGCCGCTGAAAAACGCGCTCATATTTTGCAGGGTTATATCATCGCTCTGGATAATATTGATGAAGTAATTGAAACCATCAAGAAATCCCGCGATACTGAAACCGCTAAGAATAACCTTATGCGGAAGTTCAAGTTAAGCGAAATCCAGGCTAAAGCGATCCTTGATATGAGGCTGCAGAGATTAACCGGACTTGAAAGGAAAAAGATTGAGGATGAATTCCGTGAGACTATTAAACTCATTGAAAAATTAAAAGGCATCCTTGATAATGAGGACCGCAGGTACCTTATCATTAAAGAAGAACTTCTCGAACTGAAGGAGAAATATGGCGACGAGAGAAGGACCCAGATCATTTATGATTATACCGAGTTCTCCCTTGAAGACACGATCGCTGAAGAAGACGTTGTGGTTACAATATCTCACCAGGGATTCATTAAGCGCTTCCCGGTAAGCGGATACAGGCGCCAGGCGAGAGGCGGCAAGGGGGTAACCGGAGCCGGCACGAAGGACGATGATTTTATCGAGCATATGTTTATCGCCTCTACTCACCAGTATATCCTTTTCTTCACGGATAAGGGTAAGTGTTACTGGCTTAAAGTTCACGAGGTGCCGGAGGGAGGCCGGGCAACCCGGGGCAGGTCAATACTCAACCTGATCGAAAAGGATAAAGATGAAAAAATATCAGCCTTTATCGCCGTAAAGGAATTCAAAGATGATCAGTTCCTCGTAATGGTTACTGAACAGGGAGTAATAAAGAAAACCGTGCTCTCCGCTTACAGTAATGTCCGCAGGGGTGGTATCAACGCGATCAGCCTGAATGAAGGCGACTCTCTGATCGACGTAAAGCAAACCGACGGGACTAATGATATAGTGCTCGGTACAAAGAGCGGCCTTGCAATCCGCTTCCACGAGAAGGATGTTCGCGATATGGGCAGGACTGCAACCGGAGTCAAGGGTATTACTCTTTCTGATGATGACGTTGTAGTTGGCTCTCTGGTTATCAAACGCCAGGGCACAATACTTGTAGTTACAGAGAACGGCTTCGGGAAGAGGTCTGATGTGAATGACTACCGTATTACGCGCCGCGGCGGTAAAGGAATCATAACCGTAAAGACAAGCGACAAGGTTGGTAAGATGATCTCCATAATGGAAGTTACCGACAATGAGGAACTTGTTATTATCACCACTTCCGGTATGGTTGTGCGTATAAGTGTTAAAGACCTCCGTGTGATGGGAAGAAACACACAGGGTATCAAGCTTATAAAGTTAAAAGACAATGACGGCATAGCGGATATCGCTAAGGTCGTTCCTGATGAAGAAGAATAAAATAATTATAAAGGATTTAGTATGGATAAGTTAGCATCATTTAAAGCATACGATATCCGGGGCAAAGTGCCTTCGGAGTTGAATGTTGAACTTGCGTATAAGATCGGCAGGGCGTTTGCCAAATTTACCAGCGCGAAAAGTGTTGTTATCGGTCACGACATCAGGAGTTCTTCGGTTGAACTATCGAACGCTCTTGCTGACGGACTTATGGACAGCGGCGCGGATGTTATTGATATAGGCTTGTGCGGAACGGAGATGATCTACTTCGGTGCTTCACACCTGGAGACTGACGGCGGCATTATGATCACCGCGAGCCACAATCCTCCGGAATACAACGGTATGAAATTCGTAAAAAGGGATTCCGTTCCGGTAAGTTATGACAGCGGATTGAATACTATGGAAGGGTGGATATTGAAAAACGATCTGCCCCCCGTAGCGGATGTCAGAGGAAAAATTAAACAGCTTGACCTTACGGAAGATTTCCTGAATAACCTTAACCGCTTTTATGATGTCAAAAAAGTCAAGCCGCTTAAGGTTGTTTGTAATGCGGGTAACGGTTGTGTCGGGCCGATACTTGAGAGGCTGGAGTCAGTGCTTCCGGTCGAAATGATCAAACTGTTTTTTGAACCGGATTCAACTTTCCCTAACGGCGTGCCGAACCCGATGCTTGAAGATAACCGCGTACCAACCATCAAAGCTGTAAAAGAAAGCGGCGCCCACCTTGGTGTTGCGTGGGACGGGGATTATGACCGTTGTTTCTTCTTTGACGGAAGCGGGAATTTTATCGAAGGATATTATATCGTCGGTTTACTGTCAAAATCCATTCTTAAAAATCATCCGGGAGGAAAAGTTATTCACGATCCGCGCCTAACCTGGAACACTGTGGAGATAGTGAAAGCCGCGGGCGGAGAAGCCGTTCAGTCAAAAAGCGGACACGCGTTCATCAAAGAAAAAATGAGAGAAGTGAACGCGGTTTACGGCGGTGAGATGTCCGCGCATCATTACTTCCGCGAAAACGCTTATTCGGATAGCGGAGTGATCCCGTTCCTGCTGGTACTGCAGCTTATGAGCGAAGAGGGAAAATCTCTTTCAGAGCTTGTAGGTGAAATGATAAAAGATTATCCCTGCTCAGGCGAGATCAATTCCGTGATTGACGATCCGGCGGCAAAGATAAAAGAAATTGAATCAAAGTATAGGGGCGGAATAGTTGACAAAACCGACGGTATAAGCATTGATTATCCCGATTGGAGATTCAACGTAAGAATGAGTAATACTGAACCAATACTCAGGTTAAATGTTGAAAGCCGCGGGGATGACAAGCTGATGCGTGACAAAACCGATGAACTTCTGATGTTAATCAGAGGCAGATAGTATTTTTTTATGAAAGGAAGGTGCGGATCATCGTCCCTTCCTTTTATTTTATTAAAGTTTCAACCCAGTTGCCCAGGTTCTCGGCTTCCTTCAGAGTATCTTCTATGTACTTCCTGTCTATATAATCCAGTTCTTCGTAGCGAACTTCAACGGCACAGTCTGATAACTCCAGAATCACCCCGTTGATAAATTTTGAAAAATCCTGATTGATCTTTAGCGCTTCCTGAATCAGATAACCGATGTTATGTGTTCGGGGAGGATTTACGTTTTTATAGATTAAAAATGCTTTGAGGGATTTTTCAACATACTGCTGAATATGAAAACATACCAGATCCAGTACCGGATCAGAAGTAGCAAGCTCAGATTTGGCGATTTTCAAATCACCTTTGGCCTTTTTAAGAAGTAATGCATGAATGGGTTGCTTCATAGGGAGATATTATTCAATGCAATATTATAAGAAAGAGTGCCGATATACTCCTTTTCAGCATCAAATTCTTTTTGACTTTTTATAATTAGATCCATAGGCAACATAGCATTCCGGGAGATCAAATGACTGGTTAGGCGTGCAAGAAATCTTCTTTTACTCAGAGGGTTTAGTTCCTGATCGGTAATTACGATCAGATCGATATCACTATCCGCGGAATGATTCTCTCTTACCCGTGAACCGAATAATAAAATCTTTAATACAATAATGTTGTTCTGCTTAAAGAAATCTTTAATGATCTGCAGTGAAAGAGAAATATCAGTTGATTTCATTTTAGAATATGACGTGTTTAAGTAAGATCCAATTTAAAACATTAAATGAAATATTTGTTACAATAACTAAAACTTCTATCGAAGGATTTGCATAAGAATACTGATAATTTAAAGAGATAAGAAAGGTTATCGGGGTATATTCCCGTTAACTATTCGCCATCTCAAGATTGATCAGCCTCTCTTTAAGTCTGATCCCACCGGAATACCCGCCGATACTTCCGTCACTGTTAATCACCCTGTGGCAGGGGACAATAATGGGGATGGGATTTTTTCCGTTGGACTGCCCCACGGCCCGAACTGCTTTGGGAGATTCAATAGCTAAAGCAATATCACGGTAAGACTTAAGGTGTCCGTATTTTATTTTACTCAGCGCCTTCCATACTTTCTTCTGGAATTCGGTTCCTTCAGGGTCAACAGGTATCTTAAATGTTTTACGCTTACCGGCGAAATATTCTTCAAGCTGAGACGCGATGCCGAACACCCTCTGGTCGTCCGGGCTGGTCTCAACAACGTAAGTGTCTTTTGCTTTGCTCTTTGAATTGATCAATAATTTTCTTATGCCTTTTTTACTGGCATAGACATCAAAATGTAAACCATTGCTGCGGAACGATGCGTGCAGTAACGGAGATTCGTTTTTCATCTTACTAAGTTAACCTGCTATTACTTGAAGTGCCGGATTAATATCTTTTTTCAACAAACTTTCTATCGCGTTGAGTGTTCCGCTGATCGCGCTGGGACAGCTGCCGCACGCGCCCTGGTAACGCACTCTGAGTGTATGCCCGTCCAGACCGAGAATCTCAAGCCCGCCGCCGTCGTAAGCCAGCGCGGGGCGCACCTTTTGGTTTAGGATTTCGTTGATCTTCTTGAGGAGTTCGCTTGACTCGGCATCGCCGCCATCAGGTTCCTGTTCCGCGGGTATCAGAGATTTATCAAACTTTGCCAGGAAATTAACAAGCGGCCGCTGGATCTTTCCCCAGTCGGAATCCTTTGATTTTTCTATGGTGATGAATTTCGCCATATAAAAAACAGTAACCACGCCGGGAATCTCGAATATACCCTTCGCCAGAGGGTCGCTTTCACCTTCTTCTTTACTGTTGAACTGTCTTGTTTCATATTTTAACAACGCATCGCTGATGACGAATTTCAGTGCGTGCGGATTAGGGGTAAGTTCTACGTCAACTACCTGTAACATTTAAGCTCCTCTTAAGAATTTATAAACGGCTGTACCGAACCGTTCGTTAATATTTGGAATTTCATTTGTAACACCACAGAAACATAAAATAAGTCGGCTAATTATACAAACTGAAAATTTATCCCGCTTATTTCTCCAGCACCAAGGCTTTCATTGCCTCGATCCAGAGCGGGTGGGCATTGAGGCTTTCCACGAGCTGGATCTTTTCGCCGCCGTGCTCTGTGAACAACTGCTGATATTCATACCCGATTTCTACGGTAGTCTCCAGGCAGTCCGCGACAAATGCCGGGCTGAAAACCAGGAGTTTTTTAGCTCCCTCTTTAGCCTTTTTAATTATCACATCATCTGAAAAAGGCTCAAGCCATTTTTTATCCAGGCGCGATTGAAAACTTACGGTATACCTGCTTTCGGGAATCCCGAGTTTTGCCGCCAGAAGACGGGTAGTGGCATAACAGGTTGCTTTATAACAGTGTTTGTTATCCTCCGTGAGAGTGGTTTCGCAGTCGTGATCGTCGCAAGGCTTGCCGTCTTCATATACTTTATCCACCTGGCTTACCGGGAGGCCGTGATAGCTGAAGATGACGTGGTCGTACGAATTATGATCGTATTGTCTTCCCCTTTCAGCAAAAGCCTCAATGAATTTTGGGTGATTATAAAACTGTCCGATGAACTTAACTTCGGGTATAACCCACCATTTGCTTATTATCTTCATTACCTTTTCAACCGCCGAACCCGTTGTAGCTGATGCATACTGCGGGAAGAGAGGCAGAACTATAATTTTTTTATAGTTGGCCTTTTTAATCCTACCAAGCACTTCTTCCATTGAGGGATTCTGATAACGCATCGCGAACTCGACTTTATACTCATTCCCGAGTTCACGCTGTAAAAGTTCAGTAATTTCCTCTGTATAAAGAAGCAGCGGTGAACCTTTATCAGTCCAGAGATGCTGGTACACCTTAGCGGACTTCGGGGCACGGAATGGTACAATAATCACATTTACCAAAAATGCGCGCAGTAATGCCGGTATATCAATCACACGGGGATCGTTAAGAAATTCAAAAAGGTAACGGCGGACATCACGGACGGTGGGACTGTCCGGTGTGCCGAGTTGTACGAGTAAAACGCAGGTTTGTGGTGACATTCAGATCAAATAAAAATTCTTAAATAAAGTAAGTTCGAGAAATTTCCTGGCGGTGTATGTTTAGCCCCCGCGGGCAGATGAAAGCCCGTTTTAACCGTCAATCAATTTCAGCCCAATAATTGAGATTTAGATGACAAAATTAATGATAAACCGCTGAGTGAGGAAATAATTCTTTGGGTAATTTTTATACTCTGAGTATGCGCTGTGAAGGAACAAATATATAGATTGCGGTTGTTGTTTATGGAAAAGGATATACTTATGCGAATTAAACTTTTCATCATATTGTTTCTGGCAGCGGCACCTGCCGCACTAAGCCAGGATTCAGAAAAAATCAGGTCATTTGAAACCGGGAGGCTGGATCTTAACAATAACGGCCTGCTGATTCTGGGAGCCTGGGCAGCAGGGAATATTCTCATCGGCACTGTGGGAAACTTTTCAGCCGCCGGGGAAAAGAAATATTTTCATCAGTTCAATGCGATGTGGAACGTGGTCAACCTCGGTATCGCCGCGGGAGGGTATTATGCGAATTCTCTGGTTGATGTGAATTCACTCAGCTACAGTGAGATTTTTAACGAGTACTCCTGGCTGCAAAGTTTCTACCTGCTGAACGCCGGACTTGACGCGGCTTACATAACAGCCGGATTCTACCTGCTTGAGAAGAGTAAAAATTCTCCTGGGAATAGTGACAGGCTTAAGGGGTATGGTTACAGTTTGTTTGTGCAGGGGGGATTTCTGCTTATATTTGACGTGCTGATGTATTCTTTTAATCTTCAGCACGCTAAGAACAATTTGTACCCCTATCTTGCTGTTATGCAGAATGACAGTCACGTGATAGGACTTAAGGTTATTTTCTAATGTCTAACAGAGATAAACACGGCCAACACGCAATTTATTGGGTCCGGAACGACCTTCGCCTCCAGGATAATGAGATCTTCTCCAGATATATCAAACACTGCAGCCTTCTGATCCCGGTCTATATATTTGACCCGCGATTCTTTTTACCCAATCAGTACGGCTTTCCGCGGACCGGGAAATTCAGGGCAAAGTTTTTATACGAAACGGTAAGGCACTTTCAGAAGAAACTGAGGAATGCCGGGCGTGGGCTTATCGTCCGGGTCGGGTTCCCGGAAATAGTGATACCTGAGCTGGCAAGGAAATATGAGTGTGTAAATGTATACGCGACAAAGGAACACGCCCACGACGAAGTGCTGATAGAATCTGAAATGAGGAACAATCTTGGCAACATACGGTTGCTCCTGTTTGAGCAGGCTACGCTATACCATCCTAATGAACTCCCTTTTGATATTTCGAGGTTTCCTGACGGCTTTAATGAATTTAAGAACGGAGTAGAGGAAAAGGCTTCTGTCCGCTGGCCTTTCAGAGTTCTTCCCAAGCTTCCTCCGTACCCGCTGGAACTTAACTCGGAATCGATGCCGGCGCTTGATGAACTGGGGTATTCCGAAGAGGAATTACAAACGGTGGATACCGGTATTTTTAACGGGGGAGAAGGCTGGGGGCTGAAGAGGCTCAAAGATTATATCTGGGACAGGCGGCTGATTTCCACATACAAAGAAACCAGAAACCAGCTTCTCGGCGAGGCTTACTCAACCAAATTATCACCCTGGCTTGCCTGCGGCGCCCTTTCACCCCGGCTGGTCTACGACGAAGTCCTCAGGTTTGAAAATGAAGCGGGCGCCAATGACTCCACTTACTGGCTGAAGTATGAACTTTTATGGCGTGATTTTTTCAGATTTGTAACGATGAAGTACGGCAGCAGTATTTTTAAGAAAGGGGGGATAAAGAACAAGCCGATGAAAACTGCCGACCCGGAAGAGTTATTTGACCGATGGAAGGAGGGGAGGACCGGACAACCGTTTGTTGATGCAAATATGCACGAACTGAAGGCAACAGGTTATATGTCAAACCGGGGCAGGCAGATCGTTGCCTCTTATCTGATCCACGATATGCGGCTCGACTGGCGCCTCGGAGCGGCCTGGTTCGAGTCAATGCTGATAGATTATGACGTTTCTTCCAACTACGGAAACTGGATGTATGTAGCGGGCGTGGGGAATGACCAGAGGCCTTTCAGGCAGTTTAATCCTGTGCGCCAGGCGGAGATTTATGACCCCCGCGGCGATTATATTGATAAATGGCTGCCTGTTTATTAGTTTTTATTATATTTGCGGACTTTATAAAATAAACTAAAATAGTATGACATACGACATAATCATAATAGGAGCCGGCCCCGCCGGTATAAGTATGGCGGTTGAAGCCCTCTCCTCGGGCGTGCCGAAAGATAAGGTACTTGTCCTGGAGAAAGCTTCGGAACATTCATTTACTATTAAAAAATTTTACCCCGATAAAAAACTTGTAACCGCAAATTACAAGGGCTTTGAAGCAGTCTGCATCGGCGTGATGTGTATCTGGGATTCCTCCAAATCAGAAACCATTACCTATCTTGATGAGGCTATAAAGCAGAACGGGATAAACGTGCACTACCACGAAACGGTATGGAAACTTGATAAAAATTATGACACAGGCGAGTTTACGGTAATAACGGATAAAGGCGAGTATAAGTCGAAAGTTACCGCGATCGCGATCGGTATACTGGGGAAGCCAAATAAACCCGATTATCCAATCCCCGCTACGATAAAAGATAAAATTCTATTTGATGTCACATCGGTTGAAGTGAAAAATTCAAAAGTGCTGGTTGTGGGCGGAGGTGATTCTGCTTCAGAATACTGTCAGTACCTCAGCCAGGAAGGGAACGAAGTCACGCTAAGCTACAGGCGCACTGATCTCAAACGTATGAACTTTATTAACCGTGATAGCCTTCTCGCTCTTGAAAAAGATGGTAAGGTAAAACTTCATCTTGGCACGGATATTGACGCAGTGAGCAGCGTTGAAGGGAAACCCGCGATCAGTTACAAGGGGCGGGATGACGTTTATGAATCATATGATTATATCGTTTACGCGCTTGGAGGTACCACTCCCGTCAACTTCCTGAAACTGATAGGCATTGAGTTCAACGGTCCTGATCCGGTTCTCGGTGAGGAATACGAAACAAATGTACCCGGGCTGTTTTTAATTGGCGATCTTTCTGCCGGAACTAAGGGCGGTTCGATCAACTGGGCATTTAATTCGTCCAGACGCGCGATGCAAAAGATCTGCGTTGATTATCTCCACTGCCCACCTCCTGCAGAGGATCAACAGTAATTTTTATTTTTCCTGCCGTTTTTCTTCGCTACTGCCTCACGGCGGTAATCGCTTAGTATCCTTTGAACATACCTCTCGCTCAGGCTCAGGTCTTTGGCAAGGGCGAGAGGGGATTTATCCTTATGCTTAATGATATACTCCCTCACCGCACCGTTCAGCAGCCCGCGTGAAAAGTAGAGTGTTGATTTCTCAAACTCGTTCAGAAGTTTTACCAGCGTTTCCAACCCGCACTTTTCCGCTATCGTCCTGTAATCCCCTTCAAGCAGATCTATATCGACATCATACAACCAGTTATATTTCATTTCGTTAGGGTCCCTTCAGAAAATAATATTTGCATTTATGGATAAAAATAAGTAATTTACTTACATCAGTCAAGTAAAAGAATCAGAATATTACTTATATGAAAAAAATTGATAAAAAGGAGGCAGGAAACAGGCTCAGGCGGTTCCTTACGGAGAGGTTCGGAAACCTGGAGGATGCCGCCGCGTATCTGGATACTACCGTTTCCTCCCTCCGTAATAGTTACTTTAATGGCCAGAGCCTGCCGGGTAAAGCAATACTTGAAAAACTGAAAGCGGACGGGTGTAATATTGACTGGCTCCTTTTTGGCGAAAGTGAAACGATGGTGAAAAGGCTCGGCTACCCGGAATACCGTATCGAAGCAGCCATTCCCGCGGGCAGGGGGGAACTGGTTGACCTGAGTGAATGGTACCAAAGCGATGTGCTCGACTACAGCCCCGAAGACCACGTATTCATAAAAGTTGACAGCGAATTTGGTTACAGTATGATGCCCCTTATCAAACCGGATGACCTTGTACTCATCAGTTTCACCGCGCCGGTTTATGACGGCGACCTTGTTGCAGCCCGATGGGACAGGACAAAGGGCGCGCTTAAGCTCTGTTCATTTCCCCCGAATGATAGAACAATGGTAATGCTTTCATCATACAATTCCGCGGTACTGCCTATGGTGTTTAAGAAGAATGAAATTAAAATGTATAAAGTGGTGCTCATCAAAAAACACGGAAGTAAAAGATGATACTGAAATCAAAAAAAGGAGAGAAAGGGATACGGGTCTATGATGATCTGAGGAAAGCAGATCCTGACGATACCTTTGACACGACTGCTGAGTACGGGCACCAGCTGCCTGAACTTCCCGGGTGGTGCGACAGGAATTACGCGTGCGGCACAAGAAGGAGCAATCCCTTTCGCATAACCTGCACCTGCGATGAATTTCAGTCCGCTTCGGAAGACTTTTCCGGAAGGGACATACGCCGCCTCTGCGCTCATCTCAGCAGTAAACTAATTTCCCCAGCCTACGCAAAAATCCTTGATCCGCTCACTTTACTGCTGATCGAAAACCAATTGAAGCACGGAAGAGAACATCTCTCGAAATACAAGACAGGCGATGATTTTTTTCTTACGGGCAAAGGGAATGGCAAAGAATGGGTAACTGTTTACGTCAAAGAAAAAAGATGGCGAAGATTTGCATATAATAAAAAAGAAAAGAGATGGGCATACAACTCTTTTCCTGAAAAATCAGAAGAAATTATCAGCATACTCAGCCCGGTCCTGAATAAAAAACGATAGAGTGCGCTTGAAGCTCTAACTCACCTTGCAATGACGATCTAACCCGAATTGAAATAGTTGCCAATCAGCAAATATATTCTGGCACTTAAATTGCTTAATGACGATTCTGTTTGACATTAAGGAAAAACTTTTTTAATTTGTCATCAACAATTAACCTCGGGAGTGTTTTGCGTCTTAAGTTACGGCTCAAATCAGTAAGCGGGGACCGGTTTAGCATCAATTATAACCACCCGCTCTCATCAGCGATTTACCTTCTGCTGAAATTCGGCTCAAAGGAATTCGCTTCTTACCTTCACGATGTAGGCTACCCCTCCGGCGGGAAGACTTACAAGCTTTTTACCTTCGCGCTTTCTTTTAAAAAATTCACGATCGAAAACGGATTATTCAAACTCAATGATCCCGAGTGTTATCTTCATATATCCTCTCCGCTGATTGAAGAGTTTGTGAAGAACTTCCTCATTGGTACCTTTGAACGAACTCAGTTTTACCTTTCATCGCGTGATCACGAAATTAAATTCAGCATTGAGCAGGCAGAACTGATACCTGAGCCTCACTATCGGACTACAATGAAACTGAAGCTTCTCTCTCCAATGGTGCTTTCAAAAGTAATTGAAAGTGAGGCAGGAACAAAGCAATACTATCTTCGGCCGGGCGATACAGATGACATCAATCGCGTGCTCTCGGAGAACCTGAAAAACAAATATCAGGTGCTGACAAACTCGGTTATAAATGACGGAAGGGTGGAGATCGAATGGGATGGGGAATATCTGCGGAGAAAAAAAACCGTAACGAAAAAGATAACAATTAATGAGCATAATCTCGCGCGCATTGATGTCATAGGAATACAGGCCCCTTTCTCGATAACTGGATCGCCGGAGCTGATAAGAACGGGTTATCAATGCGGCTTTGGCGAAAAAAATTCTATGGGTATGGGAATGGCGGAAGTGATAAGATGAAATCAGAATATTTCCGAAATGTTTTTAATCCGATGCATTGAAAAAAATAAATTAGTTTTGAATAAAGAAACAATAGAGACTTGAAATGACAGACAGAACAAAAGAAAAAGTACTGATACTGGGCGCGCTCTTTCACGATATTGGGAAGTTTGAGCAGCGGTGCACAAAAAATCCTGATAAAAAGAAACACCAGGTTTTGGGTGTGGACTTTGTTGATTCCGGCTTGTTAAAGGATAAATTCATTCGTATTCTGGGAGAGGATGGATTTAATTCTTTTAAGAACATAATCAGCGAACATCACAGATCAAAGACTATTGATCTGACGGGCATTGTTCAGATAGCCGACCATCTTTCCGCCAGTGAAAGAGTAAATAAAGAAAGCGATTCAGATACTGGTACATATATAGATTGGAGCAATAAGCACCTTAGCTCGGTCTTTTCTAAAATAAGGCTGATGTCAGATAGTGATGTTCCTCCCCGCTATTTCAGGCAGGAGTTGTTAACTAAAGACAAAGAAAATTATGAAATCATCATTCCTGAAGAGCTGACAAAAATTGATATCAAAGGCGGGCAGTATGCTTACAAGGCCAATATTTTTGAGAAATTCACGAATGATATAGATACCGTTCTTTCTTTCTACCAGGAAGATGAAGATTTTGGCAACCTGGTTAATGTCCTTCTGATGGTTTTTGAAAAATATCTCTGGTGTATTCCGGATTTTACAGGCAGCCCTGCTACCGATATCTCTCTATACAATCATCTCAAAGACGTTGCGGGATTCAGCCACGCGATTTTGAGAAACCGTTCTGAATCTCAAGATTCAACAAAACTTAATCTGATAATAGGGGACATTCCGGGTATACAAAAATATATATTTGACATTGTTAACACCAAGCCGGCAAAGATATTGCGCGGAAGATCAATTTTTGTACAGGTATTAACCCGGCTTCTTGCATCAAAGTTCTTATCTGGTTTAGGTTTGTATGAGTGCAGCCTTATAATGCAGGCCGGAGGTAAGTTTTACATACTTGCCCCATCAACTTCAGATATAAAGAATGCCTTTAAAACAATCAAAGAAGAGATAGAGGCCTATTTATTCGATCAGTTCAGAATGGATCTAGCATTCAACTCAGCAATAGAGCAATTCGATTACATCGACCTGATGGAAGGAAAAACTTCTTTCGGACAAATTGTTGAAGATGCATCATTTACCTTAAACCGGAACAAAAATAAGCTTTTCTATGGAAGGTTATTCGGGCAAAATGAATCCTTAAATAATTTTGTCTGGAAGGAAGAATATCTTCCGGTGGTTGAGGGTCTGAGTGACAATATGAAATGTAAGGTTACGGATAAGCCGATCCGGGATAAGTATGAAGGGAAAATACCGACTTATGATGAAAACAATGAAGAAAAATATCTTGATGTTACCCGTCAGGTTGAAATAGAATTTAAAATCGGAGATAAGATTACAGGCGATAATGTCGTCATACCGGTACTCGGAAACGGACTGAGCATAGATGCTGACAGAATAGAACGTATTAAGGATTTTAATAAAAGAAAATCATCTTTACAATCTAAAGTACTGCTCAATCCTGAGCTTTCGGAGCTGCTGGAACTATCACGATCAGGGAGCCAAATCTTAAAGGAAACTCATTATCTCCAGGTAGCCAATTTTTGCTCAAAATTTGCCGACAAGGATTCTGTTTTGCCCTTTGATCAGATCGCTAAGTTTAATGAAGGCGCGGAATATCTTACACTTATTAAGGGTGATATTGATAACCTGGGTCTGATTATGGCGTACGGATTATCGAGAGACAGTGAAAGCGCTGAAAAGGGAATGTCCGCAATATCAAGAACTACAACCTTAAGCAATCATCTGAAGTACTATTTTAGTTTTTTTCTGAATGGCTTTCTGCAGGACTGGGAAAAGAAAGATAAAGAAAATAAGGTTTACACGATTTTTGCCGGCGGGGATGATCTTATGCTGATCACCCCCCAAAGCTCAGCCGTAAAACTGCTGGCAGAACTTAATGAAAAATTCAATGACTTCGTATGCGCCAACCCTGAAGTTCATATATCGTATTCTGTCACGCACTTCAAGGATCATACACCGATAAGGCTTGTGGCAGATATTGCTGAAGAGAATCAGAAGGAAGGGAAATCAATTAATAAATGGGAGCAGCTTAAATTAGTTAAGGATAAAAACAAAGAAGCTTTTTTATCCAAGAATGATAAATCAAGTGTTTTCGTATTTGATACACCCATTAAAAATAACGAATTAAGAGATTTGTTAAACGAACTAAATCAGATTGTTTGCTGGGTTAAGGAGAAAAAGTATATCAGTCTGGGTATAATCAGAAAATTGCTGTATGTATCAGAATCTCTCAGAAAATATGAAAAAACCAAGGACCCGAATTTCCTTATCTGGCACGCCCGTCTGACTTATTTAGTTAATCGTTTATTAAAAGATAAAAATAACAAATACAAATACGATGAGACCCCAGAAATTGGTAGATTTTTTGACGATGTTTTGAAAATAAACAAAAACGAGTCCACCGATCTAAAACAACGGCTTTATCCATTAATCTGTCAAACAATTTTTAATTTAAGAAATATTATAGGAGAATAGAAATGACCAATATCCAAATCCAATCCCTAACAGATTCAAAGGGCAAAGTACTCGAAAATCTTATCTCAGACAACGGTACAGGTAATGTAAAAGAAATTGTAGAATTCATTCGTTCAGATGGCTATCTCAATACAAAGAAACAGTTTAAGCAGGTATTGTTACACATTAATCAACTGAGAAAATTCTATGATAGCTTCCTAAAAGTCGTTAATAACAATGCGGAAGAAAAGGAAAAGAAAATCCAGCTTCTGATGATTAAAGCGAACGCCGAATATGCTGCAAAAAGATTGCGCACAAATCGTTTTAAGGATTTTCTAAGTAACAGAATAGATCTTGTGGTTAAACAAAATGATACTAATTTTCAAAATAACTTACGAGCTTTAAAATTGCATTTTGAAGCACTCGTTGCATATTATCCAAAAAATTAAGAAAGGAAGTCACAATGACAAAAGAGACTTTAAATGTTGAAATTGAAGTGCTAACCGGTTTGCATATAGGTGCCGGTAATGATGCTGTTCAAATCGGCGGTGTTGATTCTGCGGTAATTAAAGACCCCATTAGCAAATTGCCATATATACCCGGAAGCTCATTAAAAGGTAAGCTGCGTAGTCTTCTTGAAGTGGAGGGCAGCTATGGAGTAAAAGACGACAAGATAAATAAATATTTCGGTCCAACCCCGGAGTATATTACTAGTAAGAAAGAGGATAAAGCTTATGTGCAAACTCCGACAAGTTTAATCTTTCGTGATTTTATGTTAGCTGAATCGGAGAGATGGGCATCTGGAGAAATTACGACAGAGTTTAAGACTGAAATCAGAATTGACCGAGACAAAGGTACTGCTCAAGATAGAGCATTACGAACAATTGAGCGTGTTCCTCCTTCTGTTAAATTTGTAGGGCAAATACTTATCAGATATTCCAATGATAGTGAATTAACAACTATCAAATCTGTATTACAAAAAGCTTTCGAGCTTTTAAATAACGACTATTTAGGAGGCTCCGGCAGCCGTGGCTACGGAGCTGTTAAAATAAAACAATATTAATAATAAATATGTTTGAATTTAAATTTACAACATTAACACCCCTTCATATATCCAATGGTGAGACGCTGGATAAAGACTTTAATTATACGATTCACAACGGTAAAATGTATAAATTGGATCCTTTTAAGGTTGCCAGAGTAATAGCACAAAAGGAAAGACCTGACTTTTCCAACCCTATTAATGAGAAGAACATTGAAAGCTGGATACGAAAACATAAGTTGGTTTTAATTGATGAAGCATCAGTCTACTCATTGAGTTACACCAGTTTTTTTGAATCAGATTACAAAAATCCGAAGGCCCTTGGGAAACACAGGATAGGTGAATTTATTAATAGCTCCGGCAGGTTTTATATTCCTGCGAGTTCAGTAAAGGGAGCGTTATTGACCATATTGAATGTTGATAGTCTTGGTATCAATCCAAATGACCCTGTATATACAGACAAAATTGTCTTTCTTGATTCGGATCCCCTTTCTGAGCAATCTCTGGCAGTTTACAGAACGGAGGATAGACCACCGGCAACCAATCTTATCTGTGTAAAATCAGGCACTACATTTTCCCTTCAAATGCGGAAAACCGGTAAGTTTGACAAAGCCTCTTTCTTATCGAATTTGTATAATTATAATAATATTCAGTTTACAACTCTGCAGCGTGAGGTCGCAAAATATAAATCAAAAAAGGTCGGGAATCTTAGGAAAGCGGATCTTTTCCTCAAAGCGATTGAGCCTATAATTGCATCTTTTAATTCAGGAAAGAAAGTCGTCAATATTGGATTTGGCGGTGGTAGCTGGTTCAAAGTTCGCAAAGGTGTAATTCCAAAATTTAAAAGTAAAGTACCTGGCCAGACACAATATGAAGCAGCGCACTCGACTTATGCCTTCCCGGAAAATCAAGGACTATCTCATATTGGTTGGTGCGAATTGGAGGTGATTGACAGATGACCATTAAATCATTAACACTAAAACAAAAATCCGGCTTGCTGTCTCCTTTGCAGTCAGATACTATCTACGGCCATTTCTGCTGGCGGTTGCTGGAACGTTCCGGTGAGAAAGCGCTTGAAAATTTTATTAAGGCTTATCAGACTGGAAAACCCGTCTTTCTGCTTTCTGATGCTTTAATTAAAACCAGGGATGGAATACAATTCCCAAAGCCCTTAGTTTACAAAAAGGGGAATACCCCCTCCAATAAAGCAGGCAAGATAGTAGAATTTGTTTCCCAAAAAACTCTTAAGGAGGAGTCGTTTTTAACCTTAGAGATGCTGGAAGATTTTATTGCAGGAAAAGAAATCAGGCCCAGAGTACAAAAGACGGAAAAAAATTGCAATAAACCTAAAAAGAAAGCCGTGGAGCAATCACTTCGCGTAAGCGTTCAGATTGACCGGGATACATTTACCAGCGCGCAAAGCAAACTCTTTTCCTACAAACCGGTTTATTCATCTGCTGAAACAAGATATGTCATTCTTATAAAGGTTCTGGATGAGTCTTGGTTCTCTGAACTAGACTGCGAATCCATCCTTAAGGAGGTCTTCACTACCGGTTTTGGAAAGAAAAAGTCTTCGGGATATGGTCATTTTGAAATAGAGGAAGATGCTAGTTTATTCACAGATCTGACTGAACCTGACGACGGAAATGCGTTTATGGTGTTTGGGAACTTTCTTCCTGCCGTGGGAGATAAGGTCACGCCAATAGGTTATAACATTAATACCAAGATAGGCAGGCTGGGTGAAGAGAAATCTCTTGAAGCTAATCCTTTTAAAAATCCTATCGCGTTTCTTACTGCAGGTAGTTGCTTTCAGACTGAATTGAATAAGGATTTCTACGGACGGATAACAGGTGATAATGAAATAGGATCTTCCTTTGGTAAAGCCGTTCAATTCGGTATGCCTTTCTTCCTCCGCTTCAAATATCAGGAATAGGAAGTAAAAAATATGGAAGATCAGAAGAGCAACAAAGCTATGCTCATCACCGTCGGTACCGGCAAAACAAGGGAAGATGTGGCACACGGAATCGCGGTTTCAATAAGGAATGTTAAGCCGGACCACGTTCTCTTCTTTGCCTCAAATGAGAGTACTGAGACCATTCAGCACGTAATACGGTTCTGTGAGGAGTGCGTTTTTACTCACGAAATTATTACGATTCCTACAATTGAAGACTTCCAGAAACTTCATTTTTTCATCGAAGGAAAAATTGAGGAACTGGATAGAAACGGGTTCAGCCGCGCGAATATCGTCAGCGACTATACTTCCGGCACCAAAGCAATGTCAGCCGCTATGGTAAGCGCGTCCCTGGAATCTGAGGTCGCGGATATAAGTTATGTTTCAGGCGAACGCAAATACGGCGCGGAAGGAGGAGTGGTTTCAAGCGGTACGGAAAAAGTCTACTCTCTTTCCCCTTTACTCATCAGGGCGGAGAAGAAGCTTAAAACGTTTTACTCCTACTTTAATAAGTATCAGTTCACAGCCTGCATAGAATTGCTTAATCCGATGAGAAATCAAACAGATGTTCAGGCGCATTTCCCGGTTCAATTCCTTTACGATCTTACGAGATTGATTAAACATTGGGATATGTTTTTGTTTAATCAGGCGAAAAATATCGCCGCGGCAATGCTGAAGAATCATACATATATCACCGAATCAGATAAACAAAAAATTGATTTAACCCTGGTTGAAAAAACACTTATTGAACTGGATAAGAGAGGCTATTCATTTGCTAAGGTTATTGACCTGCTCGCCAATGCAGGCCGTCGCGCCGAGGAAGGAAAATATGATGATGCTTCAGCCCGGCTTTACAGGGTGCTTGAGATGGTAGGGCAGGTGGAATTTAATGCTGTGTTTAGTTGTGATACCAACAGCGTTGATCCTGCTGTACTGCCGGAAAAAATAAAGGCTTCATTTATTAAGAATTACAGTCCGAATGAAGGTAAACATCTTAAACTTCCCCTTACAGCCACATATATTGCTTTGGGCGCGGCAGGGAATAAGATAGGCAAGAAATATGAAAGAAGCAGCGACAGAATACTTACATTTACAAGAATAAGGAATAACTCAATACTTGCCCACGGTTCAGTTCCCGTTCAGAAGGCTGATTACGAAAACCTCCGCACCATTGTCGTTGATTTCATTCCGGAACAGGAACTCAAAAAATTACCCGATCACGAATTTAATTTTTTTAAAGGATAACCCACATTCAAAAACGGAACTAAAAAGAAATTGAAAAACATCCTCATCGCCGTTACGGGCCTTACACCCCAGATTGTTACAGAAACTTTTTTCTGTCTCGCTAAACTGAAGAAGGTTAACATTGATGAAATTTATGTCATCACCACCAAACTTGGCAGGGAAGTGATACTTGGCAAGTATAAGAATTCATCGGCGTATAAGCTGCCTCTTAAAGCAGAGATAAAGAATATGTGCGCGAAGTGGAAACTCCCGGTTCCCAAATTTGAAGTAAGTTCAAATGTGATCGTCGCCCAGGAAGAATCTCTTGAACTGAACGACATCCGCTCGGATAAGGATAACCTGCTCTTCCCGAATAAGACGGCAGAGTTCATCAGGAAAATGTCTGAGGATCCGGGGAATGTTCTTTACTGTTCCATCTCCGGCGGAAGGAAGTCAATGGGGGTGCACCTTGCCGCTGCCCTGCAGATCTTCGGCAGGGAGAATGATAAACTGCTCCACGTGCTTACAAGCGAAAAAAATGAATTCAAGGGATTCTATCCTATGAATACAAAGGAAGCCCGGGAACTGGAGCTCTCCGAAATTCCGTTTGTTTCTTTGCGGCCGCTTCTTATTGACGCGATCTCTGATAAGAGTTTTGTGAACCTTAAGTTTACCGAGGTTGTTGCGCTTTCAAGGGCAAAACTTAAAGAGCTTTCGGAGAAGAATTTCCTCTTAATTGATTTGCAGCGGTGCAGGCTTGTTTACGATAACATCGAGGAGAAGCTTGAAAGAGTTGAGATGGGCATCTATTATCTTATCTATGAACTCAAAACTGAAGGCCAGCTCTCATTAACCAGGGAATATCTCGAGAGCAGGGAATTCGCGAACCGTCTGAAATTATTCCTTGAGGAAACTTATAGACGGTATTTTGATGAAGGGTATAAGAATGCCTGGTTTAATAAAGGATTTGAAATTGCCGACCTGAGGCCAAAGTTTTCGAACATTAAAAAGAAAATATGCAAGCTTTTCACGACTAAGGAACTGGCCTCGCAGTTCTATGTTACAGATGTGATAAATGTCTATGGCAGTAAAGCATACGGAATTAAAGCAGGCGTTGGCAGGTTCAGGGTGAATCCGGCGGCGCATAATCAATGAACTTGGGGATATATAAGAAACTCTAAACGCAAAGACGCGAAGATAACGCAAAGTCCGCCAGGTAATAGCTTGTGTTTATGAACTCACCCCCTGCCCCCTCTCTTAGAAATAGAGGGGGACAATGATCAAATATCAATGATCAATGCTTTTCAGGGAACAGAGATCAAATCATATTAAATACAAAATTACTGTTACACGGGTTATCTGCCTGTGTACGGTTTTCAATGATCAAATACCAACTAACAATGATCAAAATTTTTTCAGAGATCAGGAATATTAACTCTTAACTCTTCACTCTTAACTTTAAAATAACCCACAACATTTCCGCAATATTGTTCTTTCCTTTCGCTCCTTATGGCGTATTAATTTAGTCCCAGTGAAAATAATTAATTAGTCTGTACAGATTTTTCTCCCCTTCCCGGTGCGGCAGGTAACAAGCCCAAACCACCGTAACGGGAAGCGGGTATTAGCCAGGACACTATAGCCCCTTATAATTATGGGGCGCCCCGCTCGCTCCCGCCTTCGCGCGGGAGCCGGGGGGCAAGTTTTTCTTAAACCATTATTATTTAAAAGGTTATATGAACGCGATTTTTAACATACAAACAGCTGCCAACAGGGATAACGGAGTAATAGTCGTTAATCTCCTAAGCTTCATTTCACTCCTTATCGGAGGCATTATCAGTAACGGAGAACACCTGCACATCGGGCTGAAGATCTGGCGGTATGAAATTGCTTTTCAGCTTCATAATCATAAAGAAGATATAAATCAGATTACAACACCTAAAGTAGAAGGAGAATAAGATGACAGCGAACAATACACATAACTGGAGCGGAATAACCTACGAGGAACTTACACCGGCTCAAAAAGGCTTTTTGATGAAGGTAATTCAGAATCCCGATAAGAGCTTTTTCCTTAGGGGATGCGCGGGGAGCGGTAAGACAGTACTGGCGAGCCACGCCCTTTCAATACTTCGCAAGACTCAGAATAAACAGGCGGGACTGCTCGTATATACAAAACTCCTGAAAAAGTTCATCCAGGACGGCTTTGGCGATAACGGCGTTTCCGCGGACATCACTCACTTCCATCAGTGGTTTTACAGAGGGAAAACAAAGAAGGACATATTCCTGATAGATGAGTGCCAGGACTTTCAGCCTGAGTGGATAAACGCCGTCATTACACATTCAACTTCGCAGATATGGCTTGGTGATGAGAACCAGCAGTTATATAATGAAGATAACCAGGGGCCGGCTTTTCAGGCGCTGCTTTCAAAATTCGATGAGTCACACATTGAAACGCTGGACATTAACTACAGGAACAGCCCCTTTGTTGCCAGGTTCGCGGCGAAGTTTATTCAACTTACCGAGATAGATATGGCAAGGGGCCTGACCATTGAAAATAAAATTGAGAACTTTATGAAGCCTATACTCAAGAACACAAGCAAAACTTCAAAGGCGGTTAATCAGCCTGTGGTTCTCATCCACGGCGAAAACAAGATGCGTGAGATTGACGCAATGGCGGAGATCATTAAAAGCATAAGGAATAACAAGCAATTACAAAGCAAAAGAATTGCCATCGGGCATCTGCGTCACGACCGGCTTAACGCCATTGAATCTGAATTCAGGAAAAGGGGGTTGAACCCTTACCGCGTAACTAAGGAGAAAGCGGAACTGCCGGATTTTTCGGCGCCCGATACACTGATCATCTCCCCTATTCACAGCCTCAAAGGCCTGGAGTTCGATTTTGTGTTTTTTCCTTGGAGCGAGGAAGACCAGTGGGCGGATATGCAGACTTATAACAATCTTCTCTTTGTGCTCTTCACAAGGGCTAAAAGCAGGGTGTATTGCAGCTTCTCCAATCCCGCTAACTCACTGGTGTACCAGGTGGTTAAGGATGACAAGGATGCCGAATATTATCAGATGCTGCCTGCTTCAGACATACTGAAGAACGGCAACCCGGTTAAGCCGGAGAAAGACATTGATAAGATCATTAAAAAACACTTTGAAGAATTCAACGTTTGACAATTATCAATGATCAATGAACAATGATCAAATCTTTTGTAGCACGGGATATTTTCCCGTGGATTTTTGAAAGAGATCAGGGAACAGAGATCAAACATCAATGATCAGATTTCTTATGTAGCACGGGATATTTTCCCGTGGATTTTTGGTAGAGATCAGGGAACAGGGATCAAACATCAATGATCAGATTTCTTTTGTAGCACGGGATATTTTCCCGTGGATTTTTTGCCAGAGACCAGAGATCAGAGACCAGCAAATATTAACTCTTAATTCATAATTCTTAATTCTTAATTTTTAATTTTTAATTGATATGACAATTTATCCTATTACATACAACGAAGATACCATTAACAGCGTTTTGTCGCTTAAGACGATTACACCGGCTGATCTTGACTATGACCGGGCACAATCTGAAGACGATTTTGTCAACTTTAAAAAGCTGCATATAAAGTATATGCCGGATGATTTTCTGGTGCTGCTCTCCGAGGAAACGGAATCTATGCTTACGATCGGAGTGCCGGTCGGGCTGGATGAAGCTGACGTAATCGGGTGGTACGGTACGCGCGCCCACGAGGCGAACATAAGCATCCTTAATGAGAGCGGCGGTATGAAGCTGAAGAATATCCTTTCTCTTAATCCGGCGCTGCGCCTGCAGGCTTTCGAAACTATTCGCCGGGGGTATGCCCTAAGGAAAAGGAAGAACGTTCTCGCGGGCGGTTTCGGCTTATGTTATCACTGCTTCAGGGAAGAATATGACGCCTTCTTTGCAAAGTTAAAATTTTCCGGTAATTCGTGGATTCTTAAACTTTCCGATTATAACCAGAAGACCGACGGTTTTATTTTATTCCAGTTATTGATATTCAGCGGGCAGCGTATGGAGGGTTTCATTTCGGAAATTTTCGAAGGCAATCCCTTATTCAATATGCTGGCGCCTTTGTGTGTTAATTCCGCGATTTACTTTTCTGACAGGAGCTATGACGTAAAAGATTATCTTAAGTTCACTGCAAGGGCGCTGAGAGCCTCGCCGGATGCGGATGATACTGCCGGGGCAATCGAAGAACTGCTAAACAATTACGTTGAAAAAGGGATTCCCTGGGAGCCTGAAGATACATTCGCGCGGATCATAAAAGAGTTTATTGACCTTGCCGCCACGGATACGGAAAACCTCCGTAAGTTCCTTGAAAGCAGCCCTACCAATAGAAAAGCAGTTGTATTCCTTCTTGGTATGCTTCACACCGCAAGCAGGCTCGAAGACCAGTTTGGGTTCGATAATTTTGCTCAACTTCTTCCTGCAGTAATAGCCGACCGGTTTGACTGCATCCGGAAGAAAAACGGAGAAATTCATTTAGCTTTTAATTCGCCCCTTACTAACCGCTTAACACCGGCAGGGGCAGACCAACTCGAACTTGTTAACGATTATATCTCAGGTATCCATACCATTAAAACAATCCTGCCGGAGATAAACAGAATTAAAAATGCCTGCTATACTCTTGATAGCATTACTGGTTCTGAAAAGGTGATAAACAGCCTGAAAAAAGAGATTCCGGAACTAAGGGAAACCAGCACGCGGCTGAGGGATGAGAACGGCAGGCTGCAGGCAGATATTGAAAAAATGAAAAGCCGCAACAGCATTCTTTCAAAGCAGAAACAGGAACTTGAACAGAATTATAAAAACCTGATAAAGGATTTCGAGGCACTGCAGACGAGGCTTGAATCAATTAAGCGGGAGAACGCGTTACTCCGCTCACCGGAGGCTGCATTACCGGCTGCTCTCCAACCGGAAAAACCCGCGCATTCAGATCCTGCGTCAGAAAAAAACGGCGCGCTGTCTGTCCTTAAGCAGTATGAAAAAATCGTGGAGGACGAGGAACGTAAAATGTCTTCCTGTCAGCAGGGGCGGTGTGATGAGCAAAAGGAAGAGTTGAGGGAAATGCGGGAAACCGCAAATAATGGCAGGGAAAAAGAGAAATCCCCGCGGCGCCACGGAAAACGGTCAAAGGGAGCGGGGCTGGAGTTCAAAGATAACCTTATCAAAACTCCCGGCGGTGCCGCGGGGGGGCTGTCTGTTAATCGTGAGGGTTCTATTAACGAACATAATGAGGAAAAATCTTGAAACAGCCGCTATACATATTTTCGAATACAATCCTGAAGAAGAAAAACGATACCATTTTGATGGAGACTCTCGCGGACCCTCCGGGCGATTCTGACGACTGTGAGCCTGCGGAGGAAGAATTTCTCATTGGCGCGGATATTGACATCCCCAAAGGGGAGAAAAGAAGTTTCCCGGTCGAAACGGTTGATTCGATCTTTGCATTCGGAACGATCAGATTTAACACTCCCTTCCTTTCGATGCTTTCTAATTATCACATCCCGATGCACGTATTCAACTTCTACGGAGGATATAAGGGGAGCTTTCTTCCGGTGAAGGATCAGAGGTCTGGGGGAGTGCTGATGTGCCAGATGCACCACTTCGCGGATAATTACAAGCGGCTGTGGCTCGCAAAAACATTTGTGGAAGGGAGCTCGCTAAACCTGCTCGCGAACATTAACTATCACAAAAACCGGGGAGCGTCATTAAACGCCGAAGCCGCGGCGATGGAAGAAATAATGGAGCTTATTAATAACACCGGCGGGATAGAAGAACTGATGGGAATAGAGGGGACTATAAAGAAAGTTTATTTCAACGGCTGGAAACAGATATTAAAACAGCCCTTTAATTTTACAAAACGTCAGCGCAACCCTCCCCCCGACCCGGTTAACGCGCTTATCTCATTTGGCAATATGGTTGTTTACTCATTTTGCCTTAATGAGATTTACCATACCCGCCTCTACCCCGAAGTAGGATATCTCCACTCGCCGGGCGATAATAAGCTTCCGCTTAGTTATGACATTGCTGAAATATTCAAGCCCATAATTACCGACAGGGCCATATTTAAACTTGTGAATAAAAATATGATATCGGAAAATGATTTCAGCGTAAAGAACGGAAGCTGCCTGATCAAAAAACCCGCGCGCAAAATGTACGTCAGGGAATTGGATTCGAGAATAGCCACGGTTATTAATAACAGGCAGAATGACCGGAATATGAGTTACCGGAGGATAATCAGGACTGAGTGCCATAAACTCATCACCCACCTGCAGGGGGAAGCGGTATATAAACCGTTCAAAAGCAGGTGGTAGTTCAATGATCAAAGCTTTTCAGGGAACAGGGAACAGAGAACAGGGGACAGAGAACAGAGAACAGGGAACAGAGAACAGGGAACAGGGGGCAATGATCAAATATCAATGATCAATGATCAATGATCAAAGCTTTTCAGGGAACAGGGAACAGGGAGCAGGGAACAGGGGACAATGATCAAATATCAATGATCAATGATCAAAGCTTTT
>JABWCL010000047.1 GCA_013360295.1 Ignavibacteriaceae bacterium | reverse complement strand
GTTATCTTTGACTGTTCAACCTTAGCCTGCGTCTTAAACCCGTGAAAGATCGGAACCTGAAGCTGAAGCCCGACCAGAAAAGTTTTAACCCATTTGTAATTGCTGAACTCAAAATCATTCGCCTGGGTCTGATACTGGTAATTTCCGAACGCGGCTAATGAGGGTATATATGCCGTCCTTTCAAGTTCAACGGTCTTTTCGCTCAGCTCTACCTGTTTATGCAGTAAAAGCAATTGAGGATTGTTTTTATTTATCTCATCCATTATTTCGTCAATCTTCGGAGCTGCTTTTCCCTCTTCATGTTTAAGTTCACCTGATACCTCTATTTCAGTCGAGGCATCCAGTCCTATCGTAACTTTCAAACCGTCGGCTGCAAGCCTGTAATTATTTTCAGCCTGAATCACACCCGGCCTCAGATTTTCAACCTGTACTTCCGCGCGAAGCAGATCATAGTTAGAGAGTAAGCCCCGCTTATTCAGGTTACGCACACGCTCAAGATTATCCCCTGCGTTCTTCAAACTTTGCTGAAGCACCAGTGCATATTCACCTGCCAGAAGAACTGAGAGATAGGCTTTCTGAACATCACCGACCAGTTTAACTCTGGCGGAGTGCAGATTCACTCTTGACATTTCAACTCCCGCGTCAGCAAGTCCGCTTCCCCGTATCAGGGCGAGGGAGAACAGAGGCATGCCAAGTGATAACGCGCCCGCATAACTGTTATCAGATCCGATTTCAAGCGTCGGCCCGAAAGGCGAACCGGGAGGAAGGAAGATCACCGGCTTATTAATATACCTCTGGTACTGGCCGCTGGCGTCGAGCTGAGGATAATATCCGCTATATGTTTCTTTAACTTTCTCTTCCGCTTTCTCTACATCAAGCCTCGCGATTTTGATACTGCTGTTCTTCTCAAGTGCCAGTTCAACCGCCCGGTCAATGTTGAGAACCAGTTTCCCTTCCTGTCCGAATAAAAAAGCCGGAAGCATCAGACTTAAAAAAATTTTCATCATTTAATTATACCTTCATTGGTTTTGAAACTTTTGTAAAAATAATTTTCATTTCGCGTCAGCATCAGCTTTCACCGACAATCCGTTAAGTATGAGTCTGACCGCGAAAGTCATCTCCTCAACTGCCCTGTCAAAGCTTATCTCTTTCATCATAGTGAATGTTGATAGATAGAACTCTCTGTGCCGCAGCCCTTCGGAAATTGTCTGCAGGAGTTCCGTTACCCTGCCTGTATCGCATTTTTTCAGTTCGCCGTTTTTTATCCCTTCGTCAAGGGTCTTTTTAATATTATCATACTCGACCTTTCGCAGCCTGGTTATCTGACTGTACATCTTACTCTTAAGCTCAAAGAGGATATTTGTGTTCACCTCATTCATCTTAAAAGTCTCGTGTATATAACGAAACTTAGCTTTTTCATATCGTATCAGTTTATCAATCGTTTTCCCGGAACCGCTGAGAGAAGAAATTACCATTGAACAATACTTCTCCTCTTCCTTCTGCATCACATCTTCAAGGAGCGCGTCTTTGTTGTCGTAATAATAATAGAGAGAAGATTTTTTCATCCCGAGGGCGTTAGCGATATCATCGAGGGTGGTCTTAGCAAAACCATGGCGGGCAAGCATTCCCCTGGCAGTCTTCAGAATAAGGTCTTTTTTCGAATCGGCCGGTTGATTATTCATAGCTTTCAAACTTTTTATTAAATTGTTTGAAACATACTAATCCTTGGCAAAAAAACAAATGTTAAAAAGGGGGACTTTTAAAACATTTTTGATAATGATAAGCACGGTCAGAAACGCGAAGTCAGGAAACAAGTGTATATCCTTCAGGGAATACAGACACAATCTACTAAGGGGAGAAGGGGTAGCCTTGCTTTGCCGGATAATTTTATTATTTTTCCTTCCGGATTATTAATACTCCGGATAGATTAATTTTGTAGCGGCTGGGAGATATGACTTTATTCGATTCCGGAGTTATTTTTTCCTGTTCCGGATATTCGCAACCACCCTGTCATATATTTCCTTTTTCGCTTTTGAGATAAGGTATGCCTCAAGTTTATCAGCATTTGGGAGAGAATGGTAGAAAATAATTTCCTCCCCGGACGTAATGACCCTCATCATCCCCCGTGTCCTCCCGTCGAAAATTCCGCCGTACAGATCAGTTATTTCCGCCGCGTTGATTACAATTTTCTTTTTACTCAGAAAGAAATCCGTGCATATAAGCCGGTCATCCACGAGTTCTATCCTGTATGGTGTTTTCTGATTTAGTCTCAGGAAATAACGGTTCAGGAAAAAAATCATTATGACTATCAGCCCCGCGTAGATTTTCTGGCCTATGGGAGCATCGGTAAAGTTAAGCATTGGTACCATGTACAGGAGCAGTACCAGCGTTGCCCCGATATTTCCGTAACGGTAGATCAGCCTGAAGAAAAATGGATAAGTGAAAGTTTCTTTCATAAATAATTTATATTGCTGTTTCAAAATATAAAATTATTTCAAATGTGTTTAATCGCTTTAGCTAACGGCATTTCGGAGAAATATAAACTTATCATCGCAGCTAACCGGGACGAATTCCTCGCCCGCCCCGCGGCGCCCGCGGACTGGTGGGACGGGACTGATCTGCTCGCCGGAAAAGACCTTCAAGCAAACGGGACCTGGCTGGGTATAACCAGGAGCGGAAGATTCGCGGCAATAACGAACTACAGGGACCTGGTAAACAGAAAGGATTACACTACTTCTCGCGGCTCCCTCATTTCAGGCTTTCTTCTGGGAAAACAAACCCCGGTAGAATACCTGGAGTATCTTCGCGAAAGCGCCGATGATTACGACGGATACAATATTATCTTCGGTTATCCGGATGAACTGCATTATTTCTCAAACAAGGAAGGGGAAGGCATCATTCTTGAAAACGGATTATATCTTCTCAGTAATCATCTGCTGAACACACCCTGGTTTAAGGCGGTAAAATTCAGAAGCGGCTTTGAAGAGGCGCTTAAGAGTGACGAGGATATAACCAACACTCTTCTCGACCTGCTTCTGGATGAAGAAAAATCTCCCGCCCATCTTTTACCTTCCACAGGGCTGCCATTTGATGTAGAAAAGGAAATATCTTCGGTATTTATAAGGATGAAGGATTACGGTACCAGATGCTCTACAGTGATTACTGTCGGTCACAATAATCACACGGGTTTTACTGAGGTGACACATACTCCGGAAAGAATTGAAAAGAATTTTCAGTTCGACATTATGCGGTGACGGGTTCTTACTTAATATTTACCCGCGGAAAAAGTACGGGGCATTTCTGCCCCGTCAGATAAAAACTTAAAACTGCGGCGCTTTAATCAGGATAACTTCTTCCCCTTTCTTGTTGATAAAACCTGTGCTGACCTTTTTCGTTTTCTCATCGTACTTCTCAAAATACGCCATACCGCTTGAGAGAGGCTTTAAGTCCCGGTAAAGAAAATTAACAACAACCTTCCCCTGGGGATCGATCATTCCTTTTTTATATTCTTTCATCCCGATAGCCAGTCCCTCGCTGAACCCAGACCACAATGTAATGGTTTCTTTGTCTGACTTTCCTTTCGCGTACTCTTTAACGGCTTTTCCGTTCACATCAATAATATAGAATGTTTCTTTGAATTTATTATCCATTATGCTTACGACCGCGTAACCGCTGCTGAAGGGGAACACCTGTTTATATTTTGGTTCGATCAGCAGTTTACCCTCTTTATCAATAATCCCCCAGGTATTATTTGTACCTAAAACAAATGCCCTGTTATCGCTGAAAGATTTCGGCTCGTTGCTGAACTGAAAGGGCACGACGGTCTTGCCATCTTTATCTATGAATCCCCACTTCCCTTCCTTTTTAACCGCGGCGAGCCCGTCTGAAAAATCCCTTACTTCATCATAGACGGGTTCAATGACGAATTTTCCTGTTTTATCGACGTAACCGTAACTGAATTCCCTGGAGCAGGCAGCGCGCCCTTCGCGAAATTTTGAGTGGTAAGCATTGAGCGCGAGTATATTTTTTGCCAGTACTCTTGCTTTGCTGTCGATTATTGATATCTCGTCACCTATACGCACAAACGCGGCTTCCTCTGAAAAGCCAAAAGCATATACATATTGGTAAGGTATCTGAAGTTCTCCTCTGCCGTCAATATATCCGCAGCGTTCTGTTTCAGGATCAAGGACGACGGTGTAGTCATTTGAAAAATAAGGAAGCTCTCCATACTCCTCTATGAAATAAGCATATTTGGGCTCGATAGCAATATCGCCTTTTATATTAATGAAGCCGATTTTGTTATCAAGCATAAATGGCGCCAGCCCCTCCCGGAAATTGCCGACTTGCTGACAGACAACCTCTTTTTGGGCATATATTGATATGGCATTGAGAAGCAGAAGTGAAAAGGTGAGATAAATTGATTTTCTCATAAGTGAACTCCTATCAGATTGTTAATAATGAGAGATAAGCAACCGGCACCTGCTCCGGCAACTGTCAGTTTGAGGTACTCGCCAGGAACAAAAACCGGAAAACACTTATATTAAACTTAGAAATATTTTGCGCGGGTATCAAGGAAAATCGGATTGGAATCGCGGTGAGGAATTTATCTCTCTGCTGAAGAACAAATACTTTAAAAGAAAAAAGGCTGCCGTTTCCGGCAGCCTTCTAAAAATTATCTTCCGAAGAAAATATACCGTTTATCAACTATGTCTGATTGTTCCCTTACCTGGGTCAGCCACTGATTGAAGTAATACGATTTCTTTTCGTTCAGGATATTATCACGGATGCTGTTCCTCTGAAGTTTATAAGCGGCTTCATCAAAAGGAGTTCTTTCCTTAACTTTGATGAGATAATAGCCTCTGTTACCTTTAACAGGGCCGAATGCTTTATTCATCTGAGCATCGTATGCTTTTGCGCTGAAATTATAATCAGTCCCTACCGTGGGAACCGAGGCTCCTAACGTAAAGCCGGAAGCAGTGTTGAATATTGCCCTGCCGTCAACTGAAGTAACTTTTGCGAGGTCATCACCAAGTTTGCCCTTCAGGCTTTCAATGATCGATTTCGATTTTTCAAGCTTCTTTTCGCGAATGACAAAACTCTCGGTTTCTTTCTTCACATCGTCAAATTTCTTCACGCCGGCTTTTATCACTTCGGAGATCTTGAACACTACAAATCCGTTTTGTGATCTGAAAACCGGACTGATTGTGTTTACACCGTTTTCGAAAGCAAAGTTTACAACGCCCTTGTTGTTTCCGATACCCGGGACAAAGAACGCGTCTTTATTAAAAGGTGTAGTTTCTTCAATTTTATATTTCGCAACTTCTGCTTCTTTTTCAAATCCGTTCTTTTCGGAGAGATAAGCAAAATCATTAGCTGCCGCATAAATATCATCTCGAGTTGTTGCGGAAGGTTTTACACTCATAGTAACTTTCTCGACAACAAAGCGGCTGCTGGATTTACCTGTTACCTTAATAATATGATATCCGTAAGATGTTTTAACCGGTTTCTGAACAACATTAACCGGGCCTTTGAAAGATGCATCTTCGAATTCTTTTACCATTCTTCCTTTGCCGTACCAGCCAAGGTCACCGCCCTTAGCCGCGCTCCCTGGATCCTTTGAATATTCTCTCGCAAGCGCGCCAAAATCCGCGCCGCTTGTGGCAAGACCGTAAATACGGTTTGCTTCAGCGAGATCATTCGCGTCGTTTCCGGTTGAGGAAATCAGGATATGCTGTGATCTTACAAACTCATTTGTACCGGCTACCTTAGCAATAAGTTTATAAACATCGTATCCCGTGGCAGTAGCAACCGGGCCGATAATTACGTTCGGCTGTGCGTTTATAAGCATTCCCACAGCGTTCTCCGGAAGCGCCTGGATATCCAGCGTGTCGCGGCTGTAAGGTGTTTCTGAATAGCCGTCAACATAGAACTTAAAGGAAGTATCTTTAGCAGCTTTAACTACGACCTCATTTAGCCTGTCGAGAACCTGGGAGGAATCTCTTTTGGATGCAGCTATCGGGAATAAAACATATTTCAGTTTTCTCTGGTCTTCTACTTTAAACTTATCGGGATTACTGGTGTAGAATTTCCTCATCTCTTCTTCAGTCGGCTTGTAGAGGCTGTCAGGGAACTGACTGATATCGACGAGCACATAATCCGCGGTCATCTTAACATTCTGCTCGGCGAATTTGCGGCGGATCTCCGACTCAGAAACAACGAGGGAAGAAGTTACGAAGCTCTGAAGTTTTTCGCTGAGCAGCTGCTGTTTAACAACTTCTTCAGCCTGGATAAGCGCTTCCTTATTACGGGTGTCGCGTATAGCCTGATCGTACATCTCACGGTTAAATCTGCCGGTTGAATCAATAAAACTACGCTTTAAAAAATCAGGCGGGTTCTCGCCAAGAATAACATCCATTATTTCCTGGTCAGAAACGGAAATGCCGTACTCTTCAAGTTTTTGTTCGGTGATGATCTGCGCGACAACAGCGTCCCAGACCTGATCCCTGAATGCATCGATACCTTCTTCATCAATATCCTGTCCGGTCTGAGCTTTCTGATTTTCACGAGCTCTCTCGACAAATGTATTGAATTCCTGGTAACTGATTTCACGCCCGTTAACCGAACCAACGTTTTGTGAATATCCACCCAGTGCTTCGAGCACATTGGAGTCGGAAATAACCATAAACAAAACGAACAATCCACCCACAGTTAGAATAAAGGCAGGCGCCAAAGTTCTCATTTTGGCCATCATACCCATAGTATGTAAGTCTCCATTAAAATATATTAAAAGTCAAACTTTTAAGTTACTAACATTATAGCTAAAAATCAATTTTAGGGGAGTTTTTATTATGCATTATTTTTGCCCCGGATCGGCATATCCCCCCTTTCGGGAGAAACTCCTGTCCTTCAGTAATAAAAAACTTATAAAAACTCCCTAATTATCACCGTTTTTTGCATCTTTAGGGGAACAATTTTACACTTTATGAATAGCACTAAAACAGAGCAGAAAAGAACCGACATACTGGAATACGCCTCCCTGAGATTTGGGAAATACGGTGTAGCTAAGACCACAATCGACGAACTCGCCAGGGATATGCGTATGGGGAAGGCTTCGCTATATCATTATTTCTCTTCAAAGGAAGACCTGTATTACCAGGCAATTGAATTTGAGGCGGAAAGATTCCTGAAAAAAATAATTGAAGTATTTAACAAAGATGAACTGTCACTCAAAGATAAACTCGTTATCTACTATAATGAGAAATCAGGCATAAGAAAAACTCACAGAATACTGTTTAACCTCTTTTCACTGATTATAAGAGATGATGCAAATTTAAAAGAGAAGGAGGCGGCGATGAAGCTGATTGAAAAAGAATCTTCTCTTGTAAAGTCGGTACTCAGCGCCCATCATCCTGCTGATAGCGCGATCGAAGACAGAAACCTCGGTAACTTTTTCGCAGTGCTTGGATTCGGAGCCCTTTTCCCGCTTGAGATACTGAATATCCTCGGTGATGAAAAAAAGAAAGAATCCTACGGGGCGAATTTTTCTGTCCTCATTGAAAAAGCACTGAAGCAGGATTAGTCCAACCTAAGATCCCCGGGTTATCTTATTAATATCCGGTGAGAATTATAACAGCGCCGGATTACGACTCGTCAGAGTCGTCCTTATCCTCATTGTCCCGTATCTGGTTCAGGAGCAGCTTTTCATAATTGTGTTTGAGCAGTTGTGCCTCAACAATAAAATACACATCCTCTGCGATATTGGTGGCGTGGTCGCCGAGCCGCTCAAGGTGGCGGATGATAACCAGCATTGCGACTGCCTGCTCAATGTTCGCAGGTGATTCCTTCATGATTTCGATTAAGATACCATGATGCTCTTTGTTGAGTTCATCAACCTTATCATCAAGCTTTACAACTTTCTCCGCAAGTTTGGCGTTATTTTCGATAAAGGAGTCTATCGCGTTCTTGATCATTTCCTTAACGTGCTCTGCCATAACGCCGAATTTGAGCCTTTCAAAGAAAGGAGCCTTGTTATCGAATCTCAGTACTGCTTCAGAGATATTGACAGCAATATCACCAATTCTCTCAAGGTTAGTATTTATAGTAAGAGAAGACATTATCAGCCTCAAATCCATTGCCACAGGCTGGCTGAGGGCAAAAATTTTCTGGCAGATCTTATCAATCTTAAGATCATATTTATCAACTTTCCTGTCACGGTCTATGACCAGTTGCGCCAGTTCCTTGTTATGTTCCTGCACAGCCCGGAACGCGTACTCTACCTGCTCATCGACAAGGCTGCACATTTTGATGATCCTGGTTCGCAGTTTTTCAAGTTGTAAATCTAAGTGTCTCTCCATTCTATCCTCTGAATAAATTTTTATCCAAACCTTCCGGTGACGTAGTCTTCAGTCTGCTTGATGGAAGGATTGGTGAATATTTTTGTTGTGTTGTCAAATTCGATCAGGTTGCCAAGATAAAAGAAAGCCGTATAATCGCTTACGCGCGCGGCTTGCTGCATATTGTGAGTAACTATAACGATCGTGTAATTGCGCTTAAGATCGTGTATCAGTTCCTCAATCTTCGCTGTAGAAATCGGATCGAGCGCGCTTGCAGGCTCATCCATAAGAATTATCTCCGGTTCCACAGCCAGTGCTCTCGCGATACACAACCTCTGCTGCTGTCCGCCTGACAGGCTAAGCGCGGGTTCGTGAAGGCGGTCTTTAACTTCGTCCCATATCGCCGACTGCGTGAGCGTCCGCTCAACGATTTCATCAAGAGTTTTTTTATCTTTAATTCCGTTCAAGCGGGGGCCAAAAACAATATTTTCAAAAACGGTTTTCGGGAAGAGATTTGATTTCTGGAAAACCATTCCGACCCTTTTCCTGAGATTGACCACATCGAGGTTCTTATCGTATATATCAACACCATCAATATGTACCTGCCCGGTAATAACACAATTATCAATAAGATCATTCATCCTGTTAAACACCCGAAGAAAGGTGGACTTGCCGCAGCCTGAAGGCCCTATGAAGGCTGTTACCTTCTTCGCCCTGATATCCATACTGATATTATTCAGCGCGGTTTTTTCACCATACTTCAGAACAAGGTCTCTTACTGAAATTTTTAATTCTTTCATAAGTATTAAAGTCTTCCTAAAGCTTTTCTGAATCTGTATCTGAATATAATAGCGGTGATATTCAGAAGTATTGTAAGTAAAATCAACACAAGTGTGGAACCGTACTGTAACGGGAGTGATTTTGTCGGGTTCGCAGATTGAGTTGATAAAATAAAAATGTGGTACGCGAGGTACATAAACTGCTCCGTCGGGTTGATCATCGGGATGCAGTAATCACCGATACAGAGATCCGCAACCGGCAGATTGGGCAAAAAGAACGCGCAGCCGAGAAATAATATCGGAGCAGTCTCACCGACGCCCCTGCTCACAGCGAGTATGGTTCCGGTCAGAATTCCGGGTTTCGCCTGAGGCAGGACAACATCACGGATCGTCTGCCATTTTGTAGCGCCCAGTCCGATCGCAGCATCCCTGTGGCTTTTAGGTACCGAGTTCAGAGCCTCCAGCGTGGAGACAATGACAATCGGCAACACAAGAACGGCTAATGTAGATGACGCCCAAAGGAGCGCGGGCTGGCCAAAGAGCAATCCGGTCTGAAATACTTCGTCAAGGTTCTTGCCAATAAAAAGAACAAAAAAGCCCAGCCCAAAAAGTCCGAATACTATCGAGGGGACTCCAGCGAGATTATTGATTGATGTCCTGATTACTTTTGTAAAAAGGCTGTCTTTCGCGTATTCGCTGAGAAATATTGCTGCGGATACTCCAAGCGGTACGGCAAAAAGAACCATAAAGAAAGTCACCGCGACCGTACCAAATATTGCCGGCCCGATACCTCCCTCGGTCATATTGTTCCTTGGAGCGGAGAAAAGAAAATCGAGGCTGACCGTGGAAGAGCCGTGATAAAAAATTATTCCAAGAATGAACAATAGGAGGGCGACCAGGAAAACAAATATCAGCCTGATAAGATTGATAAAAATAAATCCGTTTATGTCTCTGTGCTTTTTTACAATTTCCATGATATGCCTAGAAGGTGTTTTTCTTCCTCATCTTGCTTACTATCATTTCTGCAAGTAAGTTCAGCACAAACGTAATTATGAACAGGACAATTCCGATAAAAAATAACGCGTAGTAGTGGTCGCTCCCCTGTGATACCTCTCCCATTTCAGCCGCGATTGTTGCCGTCATCGTCCGGGCACTTCGGAACAATTCCGCGGTGAAGTTCGCGGCGTTTCCTGAAGCCATAAGCACAATCATAGTTTCACCGATTGCCCTCCCGAATCCGAGAATAACACTCGCGGATACACCTGAGAAAGCGGCCGGTAGAATTACTTTTATGATGGTCTGCCATTTTGTTGCTCCCAACCCGTAAGATGCCATCCGGAGGTCCATCGGTATTGAGCGGAGAGCATCCTCAGTGAGGGAAGCGATAACGGGAATAATGACAATCGTCAGTCCCATACTGGCCACGAAAGCATTCAGCCTGTTGACGGGATTAAAAAGATCCTGGAAGAAAGTTGCACCCACAACCAGCATTATAAAACCGAGCACTACCGTAGGGATGGCAGCAAATAATTCAAGCGCGGGTTTGAGGAACTCTTTGAATTTCGGATGTGCAATTTCGGATAAATAAATACCTGCCGCGACTCCTAAAAGAGTTGATATAAGTGTTGCGGGGATCGCCGTCAGGAGAGTGCCCAGCATCAACGGAAGGAGAGAATACCTCGCGTTCTCAGACGTCGGGTACCATTCATAGACACGGCTTGTGACACCGTCTGAATCCATTTTTGTCCCGGAAATAAAATCTCCAATCCCGATATGGTTGAAAGAATTTATTCCCTCCTTGAAAAGGAAGATAAAAATCAGGATGATGAATACCAGGGCAGCCATACCGTTAAGAGCGAAGAATCCCTTGATTATCGCTTCCTTAACTCTCGCAGAGCGAGCGATCTTTTTAGCGTATGGCGAATTCTCCCTTGAAGTCTCAAACTCCAGTTTGGGAGTACTATCAGACATATTCAGCAATAAAAACTACTTTCCGAGCGGAAGCGGAATGTATTCCATTTGTTCAACAAGCTTCTGCCCTTCAGGCGACTCAACATATTTAAGGAAGTCACTGACCGCTTTGTTGTCTTTGCTGAGGTTGAACATATAAAGATAACGTGAGATTGAATAACTGCCATCCCAGATATGCTCATAGTTTACTTTCCCCTCCTGAGCCGGATACCAGCCCGGGGTGTCAGCATCTTTTTTGATCTTGAGAATTTTCACATCGCTCCTGTGCGCGAAGTAGCCTACTCCTCCGTAAGCAATACCCTTGGGATCCTTCGCAACGGCTTCGGCTAAAGCTGCCGTGCCCTGAAGAACCTGTGTTGACGTTGCGTATTCAACTGGATTTCCGTTTGCGTCTTTACCGAGAACGTGCTCTTTGAAAAATTCATATGTTCCGGAGGAGTTTTCCCTGCCATAAAGGGTAATATCTGATTTAGATCCTTTGACCGCGCTGAAGTTTTTGACCTTGCCTGAGAAGATATCCCTCACCTGCTCCATCGTGAGGCTGTCAAGCGGATTAGAAGGATGAACCACGACAGCTATACCGTCGAGCGCGACCCTGTGCTCTTCATACTTTACGTTTTTTTCTTTTGCAAGATTAATTTCTTTTTCTTTGAGTTCACGGCTGGAAGTGGCAACGTCAGTGGTACCGTTCAGAAGCGCGGCAATACCGGTTCCGGATCCACCACCTGTTACCTGGATGGAAACATTGGGATTGGCCTTCATATATTCTTCAGCCCATTTCTGAGCAAGATTAACCATAGTATCCGAACCTTTTACGCTTATTACTGCTTTTTCACCTTCCTGTTTTTTCTTGCAGGCAGTGAAAGTAACAGCGAATGACAATACAATTAATACATAATAGATCGGGGCAAAAACTTTACTTTTCATTATTAAAACACTATATAATTGATAAAAAATTTATTAACGTTAAAAAAGCTAATTTAAAAATAATTAGCTGATTAATATGCCAATAAACATTTATTTCTTCGAGACCGAAAACAGGTTCCAATGTTAAGAAATTGTTAAGAAATTGTTAACAAAATTCACCATTGGCTGGACCCGGGAAGGAATATTTCTTATAAAATCACCTGTTTTCTTTTTTATCGTAGAATTTTTCATAGGCATCTATAATATCCTTTACCAGCCTGTGCCTTACAACGTCTCCCTTGTCGAAGTAAACAAAACCCACACCATCCACATTTTTCAGGATCTCCTGTGCCTTTATCAATCCGCTTACGGTCTTCGCGGGAAGATCAATCTGAGTGATGTCTCCTGTAATTATGGCTTTAGAATTGACCCCCAACCTCGTCAGGAGCATCTTCATCTGAGTATCGGTGGTATTCTGGGCCTCATCAAGAATAACGTAGGCGCTGTTGAGAGTTCTGCCGCGCATATACGCCAGAGGCACTATTTCGATTATTCCCTTTTCAAGATAAGCTTTTAGTTTATCAAATGGAAGCATATCATCAAGGGCATCGTAAAGCGGGCGCAGATAGGGATCAATTTTTTCACGCAGGTCGCCGGGCAGAAATCCCAGGCTTTCACCAGCCTCAACCGCGGGGCGGGCAAGCACAATTTTTTTCACGGTTCCCTTTTTCAGCGAGGCAACTGCTATTGCTACCGCGAGGTAAGTCTTCCCCGTTCCCGCGGGACCAATAGCGAAGCAAATATCATTCTTCCGGGCAGAGAGGAGGTAATTGGCCTGACCCGGGGTTTTCGCTTTAATAACATCGCTCTTTGTGTAGAGCACGATATTATCATAATCATTAGTTGAGATAACTTCCCTACCGTCAAGCGTAAGCTCAGTTATCGTGTTAATATCCGACGCGAGAAGCGCGCCCTTAGTATTAAGGACAAACGCCATCTCTTTCAGAATTTTCTCCAATAGAGCGACTTCTTCGGCAGAGCCGCGGATAAGGATGTTTTCTCCGCGAACGGTAATTGCAGCCGTGAAGCGTGATTCAAGGAACCGGAGGTTCTCATCGTTGAAACCGAGGAATCCCCTCATATCAACATTATCGAGTGTTATTCGTTTTTCTGTTTCTGCCATTCGTATAATTTTTAGTAAATAAAAAAAGCCCTCACCGGTTATGGCAAGGGCTTAGAAAAACTAAATTACGAGCTTCGAGAAAAGCAGGCATTCACAAATTAATTTGTGGGAGCCGGCTTGTAATTTCTTCTCATCTTTTCGTATTTGGCTTTTTCGTCTTCGGTCAGCGGTGGAATTCTGAAGACCTGCTTCGGATAAATCAGATCAGGATTCTTGATCTGGTCTCTGTTAGCATTGTAAATCTTCGGCCACGCGAAACCGTTGCCATAATATTCTTTTCTTCTTGCGATGAACCAGAGGCAGTCGCCTTTAACAACGGTATACATAGCGTCTTTTGGTTCTTCTTTAACTACAGCCTCAACCCATTCATCGAGCATTCTCTGCATCTGAACGTGAACCCTGTCATAGAATTCAGGTAAAGCGCTGATAGCGTTTTTCTTCAGAGCATCGAGGTCAGCCTGGCGTGCAGCTTTCGGGCCTTCTTTCCTTCTGATCTTGCCTTCAAGTTCAGTAACGGCTCTTCTGAAATCGTCTACCTGAGGCCTTTTCGCGCTGACCATTGTATATTTTTCATCAACGCAATCATCATAACCCTGGATCTTAGCGGACTGCTGAGCAAGGTTATTAACGTCATTCTGAAGTGTACTTACCTCTTTTGTGAGGCTTTCTTTTTTGGCAGTGTTTTTATCCATTAAAGCCTGCCACTCATCTTTAGTAAGCTCTCTCTGCTGAGCAAAAACAGATAAAGAGAGAGATAAAACAAATGAGAATACGAGATACATTTTCAAAGTTTTCATATTAAATTCACCTATCCTCTCTTACTTACCTAATTTTTCAAGATTAGCTTTGGTTTCCTGCTTCAACTTGGCGCATTCTTCCAGCTTTCTGTTCTTCTCGGCTATTTCTCTCTCTAATTTGGATCTCTGATCCTTTAGTGAGGAAGCCTGTTTTTCTAATGATGCAACTTCTTTCTCGAGAGCTTCAAGTTGTGCATACTCTTCAGCTGAAACGCCGCCGCAGCCAACAAGAAGAACTCCGGAAAGCATGAGCATAACAGCCAGGGTTATGCTTCTGAAATACTTAGAGATCATAACGGTCCTCCGATTAATATAATATGTTTATAAATGATAGATAAAATTCTATTCGCAATAGATACTAATTTACTAAAGACTTTTTAAAACACAAAGGAAAATCGAAAAAATCGAATTAAAACAGCCCTTTTTCCACAAAGCTGCTATAAGAATTTCCCGCAATAATTATGTGATCCAGAACAGGAATATCCAATATTTTTCCCGATTCCACAATTTTTTTTGTTGTGGCTATGTCCGACATGCTCGGTTCGAGGTTACCGCTGGGGTGATTATGTACCAGTATAATACTCTTTGCCAGGTTGTCGATCGCTATTTTATATACCTCCCTGGGGTGCACAACACTCGAATCGAGCGTGCCCCGCGAAATACATATGTCTCTTTTGATCAGGTTAGATGAATTGAGTATGATCAGATGAAATTCTTCAACCAGCATATCCCTGAACTTGGGAATAAAGTAATCCGCTACCGATTTCGGGGACGTAAAAGGTTTATCCGTAAGGTTACGCTTTTTTGTCAGGAGCCGCCTGCTAAGTTCAAATGCGGCAGCAAGGGTTGTGGCTTTTTCGTTTTTAATTCCCTTCCTTCTGGAAAGCGCTTCCAGGGTCAGTTCCGAAAGCCCGCCAAGGCCGTTTTCGTCGCGCAGTATTTCTTCGGACAACTGCATAACTGACTTGCCTTTATAGCCGGTCCGGAGAAGTATCGCGAGGAGTTCCTGGTCAGAGAGGTTTTCCGGCCCGACCGCGTACATCCGCTCCCGCGGTTTTATTTCCTGCGGCAGGTACTTGAAAGATGATCTTGGCCTGTCTTCAATTTCCATTACTGAAGCTTGAATCTTTCCACAAAGTTAAACTGTCCCTTTGAATACCTTATTATATTGAGGGATTTGTTGACGCGGTCTTCGCCGATGAAATAGTTATTATGAAAAGCTGTTACATCAAACCCCGCGGTAAGCCTTGATTTCAGCGCGGCCGCTTCCCTCTGCGAGAGGAGCCCCAGTAAAAGCGATGCGCAGTCATAACCGTATAATGTGCTGCGTGTGACATCCGATTCCATCACCGCGGTGAATTCCCTGGTAAAATCTTTGAGATTATTATCAGACTGGTCCATAAAGTTCTCTGATGTAATCGTAAACTTTTCAGACGCGCGGGATGAAGTCTGCAGAGCACCGGAAGTGATCCAGTCCTGATTTCCAAAAAACGGCAGTATCAGGCTGTCCTGCACAAAAGCGGAAAGGATCTGCTCGCCGGATTTCCTGTCAGACAATGGGAGATAGATTCCGTGAAGTTTTCCCTTGAGAGCGGTGAACTTGGAGATGTACGGCGACATATTAACGGAGTTGATTGAATAACTGTTCTCGGCAATTACTTTCCCGCCAAGCCTTTCAAATTCATCCCTGAATATCTGCGCGAGTTCCCGCGAGTATCCTTCATTTGAAAAAAATACACCCGCGGACTTGACATCTTCTACGAAGTACATATAACGTGCCATAATTTTCGCGTGCATATCTACCGAAGGATTAGCCTGTATAAAGTTGGGGTAAGTTGCAGCTATTTCATTCGAGTTAGCAGTGGGCGAAACCACCGGAAGGTCGGCATCAGCAAGGAGAGAACACAAGAAAGTCGTTTCATCACTATAGAGAGGACCGAGGACAGCGACAATATCTTTTTTAGCCAGTATCTCATCAGCAATCCGGCTGATCTTAGTTTCGTTCCTTTCAGTATCCCTGATAAGTAATCCGACTTTTTCCTTACGTGATTTGTTATACTCATCGGCTGCATACTTGATTCCGTTCAGCACCTCAAGCGCGTCAGGGTTAGCGTTTCCGTCCACAGTCAGCGGAAGCAGCACGGCAATTATCTTTTCTTCAACTGTTTCAATTTTAACAGGCTCAGTCCTCGCCCGCTGAAGGGCCGCGATGGAAAGATTAGCCTCAGGGGTGGCAGGGAACCTGCTAATTATATCGAGATAAATTTCTTTAGCGCCGGTAGGGTTTCCTTCCTGCTCCATAAGCGATGCCCTGAGTACCATCAGGTAAACCTCACCACTCCTTCCCTTAAACTGTTCGGTTACGGTGCGGAAGGAGGCAGTATCATATTCTGTTCGGACAAACTTTTCAATAAATTCAGAAACTGATTTTCTGAGAGAATCATTTTCTGCTGCCCGCATTGCGTTGATAAGGCTTTGGAGTGTTTCAATTTTATTTTCCTTCACCTGGTGAATTTTCGCCCTTAGCAAATGAATATCAAACTGGTAGCCGTGCGCGGGATACTTCTTCTCAAGGTCGCCGATATATTTCTCGGCGTAAAAATAGTTTTTCAGTTCAAAACTGATCTGCGCGGAAAAGAGATAAGAAGGGATAGCGTAATCCGCGTGGGAGTCAGAAGAGAGAATGACAAGGAAGTCTTTCAGCGCTTCTTCCGGCAGGCCCTTTTCATATGAAGCAACAGCTTTTTTGAAAAGGGAATCTGTGTTTATCTTTCCCTGCTGGGGGTATGCATAGCTTACCATCAGCAAGCAGACAATAGAAAAAATAAAAAACTTATTGATCATTTTTTTACCGGCTTAATGTATTTTTCTAATAAACTCATTCTTTCGGCGGCAAGTTTGTTCTCCGGGTCAAGTGCGAGCGCCTGGGTGAAGTAATCTGCCGCCTCTCTGTATTTTTTTGTTTGAAAACAACTATCCCCCAGCCTCGCGAATATTTCCGGATTAAGGTTTTCCTTAAAGTCAAACATTTTTTTATAATACGTCCGCGACTTAGAATAATTACCATTAAGATAATAAATTTCCGCCGCCCACTCAATCACCAGGTCATCCCCCGCATTAAGCTTAAGGGCCTTATCTATGGACGATAGAGCGTGAGCATACATTTTATTTCGGTGATGAAGAATGGCATAAAGAAGGTGGACTTCATAATTGCTGCTGTAATATTCGGCACAGAGGTCAAGGTAACCGATAGCCTTGGCGGGGTCATCCAGGTTAAGATGAACTTTCGCCAGGTAGAAATAGGCATCCGGAATCAGTTCGTGTTCCTTGATGTGATCAAGGAAATTTCTGAATCCGATGTCAGCCAGGCCATACTCCTGAAGCTTATACTGCGCGTAACCTGTAAAAAAAGCCGCGACGGGTTCTTCGGCAAGCGTAATAACTGAAAGTACGTCCACGCATCCTTCCCAGTTGTCGTACCTTAGCATTAGCTGACCGCAGAAAAGCCTTACCGCGACAGAGTCAGGATTGCGCGAAATAAAATCAAGAAGTATCCTCTCAGCTTCCTGATACTTTTCTATCCCTTCCAGATGGAGCGCGTATTGTATCATTACATCTTCCGAGTCGGGATACTCGTGTATGAGGGTATTATAGATCTGAAAAGCGTGAAGAAATTTCCCCTGCTTATCAAATGAACCGGCCGATTTAAGTTTTGTTTTTATTCTGTACTTATCTGCTAATTCCATTACTCCCACTCTATAGTTGAGGGCGGCTTTGAACTGATGTCATAAACAACACGGTTTATTCCGCGCACTTTATTTATGATCTCATTGGAAACATTCCGTAAAAAACTCTGATCAAAATTATACCAGTCCGCCGTCATTCCGTCAACTGAAGTGACAGCACGGAGGGCAAGGACATTTTCATACGTGCGTGAATCGCCCATCACTCCCACCGATTTTACCGGAAGAAGTACGGCGAATGCCTGCCATATCTCATCATATATTCCCGCATCCTGAATCGCGCGGATATAAATATCATCCGCGGCACGGAGGATTTCCAGTTCGTCGAATGTAACTTCGCCGAGGATACGCACTGCCAGCCCCGGACCCGGAAACGGGTGCCTCGCTAGAAATTCTTCCGGTATGCCGAGAGAACGCCCGACTTTCCTTACTTCATCTTTAAAGAGTTCGCGGAACGGTTCGATCAGTTTAAGGTTCATCTTTTCGGGCAGTCCGCCTACATTGTGATGTGTTTTAATTGTTACTGAAGTTCCCCGTATGCTTACCGACTCTATTACATCGGGGTAAAGTGTGCCCTGGACAAGGAACGCAGCATCATTGAACTTTTTGGCTTCCGCTTCAAAGACTTCAATAAAAGTATTTCCGATTATCTTCCGTTTCTTCTCCGGCTCGGATACGCCGGCTAACCTGCCGAGGAACTGCGCGGACGCGTCTATATGGATGACGTCAAGCCCGAGTTTTTCTCGGAAGATCCCGGTTACATAACGGCTCTCATCTTTTCGCATCAGGCCGGTATCTATATGGATGCAGGTTAACCGCTCGCCGATAGCCTTATGCACCAGCACCGCGGCAACCGTGGAATCCACTCCGCCGCTGAGAGCGCAGATCACGTGGCTGCTGCCGGTTAATTCGCGGATGGATTCTACTTTATCATTAATAAAATTACCGGGAGTCCAGTCTCCCTTGCATTTGCAAATATCAAAAAGGAAATTCCGGAAGATCTTTTCCCCGCCGTGAGTATGCTTCACCTCCGGGTGGAACTGAATTCCGTAGATCCGGTCTTTATGATTTTCTATGACGCATACGGGAGAATTTGAAGTGCTTGCGGTGATACTGAATCCCGGGGGAGGAGCGGAAACGTGATCGCCGTGGCTCATCCACACCTGCGATCCCTGCCCGATATCTTTCAGCAGCCGTGTATCTCCGTCAATGCTTAAATGAGATTTGCCATATTCACGGTCTGAAGCAGCGGAAACATCGCCGCCAAGTTCCTTCGCAATAAGCTGCAGCCCGTAGCAGATACCCAGCATCGGGACACCGAGAGAGAAGATATTTTTGTCCAGCCCGTAAGCACCTTCTTCATATACGCTCATCGGGCCGCCGGAAAGGATGATCCCTTTCGGATCTGCATTTTTAATTTTTTCAAATTGAATGGTGGCTGGATGAATTTCACAGTAAACGTTTTCTTCCCTTATCCTGCGGGCTATCAGCTGTGTGTACTGTGAACCAAAATCGAGTATAAGTATCAGGTCGTGAGATATCTGCATCGGAACTACTACCGCGTTTTAATTTTTTCCGTTAATTCAGCCATACGGTGTTCAAGAGTGTGCTCCCGTTTCACCCTGTTGAATGCCCCCCTGCCGATTTCCTGCCTGGCGCTCTCCGATGAAAGGAGATAGTTCAGCCTGTCGGTAAGTTCTTCGTAAGTGTTAAATAAAATTATTTCAGAGCCGTTTTCGAACCTGTTCGGAATATCTTCCTGAAAATTGCTTACCTGGCAGGCGCCGCACGCGGCGGCTTCCATTACACGCAGGTTCAATCCGTTCCCGGAGTGTTCGGGGCCTTTATCAAAATCCTTGTGCAGATTAAGAACGACCTTCGCGGCCTTAAGCGCTTTAAGCATATCATACCCGTAAAGAGCGCTTCCCTGGTAAAGATGCGTCAGCGATGTATTATTCCATCCGCGCCCCCAGATCTTTATTGAATAGCTCTCGGCAAGTTTATTCAGCCACTCCTCCCGCTCAGAGTAATGTGTACCTACAAACGATATTTCACATCCGTATTTTTCCTTATCCTGGCTTGTCAGTTCGACCGAGGCGGTGGTTTCAGTATCATAGCCGTAAGGAAGATGAAAAGCGTTCTGATGCCCGGCGTCACGGTACAACTTAACCGAGAACGGGTCGTAGGTAAAAAAGTGGGTGTAGTATTTACTCGCGGGCCCTGAAAAGACGGGGAATTCCCAGGGGTCATCACCGAACCAGTTACACATTGGCACGGAATAGTCCTTTTGAATCCTGCCAAGCGTTTCAAAATCGAGCCCCTCCCCTTTCAGAACAAAGATAAGTTCCGGCTTAACGCTTTCGATGGCTTTTAAAAGCCTTTCGCCGCGCACCCGCTTTATCTTTTCTCCCGAAAAGAAATTGAATACCTTGTTCCAGGAGAGCACGGAGTTCCAGTCGAACTCCGCTACACGATGGCCGTTTTTTCTTAATGCTTTGGGGATGAGTTTATTGAATAACACCATCCGGTTATAACCGGAGACGTAAAGTATCCTCATTGACCGAGGTGCTTCGCGTAGGCTTCGCTATCCATCAGGGAATCAAGATCAGATAAATCTGTAATCTCAACTTTGATCATCCATCCTTCTCCGTACGGATCGGTATTGATCAGTTCGGGTTTATCCTTGAGAGCAGCGTTCACTTCAATAACTTTCCCGGATACCGGGGCGAAGAGTTCGCCGACTGTCTTGACCGCTTCAAGGCTGCCAAACTGGCTTCCTTTGGTGATTTCGGCAAGCCCTGAATCAATATCAACAAATACGATATCATTAAGTTCTTTCTGGGCGTGGTCGGTAACGCCGATTGTTCCTGTGCTGCCTTCAACGCGCACCCATTCGTGATCGTGTGTATATTTTAAGTCCGCGGGAATATTCATTTTTTCTCCGAAAATTTATTTTGTTAAGAATTTATCTATAAATGATGTGTCAAAATTGCTTGTAAGGAACCTTTCATCTTCGAGTACTTTAAGATGGAAAGGAATTGTAGTCCTGACCTCGCCGATTGTGAACTCGCCGAGCGCGCGTTTTGCACGCTGAATAGCCTCATCACGCGTCTTTCCCCACACGATAAGCTTGGCTATCATCGAATCGTAAAAAGGAGGGATGCTGTATGACTGATAAACGTGCGAATCAATTCGCACCGCCCTGCCTCCCGGAAAATGAAGAGAATCAATACGTCCGGGTGAGGGGCGGAAATTATTGTCCGGATCCTCGGCGTTTATCCTGAATTCAATCGCGTGCCCCTGCGGTTCATCCAGCGGAAGCGAATCAAGCGGCTCGCCGGCTGCCGCAAGTATCTGCTGGCGGATCAGGTCAACATTATGTATCATCTCCGTTACGGGGTGCTCAACCTGGATACGGGTATTCATTTCCATAAAATAAAAATTGCGGTTTTTATCTACAAGGAATTCAATTGTTCCCGCGCCTTCATAGTTAACTGCTTTAGCGCCTTTAACCGCTGCTTCCCCCATCCGCTTCCTGAGGTCGGGAGTAACCACCGGAGAGGGGGCTTCTTCAATCAGTTTCTGGTGCCGCCTCTGAACCGAACAGTCCCTCTCGCCATAATGATAAACATTTCCGAACTGGTCCCCCACTATCTGCACTTCCACGTGGCGTGGATTCTCGATATATTTTTCGATGTAAACATCACCGTTGCCGAACGCAGCTTCGGCTTCGGTACGCGCCATCATAAAGGCATTTTCAAGTTCTTCCTGTGCCTGCACAACGCGCATCCCTTTGCCGCCTCCGCCCGCAACAGCCTTAATAATAACAGGGAAACCCATCTCAACGGCAACTTTCATTGCATCAGCAACAGTTGCCACCACACCTTCACTGCCGGGAATGACCGGAACCCCGTTCGCCTTCATCGTGTCCTTGGCCATCGCCTTGTCCCCCATCATATCAATCATTTGCGGGGAGGGCCCGATAAACTTAATACCGGAATCGGCACAGATCTCAGAGAACTCCGAATTCTCCGCGAGGAATCCATAACCGGGATGAATCGCATCGGCGCCGGTAATCTGCGCCGCGGATATGACCAGCGGGATCTTTAAGTAGCTTTCCTTACTGGGGGCGGGGCCTATGCAAACAGCCTCATCGGCGAATGTTACGTGGAGGGAATTCCTGTCAGCCTCAGAATAAACGGCTACAGTTTTTATTCCCATTTCTTTGCAGGTACGTATAACCCTCAGGGCTATTTCGCCCCTGTTGGCGATTAAAATCTTTTTAAACACTCTGGTTTCCGGTTTACTTATTAGCTCTTTTCAATCAGGAAAAGCGGTTGATTATATTCAACCGGTTTCGCGTTATCCACAAGTATCTTCACCACTTTGCCGCTGACATCCGACTCGATTTCATTCATAAGTTTCATCGCTTCGATAAGGCAGAGTACGGTACCGGATCCGACTACATCTCCTACTTTTACATAGGGGTCGGCATCAGGCGCAGGTGCCCGGTAAAAGGTGCCTACGATCGGAGAGCGGATCTCGTGCAATCCGGTAATCTTTTCCTCTTTAACCACTTCGTCCGGGGTATCCTGGGATGGTTTTAACAGCGCAGGCTGTATTATCTCCGGAGCGTGTGGATATAACGCGGGAGCCGACGGCATCGAAATTACCGGAGTTTTTCCTGTTTTGGATAATTTAATTTTAAAATTATCTTCCTGCAATTCCATTGCGGCTATTTCGCTTTTCTCAAAAAGCTTAACGATTTTTTGTATCAGATTAAAATCCATTCACATATCCTCTTTTTGTGATCTAAAACACAGTTTGCCTGCAGTTTTAATATAAACAATCGCAAAAGATAGTTAAAAAATTAAAAATTAAAAATTAAGAATTAACTTAAATCATCCTCAGCTGGTTACTTTAAGAAAGTGCATTGATTTTCCGAAAGGCATTAATAAGAATATTATAAGGTAATCTTAGGAATGAGTATCTGAGGGGCTACAGCATCAACAATTAACGCTTTTAATAATTGAGCCGCCCCCAACCAGAGGCGGCTCAAAGTTAATTTAACCCAAAGGCTGCCACAAAGGCTTCGACTTCCTGACCAGCACGCCAATAGCGGTTAATCTGTTGAATACTCTGTCCCGGTTAGCGGGAGAACTATCTGCTAATTTAGCCCAGAACACAAAAGGTCCTTTTAAGTGATGACATAAAACCGGAGCCGAATTAGTAATACCCTTCATTACCCCAGCCGGGAGGGGCAAGCCCGCTTCCCTACTTGAAAAAATCTGTGGTTATCCATTGCATCTGCGTTATCTGTGTTCAATTCACTTCATCAAAAAATTCTTAATTCTTAATTTTTAATTCTTAATTATTTTAAGTACAGCATCTTCCTGCTCTCATTAAACACCGGGTGACCCGTTTCGCAGTCTCTTATCTCGAGTTTGTATATGTATATTCCGCTGGTAAGTATATGGCTCTCAAG
>JABWCL010000018.1 GCA_013360295.1 Ignavibacteriaceae bacterium | reverse complement strand
CGCATTATTGGTAAACGGAGAGCAGCCGGCGGGATATTACGAGTACGAATTCGGAAACCCCGTGATAGCGGAGGAATTAAAAGGGATAAAGCTTGCCAGTGGAACTTATATCTGCCGGCTGGATGTAAGAGATGCAGAAACGGGAAACCCGGTGTACAGCCGCAGTATAAAGATGTTGTATGTAAAGTAATGAATAATTGCTTGTAAGTAATATTATGAAACAATCCTTAGGTAAGGCGCGTTCGGGAACGCGCCTTTTTTTATCAATTAATCGCTCTGCGGCAGAGCTTTGATTGGCAAATAATCACGAAATTCTTGCCGTGCTGCCGGCTAAGGATCAGCTTATATGTATTCCCTGGAGTTTAAACAGATTAAGCAGAAGATCGCGCAGCTCTTCTCTTACTATCGGTTTGGCAAGATAATCGTGAAAGCCTTCATTCAGAAGCTTTTCCCTGTCCCCCGCCATTGCGTAACCGGTTAAAGCGATGATAGGAACCTTCGCGTAGTTTTTATGTTTCTTTATTTCGTGCGCGGTTTCAATTCCCGACATCTCCTTGCCAAGATTAATATCCATCAGGACCACGGAATATTGTTTCTTCTTTATCATTCTTATCGCTTCCAGGCCCGTTTGGGCAAAAGCAACATCACAGATCTTTCTCAGGAACATAACCGTTACTTCCACGTTCATCGGGTTATCCTCCACCAGGAGTATTTCCGGGCGAACGGTGTGCCCGATAGATGTGGCAACCTCAAAAGTATCCTTCTTAACTGTCTTTTTTACCTTTGATTTATCAGCCGTCTCTTCAACCGGTAAAAATATTGTAAATGTTGATCCGACTCCGAGTTCGCTCTCTACCTCTACTTTTCCGTTCATCAGTTCCATTATTCTTTTTACGAGCGGCAGGCCGAGTCCGCTTCCCTCAAACCGCCTGTTGTATCCCTCGCTTACCTGCCTGAACTCGTGAAAGATAATTTCCATATCTTTATCCGTTAACCCTATGCCGGTATCTTTAACCCTCACCATTGCGTATTTATCTTTTGAATCAAGTTCAATTTCAAGATAACCGGAATCCGTGAATTTTATCGCGTTATCTAACAGGTTATCTATGCATTGATGGTACATTTTTTCATCTATTAAAACAGCGATATCATCTTTAGTGAGTGACCTTACCCTGAAAATCAGGCTCTTTTCTTCCGCACGGTGCCGGTGTTTTTCTACGATGAATTCAGTATAATCAACAAATTCAACGCTCTTCATTGTAAGAACCACTTCACCTGTTTCAATCAGCGACAGGTCGAGTATTGAATTCAGCGTGCCCATAAGCCTTAAACCCGCGCGGAGCATTGTTTCGACCATCACTTTCTGCTGCGGGTCGGTAAGTTCATCGCGAAGCACCTGAGAAAACCCGAGGATGCTGTTCATTGGAGTCCTCAGTTCGTGGCTCATATTTGCGAGGAAGGCCGACTTGATCCTGTTGGCTTCTTCCGCTTTATCTTTGGCGCGGATCAGTTCTATTTCGGATTTTTTTCTTGCGCTGATATCTTCAATTATCGCGATTCCGCCTGATACCTTCCCGTCACCAAGGACTACTGGAGACGCGTATATTTGAAGATACAAAATATCTTCACCGCGGGGGCCGCTGAATGAGCCTTCCGTTATAACATTTTCGCCCGCAAGTGCCCTATTTAAAACGTTAATGAGCGCTTTGTCAGTTAATTCTTCAAGGCTGTATACAGAGTTAAGTCCTTTCGGCAGGTGAAGCGTTTTCAGCAGCGCCGAATTGCATTCCACGTGAGCGTATGTTCCGTCATACCGGATAATTCCAAGAGGCGAGTGCTCGAAAAGGAACCGGTGTCTCGCTTCGCTCTCTTTAAGAGTGATCTCAGACTCTTTGCTCTCGGAAACATCCCTGAGATAGAGGATTATTCCGTCAACACCACTGACGCCAAGTTTATTCGTCGCGGTTATCTCCAGCCATTTATAGGCCCCCTCTTTATTCCTGCCTCTCACAATTGTGAATGCTGAATCTTTCTCGCCGCCGACAATTATCCTCAGCAGTTCTCCGGCAACCTGAAGATCATCTTCGTGAATAATATCAAAGAAAGGCGCGTGAAGGTATTCATACTGCGCGTATCCGAGCGTATCTTTTATCGCGGGGCTTACATACTGTACGATCCCTTCAGTATTGATTATCATTATAGCTTCATAATTATTCTCAACCAGCGCCCTGAATCTCTCTTCACTCTTTTGGAGCGCTTCTTCCATCATCCTTCTGTGGGTAATATCCGAAATTCTGATCAGAAGTTTTTTGTCATCATTTTCATCAAGGTCGGTGAATGAGATCTGCACATCGAGGCTTCTCTTTTTTACGGAGTAGAACCGGACCTCTTTTCCGTTGAACTCATACTCCCTGCTTTCAATGGACTTTGTCAGGAGATCACGGGTGCTGTCCGGGTTACTGTAAAACTTCCTGATGTTCTTTTTTATCAGCTTTTCTTTTGTCTCCGCTTCAAATAGTTTCACTGCTTCCTTATTGCAGTCAGTGATCATCCCGGTTTCCGGGTCGAGCATAAGGAGTGCGTCAGGGAACCGCGCGAAAAAAGCACAATCGGCACTGCTTTCCGTTCCTGATGTTTTCTCTTTCCCCCATCCCGCGGGATGGAACAGATACATAAAGAGCGAGACTGCCGGAAAGAGAATTAGGGTAAAAAGAGGTTCCGCGGCCGGAAAATCGAGGAGGAATGCCATTGCCGGCGTGAGCAGAGCAGTTAAAATAACATACGAAACGAACCATCCCCTGGAGGAAAAACCGAATCCAAGGGGAATAAACAGCAGGAGAAACGCGATGATGTAATACGGAGAATAGTTGTTTGTATATAATACAAAAACACTCCATAGAGTAATCAGAAATGCAGTTGCGTTATAGACCGTCCCGAATCTTTTGGAGAGGGGAGGGAAAATGCGTGAGATTGAAAAGACCAACAGAAGAGAAGCGGAGACAATGAGGCGTTCAAACAGGTCATCGTTCAGAGAATCGCCGGTCAGCATAAAAACCAACCCCGCGAGAGGAATAATAAAAACAACCCAGAACAGTGCCAGCACCTGCCTCGTGTAAAGCCCGGTGCGAATCCTGACGGAAGAGGGATCGAAAGTGGAACCTGTCAAGTTATCCTTCATAAATTTTAATTATTACTGTTCCAAAATACAGTTTTATTTCCGCTTTAATATGACATATTTCACATCCCCCCGGCTAACTGAGATTCTCCGGACTATTACTTTACAGCGCTCACCTGTGAAACGCGCAGCTTGAACCGACCCATACCTTATTCTTGTTAAAATCCACTCCCATCATTTTCCCTTTACTCGTCCTGACAAGATTATTTACCAGTACAGGTTCTTCATCCCAGAGATACATCATCCTGATCTCAACCCTGGATTTTTCATCGGGGGTTTCGATAAGCGGGGTGTATTCGATCTTGTGCTGAAGGATGTAATTCTCCCTGTCCGTTATTTCATCCAAGGACTTTTTATCAATATCAATTTTAACTCCCAGCCCCGCGAAAGAGAAGAGTGGTTTAAGCACGTAGTTTTCAAGGTCAGCCGGATATTCGGTGAGTTCGTTTAACATAAAAGACTTAGGAACATACCTGCTCTTCAGGAACGGGAGTGTGTATTTACTGATCTTAAAAAACCAGTTAGGGTGCCCAACCCACTTTACGTCAAGTTCCTCGGTGAATCTGAAATCATATTTTATTTCCTTACGTTTCAGCTCATCATAAATTACGCGGTTATAGATCCGGTCAACCGGTATCTCTCTCCCATTCTCCGTATAGAACAGTTTATTACCCCGCTTTCTGATCTTAGTTATACAAACTGATTTTACCTTAATCAGATCTTCGGTACTGGCAAAGTCAATCCTGGTTTTCTGGCTTGCCGGGTCAATTTCGAGCAGAATAACATTTTCGGGATCACTCTCCCCCACTATCACCTTGCTGAGCATCTCAGCGTATTTTTCATCATTCATACCGCTGAAGTAAGGCGTGAACCCTTCAGGTATAGAGAAATGATTTCTGATGATCCTCGGCAGGTAATACTGGAACGCATAGAGCGAGGGAAACCCCTGGAGTTCTATGAGCTGAGGAAAGAAATCTCCGTTTTCATCTTTGCATATAGCATAATCAATCTGGAGAAAAGTGGTGTGCGCGTCTTCATTGGGGACTTCCAGCCCTTTCGGGATGGCTCCCGCGCACTGCTTCTTAAAAGCATCCGTTTGGAGCTGAGCGGTAATCTCTTCGCCTGCTTCAATGAGTTTATCGCGCATCGAATCAGAAAGGAACAGCGGTGTCTCGCACACCCTGAAATCAGCGGGATAATAAGTATAGCTGTTCAGCTCTTCCTGAAAAGCGGCGTATTTGCCTTCGGTGAACTCACGGTTATATTGTTTTCTAATCTCTTCAATCATAATTATGCCTTAAATTACATTCAGATAAGGAACTTCCCCTTTTCCATAATTTTCTCATCATCAAACCAGATATCAAAAGCTCTTCCCACGCAGTCAATATGCGTCGTGGAAACCCAGTCAGCGCCCGTATGCTGCGAGTAAGGGTGCCCGAACGCCATATGAAGCCCGGGTATTTTTTCATCCTGCAGAATATTTCCGATAACGTGTGTGACCGCGATGTTTGTACCGATCGCGAACTCGCCCACGCGGTTACTGTTTTCATCGGTCATAGTATAGGCGGTGAACTCTTCAAGCAGTTCTTTGTTATCGCAGGCCATTTTAACAATGCGTGAATCTTTAATTTCTATTGTAAGCGGAGTTTCCTTCAGGTCGCCGTACTTTGCGCAGAGGTAATCGCCGACAACCCCGTCAACAACAAACGTCCCGTTAACGTTGTATGGCGAAGTAAAGATCTCGCCGCCCGGAAGATTGCCCCACTTCAGTGTGGTTATCAGTCCGCTGGTCTTTACCCATTGCAGTGACTGTGAGAACTCTGCCACAAGATGGGTGCCCGCGTCGGTCTTTGCGGTGATAAACTTTGCCTTGCGCGCCTTTTCAATAAGCCGCTGGCTGAGTTCATCCACCTTAAGAAAGTCCGCGCGCATTCCCTCTTTCATTATCTGTTTTGTTATGTTAACCATATGCCCGTGGCGTATCTTATGCTGATTGACCACGTCAGTCATTTGTATCCTTGTTTTCAGTTCGCCCGTCTGTGTCAGGCACGCGTAGATACTGACCTGTGATTTAGCGAGGTCTTCCAGTATAAACGCGGGCATATCCTGCATCGGGCGCTGAACATAATCTTCAAGCACAAAAAGCGAATACTCTGAACCGACTTTTTCAATTTCATTTACGAGAGCAGCGGCTATTTCCACGCACTCGTTATCGGCAATTATAGTTATTCTTTCCTGCGGCTGGAGCTTAAGGCACACATTGATCGCGTTATGCGCTCCCTCCACCAGGTCTTTTTCAAATGATACTGCTTTAATATCAGTTGACAATACGATTCCTTTCGTTGTTAAATAAAATTAGTTTATGGGGTCAAGCCCGAAGGAAGTTTCTTCAATTATAAAATCAACAACCGTCTTAAGATCATAAGACTGCTCCCAGACCTTCAACTGCCTGTCAGCGCCGCTGCCCATTTCAAGCATCTTATGAATGTAATTTATCTCTTCGCGGCTGTCGAGTTCATCTACCACATCATCAACAAACTCAAGGAGTTCGTTAATAAGGTCGGCAGTAGGAACTTCCTCTTTTTTACCAAAGTCAATCAGTTTCCCTGAAATACCGTAACGGCTCGCACGCCATTTATTTTCCGCTATGAGTACCCTGCGGTAATTACGGAAGATAGTATTCTGGCGCAACATTTTATAAAGTTTAGCGACAATTGCCTGCATCAGCGCTGCCAGCGCCACCGTCTCCTCTGCTCTCATCGGTATGTCGCAGATACGGAATTCCAGTGTACCGAAGAATGGATGAAGGCGGATATCCCACCATATCTTCTTCGCGTTGTCAATACAACCGGTCTTGATAAGAAGTTTTACATATTCGTCAAATTCTCCCGCGCTGGCGAAGAAATCCGGAATGCCTGTCCTCGGGAAGCGGTCAAATACTTTAGAGCGGTAAGACTTGAATCCGGTGTTCCTCCCGAGCCAGAATGGCGAATTTGTTGAAAGCGCGAAAATGTGCGGCAGGAAGTACCTAGCGGTGTTCATAATATGTATCGCGTCATCGCGGTCATCAATACCCACGTGCACGTGCAAACCGAAGATCAGGTTGGCGCGGGCGACCTGCTGCATATCATCAACCACCTGCTTATATCGCGGGTGCTCAGTTATGCGCTGGTCTTTCCAGTGTGAGAAGGGGTGCGTCCCGGCGGCTGCGATCCGGAGGTTATTTTTATGCGCGAGTTTCCTCAGTTCACTGCGCAGTTTAAACACCTCCCTTTTGGCGTCTTTAATATTTGTACAAACATCAGTGCCCATTTCCACCACGGACTGATGCATTTCAGGCTTAACCTGCTCTCGGAGTATCATTTTCCCCTCTTCGAGTATCTGCTCTATGTGCGATTTCAGTTCCCTCGTTACGGGATCAACTATCTGAAATTCTTCCTCGACTCCCAGCGTAAATAAATTTTTCTTTTCCGGCATAACACAACTTCCTGATTATAAATAATCCTTAATATTTAACACTTTCTTTAATGAATTCGCCCCAGGTGAGATTGTTCCTTCCGTCCTTGTGCGAAAGCGCCCTTCTTATAGCCATATTCGCGGCAGCTTCAACTATCCATTCAAAGTTCTCCTGACCGACTGAATTAACATCCGCATCCGGCGCGGGATTGCAGAAATCTATGGCGTAAGGAATGCCGTCTCTTACAGCCAACTCAACGGTATTAAAATCGTAGCCGAGAGCCTTGTTAAGTTTTAAGACGTAATCCGTTAATGTATCCATAAGCTTTTTCGTCTTCGCCTGGGGATTCTTCACGTAGCGGTTCTCGTGCGGCTGACGCGGGTCATACTGCATTAAATGTACGTCTTTCCTGTCGAGGCAGTAACAGCGGAAGTAATCGGTAAATATAATTTCTTCCTGCAGCATCATTACCAACTGGCCGGTTTCATTGTATGCATTAAAGAACTGCTCCCTGTTCTCAACCCTGTATACATTTTTCCAGCCGCCGCCGGCAAAGGGTTTAAAGTAAGCAGGGAACCCGACATAATCAAATATTGCTTCCCAGTCTAACGGGAACTCGAGGTTGCGGAATGAATTTGCATTGGTATCAGGCGGATGCTGATTTGACGGAAGAATAACTGTCTTGGGCACAGGCACGCCAACTTTTTCCGCGAGCGCGTTATTAAAAAACTTATCGTCCGCGGTCCACCAGAAAGGATTATTTATCACTGCGGTACCGGTAATAGCCGCGTTCTTCAGCATCGCGCGGTAGAAAGGAACATCCTGTGATATCCTGTCTATTATCACGTCATAACCCTGCGGAACTGCCTGCAATACCTTGCCAACCTTTACAGCCTCGGCAATTATGCCGGCTTCACCTTTCGAGTTCACTCTTTCTACAAACGCCGGCGGGAAGGTATTTTCCTGCCCGTATAAAATACCGATCTTTTTCATTTAAGCCTCTCTTTAAAATTAAAAATTATGAATTAAGAATTATTTCAGTTAAGAATTAAGAGTTAAAAGTTAAGAATTAATTTTATCTACAACTATGATTAACAGCCGCATCCGATTTTCTTAAAGCGGCTATCGTCCCCGAAAAACAGCTCCTGATATGTTTAACAAGAATAATGTAAACAACGCCCAAACTTTTAACTCTTAATTTTTAACTTTTAACTCTTGATTAAGTTAAGGTATTTCGGAAACATCTCTTTCCACCAGTTCCAGTCGTGCCCAACTCCTTGCCTGTTATCAAGCCAGTGGCTGACTCCGAGTGAATTGAGCAAATCGGACACAATCAGGTTTTCTTTCAAACATATATCCCACTCCCCGGTACCAAAGGCTATACCCATTTTGCGCATTCTGTCAAGATACCAAGAATCCTTTAAATTAGATAAATAATCGGGGGGGTTGTTAAAATAACAATTATCGTCATAATATCCCATAATAAACTGCTTAATATCAAAAGCTCCACCCATCGTAAAAAGGTACCCTACCTGGTCGGGGTGCCTGAAAGCCGTATTCGAAGCGTGGTATCCGCCGAAACTGCACCCGGAGAGGCACACTTTTTTCTCGCCAGTCTCATATTTCGCGAAGGCGATTACATCGTTGAGGATGAGGTTTTCATACGCGCTGTGCGTTTTTACCCTGTCCGAGGGATGAATTCCGTAATTATACCAGCTAAGATGGTCCATACTGTCCGGACAATACACTTTAATAACGCCCCCCTCAATCAGGTGCTTCACCGAATCAATCAGGCCAAAGTCCTTCCCCTGGTAATACCTTCCGCGCGAGGTGGGAAAAAGGATTACAGGGTAGCCTGCGTGGCCAAATACAAGCATTTCAAACTCGCGGTCGGTGTACTGCGAGCGCCATTTATGATACTCTTCCTTCAATAACTTTCCTTTATTATATGATAAACCGGGATCTTTCTCCCGTCTAATGATATCTAATTTTTATTTAATTTTTTCAATACAGATTCAGTAATATTTTCGGCGGTAAACCCGTACTTCTTCATCAGTGTTTTCTCAGGTGCCGAAGCGCCAAATGCGTCAATACCAATATTAATTCCGCCTGCGCCCGTGTATTTCTGCCAACCGAAAGTGACACCGGCTTCAACGGAAACCTTCAGGCATCCTGCCGACGGAATTACGCTTTCCTTATATTCGTCGCTCTGCCTTTCGAAAAGCTCCATACTCGGCATACTGACAACCCTCACTCCAATCCCTTTTTCATACAGGTTTTTTGCCGCGGTGAGTGCGGGATGCACTTCCGATCCGGAAGCAATTATTACCACATCAGATTTTTCGCCGTATTGAATGAGCGTATAAGCCCCATTTCTTAATTCCGAGGCTGATGCGAATTCACCGCGGTCAAGCACCGGCAGTGACTGTCTTGTTAGGGCAATTACCACGGGGGAACCTTTTGTTTCAAGGGCGACCTTCCAGGCTTCGGCGGTTTCGTTGGCGTCACAGGGGCGAAGGACAATTGTATTTGGAATAATCCTTAACGACGCGATATGTTCAACCGGCTGATGCGTCGGTCCGTCTTCTCCGACGCCGATACTATCGTGAGTAAGAACATATATAACACGCAGCTTCATTAATGCCGCAAGCCTTATGGAAGGCTTCATATAATCAGCAAAGACAAGGAATGTACTGCAGAAAGGAATAACGCCGCCATACACAGCCATTCCGTTGCATATTGCCGCCATTGCGTGCTCGCGTATGCCGTAATAAATGTTCCTTCCGGAGTAATCCTCTTTAGAGAACGGAGCAGAAGAATTGATCTTTGTATTATTTGATGCATACAGATCCGCTGATCCTCCCACGAGGTTCCTAATATTATCCGCTACAGCATTAATCACCTTACCTGATGCCTGTCTTGTGGCGATACCCTTACTGTCAGCGGCGAAGAACGGGACTGAAGCCAACTGTGATTCACTTACCTTGCCTCCAAGGAATTCCATAAGCTCTTTCGCTTCAGCCGGATATTTATCTTTATATCCTACAAAGAGCGTGTTCCATTCTTCATTTTTACTTACAAGTTCCTTTTTTACCGAAGCAAAGTATTCCCTAACCTCCGCGGGAACATAGAACGGTTCAGCGTACTCCCAGCCTAATTTCTCCTTTGTGAGTTTTATTTCATCATCACCAAGCGGCGAGCCGTGAGCAGACGAAGTATCCTGCTTGTTCGGGCTGCCGTAACCGATGTTGGTTGTTGTTATTATAAGCGAAGGGCGACTTTCCGCCTGCGCTTTACTGAGCGCGGATTCAATCTGCGTCAGGTCGTTAACATCCATCACCGTTTCCGTGTGCCAGTTATAGGCCTCAAATCTTTTCTTAATATCCTCGGAGAAAGTCAGTTTGGTTTTTCCGTCAATTGAAATACCGTTATTGTCATAAAAGAAGATGATCTTTCCCAGCCCGAGATGTCCTGCTAAAGAAGCTGCTTCGTGGGATATCCCCTCCATCAGGTCACCGTCGCTGCAGATGCCGTATATATAGTTATCAATAATCGGGAATTTCTCTTTATTGAATTTTGCCGCGAGGAACTGCTGTGCGATAGCCATCCCGACCGCATTCGCAAAGCCCTGACCGAGAGGGCCTGTAGTGGTTTCGACTCCGGCTGTGTGCCCATACTCCGGGTGCCCGGGGGTCTTGCTGTCAAGTTGCCTGAATTGTTTTAGCTCATCCATTGACAGATCATACCCAGCCAGGTGAAGTATACTATAGAGAAGCATACTTCCGTGTCCGGCGGAAAGGACGAACCTGTCACGGTTTATCCATCCCGGGTTATCGGGGTTATGTTTCATTGCCTTTGCGTAAAGATAATAAGCGATAGGAGCACAGCCCATAGGCATACCCGGGTGGCCGGAATTTGCTTTCTGTATTGATTCCATGGCTAAAACTCTGATTGTATTTATCGCCAGACCGTCAATGCGGGGATCCTGAGATTTCAATTATCCTCCGGGGGAAAAAGGTGTAAAAATAGAAACACAATTTAATAAAAATCACTAAAAATTTCCCCGGATTCAGGGTTTTTATTTGGACTCCGGTCTGATTACCCCCCCTTTTACCCGGCGTTTTTTCCCGCAGACCACCGGATGAATAATTCCGGGCATTTATTATCTTGCCCGTATGAAAAGAAAAATCATCTTATATACTGCCGTGAGCCTTGACGGATATATCGCGGGCGCGGATTATGACCTTAGCTGGCTGTTCAGCAATGAGGATTACGGTTACGATTCCTTCCTTGAATCAGTCGACACATTATTGATCGGCAAAAGGACTTACCAGGATTTACTGACGTTTGGCGGGTTCCCTTACACAAACAAAAAGAATTATGTCTTCACTTCTGACGGCGGTTTCCGGGGCAACGGATTTGTTGAGATCATAAACACTGATCCCGCGCGGTTCGCGGGACAGTTAAAAAAAGGGGAAGGAAAAGATATATGGCTCGTGGGTGGAAGTGTGCTTAACACATCATTACTTAATGCAAATTTAATTGATGAGATGTTTTTATTTTACCATCCGGTTATACTTGGCGGCGGCATCCCCCTTTTCGCGCCTCCCGTCAATCTGAGGTGGTACAAAACCACCGACACAAAAACCTACGCGGACGGGCTTATCCGGGTGCGGCTCAGGAGAGAGTAAAATTTTTATTCAAATTATCAAATAGGTTTGATATTATTGCGGATTTTTATTAGATTAAGAACGGTCTTTTACCAAAGCCATACTCCGTCGGTATACGTGTTTTATAAATTAATAAGTAATGAAAATATTAATTATTGAAAATGATCTTGCCAATGCGGCAATAATCAAGCGTTTTTTACAGGGCGCTTATGAGATGGATGTCGCGAACGACAGCAATTCTGCCGCTGCCCTGATCCGTGATAACAATTATGATGGATATATTGTGGATATCAACCTCGGCGAAGACACCACCGGCCTTGATCTGCTATATACAATAAAAGCCAGCGAAAGATACGTTAACCAGCCCATTATTACCGTTACCGCATACGCAACCGCGCTTGACCGCACTGAGTTCCTCAGCCGCGGTTTCACGCATTATCTTGCCAAACCCGTAGAAAAATACAAACTCCTCGAAACCGTAAACACCGCCATCGAAGAAGCTAAGAAGGGATAAAGCTTCGCGGGCACCGGCGTATTCCGGCCTATTGTTTTTGCAAAAAATCCTTCTTATAAAAGAAAATTCTCCTTAATTTAAAGCCATAGTTTATTTATCCCCGGCGGCTATCCGTGGGAATTCCTATAAACTTTCTCGTTCTTGTGTTATGGATATCTCTCCTCGCGGGAGTTAAAATATGCGGATCACGTATTAATAAACCGGAACAAACTAAATGCCAAAAATATACGACAACATTGAGAACTTCCTTGTAAAAGGACTCAATGATACGCTCGAAGTTTCTCACAGATCAGATTTTTGTGTTGGTTACTTTAATCTAAGAGGCTGGAAAGAAGTCGCTGCCGAAATAGATCATTGGGATGGCGGGGAGAGGAATGCCTGCCGGCTTCTGGTCGGTATGCAGAAAGCTCCTTCAGAGCTCGTTCGAGAGTATTTCCTCCACAGCGATACCCTTGTGGTGGATAATGCATATGCCGTGAAAGTGCGGAAAGAACTTGCACAGGAATTCAAAGATCAGCTCACCATTGGCATACCTACCGAAACAGACGAAGTTGCGCTCCGTAGACTATCAGCTCAGATTAAAAATAAAAAAGTAGTTGTAAAACTTTTTTTGCGCCATAACCTACACGCTAAATTATACCTTTGTTTCCGCGATGATAAAATTAATCCTATTATCGGATACCTTGGCAGCAGTAATCTTACGCTGGCAGGGCTTTCAAAACAGGGGGAACTGAACGTTGATGTGCTCGAACAGGATGCCGCGGTAAAATTAGCAAAATGGTTTGAGGACAGATGGAATGACCGTTGGTGTATTGACATCTCAAATGAACTCGTTGAGATAATTGATAATTCGTGGGCGTCGGAGAAATTATATTCCCCATATCACGTTTATATCAAAATGGCTTACCATCTTTCCGCCGAAGCCAGGTTTGGAATAAATGAGTTCAGGATTCCTAGGGTGTTTCAGGAGAGACTACTTGACTTTCAGCAAAAGGCGGTTTTAATTGCGGCTCATCACCTGCATAAACGGGATGGTGTGATGATCGGCGATGTTGTGGGGCTTGGCAAAACAATAATCGCAAGCGCGCTTACGAAAATATTTGAGGATGATTTTTATCTTGAAACATTAATTCTCTGTCCGAAGAATATCGTTCCGATGTGGCAGGATTACAAACATAAATATCAATTACGAGCGGAGATAATGCCTATCTCTCTCGCCCAAACGAAGCTTGCGGATTTACGCAGATACCGGATTGTGTTGATAGACGAGAGCCACAACCTAAGGAACCGAGAGGGAAAACGATACCGCGCGATAAGAGAATATATTGCACTTAACGCAAGCAAAGTAATTTTACTCACTGCAACGCCTTACAATAAAACTTATGAAGACCTTGCTAACCAACTAAGGCTGTTTATAGAAGAAGACAAGGATATAGGAATTGCGCCGGAAAACTATCTTCGGGAGAGCGGCGGCCCTATCGAGTTTCAGGCATCGTATCAGACTTCCCCAAGAACCCTCCTGGCTTTTGAGAAAAGTGTTTATCCGGATGATTGGCGTGAACTGATGAGATTGTTCCTCGTCAGGCGGACAAGAACATTTATTAAGGATAATTATGCTTTAACGGATGAAACCAACGGAAGGAAATATCTATTATTTACAGACGGAAGAAAATCATACTTCCCTGACCGAGTGCCAAAGAGGGTCACATACTCCTTAAAGTCCTCCGATCCGGATGATCAGTATGCAAGACTTTATTCCGCAGACGTTGTTGACAGAATCAGTTCATTAACTCTGCCGCGATACGGACTGGGCAATTATCTTGATCAATCCGGCGAGGTGCTCCCCACTATGCAGGAATCAATTATTCAGGATAACCTTTCGCGCGCCGGCAAAAGATTGATGGGCTTTGCTCGCACTAATCTATTCAAACGCCTCGAGAGCAGCGGATATGCTTTTCTTTTATCCATAAGCCGGCATATTCTCAGAAACTATATTTTTATTTACGCGATTGAGAATAAGCTTGAACTCCCCATAGGAGGACAGGAAGCAAACTCCCTCGATGAATTTCTTGAGGACCTGGATGATAGTTATCTATACGATGAGGAAAAGAAAATTTCTCTCTTATTTACCGGGGAGGATTATTACCGCCTTGCAGCAGAAGTTTATGAGGCTTTTGCTGGTTACCTTAACAGAAAATTTGACTGGATAAATCACGCTCTGTTTATTGAGAAACTGAAAACTGACCTCAAAGACGACGCGCGTATTCTCCTCGAAGTTCTGAATCTTGGGCACGACTGGAATCCTGCGGAAGACCGGAAAATAAATTCACTTTATAATCTTCTTACCAGGAAGCATTCCAAAGAGAAGATACTTGTCTTTACTCAGTTTGCAGATACCGCAAACTATCTTGAAAAAGAATTGACAAGACGGGGGCTCCTTGATTTTGCTAATGTTACTGGCGCTACTGAAAACCCAACCCTGTTTGCATATCGTTTTTCACCGGTAAGTAATGAGAAACCTGAGTACCAATCGCAAGGCAAAGAACTAAGGATACTGATTTCCACTGATGTACTCAGCGAAGGGCAAAATCTTCAGGATGCTCACATCGTTCTGAATTATGACCTCCCCTGGGCAATCATTCGCCTTATCCAAAGAGCCGGGCGCGTTGACAGGATTGGGCAGCAGTCAGATAAAATATTATGCTACTCCTTCTGGCCGGAAGAGGGAATAGAAAGAATAATAAAACTGCGAAGCCGTCTCACACAACGAATTGGCGAAAATGCTGATGTGGTTGGTTCAGACGAAACATTCTTCGAGGGGGACAGAATAAACATTGAAAATCTTTATAATGAAAAAGCCGGCATACTCGATGACACAGAGGACACGGAGGTTGACCTTGCATCTTATGCTTATCAAATCTGGAAAAATGCTGTTGATCAGGATAAGTCCCTGCTGAAAACCATACCCGACCTGCCGAACGTTGTATATGCCACCAAGGCCGCTGCGGTAAATGATTTTTATAAAGAAGGGGTCATTGTGTATACCAAGACACAAGATGATAATGATATAATGGCGCTGGTTGACGCATCGGGAGAAATAATCACTCAGTCACAATATGCAATCCTGCGGACAGCTGAATGCGAACCAGCGGAACCGGCAATGGAGAAACTGGATAATCACCACAATCTTGTTGCAAAAGCAGTATCCCATATAATTGAGAATGAAAGCAGAATCGGCGGACAGTTGGGAAAGAAAAGCGGTGCGCGATACCGTGTCTATCATCAATTGACAAGATACTACGAGGAACAAAAGGGCACCCTGTTTGCCACCGATGCACTGCGCCGTGCAATTGAAGATATTTACAAATATCCGCTGAAAGAATATGCAAAGGATACGCTTAACCGCCACCTGCGCACCGGTATTGACGACCAGACCCTTGCCGCGCTTGTCATTTCAATGAGGGACGATGACAAACTCTGCATAGTTGAAGAAAAAGAAACACGATACCGTGAACCTCAGATCATCTGCACACTCGGACTGAAAGATGAGTCCGGATCCATAACGGGTAATAACACGGCGGCTCTCCCCGCCAATAACAACCAAACTAAAGGGTAAAGGATGTCAGTATATATTAATAAAGAAAAATTTTCAGAACTTATTAAGGGATTTAACTTTCATGAGCTTTTTAATGAACTTGGCTGGGATCATATTAAAAAGGATGAGAAAGTAAAAGCTGAAGATCTTACCTTTAATCTCACTGCCGTGGGGCATAAACGGGACTTCGTTATTTTCTCCTGCGCCCCTACAAAGGGAAATCCCTTCCCGGATAAAAATCTCCGCCGCAAGATAGACAATATAATTTCAAAGCGCTACTTTGAACACCTTATAATCTATGTTGATGAAAACAAAAACAAGCAAGTCTGGCAGTTGGTCATTCGCGAACCAAATAAACCGATAATTCCCAGGGAGTTTGAATATAATATCTCACAGTATCCTGAATTGCTCCTTCAAAAACTCTCCGGACTATTCTTCGCGATTGATGATGAAGACAAAATCTCGCTGCCTGATGTGAAGTTAAAGATACAGGAACAGTTCACCGCCAACGCGGAGAAGGTGACCAAAAAGTTCTATGAAAGATTCCGTAAAGAACTAATAAGTTTTCAAAAATTTATTGAGGGCATTGAAAATAAGGTTGATACCGAGTGGTATGCCTCCCTTATGCTTAACCGCCTGATGTTTGTGTACTTCATACAGAAAAAAGGATTTCTTGACAAAAATAAAAACTACCTTTCCGATAAACTTAAATTAACTCAAAGCAAAAGAGGAAAGGACAAATTTTTTTCGTTCTACAGACATTTTTTAATAGTGTTGTTCCACGAAGGATTGGGGGCTTCTAAACGGACACAAAAACTGAAAGATGAACTCGGAGAAATCCCATATCTTAACGGCGGCCTGTTTGACGTTCATCGGATTGAAGAAACAAATAAAACTATCGAGATTGCCGACGAAGCGTTTGAAAAAATATTTTCATTTTTTGATGAATATAACTGGCACCTTGATAATAAACCAACCGCAACGGGTAAAGATATTAATCCCGATGTACTTGGATATATTTTTGAGAAATACATTAATGACCGCGCCGCTATGGGGGCGTATTATACAAAGGAAGATATAACTGAATACATAAGCAAGAATACGATCATCCCTTTCCTTTTTGATCAGGCAAAAAAAGAATGTGCAAACGCATTCCGCGGTGAAAGCTCATTATGGAAATTATTAAAAGATAATCCCAACCGTTACATCTACGATGCTGTCAAACACGGCATCCAAAATCTCTCCCCATTTTCCAAAGGGGGAGATAAAGAGGGGGTTAAGATAAGCACCGAAGACCCTGCGCACCTTCTTTGGGCAGACCTCCCCAAAAACATTAAGTCCGGTTTTCGTCCCGATCTGGTTAATAAAATTGTTGTTGCAGAAGAAGGTCCCCACCTCTATGAATTGCGCAAGGATTGGAATAAACCGGCGCCGCCGGAAATTGCACTGCCCACCGAAACCTACCGCGAATTGATTGAGAGGCGGACAAGGTATTATAACATAAGAGAAAAAATTGAAAACGGGGAGATAAAGGAAATAAATGATTTTATTACCTATAACCTGAATATCCGCCAGTTTGCGCAGGATGCAATTGAGGAATATGAGGGGAGTGATTTTATAACCGCATTTTACAGGGCTATTTCAAAAATCACTATTCTAGACCCCACTTGCGGCTCCGGGGCTTTCCTCTTTGCCGCGCTTAATATACTTGAACCGCTTTACGAGGGGTGCATTAAAAGAATGCGGGAGTTTATTGAAATTGACGACAAAGTAAAGGGAAAAAAGCATAGTGAATACCGCGCCATTATTAAGGAGATTGAAAAGCACCCCAACGAAAAATACTATATCTACAAATCCATAATATTAAAAAATCTCTATGGCGTGGATATAATGAAAGAAGCCACAGAGATTGCAAAACTCCGGCTCTTTCTTAAACTTGTCGCCGAAGTTGATGCGGATTATAATAAGGATAACCTGGGTCTTGAACCATTACCGGATATTGATTTTAATATACGCTCGGGTAATACTCTTGTCGGATTTACATCATTAAAAGAAGTGACCGAGGCATTTGAGAAGGCAGCGGGCGGTGCAAGGCTCGTATTCTCAGACGAGCAAAAAGTGTTGAAAAAAATTGTTGATGAAGCTGATAAAATATCGATGTTGTTCGCTCATTTTAAAGAACATCAATCTTCAATTGACGCACCGGAAGAATTGCGTGTAATAAAACTGGAAGCCCGGTTGAAGCTTGAAAAATTAAATAATCTGCTTAATATATATCTGGCAAACGAGTACGGGATAAATGTAAACGATAAAAAAGATCAGAAACGCTATCAGGACTGGTTGGCATCCCACCAACCATTTCATTGGTTTGCAGAGTTCTATGAGATAGTTGAGCGCGGTGGTTTTGATGTTATTGTTGGTAATCCGCCATATATTGAATACTCAGAAATTGAATATTCAATTTTAGGTTATTCAACCATTAATTGTGGAAATTTATATGCCTTCATAATGGAGCGCTCTAAAAAGATGTTACATTTTGAGAGTTATATTAGTATGATTGTGCCATTGAGTGGACATAGTACTGAAAGAATGCAACCTCTTGTCAGTCAATTCTATAAAAAATTTAACTTATTGTACATTTCCAATTATAGTGGCGACACTCATCCCAGTTATCTTTTCGAGGGAGTAAGATTTAGATTATGCATATTTATTGGAACAAATAACAATCACTCTCAAAAAACTTATTCTACAAAGTTTACCAGATGGTATTCGGTTGAGAGAGCTAATCTGTTCAATTATCTTAAATATAGTTTGGTTGAGGATACTATCAGGAATAGAATACCTAAAATATCTTCAATGATATACAATAATATAATATCCAAAATTAATAAGTACGATAAAACCATCATCGATTTTATGGGTGAAACTCGGATTTACTACCACAATGCGCCAGTTCATTGGATCAGAGCTCATAATTTTACGCCCTTTTTTCGCAGCGATCGAGATGGTGAAAAACTATCATCACAATTAATTCCGGTTGGATTTCGTGACGCTTTAACCGCCAATTCATTTAGCTCTGTTTTGTGTTCTTCGATCTTTTTCAATTGGTGGATTGCCACCTCAGACTGCTATCATTTAACAAGTAAGGATGTCGCTGGTTTTAAAGTAAATGACGAAATATTCTGGGGAGATTTAAATAATTATGCGATCGAACTTATGAATGATATTAAAATAAAATCTGAACGACGTGTATATAATTATAAAACAAGTGGGCGGGTTGAATATGACGAGTTTTATTTAAAGAAATCAAAAATATTGATTGATAAAATTGATTTATTGTTATCTCAACATTATTTGTTAACAGAAATGGAAACTGACTTCCTGATAAATTACGATATTAAATACCGAATGGGAAAAGGTAACGAGAATGACGAATAGTTTCTGGGAAAATCTACTACTCTACCTGGCCGGTGCTTTTGTATCAATTTGTTCGATTTTGATGCAGCAATGGCACGAAAGAAAACGATATTATCTAGAACGTATGGACAAATATAAATTAGTTGCCTCCGAAAAGAGGTTAGATGCTCATCAAAAGGCATTTGTGCATTCAGTGCAACTTATAAATATTATCCACGAAATAGATGAAGATAAACGAAGCAAGGTTCTGGCCGACGCTTATGAATTCTGGATAAACCACTGTTTATATCTTGAAAAGCAAACAAGACAACAATTTAGATATTGTGTTGGCTTGGTCAGTATGTATAAGACGGATATTCAATTCTGGCGCGAGGAGGACGATCCTGTTGAGAAAAAGAAAAGAAGTGAAGAAATTCAGAATAATTGGGGAACAATCCAAAATCTTCCAAATATTATTCAGGAGGAAGTAGCGCTCGAGAAAATTAAAATTGAAACGAAACTAACGGCGATGGGTGAAAAAATCGTAATCAATAAGGATAAAAAAAATGAATAAGCCACACAATCTTTTTGACCAACAATCATTAGTTTTTACTAATCCCACCGTTAAGGAAATCATACACGAATTTGAACATACCTTCAACACTCAGTTATCCGCCACACGAAAAAACATTATACAAAAAATTCACAATGTTTACAAAGATTCAATGAAGCTGCGGCTTTCGGGGGACGACGGTACTCAGCACAGTCAAACAAATATCCGGTTGGAAATATTACCGGATAAGGATAATTACTTTATCAATAAAATCCAACAGAACTACAGGCATTTTGATTTTCGTAAAATAAGGATACTTAATGACTTTATAACCAGCACCGTTGAGTATGAGTCGCACATCAAAGAAACAGAACTATATCCGAATTATAAATTATTGAAGGAAAGCGCGCAGGAACAAGTTAAATTATTTGATCTTAAAAAAATCATTAAAGAGCTTTTTACGGATTTGATCTTGAACCAAACCAATGAAGACGGAATAAATGACGTGCTGGGTTCATATTTCATCACAACGCAAAAAATAGAAATTTACTATGTCCCCGTAATGCTCTTCGCAATACTCCACAATCTCAGTTATTCCTCTTTATTTACGGTTGTTTTAGCACACGAGTATGCACACGCCTATCATTTTGCCGGTTCAGATGCAGACGGGAATGGGGGGCATAGTCTTTGGGCGGCAGATCGAGCTTGCATAGAATCAATGGCACAGTTTTATACGGAAGATTTTTGCATCAAGTCAGATATAAGCTTATTAGGCACACACAATGCGTACAAGACATTATTGGACAACCAGCCGGAAGATTACAGGCATCACATTGAATGGCGAAAAAAATACACAAAGGAAAACCTTCGTCTTGGATTACTTGGTTTACGGAACAGGAGGATCAGTGGTATTACAGAACTGGTATTTTTCTTAGATAAATTAAAAAAGGAAAATGAATCAGGGCATTAATAAAAAACAAACAGCCCCGGTATTCACCAGGGCTGGCTGCCGACCGGGCATTCCCAGTCCCTTTTCAACAAATATGGATATTAAATTAATAACTTAAATTGAAAACTTAAAACTATTGTGAGAGATATGTTTGATGAATTAAAATATGTTCCGGTATTAAAAGGCAAACAAGGAGAATTTATGGCTCTTGGCTTCTTGGAAACGAAGCTTAAATCCCAAATATATCCCCTCATTGATTTGGTTCCTAATTCCAAGAAACAGTTGGGTAAGCACATTGATAAGGTCATTACTTACTTTGATAAATGGGGAAAACAGTCGCCGATAATGATTGACGGCTATATGCTTGCCGATTATAACCTTCAGCTGAATAATCTTCATCCGGTTGTATATTTACTAAATGAGTTGACCCACAATGGATTCAAGTGTATTCCGGTTGTTAACACAAGCGCAGGGCCGGAATATAACGAACTGATTATCAGGACATCTGAAGAATATGGATTCGGTTCAGGGCTTCGGCTCTTGAGGCGAGCTTTTGATTGTAATCTTCTACAGCAAGATATTTCCAATGCGTTATCAAATCAAAATCCTAAAGAAACTGATCTCATATTCGATTTGCGAAGCCTGATAGACCTTAACATAAATGACTTGTCAGAGTATAGTATGCGTTCACTGGAGGATGTCATATTCCGGTATAATTGGCGAAACGTAATTCTGGCAGGTGGCAGTTTCCCGACCGACCTTGCTGCCCTTGCCCCCGACCAGGTACACGTAATATCCCGGCTTCACTGGAAATTGTGGCAGGCGCTTCTTGAAAAAGGTGTTTCAAAAATTCCGCATTATTCTGATTATGCAATTTCGCACCCTGTTTTTACTGAGTATGACGACAAGGGTATGAACGCAAGCGCAAGTATCCGATATACTTATAACGACGATTATTATATTTACAGGGGAAGGGGTACGCGGCAGCATACTTATAAACAATTTTTTGCCATCGCTGAATCGCTTCTTAATTCGTCACAATACTATGGGGCCGGGCACTGCCTTGGCGATGAATTTATCCGGAAATGCGCAACTGATAAAAAGAAAACGGGTAATTTAACAACGTGGAGGTGGGTCGGAACACTGCACCATCTGACTGTGGTTGCAGATCAGCTTGAGGAATTAAAACGTGATTTTAACGCGGCGCGCACGTAGTTTCCAATTTTTTCCGGTTCAGTATTTTCTATTATGGTGCTGATGAAATAATCTCTGCTTCCGTTTTTCCTGACTTTTATTTGATTTATACAAAGGAGCTTCACCATTTCCTCTTTTTTTAACAGAGCCGCAACCGCGGCATAATTAATACTGTCATTTTGTTTTGCCTCACGAATAACTGACAGTTCTTCTGATTCATTTATTTGCCAAATCCCCCAATGGGAAGAAACAATTTTGAAAACGGGTTCGATGTGGGGCGTTTCAACGATAATATTTATCTTCTCGAATGTGGAATTATAGTAATCGACCTGGCGAGGCAAACGGGTTAAATTATCCTGCCGGCTCTTTATTTCGTAACCTAACAGTGAACCATTAATCACAGCTAGATCTATCCGGGCTAATCCATTTCTAATTTCAAATTCATCCCAAAAAATAGTATCGGATATGTGGCTGTATTGATACGTAAGCCGGGATTTTAATATCTGTCTGATTTTGGGGTCGCGCACCGTAAATTATTAATATTGTTAAAAATTTGAGATATTAGGAGTTAATATAAAAAATTTTTTAGTTATTCATTTCTACAAATAATGGAGCCAATCGCAACATATAATTTAGAGACCATTTATGCCAAATTAAAGCCTCTCGGCATTGACAAGAGATTTATACGTGATGTGTTGCTCCCCGATTGGTGGAGCGATGAAATTTTATCGTCTAAAGCAGGTTTTTTACAGACAGTTAGTATTATCGCTAAAAATTTATCTGTTAAACTTTCAGACCTTCTTGATCCTGTGGAGGGGAGACTACTGCAGCCATCTGTTACTGTCAGATTCAAGTCAAGAAGTGACGAAGTTTCCGGTCAACTTTTCCCTTATGCTGTTGCATCAAAACTATCCAAGTTGTTAACTGCCTCTTATAACACTCCTTTTAATTCAGTTTTAGATTCTGCCCCGGAACTCAGGCGGAAACTTTTTGAATCAAGGAGCCTTCTCAACCTGGAGAATTTGATTGATTTTCTCTGGTCTCTCGGTGTGCCGGTTATTTATGTTTCCGAGATCCCGGCTACCGGTCAGAAATTTGACGGTATGACGTTTAGAATTTCGAACAATCCCAATATAGTGGTTTCCAGCAAGCGCACGCAAGATGCTTGGTACTTATTTATTTTGGCTCACGAATTGGGGCATATCGCACTCGGCCATCTTAACGGCGACGGGAATGGAATAATAGATTCAAATATTGAAGCAAACAATAACGATGAAGAGCAGAAGGCAAATGACTTCGCAATCCGCTTGCTTCTAGAAGACCCGAATAATTTACCATCGTTTAAATTAAATGGCAGCCCTTATGATGTTGTAAATAAAATTTTTCCGCTCGCTAAAAAGTTAAAGGTTGATGCAGGATCATTGGCATTAATGATCGCTTATAGGGATAATTCTTTCGCTGTAGCATCAAAGGCCATTAATATAATTAACCCGCAGCCAAATGCGCCGAAATTAATAAAGATGAAGATGAAGGAGCATCTTAAGCTTGATAAACTTACAGAAGAAGACCGGGAGTTTTTTGAGAGGATTACAGGACTGAACGGGGATTAATTTGAAGATTTTTGTTGATAATGATATACTCCTAAAATTGTCCTGTATGGGAATGCTGGATAATCTGCCGGCAATCTTAGGCGTTGAGGATAAGGATTTATTTTATCTTTCAACTCTGCCTCATTACCTGAGGAATAATAAAAAAATTAAAGTAAAGTATTCTCCGGCTGCTATTACAACACTTCTTGCTAAGATCGAGAATTATTCGCTGATACCAGACGATATTATCAATTATGAGTTGTTCGTTTCACTTTCAGAATTAGATGGAATTGATTCCGGCGAACAAGTATTGTTTTCGGTTGATCCTCCTTCCCGGGAGTTCATAATCTTAACCGGCGATAAAAACGCGATCCTTGCTCTCAATAATTCGAATTTATCCGCTCTAAAATCAAATTTAAGAGACAAAATTATTTTTCTCGAAGAATTGTTTTTGAAATTTTTGCCCGTCTTGAACGTGGATGAATTTTATAAGAGGATGAAAACCCTTAATTTTTGCGGTGATGCAGCGATTAAGATTTGTGTGGGGCAAACACAGATTACCGTTGATAAAATAGAAGAATGTTTGATTAGCTACATCAAGGATCTAAGAAGTACCGCACTAAGTTTATTTACATAGAGTTAAAAAAATCGAGCATACTCAAACTGGAAGACAAGGTGAAAAATAAAACCTTAAAATACTATCTCGGCTTACCCTACAAAATAGAGTTAAAGTACGGGCCCGAAGATAATTCATGGATGGCGACTCACCCCGAACTTGGCCGCGGCTCCTGTTATGCCATAGGAGATACCAAGGAAGAGGCATTAAAGCTGCTGGAGGGGGAGAAAAAATTCGTAATAAAATTTGGGATGAAACGCGGGCACGAAATCCCGGAACCAAAAATGAAAACCACAGCTAAGGCAAAAGATTCATCCATCAAAACTTGGAACAAAAAATATTCCCCGAATAACCTTCAAAAAGCTAATCCTAAAAGCTCAAGACTTAAGAACTCATCTAATGGCGGCTAATGGAGTATATTGGAAATCTTTCGATTCTTAAGTTCCCCAAAACCGGATTCCTCTGCTCCCGCAAAGTTCCATCCGGAATAATTCTTAAAACTTACGATTGGGCGATAGAGCAGCGGGATAATGGCGTCTGTGTGGTTTCCGGCTTTCACTCTAAAATAGAGAAAGATGTTTTTCGTTACCTGCTAAAAGGCGGTCAGCCGATTATGATGGTGCTGGCAAGAGGGATGAAAAAAAGATGGGAGAAAGAAATCCTGGAAGCCCTTGAACTAAACAGGCTTCTTATAATTTCCCCCTTTAAAAAGACCGTTACCCGTGTTGACGCGGCAAACGCTGAACGGGCGAACAGGCTGATAATAGAATTCTCTGATAGTGTGTTTATCCCCTATCACTCCCCGAACGGCAGTATAAGTAAAGTAATCAGCCGCGTCCCGGCCGAAAAAACCATTCTCTCCCTCTGATCCTTCCTCTTACATCGAGCTGAAGAGGAGCATCCAGAGAACGTAGTCGAGGATAAGTATAGAGATTGCCGAAAGCACGAAAGACCTGATCGTTGCAAGTCCCACGCCCTCGGCGCCGCCTTCCGTTCTGAGTCCGATATGGCAGCCAAGAAGCGAAGTTACCAAACCAAAAAAGACGGTCTTTATAAGCCCCGCGAAGAAGTCACTGGGGGCGAAATATCTTTTTACTGATTCAAAAAAGACGTTGTAGGAAACATCAAGGAAGTAATTGGAAACCGCATAAGCTCCGATAAGCGCGATTGTATTTGCAAAGATCAGCACCACGGGCATCATTATTATCGCGGCAACCACCCTCGGCATCGCGAGGTAACGAACCGGGCTTATCGCCATTGTTTCAAGCGCGTCGATCTGCTCCGTCACTTTCATTGTTCCAAGTTCCGCCGCGATGGACGCGCCCACGCGTCCCGCGATAACTATGCCCGTCAGTACCGGACCGAGTTCCGTAATGATCGCCCTGCTCACCGCGCCGCCAAGAAACGACATCGGAGCTATCCCTTTTAACTGATAAGCCGCCTGCCACGCCGAAACCGCGCCCGTAAATACGGCAATTATCAGAACCAGCGGAAGTGAATTCACCCCTATATGCTCCATCTGGTAAAAAACTAATTTGCGGTTCTTGGGGATTTTGGGGATAACTTTCAGGATCTCGAATAGCAGCTGGCTAATCTGCCCGATCTCCTGAACGGTATTCATTAATGCTCTGCCTACTTTTGCAAATATGTTGCCGATCAATGCTGTTCCGGTTTCTGACTATTTATATAAGATAATTACCCTGCTAATATATGAATTATCGCAGGAGATTTAAAAATTTAAATTGACGGATTTGTCACCGGGAATCCCGGATCAATATATTTCTGCCAGCCGGCGACTGTGTTATTTTTAAATAGCAACCATTCAGATAAAACCCTTATCTTTACATATATATTCCGGTGTAATATGAAGAAGTATTTCGATTTCGAAAACAATCACACTGACTTCAGGACAGAAGTGATCGCGGGCATTACTTCGTTCCTCGCAACAATGTACATCATTATCGTGAATCCGGTTATACTCTCCGCAGGAGGGCTCCCCTTTTCCGGAGTGCTTACCGCAACGGTTCTGATAAGTGCTTTCACCTCCATCGCGATGGGCATCTACGCAAGAACCCCGATAGTACTCGCACCCGGTATGGGTATCAATGCTTTTTTTACTTACTATGTCGTACTCGGGATGGGAGTAAAATGGGAGACCGCGCTTGGCACAGTCTTCTGGGCGGGAGTGATTTTTATATTCCTTTCCGTTTTTAACCTCCGCACTCAAATACTAAAGTCCATACCAAAGCAGCTAAGATATGCGATAGCCTGCGGCATCGGGCTCTTTATCACTTTTATTGGTTTTGAAAACGCGAAGTTTATTGTAGGCGATCCCGTCACCCTCGTCCGGATGGGAAAGATGGACGCCGTTACTATAACATTCCTGGCAGGACTTGTCATCACCGCCCTTCTGGTAATTAAGCGCGTTAAGGGCGCACTCATCATTGGAATCATCACAACAACACTCCTATCAATACCTATCGGAAGATTATATGGTGATGCTTCCGCCGTGAACCACGGATTACCCACCCTCGTAACCTGGCAGGGAGTATTTTCGATGCCGGACCTGAGCATAATAATGAAACTTGATTTTGTCGAGTCACTACAATTCGCTCTATGGCCGGTAATTCTCGCTTTCCTTTTTACGGATATGTTCGATTCAATCTCAACTTTTATCGGCGTATCAGAAGCATCCGGAATGATTGATAAAAACGGCGATCCGGTCAGAATAAAAGAATCCCTGATCGTCGATGCCATTGGCACAATGGCTTCGGGATTATTGGGAACCAGTTCTGCTACGTGTTATATTGAGTCAGCCGCGGGCGTTAAGGAGGGGGGCCGTACGGGGCTGACAGCTATTGTGGCGGGAGCACTTTTTCTTCCTTTCCTTTTTTTGTCTCCGCTTTTATCAACTGTTCCTTCCATTTCTACCGCGCCTGCGCTCATACTCGTTGGCGTTTTTATGATGAAACCGATAACAAAAATCAACTGGGAAAATTTCGACGACGCTATCCCTGCTTTTTTCGGAATGATTCTAATTCCGCTGACATACTCAATCAGCCAGGGAATTATATGGGCGTTTCTTTCGTGGACTATTATAAAAATCGCGGTCGGAAAGAAAAACGAAGTAAGCGCAACGCTTATAGCGATAGATATTTTGGCGGTTATTACACTATTTGTTTAGAGGTAGGTCGAAATTCATTTCGACCCGTCACGTATATAAATCCGGTTGAACCGGCAGGGATAAATCTTGGCCAACAATTTCAATTTTACCAGATTTTTCCTTATTTTAAAGGTCTTGAATTTTTAAGCCGGAGTAGCTCAGTTGGTTAGAGCGTCTGACTGTGGATCAGAAGGTCATGGGTTCGAGTCCCGTCTCCGGTACAACAAACCGGGTTAGCCCCTCTCTTAATTATGATCAGCGGCTGACCTTTTTTTATTTCAAATATTTATAACCGGACTCGATGCGAAAAATTATTCCCCGTAAAATCAAGGGCTTCCGCGATTCCAATCCCGGACTCAACTCCCTCAAGTGGCACATCATTAATTCCGCTGGAACAGTATATAAACTTTACGGATTCGAACACTGGGATACCCCTGTAATGGAATATGCCGACTGTATCGGCAAATACCTCCCCGAAGCTGACAGCGTTGACGAAGGCATCTACTTCTTCCGCAACCCGGAAAAAGAAAACCTCTTTGATGATGAGGGCGGACTGCTGAAAGACAGCGCCGGTAACTTCCTCCTCGATAACCATTTTATCGCGCTCCGCTACGACCTTACGGCACCACTTTCAAGGCTTTATGCTGAGCAGCTTTGGGATACTTACAAACGGGGACAACTCACCGGCAATAACGCCCCCCTGCTTCGCCGCTACCAGTACGGCCCGGTCTTCAGGTATGAGGCGAAACTGGATCCGGGCAGGTTCCGCGAATTCTGGCAGTTGGATTTTGATTCTGTTGGTTCTGCTGATATGGGCGTGGATGCCGAAGCCTGTATGGTGCTCTCGGACGCGCTGGAAGCGATCGGCCTGCAAAGAGGCTCCTTTATTGTTAAGGTAAATAACCGGAAGATCTTCAAAGGCTACCTTGCCAATCTTGGACTCGCGGATGAAAATATGGAACAGGCGATCCTCCGCATAATTGATAAGGCGGATAAGATCGGCAAAGAAGGAATGATACTTGAACTTGGGAAAGGAAGGAAGGATAAATCGGGCGCTGAGATTCCGGGCCTTGGCCTGGATGATTCGCTTGTCAGCAGGATCACCGGTTTCCTGGATGACTTTTCGCACGACGCCTCACGCAGTGATGTGCTTACAAATCTCCGCTCCCTCTCCGGCGGCAATATCCACCTTGATGAAGGAATCGCGGAACTGACAGAGATAGACGGAATTTTATCCGGCCTTGGCTTTGATGAAGACCGCGTAGTCTTTTCTCCCGCGCTCGTGCGTGGTATGTCTTATTATACCGGACCCGTGTTCGAGGTCGAATCAACACTCACATTCAAAGACGATAAAGGGAATGAGAGAAGGGTCGGCTCTATCTGTGGCGGCGGACGATATGACGGATTGGTCGAGAGGCTTCTCGGCGCGAAAGTTCCCGCAACAGGTGCTTCTATTGGTGTTGACAGGCTTGCCGAACTTTTAACCCTGACCAACGCACTTCCTCAATCCCAGCAGGGGCCGGTGCTGATTATCTCATTTGATGCCGCGCTGAAATCCGAATATATGAAGATCGCTTCCGAACTGAGGAGCGAAGGTATCTCTTCTGAAGTTTATTACGGGCTGCAGAAAGGGCTTAAGAAACAGATGGCCTACGGCGATAAAAAAGCAGCTCCTGTTGTAATTATAATCGGCAGTGATGAACACGCAAAGGGAGTAGCCACTATCCGCGATATGAGGATGGGCGCCGCTATGTCTGCCGATGCCGCGAGCAAGGAAGAATGGAAAAGTAAAGCCCAGGTAGAGGTTCCCCGCGGAGAAATCGCCGCTAAGGTTAAAGAAATGCTGCATAAATCATAAAATGGAAATATCAAGTATGCCTGATCAACATCAACTTATTCTTGACGGGGAATCTTTAACGCTCGAACCGCTTATTAAGGCGGCCCTTTCTAAAGGTGAAGACTTTAATATTGCGGTTACAAAGGAAAAGAAAACGGTTGATAAGATCCTCAAAAGCAGGAAATATGTTGAAGACAAACTAAAGAACGGAACAAAGCATATTTACGGCGTTAATACGGGCTTCGGGGCGAATAAGCACAAATATATATACGGCGCAACCCCCGAAGAAAAAGCGGATAATATGAAGCGCCTTACTTACAATCTTTTAATAAGCCACTGCACCGGAATGGGTGATAAATACCCAAGAGAAGTAGTGCGTGCGGCTATCATCCTCAGAATAAACGCTCTTGCAAAAGGGCACTCCGGCGTGAGGATGGAGCTTCTTAACCTGCTTGCCGGACTTCTTAACAACGATATTACACCTGTTGTGCCAAGCCAGGGCTCCGTCGGTGCCAGCGGCGACCTTGCACCCTTATCTCATATGGCTGTTGTGCTTGCTCTAAACCCCGATAAACCTGAAGATATAGTTTTCGGCGATGTTGAAATTCCCGATAACGATACTTACAGGGTCTGTTCCGCGCAGGATGTGCGGGGATTAATAAACCCCGTTGTGCTTGAAGCGAAAGAAGGCCTGGCCCTCAATAACGGCACCTGCTTCATCACCGCCCTTGCGTCATTCGCATTAAGTAAAACCATCAACGCCGCTAAAGCCGCGCACATCTCATCAGTCCTTTCACTTGAAGCATTACTCGGCACAAAAGATTCCCTGAACCCCGGTATACACAATCTTCGCAGGCACCCGGGGCAGGCACGGGTAGCATCAAATATGCTGCAAATGCTTGAGGGAAGTAATCTTATCTTTAATCCCGACGGTGGAAGCGATTATGAACTATATACACTTGACACACAGCTGCAGCTGATCGAAAAAGAACTTGGACTGATAAACGAAATCAAGCCGGTAAAAGAACCTATCCAGGATAACTACTCCCTCAGGTGTATTCCCCAGGTGATGGGTGCGTGCCTCGATACTATCAATTATGTTAAGCGTGTTCTTGAAACAGAAATGAACTCCGTTAACGATAATCCCCTTCTCTTTCCGGAATGGGTTGAAGAAGGAAGCAATGCACGCGCTTGCGGTGTAGCTGCGATCTCCGGTGGAAACTTCCACGGTGAGCCTGTTGCTCTTGCCGCTGATTTTCTCAAGATAGCGGCGGCTGAAATAGCGAGCCTCGCCGAGCGGAGAACATTTTTGTTAACTGATCCCGCGCTCAACCGCAGGCTTCCGGCTTTTCTTAGCAAGCCGGATAATAACCGCGAAGAGGGAATGCACTCCGGACTAATGATCCTCCAGTACACTGCTGCTTCAGTTGTATCTGAAAATAAAGTTTTATGCCATCCTGCGAGTGTAGACTCAATCCCCACCAGCGCGAATGTTGAGGACCACGTAAGTATGGGCACCAGCGGCGCGAAGAGGGCAATAGAAGTCGCGGAGAATGTAAATAAGGTTATCGCGCTCGAACTGCTCTGCGCGGCACAGGCTCTCCACTTAAGGCTGCGACAGGGTTTCAAATACTTATACAAGCCCGAAGAAAGAAAACGCTTGATTGACAAAGAAGAAACCGATACTCTTTTTGAAAAGCTCGAACTGCTCATCCCCGAAGAAATGAAGCCCGGTAAGTCCTCTCGTATAATGGTGGATATATTAGATAAGATTTTGGTAAAAGAAAACGGATTAGAATTCCCCATAACCAACGATCTTTATATTGCGCCTCATATTAAAATCGTTACCGATTCACTCCTGAGCGGGCGGCTGGTGAGAGAATTTGAAGCAGAGTTTGGTGAAATAGAACTTAATTAGTAATCAGTATCAGTATCAGTGTCAGTGTCAGTATCAGTATCAGAGTAAGTGTAGGTGGCGGGGAAGGTGATAGCTCATACACTTTTATAAATAAATATTTTTACACATCCCCTTTTTAAATGGGAAGGAAGGGCGCCGCATTGAGTCCCCCAAGTTATCGAAGTGAGGGATTATTTATAACAAATACACTTATCCAATTGATATCAGTTTTTTATAAACCAAATAATTGCATATACATTAATGAAAAGCACCACCTCCTCCGACGACCGCATCGCAAAAATGTCATTCGCTTCTGTTTATCCTCTTTATCTGGCTAAAGTCGAAAAGAAGGGGAGAACAAAAGACGAACTCCACCAGGTCATAGAATGGCTGACCGGTTTCGATACCGGCAAACTAAAAAGCCTTATTGAAGCAAATGCAACCTTCGAATCTTTTTTCGAGCAGGCGAAATTGAATCCTAACGCACACCTTATAACAGGAGTAATTTGCGGTTACCGTGTAGAGGAAATAAAAAACCCGCTCACCCAGAAAGTCCGCTACCTCGATAAACTGGTGGATGAACTTGCTAAGGGGAGGAAGATGGAAAAGATTTTAAGGAGTTCTTAACATTTTCAAACCGTTGCCTTGCCCACCAACCGGGTGGAAAAATTTGCTTCATTATAAAATTGCTTCACAACCGGCGATTTTTGATTCCTTGTTGATGAGGGGCCCCTTTCAATAACCGCCCGTTTACTCCCCTTTCCGGTATATTGTGTGGCAGATTTGCCCTCAACCCGTTGGCTCTTTCCTTAATTTCGTTGAAAATCGCTGTTTTTTCAGGTTTGGTAGGGTGTATAGCCTTGTCAATTCGGGGGATAAGCCATAATTTGAGGGATGTTTTTTGTTTAAATTTTGTCCTCAAAAGAGGATTCTGTCCGCTTATTAATATTTATTTTTTGACTAAAAAGGAAAACTGATTTTATGGTGTCTAAGGATTATATCGAACTGGAAGACAAATACGGCGCGCATAACTACCATCCGCTCCCGGTGGTACTGGCAAAAGGGGAAGGAGTATTTCTGTGGGATGTTGAAGGAAAAAGGTATTACGATTTTCTCTCTGCTTATTCGGCTGTGAACCAGGGGCACTGCCACCCGAAGATTATTAACGCAATGATTGAACAGGCGCGCACGCTTACATTAACATCCCGCGCGTTTTATAATAACCGTCTCGGCGTTTATGAAAAATACATTACTGAATTTTTTGGTTACGATAAAATGCTCCCGATGAATTCCGGCGCGGAGGCTGATGAAACTGCGCTTAAACTGTGCCGCAGGTGGGCATACGACGTAAAGGGAATTAAAGAGAATGAAGCAAAAATAATTGTTTGCAGTGACAACTTTCACGGCAGGACTATAACAATTGTTTCTATGTCCAGCGATCCCGATTCATTCAAGGGTTACGGGCCATTCACTCCCGGATTTGTCCAGATTCCTTACAACGACCTCTCCGCGCTTGAGAAAGAGCTCGAAGACCCGAACGTAGCTGGATTTCTTGTTGAGCCTATCCAGGGTGAGGCCGGTGTTGTTGTGCCTGATGAAGGTTATCTGAAAAAAGCATACGATATGTGCAAAGCCAAAAACGTTTTGTTCATTGCTGATGAAGTGCAGACTGGCTTAGCCAGAACCGGCAGGATGCTCGCGTGCGACCACGAAAACATAAAACCGGATATACTTATACTTGGTAAAGCACTATCAGGCGGAACAATGCCTATCTCCGCGGTACTGGCTGATGACCCGATAATGCTGGTAATTAAACCGGGCCAGCACGGATCTACATTCGGCGGCAATCCGCTGGCGTGTAATGTTGCTATGGCAGCGCTTGAAGTTTTAAAAGAAGAAAAGCTTTCCGAAAATGCCGAGAGGCTGGGAAAGATCTTCCGCGAAGAGGCAGCGAAGATACCTTCGGATATGGTTGAACTGGTAAGAGGAAAAGGATTGCTTAACGCGATCGTCATAAAACCGAAGAACGGAAAAGAGGCGTGGGATGTATGCCTTCAGATGAAGGAGAACGGCCTGCTCGCCAAGCCAACGCACCAGCACATTATCCGCTTTGCTCCTCCGCTTGTCATTAACGAAGAGCAGATAAAAGAAGCGGTACAGATTATAAGCAAATCTATTGACGAAGTAAGCCGGGCTTAAAGTGAATTAATTTCCGCTGTTCTCACTGATACACGCGGAAAGATTTTCCAACTTATTTTTATAAATCCTCCGCTCTTAGCCGGTTATATGCCGGGTGGGGCGGAGGATTTTTTTAATTTTATGAAAGCGAGTGGGATAATATTCACACAAACACACAAGCTAATCAGTAATTATTCAGTAATATTAAATTATGATAAAATTCTTGGTAAATCAGTGCACATAATATTTGCGCTTTGTGATTGTAAATTATTATTTTTATATGTACATTGAATATGTACAATTAAATAGAGAGAAAAATGCTTACTAGTTTAACATACACCCGTGCTCGAGCCAACCTTGCCAGACTCCTGGATAAGGTATCTCACAATAAGGAGGTAGTAATCATTACCCGTAAAAATGCTGAAAATGTTGCTTTAATTTCTGAGAGCGAACTATCAAGTATTTTGGAGACTGCACATTTATTACGCTCCCCAAAAAATGCCAAAAGACTGCTGCAAGCATTGTTAAGGGTTCAGGAAAATGAGGAGATTCCCCGGACAATTGACGAATTAAAAAGAGAATTCGGCCTTGAAAAGTAAAAACCCTAAAGAACGCTTAAGTATATTCCATCAGGAATTCAGAGATGACTTGGCGTATTGGGTTAAAACCGACCGCAAAACAGCTTTGAGAATATTGGAAATTATCGAGGCAATTATGCGTGATCCTTTTGAAGGAATAGGAAAACCTGAACCGCTTAGATATCTCGGAAGCGGTGTGTGGTCTAGAAGAATTACTCAGGAACATCGTATAGTTTATGTGGTTGGCGATGGAAAAATAGATTTCGTCCAGTGCAGATATCATTATTAAAAAATTTAGCTGCCCGCCGAATTACCCGGAAAAGTTTCAAATTCTAAAAACCTAAAATGATTCTCCTAGAACGGATGAAATTTCAACTAAATTTTGATAATACCCTTAACACATCGTAAGTAATCTATTTTAAAAATCATACAATCCCTGATCACTGATCAGTTCATTTCCAAACTCATCCCTTACCCCAATTCAATCTTCTGTAATTATTCTTTGTATTCCCTCGTGCCATTGATCATCTTCGGTCTCGATATCTGTAAATGCATCCGCGATATCGTGCAATTGCCTTTTAGGCGCGAACGGAGTTATAAATTCACCCTTAGTGTTTATCAGCGCCTCTTCTGCTTTCTCACCATCTTCGACAAGCCTTGAAATTAGAGCGGTACCGTTACGGAAACGACTGGTAATAAAAACCTCATCCCATTGCCTGATAGTTTTCCCTTCCGTATCCAACAGAAATGTTCTGTCGCCATCATTGGCAAAAGCAAGTCCTTCCGAAAAATCTTCCGCGACAAAATATATTAAGGGTATACAAATATTCCCCTGCCGGTCCATGTAACCCATATTTTCGCCGTCATCAACAACTGCCCTGTCATTATGGAAGTTATCCACCCAAACATAGGGTAACCATTTGTGTAATCCGTTCGGAAACTGCAATCCTGCAACCAAGCGTCCTTTACTCAATTTAAATATTCTTGCAGATCCATTTACCAATTCTCATCTAACAATTGTCATGTTAACTTCTTTTTATAAAAGTTAATAAACTAAAATATTAATTCGTGAATAAGTGATACCATAATTATCTAACGCTACAAGTGAACACGACAAAAATAAAATAAAATTGAATAATATTGAGATGGTAAAGTAAATCAGAAAAACTCCTTCTGTTATAAAACTGCCAATATTCACAAAGAATCTTGAACGGCAGATAAGTCAGTTAATTAATTCGTAAAAGTGATACAGTAATTATGCCCGAACTCACAGATCATCAATAATTTAATCCCATTTCAACATTCAGATTATTCTCAGTCCCCACCAGCCTTTAGAGGCCCCAAGCCCCAAATTCCTCCCAAAATCCCCTTGCTTATTTTAAAAATAACTTCTATTTTATACGTGTAGATTGTATACATTATACAGTATTTTTTAATTATGCAAGAAAAAGAGTCAATTAACCTTAATTTTAACGCTGAGGAGCTTAAACCCCTACGGGAGAGGATAGCCTCTTCCATAAGGGATTCCATTATAGAAGGGAAAATTAAACCCGGCGAGAGGCTGCTTGAGCCTGATGTCGCTAATCTGCTCGGCGTGAGCCGCACACCGCTCAGAGAAGCTTTCCTGCAACTGGAGTCTGAAGGCTTCCTGAAGGTCAATCCCCGCAAAGGCGCGCTTGTTACGGAAACTTCCCCGAAGGACGCGGAGGAAACATATATTATTAAGGGAGCGCTGGAAGCGTTGGCCGCGGGACTTGCTTCTTCAAACCTTAACGCGGCGCAAATTGAAGAACTGGAAAGCATCAACGATAAAATGCGCGCAATCGCTCATTCAGAGATAAAAGATTATAAGGCTTTCCTCGAATTAAATTCATTGTTCCACTTTAGTATCTATGAACACTGCGGAAATGATAAGCTGAAGAAGATGATTAAGACACTCCGCAATCAGACCCTGCGTTACAATTATATTTTCCTCTCCCTTCTTTCTCATCTGGAGCAATCCGTGGCCGAACATCAGGAAATAATTGAAGCCATTAAGAAGCGGGAGCCCGCACAGGTGGAATCGGCTGTGAAGAAACACAGTGATAACGCGTTCAAGATTCTTATCGAATACATCAAAAATCAAATAACAAACAAAAGTTAATTTTAATAGAGAAGTAAATGGATAAAGCAAAAATAGCATTAGTCGGATTCGGGAACGTAGGATGTATGGCCCTGGACGCCATAAACCAGGAACCCGATATGGAAATCGCGGGAATAGTTGAAATACAGAACAGGCAGAAAATCCGGGAAACTCTTACACCGCAGAAATGCTGCAAGTTCGGCGAAACCCCGGTAGTAAATACAATCGGAGAACTTGGGAATGTTGATGTCGCTCTGATCTGCGCGCCTTCACGAAAAGTTAAAGAAGTAGTAACAGACTGCCTCAAACTCGGTATAAATACGGTTGACAGCTTCGACATTCACTCTGAGATCCCCGCGCTTAAAAAACATCTCGACCCAATAGCGAAAGAAAACAATAAAGTATCTATCATTTCGGCAGGATGGGATCCGGGGATTGATTCCGTTATTCGCGGATGGTTTTTAGCTATGGCTCCCAAAGGAATTACACACACAAACTACGGCCCCGGAATGTCAATGGGGCATACTGTCGTGGTGAAGGAACTTCCGGGAGTTAAAAACGCGCTCTCCATAACCGTCCCCGCTGGTATGGGCATTCACAGAAGAATGGTATATGTCGAACTTGAACCGGGCGCGGTTTTTGCTGAAGTCGAGCAGGCAATTAAAAACGATCCTTACTTCATTAAGGACAGGACTTATGTATATCAGACAGATAACGTGAATAATCTTATTGACGTGGGGCACGGAGTGCTCATGGAAAGGAAAGGGGTTTCCGGCGTTACTCATAATCAGATGCTAAAGTTCGAAATGAAAATCAATAACCCCGCCTTAACGGCACAGGTGATGGTTTCAGCGGCGCGCGCCACGCTTAAACAAAAACCGGGATGTTACACGATGATTGAAGTCCCCGTAATTGACTTCCTTTGTGGAGAACTTGAAGATTTTGTTTCAAGTTTAGTTTAATTCCGCGAGGCAGTATGTCAGACCCGTATAAAAGAAAATTAGTCAATAGAGATTTTTATCACAGCAAGTCCGATATCACCGGAAAGTTTGTTGTGGTGCTTGACGGCAAACTCGATAACAGGGAACTGAACCTGATACAGCCTATCTCGCGCGCTTTCTCTCAGCATACTATCATTGAATTAATCGGTACAGATGAGCAGGATGCGGGTCCCGGCAGAATCGTTAACAATATATGCTACATCGGCTTCGTTGAACTGCTGAATAGCGGCGTTATACTAACGGGGGATCCGGTTATCTGGAATGACAAAGAAATAGGTACAATTGCCGGATACGATGATACGCATATGCCCAATCATCAGAATACAATCGTTAAAATGACCGCGCGGATTCCGGGAAAAGAACTCGGTATCAGGACAGGCGATAAACTTACCATTAAAGGATTTTCCAACTGAATTTGCGATAACAATTTTTCTAATCAACTTAATAAATATTAAACATAAGGTACTACAAAATGGCAAAGCCACGTTTTAAATTTGAAATGTATAAAAGACTTCAGCAGCGCACTCCTCAGATATATGCTGAAGCGAAAAAATTCGCGGAAAGTTTAAATATTCCCGCTGAACTCAAAGGAGCTTTTGGATTAACCGGAGCTATCTCCGGATGCCCATCTCCGCTTCGTGATGATATCGAACATTTTATGGCGAAGGAATCAAAGAAAGTTGTTCCTCTCGCGGTTTATGTTGATCAGATAAGAGAGATAGTGAAAGAAATGTACGGTGATGATTACGACGCCGCTCCTGTCAACACCTGCGAAGGCGGACTATGGGTTTCTTTCGACACGCTTTTCACTCCCCCAAACCAGGGAAGAGGCGATAACTACAGGACTCGCTACATTGCACCGATGGAAAGGCATATTCATCACCAGGCATCCTACGGAAGGCCATTCCCTCCGAAGTATAAAGACATCCTGGCAGACAGAGGCTGTACCGCCGGCGAACTTGGCTTCTATGGTAAAAGACAAAATAATCTTGACACGGTACTTGTACCGCTGGAAGGCGCTGAGTATCCTGTTCACGGAATTAACTACCACCCCGTTCCGTTACTTAAAAATGTTAAGGCAAAGGAATCACTTAAGAACCTTGAAGCCGCAGCCGAAAGGCACCAGACTTTATTAGCCGGTTTTGCTTCAATAGGATATGATACATTGGGTTACGGTTACGGTGAAAAAGATGAGAATGGAACTCCGCTGCTTCAAAAGGGGATCGCTAAGTTAGCAAAAAAATATGACGTCCCTTACGTTATAGATAATGCCTGGGGCATTCCGTTCATCGGCAACAGCATTAAAAACATCGGCGCTGATGTTATGATTTACAGTATGGATAAAGCGACCGGCTCCTCCACAAGCGCGCTGATCATCGGTAAAGAAGATGTACTCGTTCCGATAAGAAGAGCCTTGGGATATCACGGCAATCGTTACGGCACAACTGCTTCTTACGGTAAAGCCGCGCTGGTAACGATGGATCCGGGTAAAGAAGGATTGACCGGCCAGCTCGCCGCGCTTCGCGTGCTGAGAGATAACCCGCAGGTATTAACAAAGCCGATTGATGATCTTTACAACATAGTTGTAGATGAATTCTCACGCATAGATGAGAGGATCAGGAAAGATTTTATTATTTCTAAAACCTATAACTGCGGCACGGTTGAAATCAACTATGAGAACAGCTGGAATAACGGAAAACTCGGAATTCCAATTTTCTCAATAGAAGATATGTACTCCGCTTCAAATCTGCTTCAGGACGGAATGTCGCAGATGGGAATTATTCCGACTATTGAATACGATGCCAATATTTTCATCTCTCCCGGACTCGGAACAACAGATAGTAACGGGCAGATAATTGAAGAAAGAACAAGATTGGTCATTAAAGGTCTTGTGAAGCTCATAGAAATAATTTGTGAGCACTCAGGCATTTACGAATAATTTCACGCAGAGACGCAAAGGAGCAGAGACGCGGAGTTAAATCTTTGCGTCTCCGCGACTCTGTGAGAACTTAAACTTTGTGCCTCCGCGGCTCTGCGAGAACTTAAACTCTGCGCCTTCGCGGCTCTGTGAGAAACCCTCCCGCGATGGTAGAGACTGCTATATTCGGTTATTTAATTGGAACATTACTATGAGGAAGATATGACAACAGCTATGGAACGCGTGATGGACGCGATAGATATCGAGACTTATCTCGTTTGTAACGACGCAAACGAAGGAAAGAAACTTGCTTTGCAGTTAGGACAGGAAATGAATCTCGGAGAGATTGACATTATGTACCAGGAATTTGACGGTTACGGAGTAAGATTGCGGTTAAGAAAATATATCTACAAACCCGGCACGATGTATAAATACCTCACCCCCGAAGAGAAAGCATAGAGGCAGAGTATGTCAAAAAGGATTTTATGCGTTCCATTCGATCCCGTTCACGATGTAGGAATAAAAATCATCAAAAACGAACTGGATAAAAACGGTCATCATACCGAATTACTTTCCCCCGACCTCTCCCCCGAAGTAATCGTCAAGATCGCTTCAAAGGGAAACTATGATTTTATACTTGTCAGCCGCACTCTTGGTTATGGTGTAGCAGAAATGCTCGCGCGATTTGTTGATATGCTTGATGCCGCCGGCGTAAGAGAAAAATCAAAAATTGTTATCGGCGGAAAACCGATCACTCCCGAACTTGCCGCCGAACTCGGCTTTGATAAAGGTTTTGGAGAACACTCATCTCTCGAAGAATTGCTTGCTTATATCGAGGGACGCGAAGTCAAGCAGGCAGGTACCGGCCTCCACAGAACAAAAAAAGATATCACCTCAAAGTATGATTATAGGTTTAAGCACACTGAGATCGGGAGCCTGCTGGATAGCATTGCAAACAAACTGATCACTTTCACCGCGGATAAAACTTCCCCCGGCGTTGAGCGGGCAAAAATCCGTGCTGAAATATTTACAACCCAAGACGAAGCAAAAAAGAAAGTTCTTCTTTCTGATTACTATTCTTTATGCGATGAGGTGATCGTTGAGGGGAATACTAAAAAGAATTTTGTTAAAGGCGTAAGAGAAGTAACGGCACAGGAAATTATTAACCTTAATAGTTTTCTCGGCAGGTCTCAGCCGCTAAATCCGTACAAGATCCAGTACAATGAAAAGCAACCGCTCCTCTTTAAGTTTCTCGGAAGCGGATGCCCCATTATGGACATCACTCACGCTAAAGTATGTGAGCGGTACGGGATTGACGGATTCCTGATCATCAATCCCTCCTGGGAAGCCCGGTATGAAGGATTGCTGCAGGGATGCCTGACCCACGAAAACGACGGCACAATTACTTCATTCGAAAACATAAAGCTGATGAGGGAGAGCCTGGACGAAAGCACACTACTTACCGTCCGTGCACACCGAGGATTAAACACACCCGAGACAGTTCTGCTTGCGGGCAAGGCCGGCGCTGATCTGGCGAAGATAAATCTTGTATATGGCTCCTTAGGGGCGGGGACTGACCCTGTGAGGCTGGCGGTTGACGGAGTCGAGGCGATTAAACTCGCAGCGCGTTACAATATGCCGTTTGATATTCCGGGTAATGATGAGTTAAGCGGTGTGCCGGCGTGGAAAACATTAGCCGGACTATTAATCAACGTGATGGTCGGAATTAAGCTTGGCGCGAAACCGATTCTTAAACCTCTCTTTTGTTACGGGCCGCATATCGTTATCAACGGAATGATGAAGCAGAACTTCATTGACTACAACGCGGCAAAAGTTTACGCGCTTAGAGAAATAGTTAATGCCCCTATCTGGCCGGGAGAACCTATCGCGTTTATGACACAGTCGGAAGAGCGCGTGCAGTCCGCCAACGCAACATCATACCACGCTTCATTAGCTGCATCAACCGGCGTTGATGCCATTACGGTTGCATCCACTGACGAGGCTTACTCACGCGGACCTATCTGCATTACCTCAAGGATAGACAGCATAAGGGCCATCTCTGATGCATTCAGGTTTGTTGGCGACGCCAAATTCGCGACAACTTCGCAGGCCGACTACTTCACGGAAGACCTTATAAATAAGATTACCTCAACCCTCCGGGAAGTTGATTCAAAAGAAAACTTAACAGCCGCGATTTATGATGGGTTGCTTGGTAATAAAGAGGACGGCGCCTATCCGGGTAAGTTTGGTTATGGAACTGTCAATTAGTTTTTTTATACGGGTTGCTGATCAAGGGGCTGTGATTAGATGAAAACAATCGGAGTTATCGGCACCGCGAAGAATACGGGTAAAACCACAACCCTCTCATTTTTAATGAAGGGATTTTTCTCAAGGGAAGTGCCTGTCGGACTGACCGGTATTGGGTATGACGGTGAAGATGTTGATAATATCACCAATCTTCCGAAACCCAGATTGTTCCTTGAAGAAAATACTTTCGCGGCGACTTCAGAAAAATGCCTGATAACATCCGGCGCGGATTATGAATTAATCGCGGAGACCGGCCTGCAAACCGCGCTCGGAAAGATCAGCCTGGTGCGAATTACTAAACCGGGGCTTATGGTTATCGCCGGGCCGAATACTAAAGAAGGATTGGCTGAAGTAACTGACCTCTTCCGGAACAAAACCTCTGCAGGGCTTCTCCTGGTTGATGGTTCGCTGAACCGCCTTTCCCCAATGTATATTCTTGAAAAACTGATTTTCACAACCGGCGCTTCCAGGGATACTAATATTTCCGGGTTGGCTGCTGAAATGTCGTTCATAGAAAAAGTGTTCGGCTTTAAGCTTAATACGGATATTCCTGACGGGAAAGAGCTTAGTATAAAAGTTAAATCTTCTGAGGGCGAGACAGCGCTTGATACTTATTCTTTAGTTGACGAGGATGACCTCGCCCTGCTCATAAATCAATTGAATGATAAAACGGAAAAGGTTTATCTTCCCGGATTATTCTCCCACCGTTTCCTCGGAAAAAACCTTATGAAAATATTTGAGAGAATTCGGAAACCTGCTGAGTTCGTTTTCAATTCTCCGGTCCAATTGCTTCTCACTGATGAATCAGCGAACTTATCCTTCCTCCTTTCTCAGTTTGCTAAAAATAATATTAGTATCTCCTATCGTTACAAGCCAGAGTTATCAGCCATAACGATAAATCCCTTTTATCCGAACATAAAAAACTACAGTTATGAAGCCGCTTATATAAATAAAGATGAGTTTTTACATCAAATGACTCAGGCTTTGCATACTCCCGTCTTTAATATATACGAACCCGGAGCTGATAAGATTTTTAATTTACTGTAATTATAGGGGCTTCTTCCTCTTTGCGCACGGGCTATTATTTCCTCTCCTGACTTTTTTCGCCTCAAAACATTACCCCTTTTTCTTTACCCTTCTTTGGCTTAATTTAATGATAATAATATTGAACTTTTAATGCCTCTCCGTAGCTGTATACACTATGGGGTTCCAAAGACGTGAGAAACGCAAAGACGCAAAGGTGACGCAAAGAGGAATAAGTTTTTAATTTGGTAATTGATGTTCTAAACTAACGGTGTTATCTTTATTCATAATTCTTAATTTTTAATTATTAATTTTTAATTGAAAAAATGTTTCGTCTAATCTTTTTTGTTCTGTTTTCATTCACTCTTTTGGCACAGAGCCCGTTCACCCCAAAGGATGTTCTCTCGTTAGAGCAGCCTGCTTCACCCGTCATATCTCCCGATGGTAAGAGTATCCTCTTCACCATCCGGAAACCTGACTTTAATACCAGCACCTGGTCAACCGGCATTTACCGTATGGACGCTGAAACAGCCGAATACCACCGCTTCTCCGCGGAAGGAAAAAACAGCTCTTCCCCGGGCTTTTCTCCCGACGGGAAATTCATCAGCTTCCTCTCCTCACGCGATTATAAGGACCATTCCTCAGGAACGATGGAAAGCGGTGCCTCCCAGCTATGGCTCACCCGGACTGACGGTGGTGAACCTTTTAACCTTACCTCCCTACCTAACGGAGTGGAAGAGTATAAGTGGAATAAAGCAGGAACTATCGTTGCCGTCCTTTCCGATAAATATGATGAGAAAGCTGAAAAGGAACTCGCTGTAAAGAAAAAAGTGAAAAGGGATGAGATTGTCTATCCGAAAGTAAATCCGGTAAAGACACTCCACTTTATCTCGGTCCCCGATGGCAAGGTCATTGCAAGCTACGACCTTGACCCGGGCGCGCAGTCCATCGACCTAAATCCCGCAGGTGACAAGGTGGTTTACCAGTCAAACCTGACCGGCGATTACAATGATGACCAGAAGTTCGATTTATATATTATCGACAGCAAAGGAAATAAAAAGCAGCTCACCGCCTTCCCCGGACCTGAAACTGACGCAAAGTTCTCGCCCGACGGGAATACAGTCGCTTACAATGCCGCAACGGTTCCGGATATTGAGTTTGCTGAAATAGATCTGTGGGTCATCGGCGCCGATGGCAAAAATCCCAGGAACCTGACAAAGGATATCAATCGCGGAGTATCTCAGTTTAGCTGGCGTGATATCCGCTCTATCTATGCAATTATTAACCGCGGGGTTTATCATTCCGTATTTATGATTGATCCCGTATCGGGGGACGTCGCGACGATTGAGGAAAAGAATGTATCCATAAGTGACATTACCTTTTCTTCAGATTACCGGGTTTGCTGGCGTAACGAGACAGATACCTCCCTGGCAGAAATATTTGTCCACGGAGAACCCGTCGCGAAGAAGATGGTTTTTACTCCGCAACTTAAGAAATTTGAAAAACAGCCCCAGGAAGTGATCACCTATCAGAGCAAGGACGGGTTATTCCAGATAGAGGGAGTTGTATTCTATCCGGCGAAGTATAAAAAAGGAACCCGCTATCCTCTCGCGTTAATCGTACACGGCGGGCCTTACGGCCACTTCAGGAACGTATTTAACCAGTCATATCCGGTAAGAGCACTGCTTTCAGAGGGGTATGTGGTCTTTGCGCCTAATCCCAGGGGAAGTTCCGGTTATACCGATCTCTTCGGTCAAGCTAACAGGTACGATCTTGGCGGCGGCGACTATCACGATGTAATGGCAGGAGTGGATGAACTTATTAAACGCGGCATTGTTGATTCAACCCGTATGTCCGTTATGGGCGGAAGTTACGGCGGCTACCTGACCAACTGGATCATTTCTCAGAATAACAGGTTCAAGGCAGCGGTTTCACTTTACGGTATCTACTCATTCCTGACCGACTGGAGCAACTCCTGGCAGCCTGAGTTCGAGAAAATGTACTTCGGATACTATTACTGGGAGAAGCCGATAGATATGAACAACCTTTATATTAACCGCTCACCGGCTTTTTACACGAAAAATATCAAGACACCAACACTGATACTGCAGGGAGAGAAGGATCTTTACACTGATATCGCCAATTCACGGGAAATGTACCAGGCGCTCAGGACAATCGGTACCCCTGTTGAGTTCGTTGTATATCCAAGAGAAGGGCACGGAATCAGAAACGAGCCTAACCATTACCTCGATGTACTCGAACGAACCCTCGCCTGGGTGAAGAAGTACTGCAAGTAGCCGTTTTCGAACAAAATACTAATTTATTCGATAATTCGCCAATTAGCTGCAAGGGGGTAAAGATGCAACTTTCAGGTTGCCCGGGGGTTACAGACTTGGTAAATTTGTTTTGTAAATAATTTGTTTAACAAAAAAGAGGTGTATTTGAGATCATTAACCAAGATAATGCTGTTCTCATTACTCTTAGTCCTCGCAGGTTTCAGCGCCAGGGAAAGAATCATTCCTGCTGAAGCGGCAGACTACGACGAATCGGGGACGATTTCAGTTAATGAAGTCTCAGATGTTACTCCCGCGGTACTTAAATTCACCGATAAGGGAGTAATGAAGGCTTCGTGGTATGGCCCAAGATTTCACGGTCGGCTGACCGCCAATGGCGAAATCTTTGACCAGGAAACGCTGACTGCAGCGCACAAAACCTATCGTTTCGGAACTCTGTTGAGATTAACAAATCCTGCTAATAGTAAATCCGTAATTGTGCGGATTAATGACAGAGGCCCGTACATACACGGCAGGGAGCTGGATCTTTCCAAGGCTGCCGCCCGCGAGATAGGGATGCTGTACAGAGGGGTTGCGAAAATTAAAGTCGAGGAAGTAACACTGCAGGGTGTCAACTTCCCCGTAATTCCCTTCGACTAATCAATTAACATTCCTTAAACCAAAGCCCGGGTACTCCCCGGGTTTTTTGTTTTAAAGCAGGCGGCGGACTAAGAACGAAGAATTAAAAATTGGAGGGAATCAATATTTGGGATTCAATATCAGTTTCAATAACAGCATTAAATCTGCGGTCTTCCGTTAATATCTGCGTTATCCGCGGTCTATCGCAGCCTTAAATCAGTCCCCCGGTTCCTTAATTTTATTTCACTGTTATTCCTGAAAATTGTTAACTTTTAACTTTTAATTTTAACTTTTAACTAAAGAAATGACCGACTTGCCAAAGAAACTGAACCTAGGGTGCGGAAAAGACATTAAACCCGGATACGTAAACCTCGATATCGTAGACTACGGCGGAAACGCTATCCACGATATCAACACATTCCCTTATCCTTTCCCCGATAATTACTTCGAGGAAATTTACTGCTCACACGTACTTGAACACCTGGACAGTTTCCATAAAACCGTTACTGAACTTTACCGAATCAGTAAACCAAACGGCATTATTATTGTCTATGCGCCTTTCTTCCTTAACACTAAATATTTCGGCGAACCTGACCACAAGATCCCGTTTTCAATCAGGACGTTCGATAACTACGAGTACATCGGCAACCGTAAACTGAAGTTCTATGAGCAGTGGAAGCTGAACCACCGCACGAATTATGAGGGGAAAGCGCAGTTTGAAGTGATTGAAAAGAGGTTTATTACATCCCACTTTGCGGCGTTGAAGTGGATGGATTTTATTGTGAATATCGAACCGGTTATGTACGAGCGTTTCTTTGCCGGAATTTTCTCGCCGGAGGAAGTTTATTTTAAGCTGAGAGTAGTTAAGTAAATTAAGAATTAAAAATTAAGAATGAAGAATTGTTTATTCTATTCGGCTATTGTGCTGAGAATGGACTATAAAAACAAGTAATCAAAAGAGAGTTTTTAGATCTTCATTTATGGAATATGTTACAATCATATTAGCGGCTTTTATTGTTTCGGCTCTTACTCTGTTTTCGGGGTTTGGGCTTGGGACGCTGCTGATGCCCGCCTTCGCGCTCTTCTTTCCTGTCGAAACGGCAATCGCGGCTACTGCCATCGTACACTTCTCCAACAATATATTCAAGGGTATCCTCCTGGGCCGCGACGCGGATAGGAGTATCCTGCTCCGTTTTGGTTTGTTCGCCGCAGCGGCATCTTTCACGGGTGCTATTGTGCTTGAACTCATCTCTCACATTCCCCCTGTCGGAAGTTATTACCTCTGGGGAAGAATGGCGGTGGTCAGTCCTGTGAAACTTGTTCTCGGGTTCGTTATGTTACTCTTTGCGCTTTTTGAACTGAGCGATAAGCTGCAGAATATCAAAATGGAAAAACAGCATTTTTATCTGGGCGGGCTGCTCTCCGGATTCTTCGGCGGTTTATCCGGACACCAGGGCGCTCTGCGCAGTATGTTCCTCCTTCACGCCGGGCTGAACAAACAGCAATACATTGCAACGGGAGTGATGATCGCGATCATTATAGACATCGCAAGGCTTATTGTCTACGGCGCGGGGATAATTCCTGAAAGCATAACGGAAATTCCGGGACTGATAATCGCGGGAGTAATTGCGGCGCTTGCGGGCACTGTTATCGGCACAAGGCTTATAAAGAAAGTCACGTTTACCAGCATACGATACATCACCGCTGGGTTGCTGCTGATTATCGCGGTTGCGCTGGGGATGGGGATGATTTGAGAATTAAGAATGAAGAGTTAAAAATTAATCGTTCACTGGAATTGCACAAAAAATAACTAAATTGTGCAGTGAAGATGTACGATTTGGGTGTACGGGGACTTCTGGGACAGCTGGGACGATTAGCGCTTGGGTGCACGATGCCTCGACCCTGCCGGGATGGGATGAAGTTTTTCAGTTAGTTAGTTAAAGAAAAATCTGTGAAAATCCTGATTATCTGCGTTAACTGTGGTCTATTCCCCCATTCATACTATTTAATCTTTATCAGTTTCTTCACAGCCTTGTATTCCCCCGCTGACATTTCGCAGAAGTATATTCCCGCCGGCAGCCCCGCCGCATCAAATACTGCTTCGTGCCTTCCGGGGGACTTTGCCTCGTTCACCAGCGTCGCTACATCCTCCCCCAATATGTTCTTCACTTTTAAGGTAACGAACTCCGCCTCACGATTTTTACCCGGAGGCACGTGGTAAGATATCAGGGTAGATTTGCTGAACGGATTGGGGTAGTTTTGTGACAAACTGAATCCGGCCACGGCAGTAACTTCAAGCGCTTCTGCTAAATAAAAGATATGCTCAGATCCGTCAAAGTCTTTTTGAATCAGCCGGTACCTGTATGTGCCGGGGATAAGTTCATTATCGGAGAATGTATAATCTTGTGTTTCGGTGGTTGTTCCACTACCGGGGATGAAGCCTGCTGTTTGCCAGGCCTCAGCGCTGTTGCAGGCCGCGCCTGATACTGATCGCTGTATCTCAAATTCTTTATTGTTAATTTCAGAAGCGGTTGACCATCTGAGGTTAATACTGTTATTGATCACTGCTCCGGTAAAACGAAGGAGTTCTACGGGTATGACCGAGCCGGTCTTTATCAGCCATACATCGTGCACTCCCGCCCCGTAAGAGAGGGTATGCCCCGTTACTACATAACTGCCGTCGCGTGTTACTTTAATATCATATCCGACATCTGAGGCGGTTCCGCCCAGGAGTTTCCGCCATTCTTCTGTTCCAGTGGAATTCAGTTTAATCATCCATAAGTCATCTCCTCCCGCGCCGAAAGAAATGGTATAACCGGTTATGATACATCCGCCGTCAGGGGTAAGGGCAATTGAGTTACCATAATCCCTGACAGTACCGCCGAATGTTTTGCTCCAGGCTTCATTGCCGAGATTATCGGTCTTAACCACCCAGGCGTCGTCATTCCCGGCACCGACAGATGCCGTGTATCCCGTAAAAATGTAGCCGCCGTCTGATGTTTGTTGCACATACAATCCTCTGTCAACATCAGTGCCTCCATAAGCCTTAGCCCATTGCTGGTTACCGAGTGAGTCTGCCTTGTACAGAACTGCATTGCCAACCGCAGCGGGGCCTAAAGAGAAAGTCCAGCCGGAAAGGATGAAGCCGCCGTCTGATGTTTTCTGTACATTTCTTGCGCCGTCGCTGCTTAATCCGCCGAATGTTTTGCGCCACAGCTCAGTACCGTTTGCATCCGTTTTAATCAGGAAAGCATCTCTGCTTCCCGCTCCAAATGAAGAGGTGGCCCCGGCAATGATATAACCACCGTCGCTCGCCTGAAGCACACCGTATGCCTCATCATCCTGAGCGCCGCCGAACATCCGCTCCCAGACAAAGTTACCCAGCGAATCTGCTTTAATAAGGTAGGCGTCCATTAGTCCCGAGCCAAATGATTTGGTATAGCCAGCTATTATATAGCCGCCGTCCGCCGTCTGCTGAACCGCGTAAGCCTCATCATCCGCATTACCCCCAAAGGTATTGTGCCACTGGAGGTTACCCATAATATCGGTTTTGATCAGCCATACATTACGTCCGCTGACGGTGCCAAAAGAGCGTGTATAGCCGGAGATAATATATCCGCCGTCGCGTGTCTCCTGCACCGCGTATCCGACGTCAATATTGCTTCCGCCAAAAGTCTTTGTCCACAGTGTATCCGGCGACTGCGGAAAAGCAGATTCAGCAATCAGGGTAACAATGATTAAAGCAAGAAAAGATATTTTGCTGATAACAGAAAAGCTATTCTTTAACATAAAGGCCTCAAAACCAAAACTGATATTGAATGATTACCGAATAATAATGATTTTTTCATAATTACCGCAGGTATAAAACACGGCTTTCAGGGGAAAGGAGAGCTAATATTTATGTCAATGCCCTGGCGGCTGCCTCTCTTGTTTTTCTTTTGTTACAATTACGCACTGTATTATTTTAGCTATATGAAACCGAAAAATATCGAAGAATATCTGGAACAGGCTGAAGAGTACCGGCAATCAATTTTCAGAAAAATGACCGCAAAAGAAAAACTTGATCTTTCATTTTCTCTTTACAGGACAGCCTGGAAATTAAAACGCGCGGCGATTAAACACGCTCACCCTGAATGGACGGATGAGCAGGTTGAAAACAAAGTAAAGGAGATATTCCTGTATGCACAATCCTGAACCGTATGAAATATTCATAAACATTCTAAATTCGCTTAATATTAAATACTGTGTAACCGGTTCGATTGCATCTATTATCTACGGAGAACCAAGGCTAACTCACGATATTGACATAATAGTATTACTAAGGCCCCAGGATATTAACAACCTGGAAATCGGTTTTCCCAAAAAAGATTTTTACATACCCCCAGGTGAGATTCTGGAATTAGAACGGCGCCGTCAAGTCAGAGGACATTTTAATATAATTCACCACAGAACCGGATTTAAAGCCGATATTTATCTATGCGGGACAGATGAATTTATGTTATGGGCAATTACTAACAACCGGTCATATGAGATAGGAAAGATAACAATTAACCTTGCTCCTCCGGAATATGTAATAATAAAGAAACTCGAATTTTTTCGAGAAAGTGAGTCATCAAAACATCTTACTGACATTCGCTCAATTCTTGCAAATCAGGATCAACTTATTAATAAGGAGATGCTTGATGAATTAATTCAGGAAAGAAATCTAAACAAGGAATTTGCCGCAGTTTTGCCACAGAAATAATGCGTATATTTTTTCGATACAAAAAGTTTATGACAGTCATTCCGATCTCAGGAAGTGATTAATCTTATTATCAGATTTTGTCAATATTAATAATTTATCTTATTAATATCATTTTCTTCGTTTCAACATTATTACCGGCAGTCAGCCGATACATATAAACACCGCTCGGCAATCCCGCGGCGTTGAATTCTACTTTGTATTCGCCGGGCGTTTTGTCTTCATCAGCCAGGACGGCAATCTCCCTTCCCAACAAGTCATACACCTTAAGAACCACTTTGATCATTGATCGCTGATCATCGCTCCTCGGAACGGTATATTTTATATTAGTTGAGGGATTAAACGGATTTGGATAGTTCTGTGATAAGACAAAACTTGTAATCGGGAATGAGGTTTGTTTATCTTCGATAAAAGTAACACCGCCGTTGGTTGTTTTAAGAATTACTCCCAGATTTCCGACTGCCCAACCGGTATACTGATCTACAAAATACACTGAATTTAGATCTGTTGAAGTACCGCTAACCTGATTACTCCAACTTGTGCCTCCATCTGTTGTTTTAAAGATTGTTCCTTCATAATACCGTTCACCCCTGCTGTTTCCTACAGCCCAACCAATATTCTGATCAGCAAAAAAAACTGAATAAAATATATAAGGTGAACCACTTAACCGGTTCACCCAATTCGCTCCCCCGTCAGTAGTCTTAAGTATTATGTAAAAAAATTTTCCGTAATGATCTATTGCCCCGCCTACAGCACAAGCTGTAAACTCATCTATTGTACACACAGAATATAAATCCAGTGACGTGCCGCTTGTTTGATTTATCCAATTGGAACCGCCATCTGTTGTTTTTAAAATTACTCCACCTTTTCCAACAATCCAGCCGATATTCAGATCTATAAAACTTACAGAGTTTAATTGGTTGGAAGTACCACTTACTCGCGATAACCAATTTGTTCCGCCGTTCGTTGTTTTTTGGATCACTCCTCCACCCCCGACAGCCCAGCCGTAGTTTGGGGTTTTGAAATCCACTGAGTATAAAGCATTTGTTGTCCCGCTCGTTTGTGAATTCCAATTTTCTCCGCTATTTATTGTTTTTAGTATTATTCCACTTTTTCCCACAGCCCATCCGGTACTCGGATCGTTAAAACTCACGGATTGTAAATCAAGTGTTGTGCCGCTTGTCTGAGGTATCCAGTTTGTTCCTCCGTTAGTTGTCTTAAGGATTGTTCCACCCCACCCAACAGACCACCCTGTATTCTGATCAACAAAATACACAGATGAAAGCCTGTTACTTTGCCCGCCTGATGTCAATTCCCAGTTTGCTCCTCCATCAGTAGTCCTTAGCATTGTACCGCCGCCCCCCACAGCAGTCCCTTTATCCTGATCTGAAAAATTGACCGAATATAAAGATTTACCGGTTCCACTTGGCTGCGAAATCCAATTCGCTCCTCCATCCGTCGACATTACGATTATTCCTCCATAACCCACCGCCCAGCCTTTATTCTGGTTTACAAATTGAACCGCATACAAATCATCGGTTATACTCGTCGTTTGCAGCGTCCAGCTTGCCCCGCCATTTGTCGTCTTCAGTATTGTCCCCTGCTCCCCTATCGCCCATCCGTAGTTTTGATCTGTAAAAATCAGTGAATATAAAGATCTGGTTGTACCACTAGTTTGAGACATCCAGTTAGCTCCCCCGTCCGTTGTCTTAATAATTTTCCCACCATATCCCACCGCCCAACCGGTGTTATAATCCGTAAAATAAACTGAGTATAAAGTATTATGAATTACACTCGCCTGCGATAGCCAGTTTATGCCTCCGTCTGTTGTTTTCATAAATACCGCGGCATTTGAATTCCAGTCACCACCCACTATCCACCCTATATTACCATTAATAAAATGGACAGACTGTAATTCCCACGATTTTACAACCAATGTAGAATCCCAAGATATTCCACCATTTGTCGTTTTGAGAATTGTCCCCATCCCACCTACAGCCCATCCGGTATCAGCATCTATGAAGTTAACAGAAAGCAAAAATCTCATCGTTCCGCTGTTCTGTGGTAACCAATTTATTCCCATATTAGTAGTTTTGAGTATTATTCCATTACCACCCACCGCCCAACCGGTAGTTGCATTAATGAATTTAACCGAGGAAAGCGTGTTCCCTTGCGGCAAAGGATTCTGCCAAAACCACTGCGCGTTCAGAAACACCGGTATGCTTATTGTAATAATTAGTGTTGATAATATTTTCATAATGGGTCCCTTCCCGTTAAAGGCTTAACGTATCAAAATCATTTTATTCGCTTCAACATTCCTGCCGGAAGTCAGCCGGTACATATAAACCCCGCTCGGCAATCCCGCGGCGTTGAATTCTACTTCGTATTCGCCGGGTGCTTTGTCTTCATCAGCCAGGACGGCAATCTCCCTTCCCAACAAGTCATACACCTTAAGAACCACTTTGATCATTGATCGCTGATCATCGCTCCTCGGAACAATGTATTTTATATTAGTTGAGGGATTAAACGGATTTGGATAGTTTTGTGAAAGAGCCCGATCAAATTGTAACGGAGTTGTATGGTTTTCTTCGATAAAAGTTACACCGCCGTTAGTTGTTTTAAGTATGGTGCCCTTTTCTCCGACTGCCCAGCCCGTGCTGGCATTTGCGAAATAAATAGAGTTTAAAGTATTAGTTGTATTGCTTGTCTGAGCTATCCAATTTATTCCTCCATCGGTAGTTCTCAGAATTTTGCCGCCTCTTCCTGCCGTCCAGCCCATATTTTCATTAATAAATGCAACCGAGTATAATGCCTGGCTGATAGCAGCAGATTGAGGCAGCCAGTCACCACCTCCGTTTGATGTTATTAATATTTTTCCTGCAGAAACGCCTCCGGACAAATCTCCTCCAACCGCCCAACCCTTGTTTTTGTTTACAAAAAAGCACGAGTACAATGTGGCCTGAGTCCCGCTTGACTGTATGAGCCAATCAGTACCGCCATTAGTTGTATTTAATATGGTGCCGTCTTCTCCCACCACCCAGACGGTACTGTTGTCCGCAAAGAAAACGGAAGTTAAAAATTTATTTGTATTGCTGCTCTGCGAAATCCAAGTGTTTCCTCCGTTTGAAGTCTTGAGAATTGTCCCTCCTTCCCCCACAACCCAACCGGTATCCCGATTTATAAAATCAACTGAATTCAAAAATTTTGCTGTGCCGCAAGGTTGCATCGTCCAGTTAATGCCTCCATTCGTCGTCCTGAGAATTATTCCTATGACGGTGGTTCCATTCCAGCCCGCACCTGCACACCAGCCATAATCTGAGTCCAAAAACTTTATAGACTTTAAGGTATAAAGGGAATCGGTACGGAAGGGAACCCAATTCATACCCCCGTCCGTTGTTTTCACAACTGTTCCGTAAGAGCCCAAAGCCCAGCCGGTCATCAAATCTGCGAAACAGACTGATTGCAAGTAGTCTCTGAAGCCGACGGTGAGCGGCGACCAATGCGTTCCGCCGTTTGTTGTCTTTAAGATTGCTGCATTACTCCCCACAATCCATCCGTTTAGCTTATCGTAAAATCTTATTGAATACGGATGACCACTTACATTAATATCATAGGCAATCCAGTTCGTCCCTTTGTTTGTGGACTTCAGGAGTATCCCCTTGTAACTGTTTCCGTCAAAATCCCCGCCCACAGCCCAAACGGCATTTTGATTAATATATTGAATTGAATAAAGCGGTTTGGTCGTCCCGCTGTTTTGCTTAGTCCAGCTAATTCCTCCGTTTGTTGTTGTGATGATAGTCCCGTAATCGCCAACAGACCAGCCGTTATAACCGTCCGAAAATTCAACTGAGTGCAAATTAGCAGTCACACCACTAGACTGTCTGATCCAGCTTTCCCCTCCGTTTGTTGTTCTGAAGATTGACCCAGTGCCTCCGACAGCCCAGCCGGTAATATCGTCCGCAAAACAGATCGAACTGAAACCAATGGTGGTATCGGCCGTTTGAGGAACCCAATCTATTCCGCCGTTTGTTGTTCTAAATATTTTTTTACCTGCAACCCAGCCGGTATCAGGATTAATAAAATAAACTGAGGACAGAAATTGATTGTGGCTTATTGTTTGTGTGATCCAGCTTGTTCCCCCATTCGTGGTTTTAAGGATGATCGCATCCGGTGTAATGGGGCCCCAGGTTGTTCCCACCGTCCAACCGATATTTGAATTTACGAAATAAACTGAAAACAAATCCATATTTGTCCCGCTTGTCTGGCTTGTCCATTCAGCTCCTCCGTTGGTGGTTTTGATAATTCTGCCGCGCGGTCCCACAGCCCACCCCGTATCCGAATCAGTAAAAAAGACAGACTGAAGATCATCACCCTGCGGCAAAGGATTCTGCCAAAACCATTGCGCGTTCAGCATCATTGAAATGCTAAATGTCAGAATTAATGTGGATAATATTTTCATAATGGGTCCCTTCCCCTTAAAGGCTTAACGTATCAAAATCATTTTATTCGCTTCAACATTCCTGCCGGCAGTCAGCCGGTACACATAAACACCGCTCGGTAACGCCGCGGCGTTGAATTCAACCTCGTATTCACCGGGCGGTTTTTCTTCATCAGCCAGGACAGCAATCTCCCTCCCCAACAGATCATAAACCTTAAGAATCACTTTGATCATTGATCGCTGATCATCGCCCCTCGGAACGGTGAATCTTATATTAGTTGAGGGGTTAAACGGATTTGGATAGTTTTGTGACAGAGCCCGATCAAATTGTAACGAAGTTCTTTGGTTTTCTTCGATAAAAGTTACACCGCCGTTGGTTGTTTTAAGAATTATACCATTTCCTCCTACAGCCACCCCAATAAGGGAATCCACAAAATTTACACTCCGCAATTGTTTCTTGGTTCCGCTATTTTGTAACATCCAATTTCCCCCCCCATCATTTGTCGTAAGGATAGTTCCTGATTCACCCACAGCATAGCCAACATTTGCATTAATTGATTGAACTGACGCCAACCATTTTGTTGATCCGCTTGTTTGTGATATCCAGTTTACGCCGCCATTACTCGTTCTAAGGATTTTACCCTCATTTCCTACTACCCAACCAGTGTTAGAATCAATGAAATCAACTGATAATAAAGGAACGACCGTTCCGCTTATCTGTTGTATCCAACTCGTGCCACCATCAGTCGTTTTAAGAATTATTCCATTTTCTCCCACAACCCACCCGGTGTTTGCATCGGCAAAGTGAACAGAAAACAACCATCTGGATGTTCCGCTGAATTGTGATACCCAATTTTCGCCGCCATTACTCGTTTTAAGGATTTTACCCTCATATCCTACCGCCCATCCCGTAGCTGCGTTGATGAAATGAACGGAAATCAATGAACCGGTTGCGCCGCTTGTTTGCGATACCCAATTAGCGCCGCCATCACTCGTTTTAAGGATTATTCCATTTTGTCCTACAATCCACCCGGTGGTTGCATCAGTAAATTGAACAGAAAACAAACGGCTGGTCGTTCCGCTTGTTTGCGATATCCAATTAGCGCCGCCATCACTTGTTTTGAGGATTATTCCATTTTCTGCTACAATCCACCCCGTATTTCCATCGGCAAAGTATACTGAAGATAAAGATAATGTGGTTCCATCCGGGAAAGTAAAATTTATCCCCCCGTCAGTTGTCCTAAGTACTGTTCCATCCTCGCCAACAGCCCAGCCATTTTTTATATCCGTAAAAGTAACTGAATACAACCAGTTTATCGTTATTGGTGGATACCTGTTCCATGTTATTCCCCCATCACTTGTTTTATACATCCATCCGGTATATCCGCCATGATATTCATCTCCGCCAACAGCCCAACCAGAGTTTTCATTTACAAAGAATACCGAAAATAGATACGAATTCGAGATTAGTGCCGACCCAAGAATTTGCGTTGTCCAATCCAATCCTCCGTTAGTAGTCCTGCAGACCTCCGCAATGCCTCCGACCACCCACCCGAGATTTTCATTGATAAAATAGACCGACGTCCCGTTGAATATTCCGATTTGTAAAAATGACCAAGATGAGCCTCCATTAGTTGTTTTGAGAAGATAATTAAAATCGCCAGCACACCACCCCATATTCGCATTGATAAAGTGAACTGAACGCAAAACAGCTGTTGTTCCGCTTGTTTGCGATATCCAGGTGATTCCCCCATCGGTTGTATTCAGAATTTTCCCGCTCCTACCCACAACCCAACCCGTATCAGGGGAAATAAAATAAATTGAATACAATTGGGAAGTCGTACCGCTATTTAGCTTTACCCAGGTTTTACCTCCGTCACTTGACTTCAAAATGGTGCCATAACTACCAGCAGCATAACCGATATTTACATCAGAAAAAAAAACTGTTTCTAAACCGTAAATCGTACCGCTTGACTGTGGGGACCAGCATACGCCTCCGTTCGTGGTTTTGAAAATTTTACCCCCGGGACCTACAGCCCAACCGTTGCTGCTATCAGCAAAATGAACTGACATTAAGTGCGTCCCTTCGGGCGATGGATTCTGCCAGATCCACTGCGCTTTCAGCATCATCGAAATGCTAAATGTCAGAATTAATGTGGTTAATATTTTCATAATGGGTCCCTTCTCGTTAAAGGCTTAACGTATCAAAATCATTTTATTCGCTTCAACATTCCTGCCGGAAGTCAGCCGGTACATATAAACCCCGCTCGGTAACCCCGCGGCGTTGAATTCAACCTCGTATTCACCAGGAGATTTTTCTTCATCAGCCAGAACAGCAATCTCCCTACCCAACAAATCATACACCTTAAGAACCACTTTGATCATTGATCGTTGATCATTGTTCATTGGAACGGTGTATCTGATTCGTGTTGAGTTAGTCACGGGATTCGGGGAGTTTTGGTAAAGCGCTGATTTTCCGGTTATGGTTACCTCCGACTCATCGAGCCCGGCGGGGAGAACTATGGAAAAAAGTGAATCGCTTTCATCAAAAACGGAGGGCTTTTCAACGGAAGATATTTTTATTTTGCACTCATCAGAAGATGCACTGTCTGCCGTCCATTCATAAGCTCTCCTGTCCGCTGGAACGTTATCTGAAATCACCCTCCACTCCTGTCCGCCATTTGTTGTAAACTCAATCTTTACATTATCCACATTTGTGCTGCTCCAGGTTATCTGTTGCGGGGCGCCCGCGAGCCACTCTTCTCCGCCGTTTGGAGATTCAACACGAATAATTTCCTGCATCCATCCCCCTTCGTGATAGAGTGAATCCACTTCTTCCGGAGACAGCGCGCGGCTGTATATTCTGATATCATCAAGTTTTCCGGTGAGGTATTCATCCCCAAGATGAAGGTTTGCGCCGAGGTGGAGATTACTTAAGGTATAGGCCATTGTGAACTGTACCGCCCGGCTAGCCGCAAGGTTACCGTTTTCATATAGACTAAGCGTGCCGCCATCCCAAACCACACAAATATGTACCCACCGGTTTAACTGGAAATTATAATGCAGTGTCCCGACGGGCCAGAAACCCAGCGAATCATTGACGCTGAGTATTTCGTAATCAGGAGTTTCGAGAATATTATCCTTATCATTCACTTCTTTTGAAAGCACCGGGACAAACCTTGTGGTGTCCCAGTAAAAGAATTGCTCAACATTCACCCATACGGATATTGAGATGGCGTTTGTGCTGAACATAAGGCTTGGTGAATTATTTATGAGAATGTAGTTCATATCCGGACCAAAAAACCGCATCGCACTTTCATAAGCGCCAAATCTGTCTTCCGTTAACGCTGCTCCATAAACTGTGCCGTGGTTACCATTGCCGCTTTCGTCGTTGGCGTTTCCGTTAAAAGGATAGTATGCCGCGAGGCCATTTGTAAGACCCGAAACAGCGGGGGGTGTTTTGATCTTCTGTCCGGGATTAGAATTATTTCTGCCGGGATTCTCAGCCGCTGCTATATTATAAATAAGTGACAGTGTAAGAATAAAGAGCAGAGAGTATTTCATATTCTATCCATTAAATTTCTTTGTTGAGGAATAGAGGTGACGTGGCTGAAGGATATTTGGGAAAGCGGAGTATAGGAGTACTATTTAACACAAAAGAATTTTGAGGAACGGCGTTTTTCAGGGGAGGGATCAATCGAAGGATATCCCTGAAACAGGATATGTAAAAAGACGAGCGGGCACGTGCCCGGTTAAAGTACCGGTAAAAAATAAAAATCACAGGATTGTTTCCTTTTTATTCCGATCCGCAAAAAAATGCAAATAAAACCGCTAATTCCGGCTTTAAATTACTGATATTATCACCAAAAATCAAAAGTAAAAACGGGGAATACAAAATATCCGGCAGGCAGATTTATCTGATTCCGGATAAATTTATACTCAGTTCCCGCTGACCCCAAACCTTATCGCAGAATAATCATCTTCCTGGTTTCATTAACCTCTCCTGCCTGTAACCTGTAATAGTAGATGCCGTTGGGCAAACCGCTGCTGTTGAATACTACATTATACTTTCCTGCCTGCTGATAACCATCAGCAAGTGTTGCGACTTCCCTTCCTAAAAGATCATACACTTTTAGTGATATTTTGTTTATGTATCCACCGGCTTCCGTTAACCTGCGGGAATCCGCAGGTTTATTGTTTTCCTGAACAGTGTAACTGATTTGCGTGGAACCGCTGAACGGATTCGGGAAATTCTGCAGGAGGTAAGAATCCCCCGCGAGGTTTTTATTATCACGGATATTTGTTGTAATGCCGTCACGGAAGTAAGCGCCTGCTTCTGAGATGGTCATATATTTAATGCGGCTTCCGAAATAGGCGTTAAGGGAATCAAGCAGCGCGGCAGTCCAGTTGATCACAACCCCATTCTCATATCCTGCGCGGATAAAGGGATCGTGCAGGAGAAGGCAATAATATCCGTCCGAAACTCCGTTTGTTTTAATCTCCGCGAGAGCCTGGTTCAGTTTAGCGGTGAACTGTGATTGCGTTAACTGCCAGGTAAATTCATTATGCGGGGCAAGATTGTAAAGATTATTGTAAATAAAATTTTTTCTTACACCTGTAGATGAGAGCCAGGGAAAACCCCTCATAGTAAGGGCTGCCCAGGTTGTGGTATCGGCCGCGTGCCCGGGAGGAACAAAGCTTTTTGGGACAATCCCAAGGGAATCCCACAGCACTTTCATACCGCTGTCAAGCAATGCAAGCTGCTGCGATAAAGTAAAAGGAGTCTGTGTGGCTGTGCAATACATTTCGTGGCTTGACCCGTTGCATCTCTGACAGATATGATTGTAACCGTGAAGAGAAACTTCGTGTCCACGTAAAGCTGAGGCTCTTATCTCAGCGGAGAGGATACCGTTATAGTTTTGTGTTTCTATCAGCCTGTGCGGTATTACCGCCCAGGTAACCTTCCCGCCTCGGGTTTCTACCGCGTTCTGGAAATCGTTTATGCTGCGCGGAAGCGTGGTGGTGTTGCGGGATTGTATGTCATCCACGCGAATGATAAAGACAAGGCTATCCTGCGCGGGGAAGAGAAAAGCAGAAAGTAAAATGATTAGGGTAAATAGTTTTTTCATCAGGTTATGGTTATTCTTTACTGAAAAATACGAAAAATTAGTATTGTTAGCAGGGGGAATGGGAACGCAGATAACTCAGATACAACGGATTTGCATAGATTATCATTTTAACATTTAAACCAAATGAGTGGCAGTAAAACGTCCCCGGGGTCATTAAAATCCCTGAAAACGCAAAGACGCCAGGACAACGCAAAGAACACAAAGCAAAACGGTTTATAAAAAAAACGCCTCACACAAAAACCAGCAAGTGTGAAGCGTTTATATTTCAATAAAAAGAAATAGTCCCACGCGTCCCTAAAGTCCCGGAAAACGCAAAGAACCTAAGGAATTATATTTGTATAAAAACTTATGATAGTTAAAACAGAACAGCAAAAGTATTAACTCTTAACTACAAACAATTCTTAATCCCCTGTGGGATTCTTAATTTTTAATTCATAAACCAGCGGAGCCGGCACCATAAGTGATTGCTTAATATTTGTTTCGATAACCCCTCCCGGCCTCCCCTTTCCCCCATGGGACAAGTGTAAAAATGGGAGGAGATTTTATTGCAAATTATAACCAATCCCAGGGGGATTTTCAATTTGCGCAGAATATTTTTTCTAACTACTTAATTCCTAATTCATAATTTTTAATTCTTAATTAAACAACCGCTTCCGCAGCTTCAGGTTTTTTAATTTTCTGAGCGTATTCGTAACCGGCCTTGAAAGCTTTAAGGTTCAGTTCTTCTGTTCCTTTAGGTACCGATACCTTCACCGCCTGTTCAACTGCTTTCATAGTACAGAATTCGGTAATGCCTGTCATAAATCCCATCATTACAATATTCAATACCATTCTCTTACCAAGCTCTTCGGCTATCCTGGTCGCGGGAATGGAATAATGCTTTATGTCTTTCCTGAGATTATTAGCAACAACAAGTTCCGATTCTGTAATGAGAACTCCGCCGCTCGCTAATTCGGGAGAGAACTTTGTATATGCTTCCTGCGACATCAGCACCATTATTTCCGGCGCTGTAATGTAAGGATACGCTATCTCCTCACCCGATACTATCACCTGCGCGCTGCAGGCGCTTCCGCGCGCTTCGGGACCGAATGCCTGGATCATTGTTGAATATTTATTGTCGAATATTGAAGCGGCTCTGCCGATGATGTATCCGCTCAGGATAACACCCTGACCGCCGAATCCGCCGATTTTAATTTCAGTTCGTGTCACAGGCACAGCTCCTTCCTGTATATATTTCAAATGAATCGCCCATTTTATGTTTGTAGTATTCATTCATCGCGTCAAGGTAAGTCGGGCGCTCGATATCAACGAACTTACCAAGTACAATCTTTTCCTGGAAGCCAAGCCCGACTGTTTTAGTATCGGCTCCGTGCTGGATTACGCTGTTTTCTTTGTAATGGATCATCTGGTCAAGGCCGTCGCCGAGTTTATTCCTTCTTGAGTATAAAGTAGGGCACGGAGCGAGAATCTCAACAAATGAAAATCCTTTTTTAAGGAGCGCTTCTTTAATCGCTTTCTGAACGTGACGAACGTGGTATGCCGTCCATCTTGCCACATATACTGCGCCGCAGGATTCAGCAAGATACGGCAGATTGAATGACTGCTCGAAGTTTCCGTAGGGCGCGGTTGTTGCGGTAGCGGTAAGCGGAGTTGTAGGCGCAACCTGGCCGCCGGTCATTCCGTATGTATGATTATTTATAAGGATAACCGTCATATCAACATTACGCCGGCAGGCGTGAATAAAGTGATTTCCGCCGATAGCGGTAAGGTCTCCGTCGCCGCTGTAAACAACTACTTTAAGTTCCGGATTCGCGAGTTTCAGTCCCGTAGCGAAAGGGATCGCTCTTCCGTGTGTTGTGTGGAAAGAATCCATATTCATATACCCGGCGACTCTTCCGCTGCATCCGATACCGGATACAATCGCAACTTTATCAAGATCAAGACCGCTCTGCTCAAGTCCGCGGGCGAAACAGTTTACAGTTGTTCCGATTCCGCACCCCGGGCACCAGATATGCGGGATCCTGTCCATCCTCAGAAAAGCTTCAACCGGATTCGGCTGAACCGATTCATCAATTTCCATCAATATATCTACACTGTCTGTCATATTAATTTCCTTTCAAACTCGATATGATCGCTTTATAAATAACATCAGGATTATGAACAGTACCGCCGGGATGCGGAACAAGTGTTACAGGAGCTTTACCGCCGGCGCATCTCTCAACTTCGAGCGCGATCTGTCCGAAGTTAAGCTCAGGCACTACATACGATTTTATTTTACCTGCAAGTGTCCTGATATACTGTTCGGGGAAAGGCCATACAACCACGAGCCTCAGGTGCCCGACTTTGTAACCTTCCGCCCTCGCGCGTTCAATCGCCGGTATGGCAGTACGAGAAGTGATACCGTACGTAACCACCACAACATCCGCGCCTTCCACCTGGTCTTCGCGGTAGTCTGATATCTTATCTATATTATGTTTAATTTTATTCAGAAGCCTCGGGACAAGTTTTTCCTGCGCGGCGACTGTCATAGCCGGGTAACCTTTTTCGTCGTGCGTTAAGCCGGTTACGTGCACTTTATAACCATCTCCTGCTTTCACTATCGGCGGAACAAGGTCATCATCCGCTTTGAAAGGAAGATAATCCTCAACCGGACCGGTGTAGTACCTTCGGGGATAAACATCTATCTTTTGCGGTTCGGGTATTTCCACGCGCTCGGTCATATGCCCGACACATTCATCCATCATAAAAAGAACAGGAACGCGAAACTGTTCAGAGAGATTAAACGCTTTGATGGTAAGATCGAAGCACTCCTGCGGAGAGTTAGGACAGATTGCAATTGTGGCATAATCGCCGTGCGAACCCCAGCGTGCCTGCATCATATCACCCTGCGCGGGCTGAGTCGGGAGTCCGGTAGACGGGCCTGCCCTCTGAACATCTACAATCACCAGCGGGGTTTCGGTCATAGCCGCAAGCCCGATATGCTCCATCATCAGCGAGAAGCCTGGGCCTGATGTAACCGTCATCGCTTTTTTCCCGCCCCACACCGCGCCTTGTATGGCAATGGAGGAGGCAATTTCGTCTTCCATTTGGATGAACATACCGCCGACTTTAGGAAACCTGTCGGCAATTCTTTCCACCACCTCGGTGGAAGGTGTGATCGGGTAACCCGCCACAAAACGGCATCCGGCGGCAAGAGCGCCTTCAGCACAGGCGTGGTCACCGTCAATAAAGTGCTTACCGGTAAGCACGCCTTTTGGATCAGCTTTTTCCATTTTTTCCTCTATGCTCTTGATTTCAGGCGTACGCCATAGATTGCGAAATCAGGACAGAGCAAGCCGCACATATCGCAGCCGCTGCAGAGGTCCCTGGAGATTAAAACCGGCGGGTGGTAGCCCTTGGCGTTATATTGTTCGGAAAGTTTGAGGGCGTTTGTGGGGCAGAATTCAACACAGAATCCGCAGCCTTTACACCTCTCCATTGAAACGACTACGGTTCCTTTGACTTTTTTTTCTTTCTTCTCAGTCATAATTCATCTGGAATTTTTAATAAAATCAATTTTTTTCTTGGATATGGGAATAATGAACACCTGCAATTATCAACATTATTATAAATATTAAATTACCGCGGGGTAAAATTCCCGTTAATTTATTGTAATTAAAGCACTTACGGCGGTGTGTAAAAACTCAACAGAACAGATGCTTAATTACATTTACCTTAATTAACAATATATATATGCAAAAAGCGTGCCTGAATTTATCATCAAAGGTCATTAATAATCCGATGAGGCAATCTGTGATAGACTGTATTATCAATTGCCCAAAGGGTGTGGCGGGGGTCTTTCAGCAATTCAGATCGGGTACCGATAAAATGCCGGACTTCGGATGATTAAATATGCCCCCTGCAGATGAAAAAAGAAATCAAATTCCGGGAGTTTTGCCGTTTCCCGAAGTATCCTAAAATAATAGTTTCAGGAAACATATGAGCAAAGGCTTTACGGCATTAAAAAATTCATTAAATTTTAAACTGATTACCGGCAAAAAATGAATTAAGGATTTTTTACAGATCAGTGAGTATGCAAAAAACTATCTTCAGAATAGAAAAAATGGACTGCCCAAGTGAAGAGCAGATGGTGAGAATGAAACTTCAGGGGTTTACAGAAATTGAATCGCTTGGTTTTGATATACCCAACAGGAAACTAACCGTATTTCACAGGGGAGAAAAAGATCACATTCTCTCCTCACTGGAAGAACTGAACCTGAATACTTCAATTTTATCTTCTAACGAAACAGACGAATCATTAAATGCCGGTACTCATTCGGAAGAGCGAAACCTGCTTTGGATTGTACTTGCAATAAATTTTTCTTTTTTCGGAATAGAAATACTAACAGGGTTTATCGCCGGTTCAATGGGGCTGGTGGCGGACAGCCTTGATATGCTCGCGGACGCGGTTGTCTATGGTATGGCGCTTTTAGCGGTAGGCACAACCGCCGCAAAGAAGAAGAATATTGCCAAATTTGCCGGGTATTTCCAGATAGCTCTGGCAATAATAGGCATTAACGAAGTCATACGAAGGTTTATCGGTATTGAAGAAATTCCCGACTTTCTTACAATGATTATTGTCTCGGTTTTTGCTTTAACCGCTAATGTGACCTGTCTTTACCTGCTCCAAAAAAGTAAAAGCAAGGAAGCTCATATGCAGGCGAGTATGATCTTCACATCAAACGATGTGATTATAAACGCAGGAGTGATTGTTGCGGGTATACTTGTCAATTTATTGAACTCCGCTTACCCCGACCTGATAATTGGAACGGTGGTCTTTATTATTGTTGCAAGAGGTGCTTACCGCATTTTGCAGTTGGCAAAATAGTTTTGAATTTTGCCCGCAGCGCATAATCGATGTTAGCCCCACAAATTGTGGGTAACGGAAATTTCATCGCTCCGGTATCATTTCCTCTCCTCAGATGGCGACGATGAAAAAATCCCGGCACGGAAGCGGTATTTAAGTATCCCGGTACGCATAATAAGCAATGCCCCCAAGAAGATTGTTTAAAATAAAACGGATTCCCCGGTATGATATCCGCGGAACCCGCTAATAAATCCATCAGCTTAATTGTGCGGCAATAAAAATCAATTGATTAATTTTCGTTAAAAATATATTTGTATTCTGATGTCACCACCCAACCTTATAATAACTAAAGCTGGTTTTGTATTTATCCATCTGCGGAGCATATGATTTAAAGAAAGCCTTGACAATATCATCCATTGATGTGAATGTATCATAATCAACCATACCAACACTGTTGAGTATCAATTGGCCGGCATTATACTCCGGAATCTGGCTTGTAACCTCGGCAGGTAAACCGGGGCGCTTAATGGTTAAGGAGTTATGTGGAGCATAAACAAGCCAGGATACTGTAGTCTTTTCTGCTGAATTTGTGTAAACCCAATTCGCGCTTATCTGATCGCAGACTCCTGAAATATTTATTCCTGTTACCATCGCTGAATCCGGGACATATGTCCCCGTAATTCCCATATCAGGTATAGTAACGGAAGAAGGTAAATCGCTGCCTATTATAGTAAAATTTCTGCCGAAAGTAGTTCCGCTGTATCCGCCGGATAAGTAGTAATACTTTTTAGGTACGGACGGAATATAGTAAACGGGTATAGACGAAACAGCCGTATTTTCCCGGAGATAGGACATTCCCATATAATCAAGACTATCGCCCTGCAGCGCGGCGCAAAAATAGTATTGTACCGGTTGATTAAAAGACACAACTTTTTTGGCCATACGGTTATTTACTGCCAGATTTACAACGTTGGTGGTATTTTCTACAAAGGGGGTATTTTCGGCCATTCCGTAGTATGCCGAGTCAACATTCTTTAAAATAACCGAGGAAATTACGGAAATCCGTTTATTGTTCTTTAAATAATATATATCCCTGGTTGTCGACCTGTTCTGTATCAACGAAGATCCAAAGTTATAACCCGACGACCCATTGTAAAGTACCGCGTCACAACCGCTTTTGTAATAGTCCGCGGGAAAGGTTGAGTTAATTGTCAGCTTTCCCCTGTAATCATAGTAGTTGCCTTCAAACCTCCATTCGCCGGCCGGAGCATTTAAATCCGTTGTAATATTGACATTTTTCCACCCCGAAGATGTTGTGTATCTTTCAATATATGTAAACGACACCCTGTCTGACTTAATATCGCCAAAATCAATATTGCCGTTCTTATTAAAAGATTTGTAGGAAATATTTTGTTTGCCGTCAAGAGAATGAAGAATTACCCATCCTTCGCCTCGTATGCGATTGTTTGTAAATATCAGGCTGAAGTTTGTGGGGTTTGACTGATTAGTTGGATTGGACTCTTCTTTGCATCCGTAAAAAAGAAGGGAATAAATTGACAAAAGAACCAAAACATATTTTTTCATGATTTAAATATAAAGCTAATTGTCAGCGAAATAAAATCATTTTCGCGGTTTGCGCATAATCACCGGCGCTCATAAGACATATACAATCCCCGCTTGGAAGACACGGGGCATTGAGGTTATTCATATATACTCCCTGATGCCGGTCTTCATCGGCCGGCATACTCATATCCGTTTAAAGCTTCAGGAATAAGTTCTGACGAAGCAAGTCAGGGATTACGAAACCTTGAAAAACCTGTTACTTGCTCGATACTAACCTGAATCCTATGATCTGTATATATTCAGTTGTCTGATCAATTCCGCGGGCGTAAACGGTGGAGTTCCCGGCTCCTAATATTACAGAGCCGCCACGTACAACCTGCTGATATTCATCAGTTGCTACGGGATTTGATTCAGGACTGTTCTCATAGAACTCATCATCAAATTTGTCCCATACCATCTCTTCAATGTTTCCGCTCATATCATAAATACCGAGCTCGTTTGGCTTCTTTGTTCCTACCGGCTGGATTTTTTCCTCTGAGTTATCCTTGTACCAGCAAACATCATCAGCGTTGTTGCTTCCGCTCCAGGCATAACCTTTGCTCTCCTTGCCGCCCCGCGCGGCGTACTCCCACTCGGCTTCGGTCGGCAGGCGGTATCCGTTCGCCTTAAAGTCGCAAACCGGTAGGCTTGAGCCCCAGTCATTCGCTCCTTCGATGTCTGTCTTTCCGTCAATGGTATAGCAGGGAGTGCGCCCTTCTTTTATACTTTTTTTATTGCAGAAGGCGAGAATTGAATAATAATCAATATGATGTACCGGGTAATTAGGGCCCCTTTTTGAATATGAGAAATCTTCACCATTCATCAAAGCTTCAAACTCCCCCTGTGTAACCTCATACTTCCCAATATAAAAACTATTGAGGGTTACTTTGTGGACAGGTTTTTCGCTGCTTTCGCCGTCTTCGCTCCCCATCATAAAGGTCCCGCCCTCTGCAAGAACAAACCCCTGGGGAGGTGAGGAGGGTTTATCCTGTGAACAAATCACCATAGAGAGCAAGAATGTTAGTATTAGTAATGATTTCATAATAAATTTAAAATGTCAGGCAATAAATGTATGTAAAAAATAGTTTATTTATACAGCCTTCCGGAAAATTATTTCTATTCTTACAGATTCGGAATAAGCTGGAAACAATAATTCAGTATTTTATATTCTCATTGAAACAAAAGTGACAATGGTTTTACCGGGCTAAAACCATCTTGCCTGTCCCTGCAAAGTTCCCGGCGATTAACCGGTATATGTAAACACCGTTTGGCAGTCCCCCGGCGTTGAAACTGACAGTATATTCTCCCTGACGCTGTGATTCATCAACCAGCGCCGCCACTTCCCTCCCCAATAAATCATACACCTTCAAACTCACCTTTATCCCCCGCCCACCACTGATACTGAGACTGCTGTTATTCTCTGCAATCCGGTACCTGATCTCCGTGCCCTTAGAAAACGGGTTGGGGTGATTCTGGTAAAGAATAAAGTAATTTACAGGGTTTGATTTTTCATCAACAGAAGTTAGAATATCGTTGATGCCTCCCCGCCAAATTCCCTCGACTGATCTTCCGGCAAACACATAATCATTATTAAATGAGAAGTCGAGAACAGGACCCGTTCCAAGGTTTTTCCATGCTGACACCCAGTTGCTTCCGTCATCTTCAGTAAAGGAAAGGAAATTATTTCCACCCGCTACTAATTTATCGGTGACTGTTTTCAGGCAGTTTACCGCACCATAAAGCGATGTAAGGGACCAATTGTTTATTCCGCTAAGCAAATGAACTCCCGACTCAGTACCCGCAAATAGTTTACCGTTATAAACTGCCAAAGAAGTTACCGGCACGTTCTGGAATCCGTTAAGGACCCAGCTTGAACCGTTATTTGTCGAGGCATAGAGTCCAACCTGTGTGCCGGCATAGATCGTGTTGTTAAAGTAAGCAAGTGATCTTATCCAGGTGGATGGCAGCCCGTTCTGTACCTGAGCCCACGTGATGCCGTCATCCGACGTGCGGTAGACACCTTCGTAAATAGTGCCTGCGAAAAGGTGCGTGCCGGAAAACGCGATTGCGGTAACGCTGATATTGGGCAGACCTATTCTTGTCCAGCTAAAACCCGTGTCAGATGATTTAAATATGCCTCCCTTCTGCGGGACATAAGGAGTTGTACCTGCAAATATATCACCGCCCCGTTTTACAAGGCAGTTCACATAACTGTAATCAAGACAGTTAAACTCGGTAAAGGAATTACCGTTGTTTCTTGAGATCATCACTCCATTTTGTCCGTCATTGCCCGCTATGAGAGTATTATCAAAAGAGAGTACGGCTCTTGATGACATACTTGCCAGCACACCGCTATTGATCCACGATGTACCGTTGTTTGTGGATGTAAAAATGCCGTGGTCTCTTGTTCCGGCCATAATATTTCCGTTCCCCGCAACAATAGCGGTATGCACGGTTTCACCTTCAAGTACAAGGCGCACCCAGCTAGCGCCGTCGTCCACACTTCGATATAAGCCGTTTTCTGTTCCCAGATAAACATTTATCCCGTCGGATGAGACGTGATAAGCATTTGAAAGAGAACCCGCGACCGGCTGAAAGCTCGCACCAAGGTCTGTTGATTTCCATACAGATGATGTAACCCCCCAGCACGAACCGTATATTAAATAAATTGCATTCCCTTTTGCCGCAATAGAATAAACCTCGCAGTTATTATCGGGGTTAACTATACAGTGGGTCCAGGTAGCTCCGCCGTCGGTAGATTTATATAGACCGGTGTACTCGCCAAAGAACATTGTACTGCCGACTGTCTTTATTGTAAAGATGGCGGGCTTAGGATTCCAAGAAGCAATCATCTGAGTCCAGGTGTTACCGTTGTTGGTAGATTTGAATATTCCTCCCTGGTGTGTTGAAAAGAAGAGGTCGTTTCCCAGTTTGGTAAAACCGGTAATGCTTTTAGTATTACCGGTAGCGTTATGCTGAATCCAGGATTCTCCGCTGTCATCAGAAAAATATAGATACCCGATGCCGCTGCCATCATACAGCCCGGCAAAAACCCTCGTTCCGGAAACAAAGAGAGCAGTTACATCCCATTGACCAATCCCCGATGATTTCTGCTCCCAGGTCAGTCCGTTATCAGATGAACGAAAAAGAATTCCTCCGCTTGAATAGAGGTAGCCATTCCCCTCCGCAAGGTGATAAACGCTCCAGCCAAAAGGCCCAAATGTGCGCTGCCATTGGGGAAAGGCGTTGATCGAAAAAATAAAAATTACAATTAAAATTAAAGATCTTTTCATAGTGGTTGTTCCGTATACAGAATTTGTTGTGGTATGGTTCTAAAAGCAGTTAAAAATATTTTACGGCAGACATCTGAGATGTGAAATGAAACAGGACAGATTAAATGAGAGGAAATTTTAAGAGGCGCGAACACCTTTTCCCTTTTCGTTTATCCCCTCCACCTCTAAGCGCAGGAGCCTCCCGGGCAACATCATATATAAAAACTAAAATCGGCATAAATCAGTGTTACATAACGTAATTATATCTGCACATCAAAATTAATCAGAATTCAAAAGACAAAAAAGGAATAAAATTCTGAACAAATAATTTTAATAATCTGTGCCACAATTCTAATATCATAAACGATTCAGGATTTTTGTCTCCCTGCCGCAGCGCTAATTTTCCTGTTCCCCTATTTTCTAATTCTCTGTTCCCTGCAAAAAACCCCACGGGAAAATATCCCTTGTTACATTATTATTTTGATCATTGATCTTTGCTCATTGATCATTGATAGTAATGTTGCACATCATTCCGTGTCCGCACCCCAGTCCCTCGGGGAGGTTGAACTCAAGATTCCGGAGGATTGCTGCTAACTGCGGGCCATAAATGCTCGCCCAGAAATCCACAACCGGAAAACGGCTGGCATTCCTCACGAGCCACGCAAGCATTTTCATTTCTTCAGAGAGATATTCGGGTGAAGTTTCAATATACCTTTTAACCGAATCATCATCCCTTGAAAAGAGCGCCTTTGTGTAAGCGATCATCGTGTTCCAGTCTCCGGCATACCCCGCTATCCTGTTATACTCGTCAGGAGCGGTTTCTTTCATATTATCGAGATATGAGATATCAAAGGCAAGAGTATCATAATTGCCACGGTAATCCCTGTCAAAAAGCCTGTTGACCTGCTTCCTTACAGGTTTTGGATTGTTATTGTAGACACCCGTATCTATATGCCTGCCAATGAGCACCGACCGGTCACGTACACTAACATCCACTTTTCTTTTAATTTTTTCTTCAAGCTTTTTGCAGAACTTCTTCATCTCATTTCCTCCCCAGTATTTGACGTAGTATATCTCTTCCTTCTTCGGCTGAGTGCGCTTTGGCAGATAAAGCCACACCATATTATACTCCTTCATTTCAGGTTCTTTATTGTTCCAGTAAACAGGCCACTCGGGTGAATACATCGCGAACATATCGAGAACTACCACGACCTTCCGCTGATGCGCTTCGGATATTTTAACCATCAGGTTCATCAGTTCCTTTTCGCTGAGGTGGGAGGGGGAGGAGTATGTCGAAAAAATAATATCAAACGGTCCGTGATCAAGAAAACTGTAATCGCGCGCGAGGTCTCCCCGCATAAATTCAACGTTTTTCTTGCCCGCGTAGTTTTTCTTTCCCGTCTCGACCATCTCTTTGGAAATATCCACTCCGAGGTAAAGCTCAATATCTTTCTTTGTAAGCACAAATTCCTTGTCCGGGGTTTCGTATGTTTCGCACGGAATATGAGTCAGCGCTTCAAGCCCTTCGCCGCTTCCGGAACCAAGGTCTGCGGCCCTTATCTGATTTTTATTCCCGAGTATTTCCGTCACATACTTCCTCAGGTTCACTTTAATGGCAACGTCCTCCCAGTACTTGCGAACGTTATCCTTCTTTCCGTAGAGCCCGCCTTTTTCAACCCCGTAAAAACCCTGCCGCGCGGCGACATCAAAAAACTCTGTCTTCTTCATCTCATCCTCTCCGGATTAATTCTGATAAAAAAGAATATACACATTATGTGCCGGAATTATATAACCCTAACAATTGACTTTCATTTAAACATTTTACGGTTTACTTTATAAAGTTTCACTAATTTTAATTGGAATTCTCATATGGCAAAGGTCACAGGAATAGGCGGCATCTTCTTTAAAACAAAAGATCCCGCACAGTCACGGCAATGGTACCGCGAACACCTCGGGGTTGAATCCGAAGAATGGGGCGCGATATTTAAATGGAGAAATTTTGATAATCCGGATAAAAAATGTTATACCGTCTTTTCGCAGTTCAAGGAAGACACTGAATATATCAAACCTTCCACCCTTCCTTTTATGATCAACCTGCGGGTTGATGACCTTGAAGCGCTGCTAGAAAAGCTGAAGGAAGAAGGGATAACTCAAACCGGGAAAACGGATGTTAATGATTTCGGCAAATTTGCCTGGGTAATAGATCCTGACGGAGTGAAACTCGAATTATGGGAGCCCCCGGCAAATGAAATTGAGTAGCGCCGTAGTGATGATGAAATTATTTTTTCTTTTTCTTTATATAGCGTCGGCTTTTCCGCAGCAAAGTGAGATATCATTAGGAACTCTTAAGAGAATCTATCCTTCTGCGGTTACACAGACTGAAGTGCTCATCACCAGGTCGCCTATAGAAACCGGCACTCTCTTTGCTTCGGCGAACGCGATAAAGTTCACCCCCTTTTTTGTCAGTGAAGGAATATATGTAACTACAAACAGCGGCGCCGACTGGTATGGCAGTGATACCTGCAAGGGGGGGCCATTCCTTACTTTCCACGGCGGCGACCCCGGTATTGCCATTGATAAAGACGGAACTTTTATACTAATCCGTCGGGGCAACACACCATTGACCGGTCTTTACGCGCACTACTCGACCAACAAGGGATTGACCTGGTCTAACCAGATAGCAATAACTACCGAAGACCTCGAGCGCGGCGTTCTTGCAAGCGACGGTAATCCCGCCAGTCCATACTACGGGCGCACATACGCGGCCTGGGTGAAGTATGCCCCTCCGTTCCCGATCTCCTTTTGTTATTCTACAAACGGCGGCGCTAACTGGTCCGCGACAAGAGTGGTTAACAACCCAGTAAATCGAAACAGCGGAGGAGATATCGTAATCGGAGTTAACGGCGAAGTTTTTCTTACCTGGGCGGCAGTAACCGGCACATCCCCCTTCACTGAAATCGCGGCAGGATTTGCCTCCTCAACTGACGGCGGCGCCAACTGGAGCGTGAATGAAAGCGCAATCACTTTAAACGGCATCTCCGGCGTGCTTTCGGCAAAACAGAACATTCGGGTGAACAGTATTCCACGTATAGACGTTGATAAAACAAATGGCCCCCACCGCGGACACATCTATCTTGTAACCACACAAAAAAACCTTCCCCCCGCGGGAAGTGATCCGGATATCGTGCTATATAAATCAACCGACAACGGCGCGACCTGGTCAGGCGGAATACGAGTAAACGGCGACGCGATTAATAACGGAAAGACCCAATATTTCCCCGCTGTAAGTGTTGATGATTACGGCGGCGTTAATGTTATCTACTATGACGACAGAAATACCACTAACGACTCCGCCTCAGTCTTTCTCTCCCGCTCCACTGACGGCGGTGCGTCCTGGACAGACTACCAGCTTACCCTTAGCAATTTCAAACCCGCGCCAATCGGAGGGCTTGGCCAGGGTTATCAGGGTGATAACATTGGCATCACTTCTTCAGGAGGAAAGATCTTCCCCGTGTGGATGGATAACTCATCCGGAATTTACCAGATATGGACGAGGGAAGTTAATGTTTCGTTAGTCGGTGTTGATGAGCAGTATTCAGAAAAGGAATTCAGGTTTTTTAATTACCCTAATCCGTTTAGAGACTACACTAATATTGAGGTTGAAGGGGGAGTGGTTAGTGGCGAGTGGTTAGTGGCGAATGGCGAGTTGGGAGGGAAGAGAAGCGGGGTTACAGTTTATAATGTTATGGGCGAGGTGGTTGCTGAGCTGGAGTTGAAGCCGGTTGGAGCGGGCAAAGTCGGAGTGGCTTTTAACGCGGGCAGTTTGCCATCGGGCGTTTATTTCGCGATCCTGACTAATGGCGGCGAACGAAAATTTTTACGGATGGCGCTGGTTAAATAATGTTTCCATCAGGATGTTTTTTTCCAATATAACGTATACCCTCTCCGGGTTTTATGGGAGCAAAGGGTTGTGGTTAGTAACGAGTATTTGGTTTAAGTAATAATGAAAAGATAAAATAATATGACAACCTTAAAGAGTTACAGGGATTTGATAGTATGGCAGAAATCAATAAAATAAGTAAAGATTATATACTATACTACGAGGAAATTTCCGAAAGAAGAGATTTATGATTTAACCTCACAAATAAGAAGATCCGCTGTTTCGATTCCGTCAAACATTGCGGAGGGGCAGGCGAGAAATCACACGGCGGAGTTCATTCGGTTTCTTGGTATTGCAAAGGGTTCTCTCGCGGAACGGGAAACGCTGATCATATTATCAGAAAGTTTGAGTTACATAAAAAAGGAAACTACTGATAAATTATTAACGGACTGCGCCGAAATCAGCAAATTACTAAGTGGGCTTAAAAGCTCTCTTTCAGCACGCTGCTAACGATTCGTCAGAAAACTAAAGTTCATACTAAGGTTTTTGGTTCACCAAATCCAATAATAGAAATACTTTCAAAATTCCGTTAAGCTTTAATTGTAAGGCGCTTAAACAGCGCCTTACTAATACATGTCTATCCCCCTCTCCAAAGCCCCCCCTACTCACCACTAACCACTCGCCACTTACTTCCTAACAACCAGCTTTACCACCCGCCTCTGCCCACGCGCTACTAACTCACAAAAATAGATCCCCGCCGGCAGATTCTTACTTTCAAACTCTTCAACATAGCTACCATCATCCAGCGGTTTATCAATAATAGTATAAATCAACTCTCCCATAACATTAAATATCCGCACCGTCACGTTCATCAGCTGTACCATTTTCAACTCCTTCTCCCAACTCGCCCCTCGCCACTCGCCCCTCGCCACTTTCACCAAAATATTTGTTCTCTCAGAAAAAGGATTAGGATAATTTACCAAAGTAATACCCTGATCGGCGGTATATTCCTCATCTACTACCGTTGTTCCGGTTTCATACTTAAACACTATCCGCCTCGGTGCAGTGCCGGTTTCGTAAGTATTTAACAGCGTTCCCGCATCGCTATATACATACATTGACCCGGTGACGGTGAATGTTTTCGCGTCGAGCACATAATGTTTCTTTGCAAGGTAATCAAAGTTGTAGCCGTAGAAATAGTTTGTGCCGGGAACGGCTGTTATCACGACAGACGACTGCCGGTTAGCCATATCGTAACGCACGATATTACCATTATTGCTTATGAAGTAAAACGTCCCCGTCGTTTTATCAACCGCAAGTTCTTTCCCCACTCCTTCAACAGAGATAAAGAAGGAATCGGTTTTGGCATAGGTTGCGGTATCTATTTTATATATTGCACCGTTAACCGCATCGCCGGGGCAGGCAACCAAAAGATATCCATCAGGTGAGATGGCTAGTGAAGAGGGATCTTTACGAACGGTTATTTTTGTCACCTGTGTGTTTGTAGCGGCGTCAATAACCGACACTGTATTATCCTCCGCTCCCCCGAATAAACTTGTATTCGCAACATAAACTTTCCCTCCGGCGGCAAATATCTCCTGCGGATATACCCCGACTGCTATAGTTGCCGCGTCTGTAAAATCAGCGGCTTTCAGAACCGTCACATTTCCCGCGGGGCCATTGGTAATAAATATTTTCCCGTTGCTAACCGCCAGCGAGTACGGATTGACCCCGGTTACTTTTGAATTTATCACCGTGCCGTTTGTGTCAATTTTATATATTTTTCCGCTTCCGCCAAAAGACCCCTGTTCAAGCAGATAAAGATGATTATCGTGGTAGATCAGCCCGTCCGGGTACAACCCAAGGTTTCCTGGTGTAAAAATGTTTGAGGTAAATACCCCGTTATGGTTGTCCAGCATACTAAGTTTTGAACTGCCCGCAGAAAACCCGCCTTCCGAAAGAACATATACCTTCCCTGCCTGCTGCGCGGCTGTGAATGAAATAACTAAAATGACATACAGTAAAATTTTTTTCAAGGAGTTTCCTTATGATTATAATTTATTGATAAATTGAATGAGTAATTTCTTAACGGCATAGGGTAACCCGATATCACTTCGTAGTCGCTGTCGGTTATGTTATCAAAACCAAAGCGTACGGCTGCGGTTAGCTGTCCCGCCGGAATATCAAACGAAATGTTTCCGCCGAGGAGGTTAACGGGCGCCATCGTGTTCTTATTTTCCTGATCGGAGTATCTTTTCCCGATGTGATTATATACAATATTTATTTTTATGAATCTGAACTTGACGTAAATTATCACGTTGGATGACACCAGCGGCATATATATCAGCTGTTTTCCTTTGGTAAGTCCGGAATTTCCGGTTCCTTCGTCGGTTGTGGTATTAAAACTTATCCCCGTGCTTGCCCCGTAAGAAAGTGCGCCACTTCCGTAATAGTCCGCGCCCGCGCTGAAACTGCTAATGTGAGATACAGACGAAGAAATATTTTTCGGAGACCAGAGTAATCCCCCCGCCGGAGTCCACACAATCTTTTCCTCCGCAACTATATAGTTATAGCCCGCTTCAGCGGTTACCAGGAATTCAGATATTACATTGTTATACCGCGCTCCCCCGTCAATATTCATTGAGCGCTCCGGTTTCAGCAGGGGGTTACCGCCGTTCTTCCAGTAGAGGTCGTTGAACGTCGGCGCCCTGAAATTATTCCCGATGCTTGCGCGAAGGACAAGGTTCTCCTCGAACGGTTTATATGTAACTCCTGTCCTGCCAGTAAAAATATTCATCCTGAGATCGGAGTAGTTATCAATCCGCGCTGAAGGAAAAATGCTGAGCCCGCCCGGGAGCCTGAAGGAGGAAGAGAAAAAAAGCGCGTGCTGGTTTCGCACTGCGTCGCCGGCTAATTCCTTACTGTTAAGCCTGCCGTGTGAGTAATCATAACCGGCGGCGGCTTTGATAAAATCAGCCTCATAATGATACGCGACGGAAAACGCGGCGAGATTGTTTTTGTAAAACGTATTGATGAACGGGAGCGTCCTGTACTTCTGAAGGCTGTTTTGATAATTGAGCGCCAGTTTAATACCGGATGAGTTGCTGAGCGCTTTATCAAAGGAAAGTATAGAATTCAGCGCTTTATCGGGCTGTTCCGTCTTTGGAGGAGGCGTGCCGGTTTCAATTCCCGGCAGCTGCTTATCCTGATTTGTATATAGTACATTTATTTTCAGCAGCGCCGAAGGATCCGCGGTATAGCTGAGCATAAACCCCATATCGCGCAGAAGGTACGCGGCATTCTCCCGTTTTTTCCTTTTCTTCCCGGAGCCGTCATCAAAAAAATATTCAAACATATTGTCGCTTTGCCTGTTTGATACATAGAACCTCGCGCCAATTGATTTATTTCTTCCTCCCACTCCAAGCAAATAGGACCGTGCGTCAAAGGGGCCGTATCCCGCTTCAACTTTCGCGTCAATCCCCTCGCTACCCACACCGCCATCCTTCGTTATAATGTTCACCACTCCCCCCATTGCATTGCTGCCATAGAGCGAACTCGCTCCCCCGCTTATCAGTTCGATCTTGTCAATGAATTCGGTATTAATGAGGGAAAGGTCTACAAGCGAATTCTGGAATGAATTGATCCTGACTCCGTCAATAAGGACGACCGTATGCTCCGGACTCATCCCGTTTATTGAGGCAGTCTGAAGTAAGGGGGCAGCGCCATAAGAGCGAAGAACTACGGAGGAGGTGTTCTTAAGGACGTCGGCAAGATAGAAGCCATTGGAGGCTTCAATCTTCTTAGCGTCAAGCACCTCAACCCTGTACGGCGATTCTGACAACCGCACGGGGAACTTGCCGGAAGTGATCACCACCGGGTCGGTAAAATAGTGCCTGCCGGGAGCGGTTGAATCCGGTTCCTCTGCCTGTAAGTTAAGGGCGGCTATGCTGACCAGCCATATTATATAATATAGATAAGTGCGCCGGAGCGCGGGGGACATAAAAAACCTTCTTCTTTAAACGGGGGAACGGAACAGATTTAAAGAAAAAGGCTTCTTCCCGGAGGGATTTTCATCTTTGCGATAAATCAATTCTCTTTTCCCACGAAGATCATTGAGATAATATTTACGGCAGGTCTCCTGACTTGAATGCATTACGAACCGCCTTCCCATCCCGGTCACCGGGGCAGTGGCTGTTGGTCCGCTTTCAGGCATTATTACAGTTGCGGGGACAGTTACGGAATCAAACCGTATTCCCTATTAATTCCTGTTGAAAAGGAAACCGTAAAAAGTGATTTAAAAGAACGAGTTCTAAGATAACCGGCAGGGGGGAATTTATCAAATTATTATAACGGGCAGCGAAAATGGGGGGGGCGCGGTGGGAAAACCGGTACTCGGGATGAAATATACTGCATTGTTACGCTGATTTCCAGTTATTATATTGCATAATTAATCAATTTTAACAAAAATGCAACAAGTCGTAGATACCCTAAATATAGTAATGCCCCTGTTTTACCTCGCGGTATTCGGGTCGTTCCTGTTCAATTTTATTAAGGATCACAGGAGGGCGCATAACCTCAACCGCCTTTTTTTATTCCTGGCTCTGATGCTGCATACGACTTACATTATCCTCCGCACAATCGCGTTCGACCACCCGCCGATAACAAACGTTTTTGAAATATTCACGCTGCTTTCGTTCGCGATTGCGCTTGCCTATTTTATCCTTGAACTTGCAACCGATATAAAAGGGACGGGCGTTTTTATATTGTCACTTTCGCTGAAATTCCAGTTGATTTCTTCGATTTTTATCGTAGACCTTCTTGAGGTAAAGGATGTGCTGAGGAGTAATTTACTGGGGATTCACGTTTTCAGCGCGCTGCTTGGGTACGCGGGAATCACTATTTCTGCCGTTTACGGTTTTCTATACTTATTACTTTATGACGATATTAAAAAAAGCAAGTACGGACTGATTTTCGAGAGGCTGCCGAACCTTGAGATTCTGGAAAAACTTAGTTTCTATTCGGCAATATTCGGGTTCCTTACGCTTACGATCGCAATGGCGATAGGAATAATCTGGCTGCCGCAGGCTTTCCCCGATTTCTCCTTCACGGACGCGAAACTTATCGCCACGGCGGTAATATGGCTTCTCTACGGCGCGGGTATAGGCTTTAAGATATCAGGTAAGTGGCAGGGGAAGAAAGTAGTAGTACTTTCAATCGCCGGCTTTCTGATTGCGATTGCATCTACAATTATTACTAATTTTATCGCCAGAAGTTTCCACGCGTTCTATTAAGATGAATCTGCTTGCAATTTCAATAAACCACCATACGGCGCCGGTCGAACTGCGCGAGGCCGTCCACCTGAGCACGGAGGAAATCAAAGATCAGCTTAAATCGCTGAACGGTGAATTCCTTAACGAAGCGTTCATAATTTCCACCTGCAACAGGACGGAGATATACGGCATCCCGGCAAAAAGCAACCTTAATTACGTTGATCTTGAAAATTTCCTTCTAACCAGGAAACCGGTCGAAGGCGTTTCCGATGAGAACTTCCAGAAGTTCTTTTCCTGCTCGGCAATAAACCATCTCTTTAAGGTAGCCTCGGGCATTGACTCTCTGCTCATCGGAGATAACCAGATCCTCGGTCAGGTACGCGAATCCTTTATGCTCGCAGAGGAAAATAATTCCGTTGGCTTTCTTACCAAACGTGTTTTTGACGCAGCACTGAAAGTCGGGAAAAGAGTAAAGACTGAAACCACTATCAGCGACGGCGCGATCACAGTAAGCTACGCGGCTGTTCAGCTCATTGAAAAGATATTTTCCAACCTCGCGAAGAAGTCCGCGCTGGTTATCGGGGCCGGCGAAACTGGCGCGATAGCAGCCAAACACCTCCGTGACAAGAATATCGGCAGGCTGGTAATAACAAACCGCACTTATGAAAAAGCCGAGAAACTCGCCGAAGAGGTTCACGCGCGCATCGTTCCGTTCTCGCAGTTTCGCGAGTCAATTCACGAATTTGATATTATTATTTCCGCTACATCATCCCCCGACCTTCTGATCACTTACGACGAAGTGAAGGCTATGATGAAGAAAAGGAATAACGCCGCGACCGTGCTTATGGATATTGCGGTACCAAGGGATATAAGCCCCGAATCAAAAAAGATTGAAAATGTATTTTACCACGATATAGACTCCCTCAATATCATAGTTGACCAGAACCTGAAGAAGCGCCGCGAGGAAATTCCAAAGGTGCAGAACATAATCATGGAAGAACTTGTGGCGTTTTATAACTGGTACAATTCGCTTGAGGTTGCGCCTACAATCAAGTCCCTCCGGGATTTCTTTGAAAACGTGCGCGCCGAAGAAGTGAAAAACCAGGTGAACCGCTTCAGCGAAGAGGACCGGGAAAAGCTGGATATTGTCACAAAAAGAATTATAAATAAATTATTGCATCATCCGACGATGGAACTGAAACGTGTAGCGGAAAAGGGGGTCAACTCTCCCGAAGCAGCGACAAAGATCTCGTTTATCAGGGAAATCTTCGGCATTGATAAAAAACCTTCTGATTCATAACCGTTTATAAGGAAAAGAAATTGAGTAAAAAAGTAGTAATCCTCGGCGCGGGCGTATCAGGCCTGGCAACGGCACTGTGGCTCTATAAAAAAGATGTCGACGTAACGGTGCTCGAAAAGAACAGCGATGCCGGCGGCGCGATGGAATCTATTTTCGAAAATGGCTATATGTTCGACCGCGGACCTAACAGCGGTCTTGAAACAACAGAGTTTGTACGTGAATTGGCGGAAGCCGCGGGACTAAAAGATGAAATGGTTTACGCGAATCCCGCCGGGAACAAAAGATATATCCTCCGCAATGGTGAACTGCACGCGTTGCCGATGAGCCCCCCCGGACTTATTAAAACAAAACTTTTTTCCGCGTCGGCTAAGTTCAGACTGTTCGGTGAACCTTTTATCGGAAGATCAAAGGACGGTTACTATCAGAGTGTGGCGCAGTTTGTTAAAAGAAGGCTCGGCGAGGAATTCCTTGATTACGCGATCAATCCTTTTGTCTCGGGTGTTTATGCCGGCCGGCCGGAAGACCTCAGCGTAAGATCAGCTTTCCCGAAGCTTTACGAACTTGAAGAGAAGTACGGCGGATTAATTGTGGGAACTATCCGCAGCATCCGCGAAAGAAAAAAGAGAAAAGAAAAATCGAAGCAGAGCGCGAAAATGTTTTCATTCACACGCGGTATGCAGTCATTCCCCAAAGCGATTGCGGCGAAACTTGGTGAAAGAGTAATTACTCTTGCGGATGTTACCTCTGTCGTGAAGGAAGGCGAAAAGTATAAAGTAACTTACAATAACGCCGGTTCTGAAAAGCACATTGTTTGTGATGTGGTCATCTCCACGCTTCCCGCTTATGTGGCCTCCAAACTCTTTTCCCCCATGGATCCGGAACTTGCCAATCACCTCGATGCGATCTATTATCCTCCGGTGATGGTTGTATATCTCGGATTTAATAAAAATGCAGTCGGCAGGGAACTTGACGGATTTGGGTTTTTAATTCCCGAGAAAGAAGAAAAATCATTCCTTGGCGCTATCTGGAGTTCGGTACTCTTCCCCGCCCGCGCTCCCGAGGATACCGCGTCGTTTACGTTATTTATCGGCGGTTCAAGAAATGCTTCATTGTTTAACGAAGATAAGGGCCTTGTTGCCGAGCGCGCGATAAGTGAGTTTATGGAAATAATGAAGATAATCGAAGAGCCGGTTTATAAGTCAATGCGCTTCTGGAATAAAGCAATACCGCAGTACAATATCGGTTACATCGAACACGAGCGTTATGCCGATGAATTTGAAAAGAATAACAAAGGAATTATACTAAGCGGCAATTTCCGAGGCGGCATTTCGGTGGGAGACTGTATTAAGAATTCTGATTTGGTTGCAAAGAAAGCAAGTGAACTGGTTTAGAATTAAGTAGTTAGAAAAAATATTCTGCGCAAATTGGTTATAATTTGCAATAAAATCTCCTCCCATTTTTACAAAGGGGAGGCCGAGAGGGGTTATCGCAATTAATAACTTCTAATCATCTCTTATGGTACCGGCTCCGCCAACTTATGGTTTATAAAGAAAAGATAAACTCGATGAATTGTATC
>JABWCL010000046.1 GCA_013360295.1 Ignavibacteriaceae bacterium | reverse complement strand
TAAAAACAGTATAAACTGACTTTAAATTCCCATTTTGAGACACATTTTAAAATATTTTTATGTGCCTTTTTCCCGCCCAGTCTTAAGTTGACCCCATTGCTTTGCAAAAAGGGAGGGTGACTAATATTGCTCCCTTTACAAAAAGGGAGTAGAATAGCCCCCTCCCCTTTTTACACTTGTCCCTATAGGGAAAGGGGAGGGATGGGGTGGGGTTATCTAAAACGCGGCTACGAAACCAAACGCGAACATTCCATACTTATTATTCAAATCCTGCCGGAATTCTCCAGTCAGCCTTATATTCCTTCTTACCTGGTAACCGGTAAACGCGGAGACTGTTTTTAATTTTGTCGCGGGATCATCGGAGTCTATTATGTTAAATAAACTTCCAACGTACCACTTGCTGTCATCGCCGTTGGGTAAATAAATAAGTTCTGCAAAGCCGCCGGATGTTTCAATATCTCCGGTAGCGGGGCCGACAAGCGTTCCTTTATCTTTTCTGAACAGGTAAACTCCCGTAAGGTCGAACGGCCCGAAAGAGGTTACAACATTACCGCCGTACATATTCACTGAACTTGTAACGGTTGAAGCACCCGCTCCCATATCTTCTTTTCCAATGTAAACGTTGCCACCGACCGTGAATAATCCGGCCACATCCTGCATTGCCATTACAAAAAAGTTTTTGTGTTTATCGGAGTCGAAGTTATCGAACGCAAGCGTGCTTCCGATACCGTTGCCGTTCACAACCTGGAACACCAGATCAGTACCGGTTGGGAGCCCGTAGGTAAGCATCACTCCGCGGTCATAAGCAAGGCTGATACCTGAACTTCCAGGATGAGCTTTAAGTATCATATAATCATCACGAGAAAGGCGCAGTTCCCTCTTCGCTATCGGGTCGCATACCTGGAACTGTCCTATTGCCGCTCCGAGTCCGCTCCCTAAAACATCGCTGAATAAAATAAACGCGTCTTCAAGCTTGCCGGGCTTTCCTTCTTCAAGGATATAGTAGAGATAATAAGCTACATTACCGCCGAGGTTGGCTCCGCTTAATATCTTGAATGAGTGGGGCACATATAGATCGGGGCCTTTACTCTGCTCGTGGTTTTGCGTGATGTATCCCTCGATCCTCATAGCAAGCGGAAAATCACGTATCAGCGAAAGCTCCTCGTCGCCAGTTTCCATAAAAAAGCGGGGAGCTTCTTTATCTTTAAGAATAAAACCGTTGCCCGCGAATTCTTCACCGTATTCCTTAAGCCTTGGGAACGGAGAATGGCAGGTCTTGCAGGTCATACTGTATTTGCGCGCGAACGCCGGTATGGCAAGCGCCTCTGAAGCAATTGTTGCGAGTAAAAATATCGCGAGAAGTAAGATGTTCTTTTTCATTTTTTCACTAGTCCACTATATTGATTGATGTTGAATGGTCGTTTACTACAATGATTTCCGCTTCTTCCGCGGGAACCTTAAGAAATTCAGCCACGGGTTTTACAAGTTTCTGAAAATTCAGCACCGCGCGGACTTTCAGTTCGCCGAGCGGCAGGTTTGACGGCAGGTTGAAGGTAATTGTTTCAAGTTTTGTTTCCCTCGGGCCGATCCTGTAGTCCACACCGAGGGATTTAGTATTCCACTGCTGAATTGTCATTCTGCCCTGAGGATCAAAATATGGCATACGGAATATCCTGTCGCCGACCGGAATGCCGTCTCTTTGCACGCCGGGGAAGTTATCTATTCCCTTAGCGATTCCCATATCCTGGTAGGCGAGCACGTCAGCGCCTATAGTGTACTCCTCACCGGGGAAACCTTTTTTATCAACAGGCAGATGATAAACATTTCCTTTGGCATCGGTTGCTTCCACGTGCATCCATACTATCCTGTCTTCAACCGATCCGGAGGGGAACTTATGGCCGGTCTTTTGATTGAACAGCGCGACTGTAAATACAACCTTTTCACCGGGCTCCGCTTCCTTTACTGAAGGGTGAACTCTAAGCTCGATCGTGCCTCTTACTTTTCCCGGATCGTGCGCGCCGTGGAAAAGATGCTGGCGTACATCAGGGTATTTCGTGCCCATAGCAGCTGAGTAGCCTGGGGCATAAGTCATATGGCAGTCGTGGCACTTTACCCCCTGCTTAAAGTAAGGGCCTTCTTTCCACTCAAGATGAGTAGATTTAACCCATATACCATAGGGGCTCATTTCATTGTGGCAGGTGCCGCAGAAATCTCCCGACGCGAGGAATTCCGATTTCTGCATTTTATGCTCAGGCGATTTTCCCGTTCCTCTTGAGCCGTATTTCACTTCTCCCGGCTGCACTGTCCAGTTGAAGTTATATGGCACATCGCCTTCAAACCCTGTTACGGAGTGGCAGAGGTCGCAGGAGACTCCTTCATTAGCGCGCGACATTTTTTCGGGACGCGGAGGCGGCACATCTCCGGCGAGAAATGAAACGGGGGCGTGGCATCCGTTGCAGCCCGCTTTAACGCCGGCAACAACCGGATCCTTTTCAGCGTGAGGGACCGCAAGTTCAAAGTACTCTATCTCATCCCAGTGATGAGTGTATGACTGCGACATCATCGCCTGGCGCCATTGCATATATATATCGGCGTGGCAGGCAGCGCCGCACAGTTCAGGCTTCTGGAACTTCTCATAAGGAATGGTGCCAAGAGCGTGCTCGCCGACTTTGGACTGGGCAATAGCAAGGGAACTCATTATTAGCAGGATAGATAGTAAAGAAAAGATTTTGTGGACAGAGTTCATAATAACTCTCAAATTACTTGTTGAATGGAAATAATTAATAATAAGTAATCACTTAGACAGGTAAAAAATAACAAATAAATCTTGTAAACGCAAACCATGGAAAGCGATAAGGTGTTAATAGTTGTTATGGATTAATATTTTAAGTTTGTAGTATTTTTATTTTCAGATCTGACCGACGTCTTAATTCGGGATAGCTGCAATAGTTGACTTGCCTAATCAGGTGGTGAAGGCAGAATCTTGTCAGGAATGGCAGAGGGTTACTTGTTTTTGCAAATCCCTGCAGGAAACCAACAATGATAACCCTATCTCTTCTCGCGAAAATTAATTATTACTGTTTTTAATTAGCGCGACTTCTCATTATTTTTGATCAATAAATGATTTCTGTAAGGAGCATCTGTGACCGGCAATAAGTACTTCACGAATTCTTTACGGATCGTTAGCATATTAATCCTCTATCCATATATTGTATGCTTTGATTCAGACTCAACGAGCGCATCAAATATCAATGTAACCCTTGGCTATGGCGGAGGGAAATATTACTCCAGCTATGGCGGATGTAATGAATTAAGCAGCCCCTTCAATGATTACGGAGGTGCGGTAGAACTATCCGGAGATAATTTCAGGTTGGGCGTGAGGGGCGGCGCTGTAAATATGGAAGAGTTTTCCGATAACTACCGCCCTGATGCCCGCAAAGATACACTCAGGACAGCTGTGAAAAAATTTAAATATATTCTGCCATACTACGGATTCTCCGGGAATAAGATTGAAATGAGGCTTGGCGCACTTATACACAATCTTAAGAAAGGTGAAACTAATCAGTTCATAAGTACAAAGTTACCGCTAAATTTTTCTTTTTATCTCGGCATTGATATGGGGAATGATGGAAAGCTGACCCTTTCCGGGTTTGATAACACCCCCCTCCTCAGTTATGGTGGAATCTATGAGGCGGGCATTGAATATAAGATTGGCGCTGAAAAGAGGGGCAGGTTTTGGGGCGGCATAAGTTTTATGGACGGTAAAAACATCTCTGGCTCAATCCGGTTTTCCGCCACAAACTCCAAATCCGCTTTATTTATCTTTGGCGCTCATTGCGGATTGATACTTCCCTTTCATCTTTTAGATACCGGCACCGGTGATCTTAATTTCGGTTTTTCGGGAACTATGATCATCCCCTTCGCTTTATAGTTTAACCTTACAACTTCAGATTTCGCGGGAGGTACAGAGTATTCGCGGGATATTATCCGCAAATTATGCCGGGGTAAACAGCGAAAAAGTTTTCCTTTTGTTTTTTCATTATGCGCTATTATTTTAGGGGCTAAAGTATTTTTATTTTTATGACCAACCGGCGTTCTAAAGTCAGCGATTATGAGGTGCTCGCGGAGATGCTCTGCGAACTCACGAGGCAGTGCGGAATAAAAGAAGATTTCTTTGCCCGCAGTTTCAGCCTTTCCCCTACCGAAGTACGGCTCCTTAAACTCTTTGCGTTCTCCGACATTTATACCGTAAAAGAGATAAGGGAGAAACTGAAAATAACACCCGGCCGCGTAACGCACATAATCTCTACCCTTGAAGAAAAGAAACTGATACGGCGGCTTAAAGATACCACGGACCGCAGAAGCATAAAGATCTCACTCACACCCGGCGCCAGCCCCTTCATACGAAACCTCCGCAGAAACTACAGCAGGCTTCATAAAGACATACTCAAAAGCATCAGCAAAGAAGAAATGAAAAAAATTTACTTCTCCCTAGGAGTGCTTAATGACGTATTCAGAAAATGGATTTAAACAGTTTTTTAAGACTATAAAAAAATATATGAACAAATGAAAAAAATCATTCTTATACTTTCGGTACTCGGACTGCTGATCGTTATCGCTTTCGGCACACTGTCGCAGCGAGAAGCAGACCCGACACACCTGATGAAACTGAAAGAGGAGTATTCAAGAAAATACACTCCTCCTGTTGACCACTCCCGCTTCGCGGTCCTTAAGCAAAAATTCGATTCCCCGCAGGATGTAACAAAAGCCTGCGTAACCTGCCACAACACTACCCCGCACCAGGTTATGAACGGAAATCACTGGAACTGGGAACGCGAGGAATTTGTCAGCGGACGCGGAATTATCTATCTTGGCAAAAAGAACGCTATTAACAACTTCTGCATCGGCACCACCGGCAATGAAAAAAGCTGCGCCAAGTGCCATATCGGTTACGGTATGGACGCTACTGACCGCGTGTATATTGACTCTACCAATATTGACTGCCTGATTTGCCACGATAACACTGAGACTTACGCGAAAGCTCCCGAAAAAGCGGGCAACCCGGATATGACATTAGACCTGAACCATATAGCCGCCAGCGTAGGAAGAACAAAAAGAAGTAACTGCGGCGTCTGCCACTTCTACGGAGGGGGAGGTAATAACGTAAAACACGGCGATCTTGAATCGGCGATGTTTGAGCCGACCACCGATCTTGATATACATATGGGAACAGACGGCCCGAACCTTCAGTGTTCCGCCTGCCACACTACCAGGCTTCATAATATATCAGGAAAGCTGTACTCTCTTTCCTCAATGAATATCTCCCGTGCCTTCTGCGAAGACTGCCATACTTCAACTCCGCACGAAGATGATATTCTTAACGAACATACAATTAAAGTTGCCTGCCAGTCGTGCCACATCCCCGAGTACGCGAAAGAAAACGCTACTAAAATGTACTGGGACTGGTCAACCGCCGGAAGACTTAAAGACGGTGAGCCTTACCACGAAGAAGACAGCCTTGGTAATCACACATACATCTCAATCAAAGGAAGCTTCAAGTGGGAGAGAAACGTTAAACCAGACTACGTCTGGTTCAACGGAACTGCTTCCCACTACCTTCAGGGAGATATAATAAAAGATCCTTCGCAGATCACGGTATTAAACCAACTGCACGGATCATACGCGGATTATGACTCGAAGATCGTCCCGGTTAAGATCCACGTGGCAAAGCAGCCTTACGATCCGGTTAATAAAATACTGATCAAACCAAAACTTTATTCAGACCGAAAAGGGGAAGGCGCGTTCTGGATGGACTTCGACTGGCAGGCAGCGGCAAAGATCGGTATGCGCGACGCCGGGCTGCCATTCAGCGGAAAGATAGAATTTATTGAGACCGCAATGTACTGGCCGGTCAATCACCAGGTGGCAAAGAAAGAAAAATCCGTTGACTGTATTGAATGCCACACAACCGAAAACTCCCGGCTGGCAGGGCTAAATGATTTTTATCTCCCTGGCAGAGACAGATCAGAATTTGTTGATACAACCGGTTTGATCCTGATAATCCTCACCCTGATTGGGATTGCCCTTCACGCTTCCGTGAGGATCGCTGTTCACGTAAAAAACAGGAAGAGAGGAAACTAATGGAAAAGAAACAGGTTTATATCTACAGGAGTTTCGAACGCTTCTGGCACTGGATGCAGTCTATTCTCATCTTTTTCCTTGCCTTCACCGGTTTCGAAATACACGGCACCTACTCCTTCTTTGGATTCCGGGAAGCGGTACGATACCACAATATCGCCGCGTATATTTTTATAGGGCTTATTGTCTTCGCCATCTTCTGGCACCTTACAACCGGCGAGTATAAACAGTATATCCCGACTTTTGAGAACATTAAAGCGCAGCTTAATTATTATATATTCGGAATATTCCGCAACGCTCCTCACCCGACCAAGAAAACTGTGCTCAGCAAACTCAACCCGCTGCAGAAACTTACTTACTTCGGGCTGAAGATCCTTGTTATTCCTCTCAGCGTTACATCGGGACTGCTCTATATGTTTTACCGTTACCCGACCAAGCGCGGAATAGAGGCCATCAATATCAACACACTCGAAACAATCGCGGTCTTTCACACAATCGCCGCCCTCCTGCTGGTTGTATTCATCATTGCTCATTTGTACCTGATAACAACCGGGCACTCCGTTACATCCAATTTGAGGGCTATGCTCACCGGTTACGAAGAACTGGAAGGAGACGACGAACCGGCGCCCGCACCCGCGGAGAACAAAAATGAAGAAAAATCAAAATAAGTGAGATTAAAAATGAACGAAACAAAATATATGAATCCTTACCTGGCGGGCGTACTGCTGGGGATATTACTAATCGCAACTATTTATATGACCGGGCGCGGATTGGGCGCAAGCGGCGCGGTTAAGAGCGCTACCATCGCCGCGGTTGAAAACGTCGCCCCGGGGCATACCGGCTCCGCCAGGTTTTACACCGAGTACCGGAAGGAGCACCCGACCGGAAGCCCGCTAATGAACTGGCTGGTTTTTGAAGTCGTCGGAGTTATTATCGGCGCGTTTATATCCGGACTGATCTCGAACCGCCTCGATCTTAAAATGGAAATGGGGCCGAAGTCCACATCAAGGATCAGGATAGCCGGCGCGCTTATCGGCGGCCTCCTCTGGGGCGTTGGCTCGCAGCTTGGCAGAGGATGCACCAGCGGAGCGGCGCTTAGCGGACTCGCGGTTATGAGTACGGGGGGCATAATTACAATGCTCGCTATTTTCGCGGGAGCCTATGCTTTCGCTTACTTTTTCAGAAAACTTTGGATTTGAGGTAAAACTATGGGACCATTAGTTCCTGATATAATCAGCAATAATCTGAATTTTATAGTCGCTCTTGTTATCGGTATATTTTTTGGAATGATACTGGAGCAGGCAGGTTTTTCTACATCCAGAAAACTCGTCGGACTTTTTTACGGCTATGATTTCACAGTACTGCGGGTTTTCTTTACCGCGGGTATCGTGGCAATGATAGGCGTGATGGGGCTTGAGCATTTTGGACTTCTCGATATCAGCCTTGTTTACATAAACCCGACTTTCCTCTGGTCGGCAATTATCGGCGGCATTATTATGGGCCTTGGCTTTGTGGTGGGAGGGTTCTGCCCCGGCACGAGCGTGTGCGCCGCGGCGATCGGGAAAATAGACGCTATGATATTTATCGGCGGCGCGTTCCTTGGTGTCCTGATCTTTGCCGAAGGCTACCCGCTTTTTGAATCGCTTTACAAAGCCGCGGACTGGGGTTCGCCTGTTTTTTATGATACCCTCTCGCTCCCGAAAAATCTTTTTGCTTTCATTATGGTAGTGTTCGCTCTTTCGGGCTTCTTCGTTGCTTCAATTGTTGAGAACCGCGTGAACGGCATTAAAAAACCGCCGATCCGCTTTACTCCGTATTACGTTGGTATAGCATCTATCGGGATACTTCTCGCCATTTCCGCGTTTATCTTCCCTGACAGGAAGACCACACTGCTTGAGATGACGGAAGACCGCGAATTCCTTGAGGCTTATCCGGTTGAGATTATGGAAATTGACCAGTTCGCTATGTGCGTAATGAGAATGGATGAGTGCAATAAATTCCAGATATTTGATTTCCGTTCTGCTAAGGATTTCGCTGATTTCAGTTTCCCCCGTTCGTACCTGTTTACCTTCGATAATCTTTTTGAAAAGGAGCCGACACAGTTACTCACAATTAAAACACGCACAAATGTTTTTATCGCGGATGATGAACTGACCGCGAGAAAAATGGCGATCATAGCACACGAACTCGGCTTTAAACGAATCAAGGTTCTGCAGGGAGGTTTTTCCGGTTTCAGGGAAATGGTGCTGAATTACCAGCCGATTGAATCGCCAAAGAACATAGATGAGGTGAACAGAAACCGGTTCCGCTTAAAAGCTCAACAGGCGATACCCGTCCTCGCCGCCCAGTTCAAGTCAGCGGCAGGCCCCGTTAAAAAAACGCAAAAACGCGTTATCGGCGGCTGCTGATAATCGATTTAACAGTTTTCCCCGGCAGTCTCCCCTGCCGGGGTCTAATTTAGTCCCTTTTCAAATTTTCTCCCGTTTATTATAATAGAGTATGAGGTTTTTTCTTAAATACTTATTCATAGCCGTATTCCTGTTCTCAAGCGGTAGTTTCGATATCATCACACACTACTGCTGTGAAGAGACCAGCGCCACTTTAAACGCTCCGGCTGACGAATGCCACGGCGAAGCAAGTGATTGCTGTTCTGATGACTGCGGCCACGACGGGTGCACTACGGTTATTACTCACGTGCATTTGACTGACCTCTATAATACCACGCCGGTTAATTTAAACAACATTTCACAGTTTGAGTGCCTCGGTTCAATTCCGCAGGATGATGTTTTATTTTCCGCAAATTATTCAACTTTTCTTCCCATTCCCCTGCTCCGGCATCAGGGACAAAAAGTCTACCTGGATAACCTGAACCTCAGGATTTAACCGCTCTTTTTCATTTCCTTTTATTAGCCCCTGCTTTAGCTGCAGGGTTAATTCTATATTATTTTTTTGGAGTCAAAATGAAAAAGAACAATTTTCTATATATCATTATTTTTTTACTTATTTCCGCGGCTCACATAAAGACTGCTGCGGATGATAACAAACTTAGAGGACGAATAGTTGAAAAATCCTCCGAAGGGACTGTACAGCCCGTCGCCGGTGCAGTTATCTTTTGGAATGGATCAAATTCCGGCACAGCCAGTGATGAATCCGGCGAGTTTGAACTACCCTTTCAGAAGGGAGGCGGTTACCTTATTGTCCGTATGGCGGGTTATATTACGGACACAATAGCCGTTCAAAATCCTGCGTTCCTCGAAATTCAGCTTACGCCGGGTTCTTTTGAAACTGAAGAGGTTACCGTTACTGCTACACAGCAGGCATCCTATATTGATTTTCTCGATGTGCAAAATAAACTTGTTGTCACGGAAAAGGAGCTCCGGAAAGCTCCCTGCTGCAATTTGTCGGAGAGCTTTGAAACCAATCCCTCTGTTGACGTCTCTTTTCCCGATGCAATTACCGGGTTAAGGCAAATTGAAATGCTGGGCTTATCAGGTAAATACACACAGTCAACCATCGGGAATCTCCCCTATTTCAGGGGTCTGCTCTCCACAGTTGGATTAACTTACATCCCCGGCAGCTGGATAAAATCCATCAATATGGTAAAGGGCATTGGTTCGGTTGTAAACGGTTTTGAATCCATCACAGGACAGATTGACGTGGAACTTCACCGGCCTGTTAATGACGGAGGCAAGAAAGCGAACCTCTACCTGTATACGGATTATGACCGGCGCGCAGAGGGTAATTTGTATTACAAAACCAATGTTGCTGAAAACATTGACGTCATAACGATGGCGCACCTGAGCGGCAGAAGATTTAAAAGCGATAATAATCACGATTTCTTCTCCGATTCGCCCGATTTCATGCTTGGCAGTTTTATGCAGAGATGGGACGGCTGGCTCAACAATGAATGGGAGTGGCAGTTTGGGTATATGTACGTCAGTGATAACAAGTCAGGCGGAACAATAAGTAATTCGGCAAATTCTTACAGATATACTGCCGATAATGCCCAGTATAATATAAACGGTAAACTCGGTTTTGTCGGGGATGAAGATGCGCTTAACACTTTCGGAATGATTTGGTCTTTCAATCACTACACAAACAAATCACTTTTCGGCATCAGAGATTATGCCGGAACCGAAAGAACAGGGTACCTGAATTTCATATACCAGATGACAGATGAAAATGAAGTTCATAAGCTCAGAACCGGGATCAGCTATTTCTTTGATGCGTTTGACGAAACGTATCTCAATACAAACTACAAACGCACTGAGAAGATACCTGGTTTGTTTGCAGAGTATGCTTATTTACCCGTAAGTGAGTTGTCAGTTGTTCCCGGCATTCGTGTTGATTTCAGTAATTATTACGGTACCGTAATATCACCGAGGCTGCATATTAAATATCTTCCTTCAGAAGATTTAGTACTGCGTCTTGCAGCGGGCAAAGGATTCCGGAGCGCTTCGATCTTTTCGGAAAACTCCGCACTGTTATTCAGCGCCAGGAAATTGTTTATATCCCCTTCAACTTCATTTGGTTATGGTTTGGATAAAGAGGAGGCCTGGAATTTTGGATTTAATTCCACCTACTATTTCTATTTCTATGATCTTCCGGGGACATTTGCGGTTGATTTCTACCGCACACAGTTTGTCTCAGCAGTTATAAGTGATATTGAATCAGACAGAAAAGAAATATCCATCTCTTCCGTTAAAAACGGAGCATACTCAAACAGCGTGCAGGCAGAACTTAACTTTTCTCCTTTCGCACGCTTCGATATGCGGCTTGCATACAGGAAAATGGACGCACAGCAGTTAATCGGCGGCGGCTGGTCTGAACGCCCTCTTACTTCTTCAGACAGAGCGCTTCTGAATTTTGCGTATGCCGATAAGCCTTATACTCCGAACACATTCAGAATGGTTTATGACCTGACCGTGCAATGGTCAGGTAAAAAGCGCCTTCCGTCAGGCGGCTATTCCCCATCCTTTTCGGTTGTAAACGGACAGTTGACCGGTGAATTTTCTGATGGTTTCTCGGTGTTCGTTGGGGTTGAGAACATTTTTGATTATATGCAGCACGACTTGATCATTGATTATATGAATCCCTATAGCGATACATTCGATGCATCGGTTATATGGGGCCCCGTATTGGGCAGAATGATTTATGCCGGGGTACGGCTCGGTTATTGATATCCGGCGCAATAATCTGTAAAGCTTGATTTAACCGTCTGAATTATCCGAACCCCGTGCGGTAAAACCTCGCGGGGTTTTTTATTTCCTCTATTTTATTTTTTTTACAATCTGATGACAACTCCGGTGCCGATATACATTATGTTGCAGTGGAATAAATCAGCGAAAATAAATTATGAAAAAGCCTTTATTACGGATCTTATCCATATTTATCTTATACCCTTACATCGTCGGCTTTACGACCGATTCCACCGGCACATCAGCGATTGAGTTAATATTCCGCGTCGGCTCCGGGAGTACGAACAGGTATTTAGGAAGTTGCTTTGACGGATACCACGGCACTCTTACAATCCCACATAAAGAGGCGGCCGGCAGCATCGCGGTAAAACACGATGTCTGGGTGGCAGGCACACAAGCGGGTTACTACGAAACAGAGTCGAGATCGCTCACATACCTGGATGAATTGGGATACGTTACCGATGTTCACAACGCGGCAAAGTCATATTATGTTTCCCCCTTCGCCGGGATAAACCTGCCGCAGGCCGAAGTCCGGATCGGCGCGATGTATTCTGTTTCAGAGAATAAAAATCAGATGTTCCCCGCGGGCAAGTGCTTCACAAGTCTGACAGCCTTTGCCAGAATAGGTGACAAGCGCAACAGATTCTTCTTTACCTGCAGTTATATGTCAAACGTGCCGCTGATCAGCGGCGGCGGTATATGGGACGCCGGTTTGGGTGCAGTAATCGGAAGCGCGCAATCTTCTTCCTCCCCTGAAGTGTGGGTTGGCATATTCAGAATGGACAATGAAAATACGGCAATAGGATTAAGGTACGCCACTGCGCCTTTCCTGAATATAAGAGCAACTGCGTCGTTTAGCATTCCCACGGGAGGTATGTTTGCTAAATCTGTAAGCGGTGACATACCTTATGCTATCGGACTCGGATTAACAACCGAACTGGGTTTTTAGCAAATGATTTATTTCGGGACCGGTATTCGCGAATCACAAGTCATTCTGAATATTTCGAAGTAGTATGTATACTTCGCAATGCAAGTAAAACCGCAATAACAGCTTCGGGCGAAGCGCCGCATGAAAAACCGTATAATTCTCCTGAAGAAAATAAGCCCGCCGGAGCATTCAGCCCGGAAGTAAAATCGGCAAGCTCCCTCCGCTTTTTCTTTGAACTTTCCTTTCTTCGCCTTAACTTAGGATAAGAATAAATTATTTTATATGAGAGAAGTATCAGAATCAAAAGCTGAATATGTGGTTCTGGCGGAACTGATCTGCGACCTGACCCGTCAGTGCTGCATCAAAGAGGAAAAGTTCGCCATAGAATTTAACCTTACTCACCCGGAGGTAAGGCTGCTAAAACTCTTTGCCTTTTCAAAAAATTACACCATTAAAGAACTGCGTGATAAACTGAATATTTCTCCCGGCAGGATCACCCATATTATTTCTTCACTTGAAGAAAAGCAGCTTATCCAGAGAGTCAGGGATATAAATGACCGGAGAAGCATCAAGATTCAGCTAACTTCACTTACACAACCTTTTATTGACAATCTTCTTGTAAGCTATGAGAGGCTTCATAAAGGAGTATCAAGGTATGCAAGCGGAGAGGATATGAAGAAAATCCTTTTCTCTCTTGGAGTACTGAACAGAGTCTTTGACGAGTGGAAGTAATTCCGGCAGTATTAAAAAGCCCGCTGTCGCGGGCTTTTTTTATGTCAAAATCTCATTTGATTATCAGCATCTTCTTTGTAATCACAACGTCATTTGCCGCGATGAGCCGGTAAAAGTATACACCGCTTCCGCTATATGAGCCTGTATTTTTCCCGGCATTAAACTCGGCATAATGGCTTCCGGGGGCCAGCTCTTCATCCACAAGCGTAGCAACTTCTCTTCCCAATACGTCAAAAACCTTAAGCGTGACTTTGATCATTGATCTTTGATCATTGTTCGCCGGAAGAGTGTATTTTATTACCGTGGAGCAATTACCCGCCTGCGCGGCACCGCCAAACGGATTAGGATAGTTCTGGCTCAAGCTGTATCTCTCATTTACCTCGCCGGTGATCTCATCAACAGAAAACGGTTTATCAAAAATTGTATCAAGATTATAAATATACGGGGCAGCGTTATAGGCAGGCGTGCCGGTGTATACCGACAACTTTAACTGCTTAAGTTCGGGAATGATCTGCATCATCTGAATGTTGGTTCCGACTACGCGTGAATAATCCCTCAGCAGTGTCCAGTTCAGCAGTGAGTCTATCCCGGTACCCGCGGCGATTGCCGTTGTCAATGAGTTATACCTGCTGCAGTATTGGCGCGCGTCGTTGCGGCAGATGGCGCTGTTTGCCGCGTACAAATTATCACCCGGTATTTTATCTTCGTAAGAGTTTGTGCGGAACGAATGGTAGGGCGCCGTATTTGTTACCTCCGCCACCATTGCAATCAGGCTGTCGTGCAGGTTCGCCGCGGAGGCTCCGACAGAAACAATGCAATTGGGCGCCATTCCGTTTACACTCTGCAGAAGTGAGTGCCTCATATCGTTTGTATTATCCGCGCCGTCTCCGTTCAGGTCTTTACTCTCAAGCCCTTTGCGTATCCCGAACCACACCGGAATATATTTCTTTCCGTAAGCAGAGTGTCCGGCAACTCCCGAAAGCACGTGCTGAAAAGCAGAGACCCCGGAGCGGTTGGTACCGGATAAAGCGGAAATTTGTCCCGCAAATCCTATCATTATCCAGGGCTGTTCGTTCTCTTCAGAGGGAATATGGATCACCATTACCTGGTTATTGTTCAGGTTAGAGTTCACTTCCCAGTCAAGATTCCTGCTTATCACGGACTTGCCGTTCAGCGCCGTGCCCTGGGTTGCGTCCCCCCAACTCATCAGGCTTGAGCAGCCGAGGTTAAAGTCAATTGTATACTGAGCGCTTAATATACTGGAAAGATCAAGGAGAGAGTTGGCAAGGAGCAGGTCACCGTAATCATATCCCGTAATGCCCGCGTCCGCCATTCCCGCAACTAACCCCTTCGCTTCCTGAACATAGGCGGAATCAATTGAAAAATTAAGGCTGTCAAGGAGCGTGGCCTTCGCGACAGAAAGCGCGGGACCGAATTTGGGGGCGATATAGTTGCGGTAGATCGCGTCTATTTTGGCGGCGAGAAGAAAACCCTGCGCGTATCCTCTTTCTGTATGAGTGCCCCATACTTTTACAATGGTAATATTATTGCCGGTGGTGAGGATCTTGCCGTTAACCGCGGGGACTTCTGCGTAAAACATCAGCAGAGAAATCAAAAGGACTGCAGTTTTCATTTCCTGGTTCCTTGAATTTCGGACTCGTTAGTTTGATTACCGCGTTTGAATCATTTGTATGGCGCGCGGTGTTTGATTAATATTTAAAAAGCGTACGGCTTCCGCTTATTAAGGGGAAGCCGTACAAAAGCCATTTCCTGTAATTACTTCATCAGCATCATTTTGCCGGATACCCTGGTGTTACCCGCGCGAAGTTCATATATATAAATTCCGCTCGGCAGATCAGCCGCATCGAACCCGACAGTATACGTCCCGGCCTGTTTGTAATCATCAACCAGCGCCGCGGCTTCATTACCGAGTATATCATATACTTTCAGCCTTACATAAACGCCTTTCCCGTCCGCGCCCTTCATCGCGGGGATGGAGTAATGTATCTTCGTAGCCGGGTTAAATGGATTCGGATAATTCATAACCTTCAATTCAGTGGGAATCACCGAATCATCATTTCCAACATCACTTGCCGGAGACTGGGACAGAGTAAAATCAACGGTGTGAAGAGTTCCGTTCTGCGGATTATATGTAACATTATGATTGGATGAGAGATAGCCAACCTGAGTAGCTGTTAAATCATAGTTCGCGGCGCCGATCCCTTCAATTGTATAATATCCTGTTTCATCCGCGATGGCGTAACTCCTTATCGTACCGTCGCCGGTAACAAGATTAACTATCGCTCCCGATATCGGGGCGCCAAGTTCATCTTTTACAAATCCGGCAAAGATACCAAACGAAAGAGTTATGTTAACACTTGCAAGCGAAGCATCAATTCCCGTGAGGTTTGCTCCATTAATAAAAAGCGGAGTCGCGTTTTCCCAGGCAATCGCGTTATCATAAAACTCGGGTATGTATCCTTCCTTCAGGAAAAGATTATAATATTTACCTGACTGCAGGGCTTGCGTGGTATAATATCCGGCGGTATCGGTGATCGTAATTATCAGTTGCCCGGCGCTGACTGCTTTTGATGTAATAACAAACACACCCGCGAGCGGATCGCCTTCCGCGTCCGTTACCCTGCCAGAGATCCGGTAGCTTCCCGTACTTCCGCCGGCAACAAGATCAAAATTAATATCAGTCAGATTTGTTCCGTTCTGAACCGTTATCAGGTCAGCTTCGGATATCGCGGCCTTATGATCATAAAACTGAGGCGCGTATCCTTCTTTTGTAGCAGCAAGATAAAACATATACTGCTGAACGGGCTGAATAACTGAAACGGTGAGGGTATAAACTCCCTGCTCATTTGTAACGGCTCCGAACGCGGGAGTCGGAGGCACACTGCTGATCGGGGAAATGATCTTTACCATTGCACCCTGAACAGGAGTGTTATTCGCGCCCCTTACTACACCCGTGATGGTGAAAGTAAACGGAGTAACCGGCGAACCGGGTACGCCAAAATTAATATTCGATACATTAGTGCCTGCCTGTAAAGTAACGGGGGTAGCCTCGTTTATGTTCTGGACATTGTCAAAATACTCTCTGTAGAAATTATTGCTGTCAGGACTTGTAATTACAACAGAAACAATATACGTTCCGGCCGGGAGTTCCTTGTGGTATGCGCCGCTTGCGTTAGTCCTTGCGGTAAAAGGAACCAACGAAGGATTGTTCCCGAGAAATTCGATCAGCGCGTAAGGTACCGGGAGGTTCTGTCCGTCAAACGTAACAACTCCGCTTATTACGCCAAAAGTATTGCCGCCTTGGGGCTGCAGATAGAACTGAAGTGTATTATTTCCCGGAACAACATTATACGGATACCTGGTTACCGTGGCAAATCCTTCTTTGCTGCAAATTGCATTATAAATACCCGGGAGAACATCCTGAATAATAAAATTACCCTGGTTATCGGAGAAAACGATGTATATAAGCGAATCCGGTCCGAAGAGTGTTATCTTTGCGCCCGCGACAGGCGTCGCAGTTCCTGCGGACGTACCGGTCATCACCTTTCCCGTAACTGTTGCCAGTAATGTTGGATCCGACGGAACGAGGAGGATGTCCAGGTTGCTTATCTGCGTTGTCGCGGTAATATTAATGGTTTCGTTATGGATATAATTATTAAAGCCCTCTTTGAATGCTGTAAGCCTGTAAACTCCGGGCGGGATATTGAAAATACCATACCGCCCTTCCGCGTTGGTTATCGCCTGGTAGATTACCGGCAGCATATTACCCGGGGAAAGTCCTACGTGTACCCCCTCTATCGGGGCGTTAGTAACCGAGTTTTTAACCTGTCCTTTGACAAAGTTTGTATTTACAAGTGGTTCGAGGAAGAAATTCACTGAATCTACGGAATTAGGCGCAAGATATATATTATTGAGCGTTCTTGTAGCGTATCCTTCTTTCACGCACTTCGCCATATAACCGCCCGCGGGGATGTCACTCAGGAGGTACCTGCCTGTGCTGTCGGAATACGCGCTGTAAGCAAGGCCGTTCGCGGAAGTAAAAGTAATATGCGCACCGGGCACAGGCACCCCGGCTGCGTTCGAAGATATACTATAAACACCTCCGGTGACAGTCGCGGTAAGCGAACCGCCGGCAGGCGCCAATGAAAAATTCAGGTTTTCGATCCTGGTTGTCGGTGTTACATTTATGGGCTGATTGTGCGAATAATTGACAAAGCTATCTTTCTGTGCGGAAAGGCTGTAGATACCGGGAATAATGTTGAGGAATTGGTATTTTCCTTCAAAGTCTGAATAAGTAAACATCCCCGTACCTGCGGCGTTCGTCGTCATCAGCATAACTTTTACACCCGGCAAAGGAAGTTCGGTGCCCGCAATCCTTACCCTGCCGGCTATCATATTTACCGAGGTATTATTGCGTGGCTGGAGCGCGATATTGAGCGTGATGTTTGCGCCTCCGTTTATCTGGAACGGTCCGTTGACTGACGTGATAAAATCAGGATGGGTTGTTATTATTTTATAGGTACCGTCTATGGGTATTGATAAAAAATACGCTCCTCCGGGGCCGGAGATAACGGCAAAAATGAGAGAGTCATTTGTTGAGGAACTGAATCCTAGAGCCAGAACCTGGGCGCCTGAAACCGGGTTATTGTTGACAGAATTTGAAACCACACCGGTTACCGTACCGGCAGTCAAACTCATTGTAAAAAGAAACACACTTAAACAAAATATCAGCCGTTTCATAATGAACTCCTGAAAAATAAAATGTAGATAGCAAATAAACGTGCTAAATATTTTGATAATAAACAATACCCGAAAAACAGATTTTTCAAGTTTACATAATGTTGCGGGGCGTCACCCAGGAGTCCGCCCCGGTCAGAAAATATCAAAACTCAAATATCTTCTTTCCGGCAATAAAAAAGATGTTTAAATTTAAACTTCTAAGTTTAATTGTTGTCAAACGACAAATATTTTTATTCATCAAACATCATAGGTACGCGAATGAAACACAAATACATTCTGCCTTTTCTTCTCTTTGCTCTTCTTTTTTCCCTCCCCGCACAGGTTAAATTAAAATTTGTCACGGTTAACCAGTACGGTAATAACCTTTACATAGATAACGTAACGGTTGGGACCAGGTTCAATATTGATGCTGCCGTAATCAGCATCCCTAATATTAAAGCTGATACCAGTTATGCCATCGGCACAGTGCCGTATCCGATCGCGCCGGCAGCCTTAATTATGAATGTCGGTAAGGGAAACATCTCCGCTCCGTTCAATGTAACAATGACCATAACTCCGGGAGTGTATTCAAGCACTAAACAGGTTGTTTCACTTGCACCTGGCGCTTCACAGCAGGTTGTCTTTGATTCATATACCATTACCCCGGGACAGTCTTTTACCATTAACGTAACCTCCGCGCTGCCGGGCGATGAAAACGTTTCTAATAACATTTTCACTCAGACTTCATCCATTTTCCCGGGTGTTCAGAGAAGGATCCTCTTCGAAGAATGGACAAGTTCAACGTGCGCTCCGTGTGCCTCAAACAATCCGACCATAGACGCGTTTGTAACCGCAAAGTTTGATTCGGTCGTACCCGTAAAGTATCATATGAACTGGCCTTCACCCGGCAATGACCCTATGTATCTCCACAACCCCGACCAGGCAAACTACCGCAGGTTTTATTACGGAGTAAGCGGCGTTCCTCACGTAATTATGGACGGAATAGTTAACCCCGTCTACCCTTACTCGGTCGCTACCAGTCTGCCAAATGCATATGGGCCAAGGCTTGGTGTCGGGTCTCCGCTCTCTGTAACAGTTAACCACACCCGAATCCCGGGCGATTCAATAAGGGCGGATGTTACCGTTAACGTAGTTGCGCCGCTGATGAGCGGTGATTACCGGTTAAGGACTCACGTTATTGAAAGAAAAATCCGCTACGCTACCGCCCCCGGTACAAACGGCGAAACAGAGTTTTTTGACGTATTCCGCCGCGCGGTTCCCGCAAACGAGGGCGTTCAGGTTCCCAAAACCCCGGGCAATTATCAGTTCTCTTTTACATACAAACTTGATCTCGCTGTCTGGGTTGATTCACTTATCTATACGATGGCTTTTGTCCAGAATGACGTTAACAAGGAAGTGCTTAACAGCGGTAAATCCAGGAATTTCGTTACCATTGAGGCTCCGCCGATTAATGAAATAGTGGCTGTGGAGAAACCGGTCCAGTCCGAAGATGCCGTCCCTTCAAACAATATAAGGGAAATCACCGGCGCGGGCATTCCTTTTGAGAATGTTTTTCACTATAACCTCTTCGAAGGTTCAGTCCCTCCGGCGGGATGGACACTGTATAATCCCGACGGAAGATTCACTTTCTCCGAGTTTGCAGGAGCTAACGGACCTACTTTCGGAGGAAGTAAATCAATACGGGTTGAGTTCTACAGCTATTCACAGACTAACCAGTATGACTCACTCGTAACAGGCGTATTCCCCGGGTTGCTGGATGCTGATTCTATTAAATTCGATTACGCCTACGCGGCATATTCCGCCTCCTATCCCGACAGGCTGATTGTTTATCTGTCTAATGACGGCGGGCTTACTTATCCTTATACTATATTCGATAAATCCGGAACAGCACTCGCTACCGCCGGTACCACAACTTCATCCTTTGTCCCTTCAAGCCCAAGCCAGTGGCAGACGGTTTCATATTCACTTAACGGTATTATCCCTGTTGAGCTTACATCGTTCAGCGCGATAGCTATCGGGACTACCGCCCAGATTACCTGGACAACCGCCAGCGAAGTAAATAACCTCGGGTTTGAAATTCAGCGTAGGGTAAACGGCGCGTTCGTAACAGTTGGATTCGTAAAAGGACAGGGCACAACAAGCGAAGTAAATTCATACAAATTTACCGAAAACGGCCTGCCCGCCGGTACACACGCTTACCGGCTCCGCCAGGTTGATCTTGACGGTACTTATGACTTCACGAATATCGCTGAGATCGATGTTCTAGGGCCAAGCGCGTATGAGCTTGCGCAGAATTATCCGAACCCGTTCAACCCCTCAACCAGAATCCGTTTTTCAATCGCGAACGAGGCACGTGTGACACTGAAAATATACAACGTCCTCGGCGCTGAAGTCGCTACGCTGGTGAACGGAAACCTGGGTCTGGGCACTCATTCCGTGGAGTTCAACGCCTCTGCAATCGAAAGCGGAATTTATTTCTACAAACTCGAAGCCGTTGAAAATAACGGGTATATTTATTCTCAGACTAAAAAGTTATCTTTAATAAAGTAATTTCTTTTCGTGGGAGCGGGCAACCGCTCCCTCATAAATAATTTTCCGGAAATCCGATGTTCACAAATAAAAAATCTGTTATCTTCTTTTTTGTCATTCTGTTATCAGCCGCAAGCTTCCCGCAGGACATCACTGTAACGCTTCACGATACTCTCGTCTCCGGCAACCCGGGGTCTGAAATGATATTTGACGTTGATGTTAAAAACATCTCCGCTGGAGATGTTGCCGTCTATGTTGTACGAACGAGGAATGAGCTTCCCTCCACCTGGCAGAGCGCTCTCTGTTTTGATTTTTGTTTCGCTTCATTTGTGGACAGCATTGCCACCACTCCCGATTTTGGCAGCTCCCCGCTAACCGCCGGCGAGACAAGGAGAATACAGCTTCACATCTTCGCGGATATGGTGACCCCGGGAACCGCTTATGTGGATATGAAAATCGGAACACTCAGGAATCCGGATGTCATTTTCCCCGTAAGGCTGCGGGCAATCGTACCGGCTACATCGGTGGAGAAGGAAGATGCGGGAGGAAAAAACAGAACATCTCTCTCCTTTTATCCTAATCCTTACTTTATTTCTTCGGGTGTAAACTCCGGCAGTCCGAAAATATTCATTGAAACTTCATCCGCTTCATTCGGAACCCTTACACTTTATAATATCAGAGGTGAAGCGGCGGCAGTGATTTATGAGGGTTATCTGGAAGGCGGCAGGCACACGTTCAGCTTCGATGCCGGCAGTCTTGCATCAGGAATATACTTTTGCACTTACAGGACAAAAACAGAATCAGCAACAGGGAAACTATTGCTGATGAAATAATTCATTATCAATAAATAAAATGGGACGCATTAAGTCATATGCGGAAGGCGGCATTTTTCTTCATTGCGCTTTTTTTCCACGGGGTGATTCACTCCCAGGTTCCCCTGCCGTTTAAAGACGAGTTCAAAGTAAGCATAGAAAATTCTCCGTCAACAGTAATCCAGAGTGACGCGAAGATATTCATCAAACCGGATGATCAGGCAATCATTATCTGGAAAGATCTGAGGCACGGCTCAGACGCGTTCTACGCCAGAGTTGTAGACGCAAACCTTAACACCGCCGGCGCTTCATTCCGCGTGGAAGGGAACGAATCCGCGGCGATGAACGGCGATACGCTCCTCTCCCTCGGAAGGGAATACATCTCCTATTCCGGTTTTACCAGCGACATCCTCACCCACTACGCACAGGTTTCCGCGGGCGCAACCAAAATCGGCCCGCGTAATATGTTCTCGAGCTACCAGGTCCCCTGGTGCGGCACCGGAGTTATGCCCAATACTTACCGCGTCTTATTTCACTCCGGTAAATTTTTCGGATTCGGCTCACTTGATAAACGTGTTTTCCGTAAGATCTACTCTACGGCGGGAACAGAAATTGATTATGAGGAAATCGGGATTTACAGCCAGGCGAAGATCGAACCGGTAATGCTTAGTGACGGGAAATACGCCCTTTTCTATGTTGATGAACCCCCTGTTTTTATGTCCGCGCCCATTCACTTGCGGGGAATATTCTTCTCCCCGGACGGGCAGATAACAGCCGACTCCCTCCCGCTCTATTTTCTCGATGCGGGGAATAATTCAGGACTTATGTCCAACAGGTATTTACTTTCAGTTACTTCAGTTCAGGATTCTCTCTACCAGGCATTTATTGCCTGCCCCGATTCAGGAAAAGTAAAAGTTCTGCGGTTTAATCATAGGGGAGAATTTAAGGGGGCAATCGCCGAATTTCCGCTAAGGTTCAGAAGCATAAGCCCCTTAAGTTATAAAAATGTGGTTGATAATTTTATTACAAACCGTCACAGCGGCAAGTTTGATTACATCATAAATACACTTGTATATGCCGGCGGCGGTTATAATTATCTTGCCGAGGTGCACTCTTTCTCCGGCGATGGCGCTTATCTCGGCAGAACGATCGCGGACAGCACAAATATCCCTGGCTCGCTCGGAAACACTCTGATAAAGCGCGGCGAGTCCTCCTACATTAGCGCGTATAGTTCCTGCGGAGATGTTTACGCGGCTATACTTAACGGGTTCGCGCCGGCTGCATCAGTAAAACTGAATGACGAGACCTCCGGAAGCAATGAAGGCACCGTGTCAGTTGTCCCCGCGCCCGGCGGCGGAAGCTTTGTAATATACAAAGATGAATCAGTTTTATCGGGACGGATGATCAGCGCAACGGGAGAATTCCTTTCCGGGGAGAAGAATGTTGTATCCTCAAATATGGTCTTTATTAATAACGGCGGAGCGGTAGCTGCGCCGGGTTCATACCCCCCTTATACGGCGGTTCTTTATTTTTATGATTCTTCTCTAACCCCGGCGCGAGCGGATACTCTCTTTTACAATGGCGCCCCTCTGACGCAGAGTTCGCCGGTGGCATTATGCGCCGGCTATAACGGTTCAGTGCTCGTTCTTTTCAATACTAACACTGATGCAGTTGTCAGGGAGATCAGTCCTGAAGGCGCAACCCTGAATGAAAAAATCATAGGCGGCAGCAGTTCAATTCTCAGCCTAATACGCATTGAGGGAGAGAGGTATGCCGTCTTATTTGAAGATATGTACTCCATCCTCGATAAGAACTTGAATACGGTTGTGCCGCTGAAAAACGGAGCTTTCACCGTTCATCTTTCCGGCGATAAATTCTTTTCGCTCCAGGCAGTCTCAAATACGGTCTACGGGCAGAACTATTACGGGCACATCCTTAATTTTGCCGGCGATTCTCTTGTCAAAAACATCTCTTTAGTTTCACAGGTATCCTGGGCATCGGCGCATTATCTCTCCCCCGGTTATTTTCTTGTTTGCTATTATAAGAGTGAAAAGATCTACGCACGGGGATACAGCCAGACAGGCAGCACGGTATCTCCCTGGTTTACCGTAGCAGAGCAGGCAAACTGGCCATACGGCATAAACAGCAATATGGATAATTTTTTTGTTGGGTACTCAGCTTTACGCGAAAACTACGATGCCCTTGCCAAGGGATATAAAGTAGTGACTGTAACCGGTTTGAATGAAAACGCACCTGCTGTACCATCCGGCTTCGGCCTCAAGCAGAATTATCCAAATCCGTTTGGCAGTGCCATCCATCCGGATAATCCAACAACCATCATACAGTACGGTATTCCTCAAAGCTGCCGCGTACAGTTATCAGTCTACAATGTGCTTGGTAAAGAAGTCGCCACGCTGGTTAATGAAGAAAAACCCGCGGGAAGTTATGAAGTATCTTTCAGCGCGGAAGGCCTGGCGGGAGGAATTTATTTCTACCGGTTGCAGGCAGGTAACTACAGCGAGACGAAGAAAATGTTGTACTTAAAATAATTAAGAATTAAAAATTAAGAATTAAGAATTCTTTGAGGAAAGGGATTGAACACAGACTATGCGGATACAACGGATGATCGCAGATTTGCAAAAGTAGGGGAGCGGGCTTGCCCCTCCCGGCGGTGTTATTCGTCATACCCGCAAATGGCTGAAGCCATTTCACTGCTTTGGTGGAGGATATAAACGG
>JABWCL010000045.1 GCA_013360295.1 Ignavibacteriaceae bacterium | reverse complement strand
AACGCAATTGAGTTACATAACCCGCACACAGGAAAATATCCTGTGTTACAAAAGGTGATATAATGATGTAACTCAGGTTATTTACCTGAGAACGGTAAAAGATAGCAGTACTCTGAAAAGATATACCACCGGCCTTCATCATAACGTAAATGAGTTCCTAAAACCGCACACAGGGAAATATCCTGTGTTTACATTAAATGCCATCAGAGACTCGGAAATACCTGTCCCTTGTAGGGAATCCTGTATCATAATACGAAATGTCGCATTATTATTTATCAGCTGGTGGATCCGGCGGACTTATTATTGTATGATCGTAGTAACTGTGCTGCCATTGATTTGCGTGCGACACAAGTTTCGCATTTACAGGATTATTCAACACATAATTACAAGTATGGTATAACTCCTTATCATCTCTTATCAATCTGTCGTAACTTTCCGATTGCCACAAGGCGCCAGTTTTACTTATTATTTTATTAATTTCAATTGCGGAGATACGCTTTATAGAATGCAGAATTCTTTGCACTCCTTTACTTTCTTTTGTAAGTTCAAAGACAAGGTGGACGTGATTAGGCATAATGCAATAGCAGATCAGGTTGTAGTCCTTTTTGTCGGGGTAATGCAGTGTTCTTTTTACCTGTTCAGCTAATTTCGGATCAGTGAGGTTTATTGAATCTAATTGATTATTCTCAAGAAGCTTATCATATTTGATAAACAGATGTTTAAGTGTTTCGTTTTTATCCTTGGTGATGGTAAGGTGGGATTTGTATTCTGCTCTTAGTTCTTCTAATAAGTGTATGGGAATGCTGTTGTGAAGCCTGTAAGTAATAAAGTAGGTCCCACTGTAAGCGTGGAGATGCGGAAGATTTCTCCTGTAAAATACTTGCCTGGTCATCGTATTAAATAAAATAATTATTCGCCAAGATAGTAAAAATGGAAATGAATACAATGATAAACAATCGCACAGAAAATAACAACAAAAGATGTAACTCAGGTTATTTACCTGAGAACGGTCTACCATAGCGGTACATCGAAAAGATTTCCCACCGCTCTAAGTCATAACGCAAGTGAGTTACATAACTCGCACACAGGAAAATATCCTGTGTTACAGCGGGTGATAAAACGATGTAACTCAGGTTATCTACCTGAGACCGGTGTACCATAGCAGTACACCGAAAAGATTTCCCACCGCTCTAAGTCATAACGCAAGTGAGTTACATAAACCGCACACAGGAAAACATCCTGTGTTACAAAAGGTGATATAACGATGTAACTCAGGTTATCTACCTGAGAACGGTCTACCATAGCAGTACACCGAAAAGATTTCCCACCGCTCTAAGTCATAACGCAAGTGAGTTACATAAACCGCACACAGGAAAATATCCTGTGTTACAAAGGTGATATAACGATGTAACTCAGGGTATTTACCTGAGAACGGTAAACCATAGCAGTACTCGGAAAAGATATACCACCGCTCTAAGTCAAAAGGTAAATGAGTTACTTAAACCGTACACAGGAAAATATCCTGTGTTACAACGGGTGACGGTAAACTATAGCAGTACTCTGAAAATATTTCCCTCCCCCCTATGTCATAACGCAGGTGAGTTACATAAACCGTACACAGGAAAATACCTGTCCCTAACGGGGGATCCTGTGTTACATATTAAATACTGGCGCGCAGAAAAATACCCATCCCAGCCAAGGGACACTCTTCTATGGTAATTGGAATTAAATTCGGATATAGTGATCAGGGTCACCATTTTAATAATCAACCTTCGAAAAGATGAGAAATTCGAACAGTTCTATTATGCCTTTCTCCCAACTTTTTGCCATTTGATCAATTTATTAGTAAGTTTCGCCGTGGCATTTGTGTATGAATGTATTCAAGGGTCACGATTCATCCATTGCCGATTTCATTTAACCAAAACTTTTTTCGGAGTTTCAGATGAAAAGTTGGTTTACATTGTTGGCTCTCCTTTTACTTTCCACAAAATTACTATATCCTCAATTCACAACCGTCACTGTCGATGGGACCATAGGTGAAAATGAATATGGTACTCACACTAATGGCTATAATATGTATAACAATGTTTATATGACCTGGGATAATACAAACCTTTACGTTGGTATAACAGGTGCAACAGCCAGTGAAGCAGCAATATTATACATTGATAAAGATCCCCTTACTCCAATTAACGGAGGTTCAAATTCGGACGGGTCTCTTATTGGGAAAGAGTTCGACAACACAAATTTTGAGGCAATTTCATTCAGGGCAGATATTGTTTTTTATGAAAAGGATAGTTACCACGAATACCGGACTGCAAATGGAAGCGGGGGGTGGGGTTCGGGCACTGTGGGGTACGGAACATATTCTTACAACGGCGGCACTCGTGAGTTCAGCATACCCTGGTCGCTTATTGGTGGGCGCCCAAGCTCATTTGCCTGGTTCCTGTACGTAACCTCAAGTGGCGGTTATGTTTATAGTCAGCAGCCTCCGGATAATCCCAGCGCTTATATCGGAACCACCTCGCGGAATAATTATTACTACATAGTAAGTTCAACCTCTGATGGTTCCAGCACTCCGCCGTTTTCACGAAGCAGTTATATATTTAACAGCGCTTCTGACATAACAGGCTTCGGCGCTATAACCGTATATGATTTTACTATGAATTCATCGGGACGCACCTTATCCAGGGCATCCGGCGGAGCTTGGACAATCAACGGAAACCTGATCATAGGAGGGGGCACAATCTCATCAGAAGACTGCGGAAGCAAGATCAACGTCGCCGGCGATTTTCAAATTTCTTCAGGAGCTTCATTTTCCCTTTCTTCAGCGATTGGCGGTGATCTGGAAGTAGGTGGCAACTGGAGCAACAGCGGAACATTCACCTGCAGCGAAAGAGAGGTTTTATTTGACGGAACATCAGCACAAACATTGACAGGAGCGACAAACTTTGATTACTTCAGAATTAATAATTCAAATGGATTGACTTTGAATAATTCCATCGTCATTGATAATGAGCTTCAGTTTGACGCTGGGTTAATCACAATCGGAGCGAATAATCTAACACTGAACTCGGGCGCAACTCTTGATGGCACGCCGGGTGCAACTAAAATGATAGTTGCAACAAGTACCGGAGAAGTCAGAAAAGTTTATACTGGCGCAGGTTCGTTCACTTTCCCCGTTGGCGATAATACAGGCACTGCCGAGTACTCTCCGGTAACTCTGAATTTTACATCCGGCACATTTTCTGATGCCTATGCTGCAGTAAAACTAAGCGATGCCAAACATCCCGGCAATACAAGTTCAACCGATTTTATCTCCAGGTATTGGACTGTAACATCCTCCGGAATATCATCATTTTCCTGCAATGCTTCATTTATATATGTAGATGCCGATATTAACGGTACTGAGGGGAATCTTTATTGCGGACGTTATAATGGTTCATCGTGGGCACTTCTTAATGCAGTCGATGCGGGAACAAATACCCTTAGTGGAACAGTTTCTGCCTTCTCGGAATTTACGGGTGGACAAATGTCAGCCTTGCCAGTGGAACTGAAATCATTTTCCGCAAAGTTAGTAGATGGTAAGCCCAGTTTAACCTGGCAAACTGCCACCGAAATAAACAACTACGGCTTCGATGTTGAAAGATCAACAGATAAGAGCAACTGGTCGAAGATCGGATTTGTTCAGGGTGCTGGGAACAGTAACTCGCCTAAGAATTACAACTATACCGATAACACCGCCGTTTCCGGTAAATATTTCTACCGTCTGAAACAGGTTGATACTGACGGTACATTTGATTACAGTCCGGTGGTTGAAGTAGATATGGGAATTCTCCCGGGCGGATACAGGCTTGAGCAAAATTATCCAAATCCGTTCAATCCATCAACAAGCATAAAGTTTGCGTTCAGCAAGGACACCAAAGCCGCGATAAAAGTATATAATGCTCTTGGAGTGGAAGTCCGTGAAATATATAACGGAATAGCGGAAGCAGGCAGAGTATACGATATTAAATTCAACGCCGCAGGCCTCTCAAGCGGAGTGTACTATTATAAACTAATAACCCCCGAGAAGACCGACGTCCGCAAAATGATGTTGACGAAATAATTTTTCAATGATCAAATAACAATGATCAATGATCAAAAAAGCCCCTCGGGAAACCCTGGGGCTTTTTTCATAATAACACTGTAACTCAGGTTATCTACCTGAGAACGACGAATCATAGCAGAACTCCGTGCAAATTTACCAGTATCCTCAATCAAAACGTAAATGAGTTCTTAAAACCGCACACAGGAAAATATCCTGTGTTACATTTATAAACGTTGTGTTTTTCTGTACTATGGTGTCTTTATTTCAGCAGATTCATCTTTCCGATATACTGCTTGTCTCCGTACTTAATCCTGTAAAGATAAATTCCGCTTGCTACAGGCTGGTTGGCATCATTAGTCCCTGTCCAGTTTACAAAGTGCCTGCCGGAAGAACGGACTTCATTCATAAGCCGCTTTACAATGTTTCCCTGAATATCGTAAATGTTAATTTCAATATTCTTCAGTTCGCTTGCGCCTGTAATATCAAACGCGATAATGGTTGTATTGTTAAAAGGATTTGGATAATTGTTCAGCAGGCGGAACTCCGGCTGTATCCCTTCATCGCGATAAGAAACAAGATTGTTATCGCCCGACCACGGCAAGCCGTACTGGTTCGCGAGGTAATTGTTTACAAATCCCGGACGCGCTGATTGCGCCAGATACTGTGATAACCACTCATTATCATCAAGCCGCAGCATATTCGTCGAAGTATATTCGTAATAACTGTAAGCCGGCCCGACATAAGCGATCAGTTGTGAGTCGGGATAGGGGATAGCATACACAGCGAGATTAACCGGTCCCGTACCGCCGTGTTTTACATTACCAACCCAGTTAAATACTGTGTCAAATGCCGCGGTATGATAATCCGCAACGATGAAATCCTTCTTCTGAAAATTTATATCGGCATTGTAATACAGTTTGTAATACCATCCGGTGTATGAAGAAGAATACCCCGGCGCGAACTTCAGCATTTCTTTAAGGAAATCTTTTTCGTTATTGGTTAGAGGTTCGCGTAAAATTTCTTTAATTGAAATTGTTCTCAGTGTATCGCATACGCCTGAAAGGAACGTGCCGAAAAACTGCATTTGCGATTTTGTCCACGACGGAATATCAAGCGGGGTGACAAGATCGCGCAGCTTCCGTCCGAACTTGCCTATCGTATAGTACAATTCGGGGAACGGCTCAACATAACTGTGCGGGTATGAACATATCCAGCCTGATGAATAGGATTGCTTCGCGTATAAAATATTATCGTGCCGCAGTTCAATCCAGCTTCCGAGTTGTGTGTTCATCTTCTGGTTCCAGTACGCGTTTGTCTGCATAAAGGGCGGCAGTGTGCTGGTTTGCTCGGGCGGATTAAGCCTTCTTACTCCGTTAAGCCAGATATTAAAGAGCGATGTATCCCAAAACTGTGGTTCATAGGCGGAAATCAGGTAACGCACCGCGGCAAGATTCTTCGAGTAGTTCCATCTCTGAAGCTCCGGCTTGATGAATTCCAGCGCGTGGTTGTTACCAAGGCCGTATAATACATCCAGGCTCGAAGGGAGCATACGGCGTTGCTTGGCTCCGTTATAAATGATCCTGTCATAAACCACTTGTGAGGTGATATATGAATCCGGTATAAACCTTTGCCCGAAAAGCATAATAGCAACCGCGGGGGGCACGATAGTAGTATCAAACGGGCTGCTTAAAAGTATCTGAGATACAATTCTCTGGAAAGCAAAAGGATTATTAATAATTGTATCCCTTACCTGAGCGAGAGTCGCCTGATTCTGCAACAGGAGAAGGTTGTTAATCCCGCAGTTGGAAAGAACCATATTGAAATTAGGTACGGTAAGATTGTCCTGATCACCGACAAAGGTAGTAATAACTTTATCAATATCAGTGTACTTAGCATTGATGGAAGAATTATTCAGCAGGCCTGCAAGCAGAGCCGAGAGAATGATAGTTCGTTTTACAGGATTGCCACCGGAATCGAGCAAAGGAATTTCAGTCCTTCCAAGCCAGATCATCACTTTGAAGTATTCATCAATCAGAGGGTACATCATCTGATTTACCGAATCAGCATAATGCCCGCGTACTTTAAACTGGCTGAAATCAATATAGTGGTCATCCTCGCCGAAGAGATTGGTGAAAGGTACAGCCAAAGTTGAGATATAGTTCATTGTGGTATCTATCCTGGCAATGTTGGCGCTGTAGTATGGGGACGCGGAGGATGCAAATAACTTTCTCCCGACGGTGATGTAATAGTCGAGGTCTTTCAGCGGCTGCACGAAATCGGGATACTGTGAGTATTGCGTATGCAAACCGGGAACCTGCTGCGCCATTTCATCTAGCAGGGTTTTTGTCCTGCCAATAAGAAAACCCCCTTCAATGTCAAGCAGGATATTATCATACGATTTATGCATCACGTGAAGCATCATATCAGCGGAGATGAACATTGGCAGGTCTTTATGAAAAACATCGGCGACCATATGTCCGAAACTATCCCACCGCTTACGGTCAGTGACCATAAATCCGTTCTGCGCGATCAATTGCTTTTCGTATGGGGTTAACTGGTATCTGGCGGAAATTGAATCCAGGTAGAGTATCGCGGTAGTGTCGTAGCCAAGGTTGTTTTTATAGCTCACCTGCGGCGTAATGGCGCGAAGCTGGTTGAAAGTCATATCCGTGTTAGCGGACATAAAATTCTGGTAGTAGTCATAAATAAGCGATTTGGTCTGGCTGTTTAACACAACTGTTAACGCCGAAAATATGACACACACGATGGTGAGTTTTGTCTTCATAAACGAACCATTCAGTTTTAAGAAAGATAATGTAAAGGTTTATATGCTTAATTACAAGACAAAAACAACTCTATACAATTAAGAATTAAAAATTAAGAATTAAGAATTTTTTTCCTTAATGGCTCTGCTGCACCTGATGTTGCTAAAGGTGCTAAGATAAAGAATAAGATGATAGTTTTTATTCGATGTGACGGAACGCAATTGATACAGATAATGTTGATTTTCGCAAATTATTTTATTATCTGAGGTCATCCGCCTTTTCTCTGTTTTATGTGATCTATTTTAGAGGTAAAAAGCCGGGGGCAGCCTAAGCCACCCCCGCTAAAAGAAATGATCAGAACTTTACGCCGATGGAAATATAATGGACCATACTTAGCCTGCCGAAATCCTGGTAAGCATAATCAACCATCATTTTCACACCGTCCACTACCTGGTATTGAACGCCAAATCCCAGCGTTAATCCCTGTTCTGTGTGGCGCTCAAACAATGCTTTATATCCTCCGCGAAGGAAGAAGATTTCATTGTATGCGTACTCCGCGCCCGTATTGATGCTTTCGGTATTATCATTCGGGTGAATAGCATCAATGGCAACAGTGAGCAGGTGCTCTTCCTGTTTGATTATATCGGAAGCCACACCGATCCTGAAGGTGAGAGGGAGATCAAAAGCATCAAGTTCCGTTTTGTTGTTGATCAGGTTCCCTTCTCCCGCGCCGACTTTATTTATCACCAGTATATCCCGTCCGTCAAGCGTCATTTTCGGGCCGAAGTTGGTAATTGAAGCGCCAAGACGGAACTCATTCAGTACCGGGATCGTGTAGAGTGTGCCTATATCAAACGCAATCGAATAGGCGGATTCATTATATATATCCTCGCGGATATACTTCGCGTTAAACCCGATAGCGAAATTGTCCGTCAGGTGCCTGGCGTAGGAGACACCTGCCATAAGTGTGCTGTATGTAAAGAGTTCGCCGGTGCCTTCCGGTTTTTCAATTGTGCGCACAGGCATATCGCCCATACTCAGCACAGAGATAAAGGCGCCTACAGTTCCGACCTCATCAATATACATTGCCGCCGAACTGTAATCGTAGTTCACATCCATTATCCAGTCAATGTGATTGAAGTTAGCCTGTCGGGAATAGATTTTTGCTATTCCGGCGGGGTTCCAGTAGATCGCGTTTAGGTCGCCGGGCATTGTGGTAAAGGCGCCGCCCATACCAATAGCGCGTGACCCGACACCAATCTTCAGAAACTGCGCGGCTGTCGTTCCGGCTTTGTTGGTGGAGGTGGATATCTGTCCGGCTGTTTCATTTGCCGTAACAAATAAACAAACCGCTGAAAGGAGAAATAATTTTACTGATGTTATTAGGGTTTTCATTTTACTTTCTCCACTACTTAATCAGTGCGAATTTAATTAACTTTTCACCGACACCCGGCGCGTCAATATGCGCGAAGTAGATGCCGTAAGCCACGCTGAAACCGTCCTCATTAAGCAGGTTCCAGAACTCCCTGCCGTTGTCATAATAGGAGTCGTGTTCTATCAGTTTTACGAATTCGCCGCTAAGGGTGTAGATCCTTATTGAGCAGCGCATCGGAAGGTTCTCGAAATAGATCCTCCGCTCTCCGCGGGTTTTACCCGGCAGTTTATTTGTCGGTTCCAGTTCGTTATAACCGATATAAGGATTTGGGACGACGTACACGTTATCCAGGTTTGATTTAGCCTTATCATTCGAATATGAACCCGAAAAAGACTTGAACGTAAACCTGTCGGCATTACTAAACGGCCGCTGAGTAAGCAGCATCAGTTTATCACCGTTCCCCGGCGGATTAGGCGTTACAGTTGTGTCAGTTGGCGGGAAGAGTCTTATTGACCAAGTCACCGTATCGCTTGTTGTCGCGGTAGTATATGGCGTAAAAAGGATGATCTCTTCTCCCACATCCCACTGGTTATTGCGGGTGGAAGGATTTTCGTTAACGAGTGTCCAAAGCCTGCGCGGCACTCCGTAAGTTATTTCTTTCACGGTATACTTTGTTGGGATTGTCCTCGTTGTAGCGCCGAACGGTATCTTCGCGGAGTCTATGTCAGTATCCGAGAAAGTGATTTCATAATCGGCGGGATACTTTGCCTTTTTAACTCCGACCACAGTCAGCGAAACAACAAACCTGAAATTAGTCGTTCCTTCGCTCCAGCGGGTATTAACAGTGTCAAGCGCGAGTTCTTTATGATCATAAGACCTAACTCTCAGTCCGTCGAAAGTATTGTTGCCGTCCTCATAATTTAACAGCGTACTTTGCCAGACGGGGTAGTAGCGGTAAGTAACCATAGCTCTGCTGCTGTCCGGGATCGGGCTTGCGGAAGAAGTTCTGCGTACAAGTCCGCGAGTGTAGTCTATAATGTAGTCAGTCCCTTCCGTATATATGGTGCCGGAGGAATTTTTAACTACTACACCATAATCACGGTCTGCGTGTGAATGATTCAGTTTATAGAAATTGTCTCCGTAGAAAACAACTTCTTCGGTTTCTTCCTTTTTCCTGAGAATCGAATAATTTTTTCTTCCAAATGTACCGGCGTTGGTTTGCACGGTATCATCGAATGAAATTTCGTATTCAAGATTATCAACAAGTTCCAGATCGTTAAGGAGGTCAACCTTAAAGATACCGTTTCCTGTGCCGTGAACCTGTGTTATTCCGGAGCTGTGGTTTGCAGGATGTGAATAGCCGCTTGCCCTTGGGCCGGGTATCACCTGAACGGTATTAACGTCGAACTCATAAGTTGATTTTATCGGGTCGTAGGTAATCTTTTTTGTAGTCTCCGTCGGAGGAACACCGGTTGAATCACCGTGGTCATAAGCAACCACCGCGTAATAATAAGTTTGACCGTTAATTACGTTATTGGAGTCAACATAAGAGTGAACCAGTCCGCGGTTATTACCGAGGAAATACTGGATGCCTCGTCCCTGGAAGGATACAAGATGGTAGCCTTTCCACCAGTCATCTACCTGCGCGCTCCACTTTCCATCAACGTTGATGTCAATAAATGGTTCGCCGGCGTCATATTTACCATTATTATTAACGTCGGTAAAAGGTTCATCGCGTTTGCCAACATCCCACCTCGCGTCGTTGCCCGCAAGGTCCTTAAGTGGCGCAGAGAAGAACGCGCTTCCTCTTCCGTCGGTAATTGTCTGGATGTCGCCAAAGTTAGGGTCAGTGCTCCTGTAAATCACGTAACCTTCAAAATCCTTGCCGGTGAGAGGGTCGCGGCTTTCTTCCGAAGCCGCATCCCAGTATAGTGTAACCTTCTTATCGTCGCCGATGGCGGTTACAATCGGTTTTGTCGGCGGCTTGAAGAACCGGTAGTTAGCGTTGTATATCCTTTGCACGGTTTCGGCGCTTGTGAGAAGGTCGTCAAGTGTTTCACCGAAGAGGAGCGACATCGAAATACGTTTTGTTTCCTGTTTCGCGAGCTTGATCACTCCCGAACCAAAAACAAAAACGATATCGGCGCTTTGAATAATTTCGCCGAAGTTGCCTGCTTTAAGCCTGTTCCACATTGACTCATCGTTAGAAACCCTGTCCGCGTTCCAGGTCCAGCTGTTAAAACTGGTAAGTCCGTTCTGGTCAGCTTCGTCCAGGTCAGTGAATTCAAAGTTAGGCTCGCCGGGGAAGAGCGGGTCTCTCGCGCCTGAGGCAAGCATTATTCCTGCAGTAGGGAGTCCGTCGCCTTCGCCGAGGTCAGTTGTATTTGGTATACCGTCTATACCCACGTCGTCAGTGGCGGCGTTCCAGTCAGCGTCATTATCAATGCCGTCATCCTGGCGCTCGTCAACCATTCCGTCGCCGTCGTTATCTGCTAAGTCGGAAGGATTGCCCGGGCTTTCAAGGAACTTACAAGCCACGTAACCCACTTTAATGCCAAGCGCGCCGACTCCGTCCGGATCCCAGAAATATACCATACTTCTCGCGTAAACCGGAATATTGAAATTGGACGGCGGGATAAAGAATCCGTTGTCGTCCGTGTTTTCGGGTGAACCTCCTCCTACATCGCAGTCTCCGTAAATACCAAAGTAAACCGAATCGAGATTCTTTTCGCTTACATTCGATACTGTATATACAAAGAAAATAGTGTTTTCTGCCAGTGTGTTGCTCCACTGCAGAGCTCTTCCGTCAATCTGAACCCCTAGCCCTTTCCGGTTGGTATCGGCGGGGAAGGGGTAGTAGGGGAACTCCTGGTTATTCCTGTCATCCATTGCCCAGAAAACCTCGAGGTCTGCATTTTCCGCTCCCTGCTCAAGGTAGCCCGGCCAGACGTATTTACCGAGAGTCGGGTTGTACCACTCGCGCGGCCAGCTGTCGGGTTTACCGTCCCTGTCTGCGTCCGCCGCCGGAGTTGAAGCCATTAGGTCGGAATTCGGGTCGGAGTAACCGGTTATCGGCTCAAATGTCCATAGCTTGCCGGTAGCCGGATTCACTTCTCTCAGGTTCGGATAATCAAACAGAGCGTCCGAGATTATATGGATGGTTGTTGATGTATCGCCATTGGGATGTATTGCCGCGCCGATGAGCGGGCAGAACTGAAAGATATATGAAGACCCGCGCCAGACGCCGTTATTAACGCCGCGCAGAAGGTCATAACCCGGGGCTATTCCGCCGTAATTATATATCTCAGTCTGTACGCGGTTTCCGTTCATAAAGTAGTGTTTGCGCCTGTCAGTACCGGTTGCTGTTGTGCCGGTAGATTTTTCAAACCTTCCTGAATAGTTTTTCCCCTGCTGGGGAACCTGGCTGACCGGGTAGGATGGCGCGACCCTGCCAATAAAGTCCTTTATCGCCGCGTGTTCCTGAGCGCGGCGCTCCCTGACTTCGTTATATGTCTGTGTAAAAACTGCAGTGATGGAAAGCAGTATAATTGTAACAACAAATTTAATTCTGAACATACCGTATTCCTCTTAAAACTCAATCGAAGCGCCGACACGGACTTCGCGCGGTGCGTAATAATAATTTGGCCTGTTGAAGTATTCTTCCGGTGATTTCACGCCGGGTATCCTTTCGGATAACTCCTGCGCCGCTTTAACTCCGCCGGTGGTTTCCAGCAGAGTGTAACCGGAGCGCCCGGTATCGAGGAATACTATCCGCTCGTTAAGCCTGTCGAACAGGTTAAATACTTTAAGGAATACGCTTATCCGGTAATCGGTCAAGTCGAATGTCTTTTCTGCGAGGAGGTCAACGCTGAACCGCGGAGGCCTTCTCCCGCTGTTTGTGCGTACAAGCACCTGTTTTTCGAAAATTTCGGGTGTGTAAGGAAGCCCGCTGTTGATCTTTCCGATCAGGCTCATATTCCAGTTATTGGCCTCGCCAACGGAAACGGTTGTGTTTAGCGTGTGCGCCTGGTCCCAGGGAAGGAATATCACGACTTTCTCGCTCTGCCTTCCGGAGGAGAGATCGAGGAAGAACGCGTCGGCATCAATATCATTTCCTTCCGCCACCTGATACGTATAATCAAGCGTCACGCCGAGCATATCGTGCATGGTGCGACGTTTCGTAAGCGTAAAGGTGATACCCTTGATGCTGCCATAATCTTTATTTACATATTTGTTATAGGTTTTATCCCCTCTCACCCTGATCACCTGCGTTGCAAGCAGGTCTCTTACGTCTTTAAAGAAGCCGGTAACGTTAAACGCGAGGTCTTCCATAAGCTGCTGCTGCAAACCGATTTCGTAGGTTACGGTCTTTTCGGGATTAAGATTCGCGTTTCCGTAGAGAGGGCGTCCGACAGCGTAACTGAATTTAAACGCTGAGTTGGAATACATATACTGGAACGGCGGCATCTGGAAAAAGTGCCCGTAGGAGAAGTGAATTATTCCTTTATCTGTTATCGGGAAAGAGATACCGATCCTCGGGCTCATCTGGTGTTTGCCCGGCGCGTCTTTTAAGAGAGAGTTCTTGTCAATTGTGGGAGGTATCTCTGGATCCTTTGGCGTCGGGTAGAGTATGTTGGTTGAGTACTGTGAATTCGGAGCGAAATAATCGTAGCGCAGTCCGACATTAAGAATAATATTATCATACTCCATCTTATCCTGCAGATATGCCGAAAACTCAAACGGTTCTTTAACGTAGTAATCGTGGTACGGAGTTTCTATCGAGAGGATTGTGGGAGTCCTGAAGACGGAGGTGTCTCTCCTTACCGTAAAGTCTTCATAGGCTAACTGATGCTGTTTTACCTGGAGCCCGAATTTTATTTCGTGGCTTTGGTGCACCTGCGAAGCAAAATCAAACTTCAGCATATACGTCTGTGATTTCTCGTATGAATGCCCGTTTGAAGTCCCGCCGAAGAGGAACAGGTACTCAAGCGGAGTTGAAAGTTTTTCAGTTGGCTGATACCACTCTGAGGCGTGCAGCCCCGCCAGACTCATCCCCGGTTCGAACTCAACCGGCTTGTTGCCCGCGTCAAGAAGCGGGAAAAGGAAAGAGCTGTAATTATGCAGATTGTAAGATGCCTTTATAGAATAGTATGTGTTATGATCCCAGGCGTGCCTTGCCTCGAGTGAATTAAGTATTCCCCTGTCATATGAGTTTGGCGTGCCGTCGGGGTTGTATTTGAAGTCGTGGCTGTATGATTTATAGCGAGACTTTGAGTAAACGAGGTCATAATTTATTTTGAAAGCCTGGAAAGGTTTAAGTGTAAGTTTGGCGGTAGCGCTAAGGTCACGGCTGGGATTCATAGGGACAATTGCGTTATCACCTGACGCGGCAACTCTTATATCGTTGGGATTTACCGGGTTTACGTAAGCCGAATCCCATATATTATGCTGGCGCACGCCGTAGAGCCATCCGCGGTCATTCTCAACTCTTCCCGAAACAAAAAAGCTTAGCAGGTCTTCCGCCATCGGAATGGGTCCGCCGAAGGTGAACTCGGCGACGCTGTTGCTCGTAATGTCAAGATCATCAACGTGAAAGAACGGGTCGGTTTTTGAACTGATATGGTCGCCCGTATAGAATCCAAACTGCCCGGAATACTTGCTGCCTCCTTCCTTCGTGATGCTGTTAACTATGCCGCTCATCGCGTTCCCGTATTCCGCGTTGAAAGTTCCGCTGATCACTGAAAGTTCCTGTATCGCGTTCGTGGCGATGGATACGGTAGCCGAATTATTAAAAGGATTTGAAACCGATACTCCATTTATTGTATATGCAATTTCACTTGACCTGCCGCCGCGTATATGGATGTCGCCTCCTACTCCCTGCGTTACTCCCGCCTGCAGCGTAAGTATCTGCGCCACGCTTTCAACGGGCAGGTTGGCGATCTGGCTGGCGTCAATGGTTGTTTGCGAGGATGTAAGGTCGGCGCGTATCAGGGGGGCTTTTGCCTCGACGACTACAGCGTCTGTGCTGAAGACTTCGGAGCTCAGTTTAACATCGAGCCGGGTCGTGAAATCAACGGATACTTTTACTCTGACTAAACTTTTCTTTTGGTAACCTACTGCGGAAAATACCAGAGTGTATTCACCGGGCGGTATATTGTTTATTGAATAGAATCCATCAACATTTGTTGCGTCTCCCATTCTTGTTCCCTCAATAATGACGTTTACCCCGAAAAGCGGCTCGCCGGTTTCCTGATCGGTTACCTTACCCGCTATTTTACCCGTTACGCCTGCGTTTGTGAGACTTGGTATCAAAAGTGCGCATACCAGAAATAGTAGAAATTTATTCATACAGTTCTCCTGTAGGGTGATAGAATATGTAGAGCTTCCTAAGAAAAAATCTGAGGTCTATTAAACTAATAAAAATCCTGATTGTATTGAAAATATTTTCAAAGAAAATTCTAGAATCCGCCCGGCAGTTTTTAGGCCGCCGGATCAGTCCTGTGGTTTGATTTCAGATTACAACGACGAACCGGATTGTCACAGAGAATGACTAACCTGTCCCCGGTCACACTTCTGTGTTTGTCCATTACATTCAGGAATACGAAATTGCAGATATGAATTCTTTTCTAAACGCGAAATCAGTGGTCATCCTTCTCCTGTTATGCGTAACAGCTATGCCGCAGGGCCTGTTCAAACCTGAGCGCGGCACTCTCCTAGGCTACGAATTGCAGGAAAGCGGCGGGACCTATAACCTTCAGGCAAAAATAAAAACCTTTATGCCTTACCGTAGTTTTGTATATAAGAAAATTTCCGGTGATACAACGGCGGGGGAGGTCAGCATCTCAATATTTGCCGTAAAGGGCGCCGACAGGATAATCTTCGATTTCTCGGCAGGAGAAAAAATTTATCACGACGCAATGTCTTTGTGGATAAGCCGGTACGGTTACCAGACTCTGATCAAAGAGAACAAAATAACATTAGCGGTTGAAGATACAATCCCGGTTCTTTTTACCGTAACAGGGAAAACTAAATCGGCCATCAAACTGAATGGAAGGAATAAGAAACTTAATTCACTGATATTAAGCGAAACGGATACAGTAAAGATGCTCCCATTAAAAGGGGGGAGGGTGATGCATATTGCTGATGATCCCGCAAATCCAATGATTTTATATTATGAAGGGAAAGCAAAGCTGCGGCTCAAGGAGGTGAAAACCCAAAAGTGAACCTTGTGAAAATGTGGTTCGCTTTTAAAACAACGACCTGCCAAACCGGAAAGATTTAATCATCGAAAAGAAAACAGGCTGGTAGTCTTTGAACCGCTCCATACCGTTCACGATGAGTTTTATCGAGTAGTCCTCATCGCCTCCGGTGCGGATATAAAGTATCTGCGATACCTGTCCTTCCATTTCCTGCGGATCATTATAATAAATAGTATAACTTGAGAGCTCTTCTTTGTTTTTGTAGCGGGATGAATTGAAGAGGTATTTCTCTTTTACCTGCAGGATCACATAGGGTGCGTTAGAGGGATCAACGGCGTAACCGATGAATGTAACGCCGTCAAGTTTATTTTTCCTGTTCTGGTCTATGAACTTCCATCCGGAAGGGTAACGCATACGTACATTGAGAGTACCTTCCGCATATACAGACGCGAGGCCCCCCGTATCAGCGCTGGCAATTCCGTAACCGATCCCTTGTCCTCCTGAGGTCCCGACTGACGAAGTGCCCTGTGTACCGGCGGCAGGAGTGGTCCCCATCCCGAGTGTATCACCTTTTTCTCCCTTAGCGGTTTCTTCTGACTTTTCCTCATTAATAGCTTCGTCACCGTTTGGGATGGTTTCTTCCGGGGCAATATGCCCCGCGAAGGGTATAGTCGGGTCCTGCCTCACTTCTGTCATAAGCGAGGTTGTTGCTTCCGCCTCAATTAGCCCGAATGAACCCGCTCCGCCGGAGATGGGGATAACGTCGCTGCCTACAGCCAGAAGGATCAGTACCAGCACGTGAATGCCGGCAGATAATGCATAGCCCGCGCTATTTTGTGTTAATGTTCTTTCCAAAATTTAGTAATATAAGATAGTGTAACTGTCAGTGAATTTTACGTCCTGAACGGTGGAAAAGTTCCTGATTTCAATATTTAATATACACAGTCAGGAATGAATATGTCGCAGGAGTAGAAAAAATGCGGTAAATTGGCTGGTATGAATAAAAAGTTTTTTGTGGCCTGGCTGCACCTGCATATTATGGAAAGTATGTCTGAACGTGTGAGAAAACTTAATTTCGTTAGATTTCTTTGTTTTAATATTCTTTTACCATTTGGTACGAACACAGCACAGCAGGGCTGGTTCTGGCAGCACCCCTCTGTGCCATTAAATTCGCTTGCTCAAATCCGATTTGTTGATGAGAATACTGGTTACGCAGTCGGAGACCTTGGAACAATAATTAAAACAACAAACGGGGGTAACAACTGGCAAATTAAAGCGATTGGAGAAGAAGTAAACATTTCTTCATTATTTTTTACATCAGAACAAAAAGGCTGGCTGGTTACACAAGAGGGGTTCACAGCAAAAACAATAGACGGAGGAGATACCTGGAACTTTATTCATACTGGGCAACCGGAAGCTCTAAATTCACTCTTTTTTGTGACGGATCAGACCGGTTATGCCTGCGGCACCGGGGGGATGATAATTAAGACAACAAATGGTGGAGACTCGTGGATGAGGTTAGTAACCAATACAACGGGTGCGCTGCGATCTGTATTTTTTATCAATAGTTCGACCGGCTGGTGTGTGGGAAGTCAGGATTTATACAGAATCATTCTCAAAACCACCGATGGCGGCGCTACCTGGATAAACTTCGGGGGATCTGCTCAGGCTATGCTTTACACGGTTTATTTTGTTAACGAAAATACGGGATGGGCTGCCGGTGATGAAGGCGTAATATTTAAAACTACAAACGGAGGAACTGCCTGGGCAGCACAGAACTCCGGGATTAATCGCCCGCTTTATGCAATTCAATTTTTGTCTGATTCTCTTGGCTGGATTGTCGGCGGGCAATACCACGGAGCCGCCACCGGACACATTCTCAAAACCACAAACGGGGGCGCTGCCTGGTTTCAGCAACCGAATAGCAGCCAGGTTGGGCTTCATTCAGTTTCTTTTATCTCACCCGATAAAGGCTGGGTGGCGGGTTGGAACGGTGAAATTTTTAAAACCACGAACGGCGGAGCGGTGTGGACTTCCTTAGTGAGAAAACTTACCACCCTTACTTTCAATACTTTATATTTTGTATCTGCAAATAAAGGCTGGGCCGGAGGCGGAAACGGCCTGATATTACATACATCCGACGGCGGGGCGGAGTGGAACATACAAAACACCGGGACTACTGCCGCGGTGAGGAAGATTCAGTTTATTTCAGATACAGTAGGTTACGCGGCGGCGCTTGAATGGTTTCCGGGGAGGTATTCCGTAATTCTGAAAACCACCGACCGCGGGAACAGTTGGACCACAAAGTTTTACGGCGCTAATATTCCCGTTTATACTCTTCACTTTATTTCGGAGCAGATAGGCTGGGCAGCGGGCTGGTACGGCGTTATCTACAGGACTACCGACGGAGGCGAGACCTGGCAGGATATAAGTATGACCGACTGGCGCGATTTGTACTCGGTCTATTTCGTGTCTGACAGAGAGGGCTATGTCTCCGGCTATCCTTCATATCTTTTCAAAACTTCCGACGCGGGAGATACCTGGACTCAAATCACCTCACCCTTTAATGGCTACCTGCGTTCGTTACAATTTACTTCAAGAGATACCGGTTGGGCAGCAGGCGCAATTTATCAGAATGGCCAGGCTAAAGGAGCGATAATCCAGACTACGGACCAGGGAGAGACCTGGAGAAATTTAACTCCGGGACTGCTGCGTGAAGTTTATGCGGTTCACTTTATTGACGGCTCAACCGGTTATGCTTCCTGTGCCGGCGGGGTAATTATGAAAACAACAGACTCGGGGGAGAGTTGGAAAACACAGAGAAGGGTTTCAGGCAACACTTATTATACACTCTTTTTTACCGATCCCGGTACCGGTTGGGCAGCGGGTGAGTGGGGCACGATTATCAAAACTACCGACGGAGGTTTCACCTTTGTTAAAGATGGAGATAAAGAAAGTAACTTTTCTGTGTTGTCCACGGTTGTGTACCCCAATCCTGCTGATTCCTACATAAACGTTTTGTTTGTAAATCCACTTGAAGGAATAGTAAAAGCTGAATTATATGATATTCTTGGAAGAAAGGTTTCGGTACTCCTAAATGAATACCGTGGTAAGGGTGATCACGAATTTCGGGTAAATACGTCGAAGTGTGTGCCGGGTATATATATTATTAAAATGACTACAGGGGAACAAACCTCTTTCCAAAAGATCCTTGTGATCAGGTGATTTTTGACCATTATAACATAAAGCAGAATCTCCGGTTTCCGATGATTTTACGGGTTAAATTGGATTCCTGCGGTCAAACAAGTCCCGGAAAAAGAAACCATACCCCACTGATTTCAGCTTCACGCCGGCATTGTGCCTCTTCACCGGAATATGAAGGATATCACATCCTCCAAAAAATTGTTTAAGATTTGGAATTATCATTATTTCTTTTTTATCTTGATACATTCAATTGGCTTCTTATTTGGAAGCTGTTTTCACGACAGTTATGTGTGTTAGTTCCCGGCCAGCCGACTTTTTTCCGCAATGCCAAATATGGTTCTGATTCCATCGGCAGCATCGATTTTATCTTTTTCCGCTAGTAATGCTAAATTGAGCTGGTCTGCTGAATTGCGGCAGGTTATGAGGTTCGAGGAGTTTTTGCATAATGATTTTTATTTTAAGCATTCTTCAATTTGAAGGTCGCCATATAAAGGAGGCAACCTTTTGAATTTATTGGCTTGTTTCAATTATTCTCGCATTTGCTTAAAATCGATGGGGAGGCAGATCACGCCGGTATTAGAGGATTTTAGCGTTTTTTGAATTTATGGGGAAATCTCCCCAAGGTTTAATACCGCTGCGAAACTAAATTCCCGTTAAAGATGTTTATCGTATAAATATCAGAGAAATTATGGTAAAGCATTTGAAACTATTTTCCGGGATTTTATCCCTTTTTTCACTTATTTCCTGCTCCAAGCCGGTCGCGAGACCCGAGGGGGCAGAGAGCAAGTCTTCAATCTATGAACTGTCCTATACTGATATGGACGGAAAGGTTGTTAACTTATCCGATTTCCGCGGTAAGAAGATCCTTATTGTTAATACCGCCTCCAAGTGCGGATACACCCCTCAGTATGAGGGCCTGCAGAAACTGTATGAGGAGAACTCCGGAAAACTGGTTGTGATTGGATTTCCCGCGAATGACTTTATGGGCCAGGAACCGGGTACCAACGAAGAGATAGAAGAGTTCTGCCAGACGAATTATAATATTACTTTCCCGATGTCCGAAAAGATTTCGGTGAAAGATCCCAATATGCACCCGGTCTATAAGTGGCTGACGGATAAAACCAAAAACGGCTGGAACACGGAAGAACCAAAATGGAACTTTCACAAGTACCTGATTAATGAACAGGGCGAACTAATAAAAGTATTCCCTTCGGGCGTAAAACCGCTTGATCAGGAATTAACTTCGGCCCTGTAAATAATTGTTATCATTTATATTTGTATATAGTTTGATTGCGGCGGTGACAATCGGCGGGAATATGAAAAAAACAGGGTTTATTGACTTCCGCGATGCAGGGGAAGTAAAAAAATGGGTGATAGTTGATGACGTGGTGATGGGTGGATTAAGCGGATCGGATATAAAGCCGGAGGAAGAGGGAGCCAGATTCTCCGGCGCCGTATCCCTGAAAAATAACGGCGGGTTTTCTTCCGTAAGAAGAAATTTCCCGGGGATGAATATGAGCGGCTACGACGGCATTGCTCTTACTGTGTCGGGCGATGGGAGGCGGTACGGGGTTTCACTAAGTGACCGCGCGCGATTTACAGGGCTCTATTTTAACGCACGCTTTGAAACTGTTAACGGAGAAAAAATCATAATCTATCTTTCCTTTAAGGATTTCAAACCTCTTTATTACGGAAGGCCCGCGCCTGACGTTAAGCCAATTGACCTCTCTTCCGTTAAAGAACTATCCATCATAATCAGCGATAAGCAGGAAGGCCCCTTCACGCTTCTCATCGAAAAGATAGAGCTTTATCGAAATGAAAGTTTAAAATAAAAACGGTCCCTGCCAGGTAATTAATATTATACAGAGATAAATTTTTAACTCTCTGAATGGAATTTTAATTCCAGAAATTTCTCAATCACATCTTGCTTTTAACTTTCTCCGCTTTTGTCTTATTGTTGTTCTCTTTGAGGATTAGTGTGGATGAACTCGGAGGTGAGATTATTGCGCGGTATTCAGCGAACTCATCCCCCCGCCCCCTTCTCTTGGAAAGAGAAGGGGGGGTAACTTTTAACTACAAGTATCCAGGATGGAGTTTATAATTCCCCGGGGATTCTTAAGTTGATTATAAATAATTCTTAATCCCCTCTGGGATTCTTAGTTTATAGTTGATAATTCATAATCCCCTGTGGGATTCTTAATTCTTAATTTTTAATTCTTAATTCTCAAGCTTTATCCTTCGCTCAACCCCTGGTACATTCCTTCAATGAGTTCTCTGTATCTCTCTTCGATTACTTTTCTCTTCAGTTTGAGAGACGGTGTCATTTCTCCGCTTTCGATGCTGAAGGGCTTATCCAGAAGCGCGAATTTCCTTACGCGTTCGTAGTTTGCTATGTTCCTCTGGAATTTGACAAGCTCTGTTTCGAGAAGATCATAAATCTCTTTGGACTTAACCAGGTCATCGTTGTCTTTGTAAGGGATGTTGCGGCTGTCAGCGTATTCTTTGAGCGCTTCAAAATCGGGAACGATGAGCGCGCTGAGGAACATTCTGCGGTCACCGATGAGTACGAACTGATCAATGTATGTGCTCGCGAGGAACATGTTCTCGATCGGGGTGGGCGCTATATACTTTCCGCCGGAAGTTTTAAAGAGATGCTTCTTCCTGTCGGTTATCATAAGATGGCCTTCAGCGTCGAACACTCCGATATCGCCTGTATGCAGCCATCCGTCTTTAACCGTATCATCGGTTTCCTTTTTGTTTTTATAATATCCCTGCATAATGTTCGGTCCGCGGGCAAGAATTTCACCGTCAGGGGCGATCTTTATTTCAACGTTGGGGAACGGTTTGCCGACTGTGCCGAACTTATAATCGTCCATTCGGTTGGCGCAAAGCACCGGTGAAGATTCAGTAAGTCCGTAACCTTCAATAATAAGGACGCCGAAGATTTCAAAAAATTCTCCAAGCTCACGCGGCAGGGCAGCGCCGCCTGAAACGAAGAACTTAATCCGTCCGCCGGTACGGGCACGGATCTTTCCGTATACAAGTTTATCCGCCAGTTTATACTGAAGGCGCAAGCCCAGAGGAATATCACCGGCTTTCCTTGCCTGTGTATACTGCGATCCCACTTTGAGTGCCCAGTTGAATATCTTCTGTTTCTTCTCCGGCTGACTCTGAACGTTCTTCATTATTTTTGAGTGTATCCTCTCAAACAGCCTCGGAACGGAGGTCATAATAGTTGGTTTGATATCCTGCAGATCCTGCGCGACAGTCTCAATGCTCTGCGCGTAGCATATCTGTCCGCCCGAAGCGAAAGCCGTATAATATCCGCCCATCCTTTCAAATATGTGGCAGAGGGGGAGGAATGAGAGGAAAATATCTTCGGGGTACATTGGGAAACTGAGCAGTGCGGAGTTAACGTTTGAGATAATGTTTTTGTGAGTGAGCATTACCCCTTTAGGTTCGCCCGTTGTGCCGCTGGTGTAAATTATTGTGCAGAGGTCGTTTTCGTTCGCGAGCCGCGCGTTTTCCCAGACGTATTCATCAGTGTACGTCGAAGACCTCTTTCCCATCTCCTGTACTTCAGCAAAAGTATAAACATCCTTCTCGCCGGCGGGTTTGTCTTTTTCATTAAGGACCACGATAAACCGCATATGCCTGCAGTTGGCGCGTATCTTAAGCACCTTGGTAAGCTGTAATTTATTAGATACAATGATACCGACCGAATCGGAGTTATTAACAATGAACTCAACGCTGTCGGCGGTCAGGGAAGGGTAGAGGGGGACGTCAATGCCGCCTAGCCCGAGTATCGCCATATCGCTATAGACCCATTCCGGGCGATTTTCGGAAATGATGGATACCTTATCGTTCCGTTTTACGCCGAGCTCCGCGAGTCCTCTGGCGAATGAAACTGTTTCGTCTTTGAACTGTGCGTAGGAAACATCAGTCCACTGGTTATTAACCTTGTGCCGGAGCAGAGGCCTGGTAACAGTTTTACTGTACTCAAGCGTGAGATACGTAAACAGATCCGGAATGGTTTTAAACTCTTTTAACAGGGGCATTGTAACACTCCTTGGGAATTAAGAATTAAAAATTAAGAATTAAGAATTATGCTTTATCAACTAAAAATCCCACAGGGGATTAAGAATTATGCTTTATCAACTAAAAATCCCACAGGGGATTAAGAATTATCAACTATCAACTAAAAATCCCAGAGGGGATTAAGAATTATGCTTTATCAACTAAAAATCCCACAGGGGATCAAATAGTTAGTAAAAACAAACTGTACGAATCGGCGAAAAAAAATATCATAAAAACGTAAGGCCGCTGAGTATCCCGACCTCTTTTCTTTGTCAATTTAAGTCGGGAGTATCGAAGCGCCGTCAATACTCAAGATTGTATGAATTAAGAATTATCAACTATCAACTATCAATTACCAACTAAAAATCCCAGTGGGGATTATTTCTTATCAACAAAAATCCCTTAGGGGATTAAGAATCCCGCGGGGGACTATCTCATAGAGAATAAAATAAAAAATTCAGTTTAGCGGATGTTTATCATCCTTAAGAAAAATGACTTTGCGTCTTTGCGTGAAAACCGTGTTGAAGAGCATCACGACTTATCTTTTCGCATATGATTAAAACAATTTAAATCCCCCCGGGATTTCAATTATAAAACGGAGCGGAGTAGTATCGAAGCGCCGCCACAAAGTGAGAGCGCTAATTATAAAATTTAAGCCTCTGAAGATAACAGGATTAGGGGAACTTGTCAACAAAAATCGGTACAGAGCGGGGAAGAAAAATGGAGGGTTTACCTGGGAATGGAGGGGGTGGTTTGAGAGAACCGGTTGGGCAGATTGAGAGTATGCATTAATGCCACTGCTTTTGACTTTGCGGAAGGCTCTTTAGAAAGATAGGGAACAGGTTAATCTGATCGGGGGGAGTGGATAATCTGCAATTGGGAAAAAGATAAGAAGAAACTGGAAGGGGTTGTGACCACTGTCAAATATTTAATTGCCATTTGGCAATCAATTCTGTTTTATGATATATTCCCTCGCCGGTATTCTAATATATAGGAGAAATCCGGGGGCGGGTGGATGAAAATCCCTGAAAAACGCACCCCGTTTGTGGCACAATAATTGCCATTGAACAAGTGTATAAATACATAAACAAACGAGTAAGTTTGTAATCTGCAGCCCGGTTCTGTTTCTATTAAGACGAAGCGATAAGTGTTTTTAAGATTCCGCGTATTTGATTTTTCCCCTGCAGTTATATCCTGTTCATTACACACTCTCTCCGAAGGTAAAACAACATTCTCTGATCTCTGATCTCTGATCTCTGATCTCTGATCTCTGATCTCTGATCTCTGATCTCTGATCTCTGATCTCTGATCTCTGATCTCTGATCTCTGAT